>SFGY01000014.1 GCA_004556455.1 Clostridiales bacterium | reverse complement strand
CGGAATTCATCGCGAATGAGCCGCAGGTCATCGACATTCATGGCCAGGCCATGCTCCCGGATGAAATTTTCGAGTCCTGCTTCATCAAGCTCGCAGAAGCCGGTATACACGGGCACGTTTTTGCAGCGAGAACGGTCCTCTGCCGGGAACACCGGGCGTCCTGCCGCCTCGGCTTCAAGCCAGTCGCTGAGCTTGACTTCGCGGTTTTCCAGCGGGTTGATGAGCTGTAAGCGCAAAGTCTTTCTTTCAGCTTCGCTGAGTTTTCTGTCAAAGAAATAAAAAACCGAGCTGTGAACACGGAGCTCGGATTCTGGGAAGAAGAGGCGCAGACACTGCTCTGCTGCATCTCTCCGCTGATCGTACTGACCTTCAAGGCTGCTTATGCCTAAGCTGTCACCTCCCTGGGCAAACTCTCTGACTTCCTCAGAAGTCAGGACCTCGTCTACCAGGGGATCGCTGAGAATGCGCCGGCTCAAACATTCATATTCTTCCGGAGTAGCTTCCGAGACAGCGTAAATGTTGAACAGGGCCAGCTTCTGCAGCTTTATGCCAGGCAGACGGTTGAGCGAAGAGAGTGCAGCCTTCTCTGTGTCGCGAAAACCTTTCTTTTTACGAACGAAAATGAGTTTATCCATTGAACCCTCAATCTTCTGATGATCTCAGTATTTCATACCTTCGGCTGTGGACGGAAAGGACAGTTCATTGACCCACAAAGGATCCTCGGAGCCAGGCTCCTGCTTTCATCTCCGCTGAGCGCTTATTTTTCCTCTGTAAGGATTTCTGCGACGTCTATTTCAGAAGAAGTCAGCACTTTCTGCGTCTGATTGCGGCGAAATTCCTTATAAGCGGTGGCGAGATCGCGGTCGCCAAGAGCCAGAATGGAAACTGCCAGGAGAGCGGCATTATAAGCGCCGGAAGCCCCAACGGCAGTAGTAGCAACGGGAATGCCCCGCGGCATCTGTACGGTGCTGAGCAGCGAATCGAGGCCGCCCATCATGGAGGTCTTCATGGGGACGCCAATGACCGGCAAAGACGTATGCGAAGCGCAGACCCCGGCCAGATGAGCGGCTCCTCCGGCGCCTGCAATCAGGATCTTGATGCCTCTGCCTTCCAGACCCTCTGCCAGCTCGCGGACCGCGTCCGGCGTGCGGTGAGCGGAAAGGGCATGAGCTTCAAATTCAATGTGAAATTGGCTGAGTACTTTGAACGTTTCGGACATCGCCTCGAGATCGGAGCGCGAACCCATAATGATGGCCACCTGGACGGACATATCTCCTCCTTGAAAAAGAAAAACGCCTGACCCTTTCCCTGCAAAAACCGCCATCAACGGGGCGATGGACAATTTTTGCGCCTGTGGTCCGCTTGAAGAGCGGAGTGAACATGGTCAGCGTGGACAAACAGTAAAACAGGCATTGAATACGGCTCATTCTAGCCTTAGTGCCCAAGCCCTGCAAGTTAATTTGTAAAAACATCCTCTTGCTTTTTCGTGAAAAAGATGAAAAGTCGACTTAAAAAGAACAAATATCACCATAAATTTCTACGATATCCAAAAAACGAGCAATATTCCAACAATATTGTTAAAAATAGGTGAAAAATCTTTGTAAAAATCTAACATAGACAGAAAACAGCTTGGTGCAAATTCAGCAGTTGATTGCTGGAAAAAGTGCGTGCTCAGGGCTAAACTCTTCATATTCTGTAAAAGAGGAGGAAAGCTTCCTCAGCAACTGTGCTTTGTTTCCATCGCTGTCTGCTGCAGACAAAGCGGGCAGCGTTCTGACGAAAAGCGGTGCGGAGAGCCGGGGAAGTCCTGAGTCAAAATGTCGTTAATGAAAGAAAGTTCTATTCCCGAACTGCCGCTGATTTCCCGTGGCAAGGTACGAGATCTCTACGATCTTGGCGATGCCCTGCTCCTCATCTCGACGGATCGGGTTTCCGCCTTTGACGTCGTTTTCAATGAGCTTATTCCGGATAAAGGGGCCATTCTGAATAGTATTTCGGCCTTCTGGTTTGAGAAGCTCGCACCGGTACTCCCCAATCATGTGCTTAGCACTCAGCCTGCGGATTATCCGCAGTTCCTGCAAAAATACAGCAAAGACCTGGAAAAGCGCTCCATGATCGTCAAAAAGGCCAGAATGCTGCCTGTCGAATGTATCGTCCGCGCCTATCTGGAAGGTTCGGCACTCAAATCCTACCAGCAGGACGGCTGCATCAATGGGGTCAAAATGCCGGACGGCCTCGTTCAGGGCGATCGCCTGCCCCAGTTGATTTTCACGCCTTCGACCAAAGAAGAAAGCGGGCACGACCGCAACATCTCCGTTGAAGAACTGGCCGAATTGCTTGGCAAAGAGATGGCTGAAAGCTTGGAAAAGGCCAGTCTTGACCTCTTCAAAGCCGCCTCGGCGCACGCAGAAAAATGCGGCATTATCCTGGCGGACAGCAAAATGGAATTTGGCCTTGTGGGCGACGATCTGGTGCTCTGTGATGAAGCCTTTACCCCTGATTCCAGCCGCTTCTGGGTCAAAGATAGCTGGCAGCCCGGCCACGCCCAAAAGAGTTTTGACAAACAATTTCTGCGCGAGTGGCTGGAAACGCTGGATTGGGACAAAACACCCCCTGCGCCGGCCCTTCCGCAGGACATCATTGATAAAACGGCGGCGCGCTATCGTGAAGCCTGGCAGAGACTTACCGGCAGAGTCTGGAACGAATAGCAGCTTACACGCGGTGCGGTCACAATTGCCCATATTCAAATTTAGACTGGGTTTTCTGGGGCGCTTGCTTTTTATAAGAGCCCAGGAGATTTCTTGTTAAATCATGCAAGCTGTGCCTTTGATGATCTTTTACGGACTCAGCTGCTCCACTTAGCTGCTTAGATGGTCGGGCTGTTTTCCGGCCTGCTTTTCGGCCGTGCTTTTTCCTTTGAGAATAAAATCCAGCAGCGAATCGTAAATCGGGGCGCTGCGGCAAAATTCGACGGTGACATAAGCGAAGAGGGTGACGACGCCCAGGGGCAGGAGGCTTCGCAGGGAAGCGGTCATTTCGACGATGAGCAGAATGCCCGTAATGGGCGAGCGCACGATGGCGCCGAAGTGGGCGCCCATGGCCAGAATGGAGAAGAGGGTGACTTCTTCCGCACTTAAAAGGCCGAAGCTCCACAGGACCGTGCCGAATGCATTACCGACGAGAGAGCCCAGCACGAGCAGAGGAAAGAATATTCCGCCGGGAATGCCCGAGCAAAAGGCCAGAACCAATAGGAGAAGTTTTTCTACATAAAGCAAGACAAATTCCGAGGCTGGCAGCCAGTCGCTGGGCTTGATAAAGATAAAGGCTTCGCCTGCGGAAAAGAGGCGGGGATCCAGGAGGACAGCGACACCCGTGAGGAGAAAGGGCAGGAGAATTTTGCCCACGAGGGGCAGCCTGAGTTTGGCATAAACGCGTTTTCCTGCCATGATCAGCGTGTTAAACAAAGCACCGGAGAGGCCGATCACGACGCCCAGAATGCAGAGCAGTCCATAGAGCCGAAAGCCCGGACGCTGCATGAGCGGCAGCGATAAGACGGGCCGTGAGCTGAACACCAGGGCGGAGATAAAGTCGGCGGTGAGTGCGGCTGCAAAGGCGGAGAGCATGGTGCGGGGGGTAAAAACCTTGTGCAGCTCTTCCTGGGCAAAAATCACCCCCGCCAGGGGTGCATTAAAGGCTGCGGAGAGACCGGCCGCGGAGCCGCTGACCATGAGGAGGTCGCTGTCACTTTTTTTCATTTTAGTCTTTTCGGCATAGGCTTCGCCCACCGCAGCGCCGATCTGTACAGAAGGACCTTCACGGCCCAGGGTCAGGCCGCCGCCCAGGCTGAGGAGACCGCCGAGAAATTTGTAGACGAGCACGCGCAGCCAGGAGTAATGGAGTTGGCCTTTTAGTTTACCGGCCACCTGAGGGATGCCTGAGCCACCGATCATGGGTTCACGCTGGACGAAAAAGGCCGAAAACAGGGCAAAAAGGGCCATCAGGCCCAGAAAGACGAGGCAGCCTCCAAAGCTTTGCCGCCCCCAGAGCAGGAGATTTTTGACCTGCGCACCGATCAGGGGAATGAGGCGTCGGTAAAGCGTGACGACAAGTCCGGCCAGAGCGCCGGCAGCCATGCTGTGAGCGGTCAGACGAAATACCCTGTGGACTTTTTCCCGGCGCGGATCTTCATCGCGAGCCTCGGCGACTTTTGAGCGCCACAGCCACGCTCCAAATTTGCTTTTCAGGATCTTTCCGACTGAACTGCTTTTCTTGTTTGAATTTCCTGTTTTCATGTTTCCTTTGTCCTGCTGTCCTTAGGCTCTATGCTTGGCAATTTTGCCTTGTATGTCTGATATTTTCTTCCTTTATTTCGTTGGTCTTGATGATCTCACTTATCTCGATGACCCTGCTTGCTCTGATAAGCGCCACAATCTTGATGTGGTTTTTTGGCTCATTCTGCCAGAAACTGACCACAACAAGCTGATTTTGCTGTTTTCAGGAAAGATGATCTCTTTGCGTTGATTCTATTTTCACTGATACCGTTCAGCTCAGCGCCCGCAGGCGGGCGTTCAGTTTTGCGTAGATGGGCTGCATCTGAGGCTCGCTGCAGTGAGCGCAGACCTCATCGAGCAAAAACCAGGCGACACCGCTGTTCTCGTCTTCTTTTATGCGCAGCGGCGTGGTCGCATCTGCTTCCAGAAGCCAGGTCAGATTATAGTGAAGATGGGCCGGGACGAAAAGTCCGCGCCGCCGATGGGCTTTGACCTTGAGGATTTCCAGTGAAATGGGGGGCTTTTCATCTCCTGACAGGACGTCAGTATTAAGCAGTTGAAACTCCCTTAAACCAGTCTCTTCCTCTGCCTCACGCAGGGCCACACGCAGTAGGTCGGGGTCGCCGTCAGCGTGACCGCCGGTCCAGGCCCAGGAGTCAAAAATCCGGTGATAGACCAGGAGGACTCTTTTGTGTTCTCGATCGCAGATCCATGCGGAGGCGGTAAAATGTCCGTCCTCACAGCTGCGGCTGAGGACATCCGGATGAAGCTCGCAGGCCTGGAGCATCACCTGCAGATCTTCTTTTTCCTGTGGGTTCTGGGGTGTGCAGGAGCGAAGCAGGGCTTTCAGGCGCTCAAGTGTGAGGGCTTGATTAGCGTCCCCCGCGAAGCGGGAATAAGAATCGTAAGAGGAATGATTGGAAGAAGGCTTCATACACTGAGTTTAACACGATCTCCGAAAAGAGAGCCTGTTATAGGTGTTTTCTGATCCTGTGCTCATGAAGATGGACATGGCCTGCTTGACGCGGCGAGGGTCTTTATTGGCTGTTTTTGCGGCGCTGTCGGTTGCGCAGGGTGAGAGCGCGGCGCAGCAGACGCCCGCGCTCATTCCGGGCGGGCTGGAGCATGACAAAATCCAGTGCTTCATCAAGGGCTGCGCCGATTTCCGGCCCCGTGAAGCCCAGTTCCTGCAGGTCTTTACCGTTGATCGCCAGATCTTTGAGACGATGGGGCCCTGCCTGGTAGCGGCTGATTTCCGCTTGCAGACGCTCGATGCGGCCGAGCTTTTTCTCGCGCCAGAGTTCCGACTGGGCAAGCACATCCACGCGCTGCAACTGGGGTAAATACGATAAAACCTCATCACTTTCCTCCCGCACCAGACGGGCGATGCGACCCGGGCGTTCTGAAATAAAATTGTGCAGGGCGACGATGCGGGTGATCAGTCTGCGCTCGGCTTCGGGAAGAAAAAGCTTCCGCGTGAATTCTTCTGTGAGAGCGGCGGAAGGGACCTCATGTCCATAAAAATGGGCCCGCCCATCTTTGCCGTAGGTCTTAGCGCTGACTTTGCCGAGATCATGGCAGAGGCAGGCGATGCGCAGGGTGAGATCATCGGTCATTTTGGCCGCTTCGACGGAGTGACGGCCGACATCCCAGCGATGGAAAGGCGTCTCCTGAGGGCAGTTAAAGCAGGCCTCTAATTCCGGATAGAGCCAGGGGAGAAGGCCGTACTCGTGCAGATCGGTGATGCCGTCAGGGTCGGCTTCGAGAATTTTTAAAAATTCTGCGGCACAGCGCTCGGCACTGACGCGGGCGATGCCCGGAGCGGCGGCACGAAGGGCGTCCAGGGTCTCCTCTTCGATGCGAAAACCCAGTTTGCGCGCAAAGCGCACGGCGCGAAGCAGGCGGAGGCTGTCCTCCTCAAAGCGCCGGGCCGGGTCGCCCACCGCACGGATCAGACCGGCCTTTAAATCTGCCTGCCCGTCAAAGGGATCGCAGAGCTCACCCTCCTTATTCAACGCCATCGCATTGACCGTAAAATCCCGCCGTGCGAGATCTTCCCTCAAGCTGCGCACGAAGCAGACGGACTCGGGGTGGCGGCCATCGAGATAGTTTCCGTCGACACGAAAGGTCGTGATCTCAAAGGATTGCTGCTCCAGGCGAACACTGACGGTGCCGTGGGCGAGGCCCGTTTCGAGGACGGTCAGCCCCAGTCCCTCAAAGAGGGCCTTTGTTTCTTCCGGCAGGAGGGAGGTGGCAATATCCTCATCGGTACTGGGATAAGCGCGCAGCAGGTCGCGTACGGCGCCGCCGACGAGCCAGGCTTCGCCTTTTTCGTCCAGCTTGCCGAGCAAATAACGTGCTTTTGAGCTGATACCGGCGCTTAAATCGACGGGAGCCTGACTAACGGTATCGACGGGAGTTTTATCAACGGTTTTGTTCATATGATTTATTATGATTTATTACGCTTGTTCATCAAAGCTTCAATAAGCATGGGATCCTTGAAGTTTAAAGGCTCTCGGGATCAACGGTGCTGAAAGGATTTTGGGATTGTCTGCAGGTGAAGTTGCAGGCAAAGATCTCCTGCCAGAACCTTCAGCCGGGCCAACGACAATTCCTTCCTCAGTTTAGCACAGCCGGGAAGAGGGATCGTGGGCGTGAATGTACAGGCTGGAGCGTCAATCAATTTAGCTTGCTCGTGAATGTGATCTGGAGAGCTCCTGTGAAAGCATGCGCGGCCTCAGATGCTACTGAGCGAGCCTGCCTTCATGAGAGGGTGTGGGGCAAGCAAGCGCGTGCTGGTGCGTCAAAGCTTTATATCTTGCGCAGGCCTGTTATAATGGACAGAACATTTGGGAATCCAACCTCCTGTTGTGCTTCTGAAAGCGCCGGTAAAGCCCCGGAGAGCTAAGCCTGGAGGAACCACCGAAGGACTTCCCGATCTGGACGCGCTTCCAAAAGACCCGTCAAACCGGAGCATCTAAGCGTGATCTCACTTTCGGCCAGGCCGAACAAACAAATCGAAAAGGGGACAGCGATGTACGCTTCTACGCCATCTTATCTGCGCAAGGCCAGCTTTTGGCTTGCCTTTTTCCTGCTCTTTGCTTTCATTTTCACGAGCTTTGGAGCCAGCACTTTGAACGTTAAGGCTGAAGGCACTGAGACCAGTGCATCTTCCGAACAGGACAGCAAAGTCAGTGATTCTTCTCAGCAAGACTCTGAGGCCGATGATTCGACTGAGCAAGCTGCTGAATCCAGTGACAGCTCCCAGGAGAGAGAAGCCCTCAGGGGCGGAAAGGTTATTGTCGGCATTACGCAGGAACCGGATTTTCTCGATCCGCAGCTGGCCGTGGCGGCCGGCACGAAAGAAATTCTTTTCAACCTTTTTGAAGGTCTCGTCAAGATGAACGTCAAGGGCGAATTTGTGCCCTGCCTGGCGAAATCGTGGACAAGTGAAAAAGATGGCCGGGCTTTGCGCTTTGTGCTGAAAGATCAGGTGAAATTTCATAACGGCGAAAACATGACCGCAGACGATGTGGTCTGGTCTCTGCGCCGCGCGGCCGGTCTTGACGGCGGTGAAGCGAAAATTCCGCAGCTGGCCGGTCTTGCGGATGTCCGGGCCGAAAACGACGGTAAAGAGGTTGTGGTCGAGTCCAAAGAGCTGAATCCTGATCTCCTGGGCTTCCTGAATACAGCGATCATGCCCAGGGACGTTGAGAAGCAAAACGAGCATCCCATCGGTACCGGTCCTTTTGAATTTGTCAGCTACACGCCGCAGGTAGGCCTCATCATGAAACGCTTTGAGGACTATCACGGGGAGAAGGCTTTTCTGGACGAAGTGGAATTCCGTACTTACGGCAATATGGACGCGGCCTACATGGAGCTGATGTCCGGCAGCATCGACCTCTTTCCCTATCTCACCGAGGAAAAGGCCGGTAGTCTCAAGGATCTCTATGAGATCAATGCGGGCGGGGCCAACATGGTTCAACTCATGGCCATGAACAATGAGCGCGCCCCTCTGGATGACCGCCGCGTGCGTGAAGCGGTCAGCCTGGCGGTCGACCGTGACAAAATTGTCGAACTGGTGATGGGTTCTGCGGGAACGCCGCTGGCCAGCGGGATGTCGCCGGAGATGGGGCGTTTCTTCAATGACGAGCTAAAACCCGTTAAGGCCGATCCGGCTGCAGCAAAAAAACTCCTGAAAGAGGCAGGTTATGAGGATGGATTGACGCTGACCGTCACGGTCCCGGGCAACTACCTCATTCATGTGGATACGGCCAACATCATCGCGGCCCAGCTCAAAGAAGCGGGCATTACCCTGAAAATCGAAACTGTGGAATGGGGCACCTGGCTCGAGCGTGTCTATGCAGGCCGTGATTATCAAATGACCATCATTGCCCTGACCTATGAATATACGCCCTCGGATGTGCTCAACCGCTTCGCTTCGAGCGCGGACAATAACTTCATTAACTTCAAAAACGATGCCTACGACAAACTTGTCGAAAAGGCAGCGAGCGAAACCGAGGACAGCAAGCGGGTGAGCTTCTTCCATGAGATGCAGAAGATTCTGGCTGACGAAACCGCTTCGGTCTTTATTCAGGACCCGATGAATCTCACGGCCGTGCGCAAAGGGCTGACAGGGTATCATCAGTACCCGGCCTACGTTCAGGATCTCTCCACCGTGGGCTATACCGACCAGGCTCTGCTGGACGAGTCGCTGCTGCGCTGAGCTGGTCGGAAAAATCCTGGAAAGAGGACTGACGCAAACCTGGGTTGCCGGGCGAACATGCGACAACGATGGAAGATACAGGGCAGAGAACAAAGCAAGAACATCATTTGAGCAAGAGACCGACGCTCTCCTGGAATAGCCGCCGGGGTCGTTTCCTGCGTTTTTTCTTACGCAAGTTCAGAGATGTTGCGGCAACCCTGCTGCTCATGTCTCTCCTGGTTTTTCTTGTCTTTTACATCATTCCCGGCGATCCGATCACGATGATGCTGGGAACCGATGCCCGGCCGGAAAAGCGGGCGGCTCTGGAGGAAGAACTGCAGCTTCATCAGCCGCCTCTGCTGCGCTACTGGCATTCTGTCGAGGGCCTCTGGAACCACCGGCATCCCTCGCTTTCACTGCGCTTTCAAAAGCCGGTTGCGGAACTTATTGCCTCACGGCTCGGAGTCACCATGACCCTGGCGATTCTGGCCTTTCTCATCGTCCTCATTCTCTGTTTTCCTCTGGCCATTCTGGCCTCGCGCAAGGCTGGGGGACGACTGGATCGCATCCTCAGTATGGGAACGCACTTTTTTATGGCGATCCCTGGCTTTTTTCTGGGGATTTTGCTCATCCTTCTTTTCGCCTTTTTATTAAAGCTCGTACGTCCGGGATATTTTGTTCCCCTGCGTCAGGGCTTCTGGCCTTACCTGGGCTCGCTCTTTCTGCCCGCGCTCGCGGTGGCTTTGCCGAAACTATCACAGGCTGTGCAGTTTCTGCGCAGCTCGCTGATCGAAAGCAAAAATGAGGATTACGTGCGCACGGCTCGTTCCAAAGGAGCTTCCGAAGCCCGTGTGCTCTTTCATCACCGCCTGCGCAACAGTCTGCTGCCTTTAGTGACGACGCTGGGCCTCATTCTCGCCGAACTGATGACAGGCAGTCTGGTGGTCGAGCAGGTTTTTGTCCTTCCGGGAATCGGCCGTTTGCTCTTCACGGCGATTGAAGCCCGGGATCTGCCGCTGGCTCAGGGCATTATCCTCACGATCGCTTTTATTGTCGTCATGATTAACCTGCTCTGTGATCTGATTTCCCGCCTGATTGATCCGCGCCTCGACAGCGCGGCGGCGACAGGGGGTCGGGAGGAGGCCGGAGATGTCTGAGAAAATGCGACACAGCCGCCTGGAACTCATACTCAGCCTGCTGCTCCTGGGACTGATCGTCGGTCTGATGATCTATGCCTCGGCTTTTTGTCCATTTGCTTCGAATGAACTTTGCTCGGCAGGTAAGCTCGCTCCGCCCTCGGCAGAGCACCCGATGGGTACCGACCATCTCTCCCGCTCCATTTTGGTGCGCGTCGGCGAGGGGGCGTCGGGCACGCTGCTGGTAGCTTTTGGAACCGTTTTACTTGGGGCTTTCTACGGCCTGATTCTGGGCGCTTTGGCCGGTTACTTCGGTGGCTGGGCTGACTGGCTGATCAGCCGTTTTACAGACAGCCTCCTGGCCTTTCCCGGCATCCTGATGTCTCTGCTGGTCATTACCGTGCTGGGCCGGGGCATTCCTCAGCTCATCTTCGCTCTGGGACTGGCGTTTACCCCAAGCTATGCCCGCCTCGTACGCTCCGCCTTTCGTCAGTATCGCGGGCGTAATTACATCAAACGTCTGGAAGTCATGGGCACGCCGCCTCTGCGCATTTTATTTGTGCATATGCTGCCGCTGCTGCGCAGTCAAAGCCTCAATGCTCTCGGCATCGGCCTCGCCAATGCGATTCTGGCGGAGTCGAGCATGAGCTTTCTCGGCTTCGGCATTCAGCCTCCGCGCCCCAGCTGGGGCAGCATGCTCGCCGAAGCACAGCCCTATATTTTTCAGGCTCCCTGGCTGGCCCTCTTTCCCGGTCTGGCGATTGTCCTCACGGTTTTTGCGATTTTCCTCCTGGCCCGCAGCGGCCAGCAGCTGCTGGAAGAGAGAGGGGGTGCGCGATGAGTTTGCTCTCCGTACAAAATCTCAGGATCGGCTTTGCTCCCGACTACAGAAGCATTTTGCAGGACATTGACTTCGAGCTTGACGAGGGCGAAATCCTCGGCCTCTGCGGCGAATCGGGCTGCGGCAAATCGATCACCGCTCTGGCGCTGCTGAACCTGCTGCCGGAAACGGCCACCTGGCAGGGCCAGATCACCCTGGCTGGAGAATCTTTGGAGGGGGCCTCCGAAAGCCGCTGGCAGGCCCTTCGGGGGCGGGAAATCTCCATGATTTTTCAGGATGCTCAGCAAGCCCTGAATCCTTTACAGCGCATCGGCGTCCAGGTTGGTGAAAGTCTTCTGATTCATCACCCCGAACTTTCGGCCAGGGAGCGAAAAGCCCGTGTCCTGGAGATGCTTCGCCGCGTACAGCTTGACTCCGCCGGGGAGATTGCCCGGGCTTTTCCCCATGAGCTCTCGGGAGGACAGCGCCAGCGTGTGCTCTGCGCCATGGCCCTGATCAATCACCCGAAAATTCTCGTGGCGGACGAACCTACAACGGCCCTTGATCTTTCGGTGCAGGAAAAACTTCTCGACTTGCTGCGCAGCTTTCGCGATGACGAGGGTCTGAGCATGCTCTTTATCTCGCACGATATTCGTGTCGTCCGTAAATTCTGCGACCGCGTGCTCATCTATTATGCCGGCACGATGGTCGAGGAAGGTCCCGTAGAAGAGGTCTTCGGCGAAGCCGCCCACCCCTATACGAGGCTCCTGCTCCAGGCCATGCCTTCGCGCAGTCCCAAAGGACAAAGTCTGGTAGAAATTAAGGGCCGCGTGCCTGCTTCTGCCGTCATCGCGGCTCACCATGCCAGGTCCAATGCCCCCTGCATTTTTGCCGCACGCTGCCCTCTGGCGACCGAGATCTGTCATCGCGGAGAGCCTCCGCGGGAACAGCTCGGCGAGCGGCATTTTGCCCGCTGTTTCCGGGCCAGGGAGCTGAGTGAAAGGGCGGCGGAAAGTGATTGCGGTAAAACGCATGAAACGGGTGAAGCCCATGAGTGAAGAACGAAGCATTGATTTAGGACAAGCTGCAAAAGGCACTGAGTTGGGAAGAAAGCTTGAGCCCGAAAGAAGCCCTGAAACGGACAAAAGCCTTGAAGCTGTAAAAAACGCTAAATTGGGAAATAGCACTGAACTGGGAACGAGCACTGAGCCGACAACAGGCACAAAGCCAATAACGGCTTCTGCGACGGAAAAAACGAGCCAAGAGGAGCAAAGATCCTTTCCCGTCCCCTACCTCCTGGTCGAAGATGTCTCGCACAGCTTCGATCGCTTTAAAGCGCCCGAAGAACGCCAGATGGTCTTGAGAGACATTGACTTTCGCATCTACCCGAAGCAATTTACTGCGCTCGTCGGCGAGTCCGGGAGCGGCAAAACCACCCTTGCCCGCATCATCAGCGGCCAGCTCCGACCGCTTTCCGGCCATATTTACCTGAATGGCCGGGAAATTTCGCAGCTCACGGCCCACCAGCGCCGCAAAGCCAGACTGGGCATGCAGATGGTCTTTCAGGATCCCTATTCCTCACTGCATCCCCTGCAGAAAATCGGCCGGCAAATGGAAGAACCCCTGCTCGTTCAGGGCGATTTTTCAAGGGAAGAGCGACGCCGGAAAGTGGAGGAAATGCTCGCCGCCGTGGGACTCGATCCGGAAGTCGCCGAACGCTTTCCGCAAAACCTTTCCGGCGGCCAGCGTCAGCGTGCGGCCATCGGCTGCGCCCTGATCACGCGGCCTCAGCTCCTAATCGCGGACGAGCCGGTTTCGGCTCTGGACCTGAGCGTCCAGGCGCAGATCCTGAACCTTTTTCAACGCCTGCGCCGCGATTTCGACTTCGCCTGCCTCTTTATTTCTCATGATCTGGATGTCGTGCGCTACCTCTGTGACCGCGTCGCCGTTTTGCACGACGGCGTCATCGTCGAAGAAGACAAAGCTCAGCGCCTTTTTGCCGGCCCCCGCCACCCCTATACGCAGCAGCTCCTCTCCGCCAGCCTGAGCCTGGAAGACTGAACATCCGAGATCAGCGCCTGCTTTCCGGACCGCGCCATCGCTGCAGCAGCCCCTCTCACGCAACCCAAGTCTGGAAAACTAATATGCCCTCGCCGGCATCTGTGCTTGGAACGCTGAAATTCTGAAATCAGTGCCTGTGCATACATTTGCTTGTTCTTCGTTGCACCGAGCTAAACTGATGTTCCTGCTGTCCTTTAGTGATGCTGAACATGTGCATAAACATCACTTTTATCGACAGGTAGTAATTAGCAATCTCCCAGATCTGACCCTCGAGTACAATCATAAGATCCAGCAATAGATAATGTCGCATAAGCTCGTCATATTGCCGTTTGCTCAGATTAAGATTCCGGTAGATCAACTCAATATTAGCGAACGTGGCGTCATAACAAATACCAAAGGAATACACTTAAGAAATGATTATATGTTTGTGCAATTGCACAAATTTAATATTTTAGATCGTATTGTCAAAAAAATTTTACACTATATTTTACAGTTTGTCCCTAATGTTAATAATTTTTGACAACAAAAAATATTTCTTTTCTTGACATCTATTTTTAGTCGAATTACCTTTGAAGATATTCCCCGGGGTTAAAACGACATGAATGACACGAGCTTGTACCAGAAGATTCGAGATGCGCGCAAAAATATTGGTATTTCCCAGACGGAACTTGCTGCTTTGCTTAAAGTGAGCCGACAGACTGTTTCCAACTGGGAAAACGGGGTTACTGTACCTGATGCAACTACCCTCGAAAGGATAGCTGACCTTCTGCATGTTTCGATTTCCTCTTTATTAGGCAATATTCCTGGTGAAGGTGAAGAAGAAAGCAAAGCAGTCATCAAGTCAGAAGTGGATTCTGAACCCATGTTGAGTCAGGAAATAATAGCTCAGCAGCTATCCCGATTAAATGAACTTTATGCGGAAAGGCTTGTACGTGAACAAGAACAAAAAGAGACGCTAAAGAGATATCTGCACTACGCTGTTCTGCTGATCATCATTCTGGCCCTCCTCTTTTTGCTAATGCCCTTTGTCCGTTTCTGGTATATGAGCGCAAAAAAAGGGGAAATGAGGCCCTTGCAAGAAGAAACGGTGAACGTAGAGACACCCTAGGAGGAACTCAGAATGAAAAAAAGAATTGGTATGATTTTCCTTGTTAGTATGATTCTATTCACATTTGCATTACCGGCTCAGGCCATCGAACAGAATGCGGAAACTCTCGTCTTGAATACAGACGCTTGTCTCAGGCTCAGTCCTGAGCAGCAGTTTGTAGAAAAAACAATACAGATAGACTCTGAACACTATCTTATAGTAACACTAAAAGAAGAACGAACTGACGAAGTGATGCGTTCAACTATACGCAGAAAACTAACTTCGGAGTATGTCGTAAAAAATGTAACCGGGCGTGTTATTGGAACCTTAACCGTTAAAGGAACATTTGATACTAACGGGAGCACATCCGCGCCTTATGACGTCTATGGCTATGGTAGTGTTGTGGGGTACGATGTGCAAAATACTGAAAACAGCATGGGTAATCCGGGAAGCAGTTCCTGGGTAAGTTCAACATTAGTCTGTGTGCCGCAGGATTATCTGGCTGATTTTGCCAGAACTTGTACTATTACCTGTGATGCCAACGGCATAAGTAACGCTTCGTGGAACTAAGAGAAACAACATCTTAATTTATTTTTTAGAGGTTTTTTCCCGGACTGGCCAGTCGGGTTTAAACATAGATTTTTTTATCACAGGTATAAGAGATCGCGACTCTTTACCTGTAGTTATGTGTTTAAAGGTTGCCTTGCTCAAAAAACAAATTGTGGCAACGCAAGAAGTAATCAGTTTATGTTAGGAGATCTTTGAATTTTTTTGAATACTGATTATTGAAAGAAGGGATTTTCGTATGAAGAAACTCATTATCATTAACATACTTATCTTGCGTTACTTATACCAACGATTGCCCTTGCAAGAGTAGTTGATTATGAAGAGGTAACTCTGGACGCTACTGAAGCAGGTGATAGAAGCAATACGGTTTACGGATTTTATAAGATTTTTAACGGCCATAACAGTAGCTCAAGTAGAGATGATGTTTGGTTTGTAGCACGTTATTACCAAAATGGAACGTACTATGACGATTTAGCAACTGACAAAAGAGTTGGACCTGGACAGGTTGTTAATGATACGACGACTGTTAGTACGCCTGCAGAAACATACTGGTATCTCTGGTTAACGCCATGGAACCTGAATTATGGTTGTAATGCATACGGAACAATACGACTTAAATGATGAAATATAAAGAGGGTCTCCTTATGCTCAGAAAGTGCTATTTTTTTATTTTATTTTCTTTCATTGTCTGCCTGGTGGGGTGTGAGGAGGCCCCCCATAATAGAAAAGTTTTAGAAAGTATCGTGCGCGAACATCCACAGATAGCTGTATCCGCTTCTCGACCTGAAGAGGCGGAAACGGTATTCTCCATGGCGCCTCCGCTGCAATCCTCCCCACAACTTGATTTAGAAGCTTATAGGGAGATTCAGAATGGTGAGGACATTAAAATTAATCCAGAAGCCCATCAGGTTTCATTTTGGGTGAAGGTTGATGGAGATGCGCTTCAAAATGGCTTCAACGGTATACTGTATAACAAAAAAGATGGAAATTCGAATGGCCTGATATCGCTTTTGATGACTGAGGTTAAGGTGAAAGAGCTTGCCCTGGCTTTACTTGCAGTAAAGGGAAGAACAAGTGGCTTCATTAAAACGGATTCAGGCAATCAATATGATAAAGGTTCAGAAATTCTTATTTCGTTACAGTCACTGGAAGACGAAAACTCAATAAACGTCGAAGACCTGGCTGCAGAAATAAAGGCTCCCTGGAAGCCAACCTATGTGATGGGAATCTCTAATTATTACATGGAACCGGACGCTTCTATGGACTTTATAGGCTTTGATATGGGTACGCCCAGCCTGATTGTTCCGTCGGATTACTTTGATGTCTTTGAGTTTTTTAAAGAGGCCATGGTGAGTCGGTGCTGCACGGTGAAAGCAGGACATGACTTAAAGACCGGGGTGACCTACCTTTTAACGCTTACCGTTAAGCCGTAAACTGGATGATGATTTATTTCGATATCAAACGTTTCTTCGCCTCTCCCAGGTTTTACTTGCCGGTGTCTGTTTTGTTTTCAGTATACCTTTTTCGTATTTTTCGTTTTTGGCCCTGGCTGACGGTGAGCCTCGAACATTCCGGCCCCATTAACATGACTTTTTTGCATGTCCCTGCAGAACAAAGTGTTTTGCTGTTTTGTTTTTTCCTCTTTTTTACTTATTTCTGGGGACGTGAAGCGGAGCAAGTCCATTTTGCTGAAATCTTTCAAAGTGTTTCCAACGGTAGAAGAAAACAAGTCGCACAGATTACCCGATTACCGTTTTTGATTCTTTTACTACTCGTCGTCGTGACACTTTCGTTCAGTCTTTTTTGGGCGTATCGTCTGAATGACCTTGGCGGCAGATTTACTCTTTATTTATTCGCATTTTTAATCTGGTATGTTGGGATATGTCCTTCTGTGGCGATCCTGATAGGAACGGCTTTCGCTCTCACTCTTGCCGAAGACATCGCCTATCCGATAGAAATGATGATGGCCATGAGTGTAAGCGGTCTGGGAAATCGTATGTTGGCTTACATGCTTCCTTCTTCGTTCTTGTTTGGAAAAACCGGAATCTCGTCGTTTTTTCGCCTGAGCCCTTTCGGGGTTGAAAGCGCACCGGTAGGTAATGCTTTATATCCCCTGTTGCCAGGCCAGATGGCTAAGTTAGGGTCACTTATGGTCATAGCGGGAGGCGCCGTTCTTTTTTACATTTTCCGTGGACGAATAAAAAGAATCGTCCTGGTCGGAAGCCTTGGAACTCTGTTGCTGTTTTTATTATTTCAAGGTCAACAGACGATCAGTACGCCCCCGTTTGATCGTCAGGATCGTTTTTCCGATGAAGTATACTATTCCACTCATCGTCAGATAGAGCAGCAGTCAAACTATCATCTCCGCGAAATCGTTGCCCGGATTCACTTCGGCAATCAGTTGGAAGCGACGACACAATGTACGCTTGAAGACATACAGGCCGGACTTCAGACGATGACCCTGTATCATGGTTATCAGGTCCATAAAGTGAAATTGGACGGACAGGAAATCGAGTTTTCCCAGGAGCAGGATTACGTCTTTTTTTCTTCAAAAACCTCACGAAAACAAGCGGTCGTTGAACTTACGTATTCGGGAATGCATCCTCTCTATTACGCCAACGCACAAAGCGTTTTTCTTCCTGCCTATATTCCGTGGCTTCCCATGCCGGGTGCAATCTCTGTCTATGATGTGGAATATAAACATTTTCAGATTAATCGTTATCCGGAAGAAGTCCTTTTTCACCTCGAACTTAGCGGCTGTTCGTCTCTGGCCTGTAGTTTGAATCAACTTAGTGATGGCACATGGGAGGGGAAGAGCGACGGTGTAAGTTTATACGGAGGATTTATTCAACAAAAGACTGTGAACGGCAACGTTTGGGTGGCTTCGCAATTTGAAGATCTGGCGGAGTATTCTGTTATTTTACAGGAGCAGGAGAAAGAATTAAAAGAGTTTCAACTGGAATTGCCTGATATGTCCAGAACGATTTTCACGACAGGCAATATCGTTCGGGACGTGGATGAGCAAGTGGTTAAAATGCAGGATCATACTCTTGTCAATAATATTAAGTCGCTGGCTAAAAATGTCATGCATTCTCTGGTACCCAAAGAGCAGCGCAGAGAGCACATGTATGTTTTTGCCTTCGTTCCGCCCGTATCCATGGATCCCTACCGTACCGCGAAAGCCGTGAGAGATGAGACGGCCAATGGTAAGGATGAAGATTTGCACGAATTCTTAAGCATTCTTCTGGAGAAACTTTCTGTCTATGGAGAAGATAAAATCATTCCCGCTCTTCGATATTATTTTTATCATCCAGAACTGCAAAATGGACAAAAACCCGTTGATTTCATAAGAAAGCTAAATCCGGAGGAACCTTAATTGAATTTACAAATATGCGGACTAAGTAAATCCTTTGGGAAGAACAAAGCGCTACAGAAGATATCGATTGATTTCGATGCGAAAGTGTATGGGCTTCTTGGTGAGAATGGTTCCGGCAAGACCACCTTTATGCGCTGCCTGGCTCGTATTTACATGACGGATGCGGAATCTGTCCTGTGGGATCAGGCTCCTCTGACAGAAACGCGCGAAAAAGATTATTTGAAAAATGTCGGCTACTTGCCGCAGCACTTTGGCTTGTATAAATCTTTAAGCTTATTTGATGCATTAAGCACAGTTTATTTTGCGAAGGGCTTAGCTGCTGACAAGAGGGAGGCTTCGATTCTTGAGGCTGCAAGATTAGTGAATCTGACAGATAAACTGCAAACAAGAATATCGGCGTTGTCAGGAGGAATGCTCAGAAGAGCAGGGATTGCACAGGCACTTTTGGGAGAGCCTTCACTTCTCATGTTTGACGAACCCACGACAGGACTCGATCCAGAAGAGCGCCTGCGCTTTAAAAATCTCATTTCGGACATCAAAGGAGGAAAGACAATTCTTCTTTCCACCCATATTGTTGAAGATGTTGAAGCCGTTTGTGACCGCATCCTGGTCTTGCACAAGGGTCGGCTACTTGGCGATTTCTCCCAGGAAGAACTGCGCAGCAAAGCGGAGGGAAAGGTCTATCAGATTGATTCTGAAGAAGAATCGTTACTTGTTCCGCCCTTTTGGGTTGTAAAAAAATTCCTGCATAAGGGGAGGGTTGCTCTGCGAGTCCTTTCTCAAAATAATCAGCGAGCAGAGAAAATTGGGGCTGGAATAGAGGATGGATACTTTTATTTATTGAAACAAATGGAGGACGAAGCTCATTGATCAGAAAAGGCTCATTAGTCGGAAAATGCCGTATTTATCGGAAATCGATGGGACTTTCTTTTTGGATGCCTCTCCTTTGTTTACTCGTTGTTTGTCCGCTCATCCTTCTGGCTCTGCAATCCGAATCAGATCTACAGCGGCGAATGTGGTGGGAAGAATATTTTCTGAATTTCACACAAATTGCACTGCCTTTTTTCTACGCCTTGTGGCTTGTTTCAGGACAAAAATCGCGCTTTCAGGGTGATGAAGCAGAAGTTTTGGCAGCAGCTGGTCGTGGGAAGCGGAATTTAGAACGAAGAATTTTTTTAATTTTGTATATTGTTTTATGCACGTTAGTTCATGGCTTTGGACATATTTTTATAAACGGAGCCATTCGTTTCTTCTTGCCCTGTTTAGTTGCTGTGGTTTTCATGCATTGCAGCTGCTTTCTCATTTTACACTTGCTCTTTGCGGCGATGCCCGTTTATCTATATGCTTTCCTACTCTGCTTTGTTGTTCAGACTTCAGTCAACGGGTTTCCGTCATGGTATGTCCATCCTCAGGATGATCCCCTCCGGCACAGTTTGAAATTTCTGCCTTTTTTGTTGATCAGTATCCTCGCGCTTCTTTTTATTAAATATAATGATTCGTTCAATAAGCAACGGCAATTTAGTAGCAGAGGCAAATAGTCCAGCGGTTCAGCCAACGTTTCAACACATGGGTGGTCTGTCTTTGGAATCTCGGATTTTCGTGCCAGGCTTCACCACATGGGTGGGGGCACCTTTTTCGTGTCGGGTGACCACCCTTTATCGTGCAACGTTTCAACTAATGGATGGTTTTGCTTTGGTTTTTCTGATTTTCCTGCAACTTAGCAAGTAGTGGATGGGCCCGCGTGCAAGAATCTAAGGTGTGGATGGGTTTGGCGTGCAAGTTCTCCAGTAGTGGGTGGTCTTGGGCTTGGTTCGCTGAGGCTAACCATCCAATACTTGATTTTTTGTCCGAAATTCAGGAAATCCGAAATGAGAGCAGGGTACCAGCCGAGCTTAACGGCACTGAGGTTTGTCTCCAGCTGTGTAAAACCGTCCACAACTTGAAATTTTGTCCGAAATTCAGGAAATCCGAAATGAGAGCAGCTCTCAGCCAGGACATATGCCCCCCTTCCTGAATGACTTGGCAAAAATCTCGAGCAACTAGAAATGAGCAGCTCTTATCCGGGCGAAACCATCCCTTCACTACCCTTGATCCTGTACACGTTCGCAAAGATTTCCTGCTTCCATCGTAAAGACACGATCAGCTTCATCGGCAACATCCATGTCATGCGTTACAATGAGCACACAGTATTTTCTGCGATGAGCAAGCTCCTGCAGTATATGAAGTATATTTCGAGTGTTGGCTTTATCAAGGTTCCCGGTTGGCTCATCTGCCAGAATAATTTTCGCTCCTGATGATAAGCAGCGGGCTATCGCAACTCTCTGCTGTTCGCCACCAGAGAGACTGGATGGAAAACGTTCATGCTTCTCCTCATTGATCCCAAGAGATATGAGAATTGATGCTGCGACATCTCTGGCCTCAGATTTTTTGTGACCCAGCAGTTCCAGAGGGATGCAGGCATTTTCCATGACCGTGAGATTGGGAAAGAGATTATACGCCTGAAAGATCATCGCAACCTGCTCTCGCCGATATTGATCCACATCCTGCTCCAGCAGCGGCTTACCATGAACCAAAATGACCCCGGACTGCGGTTTATCCAATCCTGCCAGCAAGGAAAGCAATGTCGTCTTTCCACTTCCTGAGGGTCCGACGATAGCTGTTACTTCACCCTCATTGAATTTTGCACTGATTTGCTTCAGAGCTGGTGCCTTGCTCGATTTGTAATAGTACGATAATTTTGATATTTCAAGCATTTTTCATCCTCCAGAAAAAATATGGGGAATTCATGTCCATCATTTATTTTTTGCTTTCTTGTAAAAGCTCAAGCGGAGATTTATTCAAAATATGCCGGATAAGACCGTCAGACCAAAGCAAAGCTGGCAAAATCATGACGAAAAAAATGAGTATGGCCGGTCTTATGAGTTCAAGTCGACAGCCTGCTGAAAGAAAAGCGAACAAAAATCCAACGATGAGGGCGAAGAACAGTGAAAGCCCTATATCGCGCAGGAGTTCTTTGATCAGCAATTGTCGCGGGACGGCCACAATACGCAGAAGAGCCATTTCTTTTTTCAAGAGGTGAAGATTCAGGCTGCTGAAAAAGACGAGGATCAGCGCACTGCCCAACAGGAGAAAGGGATAGAGCAAGGACAGGGTTTTGACATTTTTCTCTAATGCTTGCGCTGTTAT
>SFGY01000110.1 GCA_004556455.1 Clostridiales bacterium | reverse complement strand
GTTCTCCGCTGAGCGAAGGTTCCTCCCACATGTGCAGGGAAGCGCGGGCCACTCTCAGTTCGGCGCTCATGCCGCAGGCCCCAAGCTCGCCCGCCTCGCGATTGACCCCGCAGCATTTGGGGCAAAGACGGCAATTTCGGTAGTTCAGGCTGGGTGGGTCGTTTTGAATCTGAATTTCACGGCTCTCACACGTACAGCTTTCACACGGTTTGGCGCTTTCCGCAGTACTTTTTCGACCCTGGCTTTTTTCATGGTCCTGGCGTGACGAATATTTTTTTTCTTTGATTCACAACTATGCCGCTTTGCTTCATGTCTTTTCCATTGTGATTCATGCTTTATCCACCTAGAATCATGTCTTTTGCTAATTTACCTTGAATCATGACTTTTATACATTTTATTATAATGGCTTTTCCTATTTTTAACCTGAAAATTTCCTTTTTTTAACCTGAAAATTTCCTTATTTTTATCTCGCTTACTTAACCACAGATCCCGACCCAAAGCAGCTTCCGACGGCCTTCTGGAAATGCTCGAGAATGGCGGGAAAGCTGCGGGGAAGAGGCCGGCTTGTACTATGTTTTTCCGTTTTTCGCGCAACGTTTCAACTAATGGATGTCCTGCCTTTTGTCGCGCGGGGGAGGTCTGCCTTTTGTAAGCAACGTTTCAACTAATGGATGGGAAACCTTTGGTTTTTCTGATTTTCATGCAAGTTAGCAACTAATGGATGGGCGCAAATGCAAGTCTGCAAGTTGTGGATGGTGGGTGCGTGCAAGTTCTCAAGGTGTGGATGGTTTAAGCCTTTGTTCGTTGTTGCTAACCATCCATTACTTGAAATTTTGTCTAAAATTCAGGAAATCCGAAATGAGAGCAGCTCTCATCCCGAACACATGCCTCTTCCTTGAATGACTTGGCCAATAATCTCAAGCAACCAGAAACGAGCGGTTTTTCAGCCGATCGAAATCACCCTATAGATGTCAACCTCCCCCCCCCAATTCAAAGGGAGGATTTTGTCCGCACCCCGATTCAGAATGAGAGCAAGCTCCCAGTCTGATCGAAATCACCCACACCGCTTCAATTGATACAACAACAATTCACAGCATTGCCGTTTGACAGAGAGACTTTTTCGCGCTATTCTGATCACTGCGCAAATTGTGCAAATACTCCTCCATAGCTACGTATCGAGAGCTCAGCTGTGTTTAGGGGCTATGGATTTATGAGGTGAGAAGATGAAAAAAGAAATTCATCCCGAATATGGGAAATGTATCGTGAAATGCGCCTGTGGCGAGACCTTTGAGACAGGCTCCACGCTCAAGACCATGAATGTGGATATCTGCTCCAAATGCCACCCCTTTTATACGGGTCGTCAGAAACTTGTCGATACCGGCGGACGCGTTGACAAATTCAAGAAGAGATTACAGCGGGCCGAGAGCAAGAACGACTAAGGTTTTTGCAGGGCCCTGCGGGGGGAAAGGAGCGGTTGTGAGACTGTTCCTTTTTTCTTTGCAGAAGCCTGTTTTAGTCTTGTCCTGTAGACCTATGGTGTCTCGGCTCTGCCCTCTTAGATTTTGTAAAAGTTCAGCACGTCTCAGACTGCACATGTTAGTCTGTATTTATGGTCTGAGGCATTTCTCATGCAAACAGCCGAGAGAGGTCTCAGACATGATTTAAACGTCGCTGAGAAAATAAGCGAGGAAATATTTGGCCAGTCAAAAAATAGAAAATTTTAAAACGAGCATCGGTGGACAGGCCCTGATTGAGGGCATTATGATGATCGGCCCCGAGAAAAAAGCCCTCGCGGTGCGTCTCCCCTCGGGTGAAATCAAGCTGGAAATGCTGCCCCAGGGGAAGGCTTCACGCATCGAGAAAATTCCTTTTCTGCGGGGCAGCGTCAAGCTGGTGCGGCAGATGGTGCTGGGCATCAAGGCGATGTATCGTTCGGCAGATCTTTCGGAAATTCTGGAAGAAGATGCAGACGAGCCTGCTGCAGTCGAAGGAAGCCATGCTGCAGAGCGCTGCGAAGTCGAGATGAATATTCCAGAACAGGAAACAAGCTCTTCTGCGACAACAGCCGAAGTTTCTGATTCAGAGACTGGAGCGTGCTGCGAAGCTGAGCAGCTTATCTCTAAACAGGATTCAGAGCCCGACGACGGAGCAGAAAACGCCAGCAAAGCTAGTCATGATGATGGTGTAATAATTCAAACGGAGGCTTCGCTGTGCAGCACGCAAGCTCCGGCAGAGGGTGAGAACAAAGCAGAAGAGGCCCCGTCCTCGTTTCATTCTGTTGCTCCTGCAGAAGAGAAGCAAACTTCGGAAGCTGCAGAAGGTACAGAGGCTTACCCGAAAATCTCTGAGAAGTCCGAGAAGAAAGCCAGCTGGCTGGATCGCCACCCCGATGTTTTCATGGCCTTTACGACCGTGCTTGCGCTTGGCCTCAGTGTGCTGCTTTTTTTCCTCCTGCCCAATGCCATTACCGAGGGGCTCAGACGTCTTTTCGCCTTGGACAGTCCGACGAATTTTGGAGGGCAGTTTGCTCTTAATCTGGTGGAGGGGGCTTTGCGCATTGCCATCTTTGTGATCTATCTGGCTTTGACGCGAAGGCAGAAGGAAATTAAACGTGTG
>SFGY01000109.1 GCA_004556455.1 Clostridiales bacterium | reverse complement strand
GTCGTGTGCCAAATGGGGCGCTGCCCCCTTTGGAAACCCCCGCAACAAACAGGTGCTATGCACCCAGCCGGGAGCATAGCGCCGTTTGTTGTCAGCAGCGCGTTTCACGGTCTGCGTGTAGTTCCTTGTAAACTGACCTAAACTCCAGTACCAACTTCCGCCAGAACGGTAAGTTGTGACTTGGAGTTCTTTTTTTGCTTTCTCAACAGTACGGCTTCCAACGCCTATATCAGCAAGGCCGGCATATACTTCTTTTGCCGGACGGTCCTCATGCTCCAAAAGCTGAACCAGTTTTGCACGAGCTCGTTCCCGCTTGGTTGTTTTTACTGTGATGCTGTCCATGAGTTCTGCGGTATTCAGATCATATTTGCCGTGCCATACGATTCCGCCATGCTCTTTGAACGAGAAAGCAATTGCAGGTCCTTCCGGAGCAAGGCTCGATTTTATCGGATACATGTATCGAATGTCAGGGCGGCTTTCATCTCTTGAGATCATGAGCACACTTCGTGCAATAGCAGCAATGTCGATAGAGCCAAGCCCTCGATACAATGATTTGCTACTGCCGCCTTTGTTCATGTGACCGATGAGAATTACAGCGCATTTGTTGCGGTCTGCAATATTTGCCAGCTTCCGCAGAACAGAGCGCATCTTGGTGGCACTCTGCATATCTGCATCAGGCGGGATAAATGCCTGAATGGGGTCGATAATAAATACACTGGCGTGTGTCCTTGATCGCTGTTTCGATTCGACCGTCCTCCAGTGTCAATGCAATGTCGTTGTCTATGATATAAGCTACTCGTTCACAATCCGCTCCGGCCTGCTGGAGACGGGGCTTTATTGTATCTGCAATACCGTCTTCAGCACACTGATAGATCGCAACACGCTTTCCTTTAGCAGGAACACCATCCGGCATAGGCTGTCCTGTCGTAATTCTTGCTACGACATTCAACGCAAATGTAGATTTACCCTCACCGGGATCGCCTTGGAGCACCGTCAGCTTCCCAAGCGGTATATAGGGATACCATAGCCATTCGACCGGCTCAGTTCGGACATTTGCGTAGTATTGGTAAACGGAACCTTCCATTCTAACCTCGCACATTTCTCAAAGCAGATAGGGATCATAAGTCACTACTATTATTATAAGGTGGTGACACATCTGCTTCCATCGCCGTTTCGGCAATAACCGCTTTTCACTGAGCCATTTTGGCAAAAACGGTGTCCAAGCTCGTACTTTTCCTGCTTTTAACCTCGCAAAAGGGATGCTCACAAAAGTGCGTGCTGCCTTGCGACCTTAAAAGAAAGAGCACCGCTTGCACGGTGCCCTTTCGAGATACAGAGGGCAAAGCTCCTGTCACTTTGCACCTCTCTGTTTAGATTTTCTTATTCACTGTATGCAGCTCTAACAAGGCAATTGCATCCTGTCTGGCTCGTTCGTCCGCCTGACGCATAGCGCTTATCATTGCAGCTTCTTTTTCGGTTATGCTCGTGTCTACGACCTCATCATTCCCAATTAGACAATCAACTGAAACGCCGTACAGCTTGGACAGCTTCAGAAGAATATCGATGGATGGCTCTCGTTTGCCATTCTCATAACGGCTGTAAACAGATGGCAAGCAGCACAGATAGTCAGATACCTCTTGTACTTTGAGTTTGCGACTGACTCGTATTTCTTTTAGGTTCATGTATTCCTCCGCATTCCGAGATGGTGCGAAGTGACACGAAGCATTTACCCCTGTGGAATATGATACTACCAAAACGGTATCTGGTCAACGAGTCATTTACCGATACGGTAGTACATTGCATTCCGTTCCGGTAGTATAATTTAATATAGTATATTGGAAGGAGGTCGTGCCTGTGAACATCAAGGATATTCGCACTCGCAAGGGGCTTACACAGGCAGAAGTGGCCTCCGCATTGGGCGTATCCTCCGTGGTTTACTCCCGTTATGAAACTGGCTCCAGGCAGCCTTCCATTGACATTCTGATCCAACTGGCAGATATTTTTGGCGTAACGGTTGACTACCTGCTGGGAAGGCAGGACATCGAGGACTCTACACTGTCTGAATATGAACTCAGCTTGTTGATCGCATCACGAAAAGCTGATGAGCGAGCAAAGCAAGACGCACTCAATATGCTGCTTGCCCATGCAGTAAAAACGAATCAAAAGAACTAAAAAGAGGAACTGCAAGTCGCAGTTCCTCTTTTTAGTTTCCATTGTTCTTTTGAGCAAAGTATCGCTTCCGAAGATGGGCAACATCCCTTTGACTATCCGAATTTATAAATAGGTTTGCCTTAGCGAAGGCTTGCTTGATTTCTGTGGCAAGCGCAATCGGGGCTTTCTGCCGTATCACAAATAACTGTATCCTTTTCGCTTTGCACAGGAAGTGAAGAACCTCCGCGACTTTGGCTTCTCTATCAGTGCCTTTTTGAGAAAAGGCAAACGCAAGCCGCAGTTCCGGGATAACTGCATCGATCCGTGCCCCAATCATTTTTTCGTCGTCTGTGCGTGTCGCAAGCCCATATTGCTTTGCATACATCGTTACAAGCAGATATGGCAGCTCCTTAAGAAATACTTTCTCGCAGTAGATGCAGCCGGCTCCTCCAACTGCGCGGTGAAA
>SFGY01000108.1 GCA_004556455.1 Clostridiales bacterium | reverse complement strand
AGTGGCAAGGCGCTGTCCTCCTCGGCTTCGGAAAGCCAGGTCTCCCGCCGAGCACAGAGATCCTCTTCCGTCAGCTCGATAGCCGCGGTTTCGGCCAGCAGCTTTTTGCGACTTTTCGCGAGCTGAACCTCCGCCTCTTTTTCTTTTTCCCTCAGCAGCAGCTGCACCCGGGTCGTCAGGGAAGTTTCAAAAAGCAGACGCAGGATATCCATACGCTCTTTGCTGTCCGCCAGAAGAAAGCGCATAAACTCGCCCTGAGCCAGCATGGAAGTCTGGCGAAAAGGCTCGGCCCCCATGCCCAGAATATCTTCCAGGGTCTCATTGACTTCTTTTATTTTGCTGAGCGAGCGACCATCCGGAAGCAACAGGAGGGAGCTGGCGGCTTCTTCGGTCCGCCCCTCTCCTCTCAGTTTAGGTCGAGAATATGCGGGACTGCGGCGGATCGTATAGATCTTGCCCTGCTGTGAAAAGCGAAGTTCCACCCAGCTTTGAGTTCCCGGAGCTGCGAAATCGCTGCGCAGATTTTTGGGATTGCGGCTGCGGCCCGAACTCTCCCCGAAAAGGGCATAGCTGATCGCATCGAAGATGGTCGTCTTACCTGCTCCGGTGTCTCCGGAGATGAGGAAAAGACCGTCTCCCCATTTTTCGAAGTCAATGCATTCTTCTCCGGCAAAAGGGCCGATCGCTGAGAGTTTGAGCGTTAAAGGTTTCATCTTTCCTCTCCCGCAGCCTCAACAAAAACTTCATGCAGCTTTTCTTTCTGCCACGCACTGAGTTCACGTCCCTGTTCCTCACGGTAGAAGGCCGCAAAAAGGGCTTCCGGATCCTGTCGTCTATGGCTCCTCACAGAATCCGGCTCTACAACGTTCCCAACCTCTCCCTTCAACGGGACAAAAGATAGCTGAACCAGTCGCGGGAAAACGGCCTCCAGGCGCTGCAGAGCGTGATGCGGCGGGGGAAAATCAGTCAGTTCAACGTAGACATAAGCCTCTCCGGCCCAGGCTGGATCTTGCTTGCTGCGGGCAATCAGCTCGTCAAGGGGTCCGCGCAGACGTAAAACAGGGTGCAAGGGCTTGAGTTCAATCTTTTTTTGCTCCAGCCTGCCATCTTGAATCTCCAGAAGCGTCAGCGATTTGGGCTGACCGGCCTCCGAGGCCGAATACGCCAGAGGCGAACCCGCATAGCGCAGTTTTTCATCCACATTCTGAGGCCGGTGAAGGTGTCCCAGGGCAACGTAGTCATAGGCCTGGAAGAGGTTCTTCGGCACGCTTTCCACGGAGCCAAGCAAGGTGTTTTCAGAATCTGAGAGAAGGAGCGAGGAAGAGGCCACCCAGAGGTGAGCCAGAAGAATCTGTGGCAGGCCTTCCTGCGGCGGTTTTTGACGTTCCAGCAGACGGCGCAGCAGCTCAGCCATATCCAGCTGTGCGGCATCTTCATCCGTACAGAAGCGTCTCAGTTCATCACGGCGCAGAAAGGGCAGGAGATGAATGCGGGCGGCGGGATTTTTCCGTGGCCAGAGCAGTGAAGGGATTTGACCCTCAAAACGGCTGACAATAGAAAGATCGGAATCCTGAAAAATTTCCGAACCAAAGGCCAGGCGCACTCCCGAATCGTGGTTGCCTGAAATCATGAAAAGAGCCATGTGTTGGCGGACAAGTTCGGTTAAAAAACGATCGAGCAGCTGCACCGCCTCCAGAGGAGGCTGACTGCGATCAAAAATATCGCCCGCAACGAGCAAAGCCGAAACATGCTCGCGGCGGGCGATCGTACAAATTTGCTGAAGCATATAGGCCTGGTCTTCAATGAGTGAAAACTGACCAAGAGATTTTCCCAAATGCAAGTCTGCAAGATGCAGAAGACGCATAATAGGGCCTCTTTTAAATGAAGCTCAGAATGATGAAGCTCAGGATCGTCGGCCACACCACAACCCCGCGTTTGGCTTGGGTCTGACTGAAAAACCCTTCCATGTAAAGGTAGGCCAGGATATAGCCAGAGGCAGTGAGCATGGAAATGGCAGCCCCGGGAAGAATCAAAGAGAAGAGGAGTATAAAAAGGCAGAGCAGCGTGTGAGGGAAGGTTGCGACAGCCAGGTTCTGCAGGAGTCTCAGCGGCGAAACACGCACCTGCCGATTCAGATAGGAGAAAAGGAAGCCGATGGCAAAAATGATGGCCAGGACAATCAGCTCTTTAAGCATCCCATCAAGGAAAAGTTTGCCCCAGGAAGGCCCCAGCGATGTGCCAAAGCTATCCGCAAGGCTGCCCAGAGATCCGGCCAGTTCGCCAAAAAGAGCGTTTGGAATACGTGCCATGGCCGTGGCGTAAGCGAAGCCAAAGAAGAGTAGATTCAGAACAAGGAAAAGCGCCAGGCTGAGGGGAATCAGAGCCAGACGGAAAGCTCCCAGCGGATTGCCCGATAGGTAGCATTTAACAGTCTCACGCAGATCGTTGAGAAACTGCTGCAGAACCAGGGGCATCTGCGCTGGACGGCGCGGGCCGCGAGGTGCTCTGCGCTCCCCCGTACGGGCGCCGGCTCTGCGGCCATAGGCGGCCTGTGGCTGCTCACTGTAAGGCTCTGCATATGCAGGATTCTGGCGTGGATCCTGCTGAGGACGTTCACGATAAGGGGGGATTTCGCGGAAGGGAAGATCCTGATCTCCCCGATAAGCTTGCTCAGGGCCGGGCCGATTGTTGTTGCCCAGGTCGCGCCTGGA
>SFGY01000107.1 GCA_004556455.1 Clostridiales bacterium | reverse complement strand
TAGCAGGGATTGCTTTGATTTTTGAACTGCTGCCAAACGGTGTGGTGCTGCGATTTATGAATCCTGAGGGCGAGCCTTGGGTGCGAACCTATTCCTATTTTAGCCTTGTGCCGTATGGCTATGCAAATTTCGGACCGTTGATTGCCGCAGTCCTGACCTGTGTGCTGATTATTCTGATAGCTATTAGCTGGTTTAAATACAGCCGGGGTCTGAACACGGCGATTATGTGCGTCTCGGGAATTGCAGCTATAAGTTCGCTGTCGCCTGTTTTATATGGATTTGAATATGTTACTGCTATAGCAATTGTTGTTACTGCTCTCCTGGCAGCAATATTCGTCGGATGCCTTATCAGGGCGAAGGACTGATCATAATTTATGGTGAACTGAGTTGCCCGGGCGCAGCTTTTTTCGGCGGTGAGTTAACCCCAAAATAAAAGACCGCAGACAAAGGGGCGGTGACTTAAGAAAACATTGAAGCAAAAGGCGGTTTAGCTTGACGGCTATGCCGTCTTTTGCTGTTTTTGAGTTGTATTGTGGGCTTCTTCGATAGCCCGTGTAAAGTCAAATGCACCGATGAAGTTATAGACAATGGTGATCTCCCTTGTCTTGGATTTCTTGTCTGCGTGGGACACTTCGATGCGGTCAATAAATTCTCGGAGAACTGCCGCGTCAAGCTCCTGCATATCCGTGTACTTCTTCACCGCTGTGACAAATGCCTTGGCGTTGGTTTTCTGCTGCTCCTGCTGTTTCAGCTCCTTGCGCAAAACCTCTGCCATAGATTTAAGGTTGCTCTGTTCCAGCTCGTAGTCATGGGACATTTTGATAAATCTGTCATCGGACAGCTTACCCATTACATTGTCCTCATACAATCTGGAAATGATACGGTCAAGCTCTGCAATGCGCTTATCAGCTTTTGCCAGCGTATCACGCTTACGCGCAAATTCCGCGTCACGATCTCGCATACTGATGTCTGCCGCTTCTTGCATAAACTCGGCTTCATGCTGGCTCACATACTGTATGGCTTCGCGCAGATTCTTTAGCACGATTTCATGCAGTACCACATTTCTGATCGAATGTGTTGTGCATAGGTCTTTCCCCTTGCGGTAGGTGGAGCAGATAAAGTATTTCTGTTCCTCCGTAAAATTGGTGGCGCGGCATTGATACATCTTGCCGCCGCACTCTGCACAGTAGAGCAGCCCGGAGAAGATCCCCATATCACCCATCTTAGTAGGACGGCGGCGGGATTTACGGATATTCTGGACAATGATAAATACGCTTTCCTCAATGATCGCGGGCTGGGTGTTCTCAAAGATTACCCAATCCGCAGGATCGTTCCAGAGCTTCTTTTTGCTCTTATAGGATTGCTTCGTTGTCTTGAAGTTTACCGTGTGTCCCAGATAGTCCACGCGCTCCAAAATGCGGGAAACGGTTTCATTTGTCCACTTGTACGGATCAGCCGTAGGCTTGTTGCTGGCTGGCAGCCCTTTGGAATGAGCATAAGCAGTAGGATTCAAAATCTGATGCTGTTTCAGCCATTTTGCAATTTGCGTAGGTCCCAAACCGTCAACACAGAGGGAGAAAATCTTTTGCACAACGGCTGCGGCTTCTTCATCGACAATCCATTTCTTTTTGTCCTCCGGGTCTTTGATATACCCGTATGGGGGAATGGTAGTCAGATGTTCGCCGGATTTTCCTTTACTCTGCCATGTGGCGCGGATCTTCTTGGAAGTATCGCGGGCGTACATTTCGTTGAAAACATTGCGGATAGCGGTAAACTCATTCTCGCCCCGGGTGCTGTCAACTCCGTCATTGACGGCAATAAAGTGTACGCCAAACTCCGGGAAAAGAACATCCGTATACATACCCACTTGCAGATAGTCGCGCCCGAATCGGCTCATGTCCTTTACGATGACGCGCTTGATTTTGCCAGCCTTAATATCAGCAAGCATACGCTGGAAGCCCGGACGGTTGAAGTTCGTTCCCGAATAGCCGTCATCCTCGTCATAGTGTCGGATAGCGGTATACCCGTGATCTTTGCAGTAGCGTTCCAGAATCTTCTTCTGATTGGCAATACTGTTGCTCTCGCCGTCTAACTTATCTTCCTGCGACAAGCGTTCATACAGGGCGGTTATGCCTTCTTCCTGCGCATCCATTCCGTAGCCCTGCACATAGAATTGCAGAACATTGTCACGGATCACGCTGCGGAGTTCGCTGCTTAAAGCGTTGGGTGTCTGCACACTCTGAAATTGGATTCCGTTCATCATTTGCAGTCACCGCCTTTCATAAGAAGCCACGCGAAATTTAGGGCTTCATAGAGCTTGCGGCTTTTGTCCAGTATGGCGCGGAGATCTTCGCCACCTACGGTTTCAATCCCAATGTCATACTTGGCTGCATACTCCGAAAAAAGCAAAGTGTGTACTGTGTTCCGTGAGATACGGGAAATGTCGGTAACAACAATTCTCCCGATTCTGCCCTGTGCCATAGCCATCTGCATTTCATTCAATGCCGGACGATCAAGGCTCAATCCGCTAAATCCGTCATCCACATACAGGGCATAGGCTGTTACACCGTTTGTCATTGCATGGTGGAGAAGTCGGTACATTTGATTGTCAAGGTTCAAATCTGTATTGATATGCGCCGCACGATAGTAGTATGCGGTCATCTTGTCTGGCTGCTGTTTCATGTTTACCTCCTGTTCCGGCAGCCGGACAAACAGGTTATT
>SFGY01000106.1 GCA_004556455.1 Clostridiales bacterium | reverse complement strand
AACAACGAGGAGCGCCGCCGGTTGGCGGAGAAGATAGAGGCGGATTTCTTCCAGAAACGGGCTGATGTGCCGCAGAAAAAGCCGCTGGATAACTCTGCGGAACAGGCGTACCGCCTGCTGCAAGAAAATCCCGACATTGCCAAATTGATCATTGCAACGCTGCAAAAACAGACGCAGCAATGACCTTGCGGACGCTTCTTTCTCCGAACCCCGTTGCCCGGTGGAGGTCTCGGAGGTGTGCGCCCTGCTCCCGGCCTGTACCGATTGCGGAGAGAACAACCCGCTGCCGCTTGTTCTTATACAGCTGCGGATAGTGTTCCTTGTCGATCTGCTGATATGGCATAATTAAAACACTCCTTTCAGCTGGTGGAGCTGTTCAACGAATGCGTCAAAATTGATAAGCACCTTGTGTTCAAGGGCGATGCAGGGGACTTTCCCTTGCTTGACCAATTGACGCAGGGTATATTCTGAGATCAGACCTGTTTTTGCCACCTGTCGCACGGTCATCATTTTGGGGATTTTGGTTTCTCCGTTCATGTTTCTTTCCTCCGTTCATTCTGAATTGTTTTGCGTTTTCCTATTGACAACCGTATTGTATCGCTATAAAATGTTAATTGGAAGACGCATATTTATCCATTTATTTTTAATGAAACGGAGATGTGTTAATTTTGTATAACATTTCATATGAGACATACGAAAGGCGCAGCCAAGAAATCGGCGAACGGATACGGACAGAGCGGAAAAAGCTCGACCTGACACAGGATGGTCTTGCAGAAAAAATAGACATTGGTTCTCGGCAAACGATAGCCCAATGGGAAAACGGCGTCGCTCTGCCGCCCCTTTCCAAACTGCTGTGTATGTGCGACTTGTTCGGCTGCGAAATCGGCTATTTGCTCTGTGACTATGATTGCAAAACAAGAACCGCAACCGACATTCAGAAAGAAACCGGCTTGTCTGAAGCGGCGATAGCCCGAATAGGCTCGTCAACGTCTGGCAGTGGAGTGCGTTTGTATACAAAGCAGCGCGACCTTGAGCGCAAAGCCTTAAACTATGTGATTGAATTCAATGGCGGCGATATGTTAGAACTTATAGCCAATTATTTGTTCAAAGAGGAAAAGCCAGTTGAACTTGAAGACGGGCGCGTATTGACACCCGAAACAATCGCCACGTCGAATTTGTTAGAGCTAAGCGGAGAAATGCAGGCTCTTAGAAAAAAACTGCGCGGAGGTGCTGAAAATGGCCAGCATTAAGAAAATCGAAGGAAAGAACGGCGTCAGCTACAAGATCACGGTTTCCTGCGGCTACGACGTCAAGGGCAAGAAGATCATCGAAACGGCCACGTTCAAGCCGGATGCAGGTCTGACGCCTAAAAAGATGGAAAAAGCCGCGCAGGACTTTGCCCACGAATTTGAATCACGGGTAAAGAGCGGCGCGGCTATGGATGGGCGAAAAGTCACCCTGCAAGTATTTGCTGACAGGTGGATTGAAGAATATGCGAAGCCGAAGCTACAGCCGGGAACGGTCAGAAAATACCGTGAAGAGCTGGACGACAAAATCTTGCCTGCAATCGGACACTATAAGCTGTCGGAGATCAAGCCCCACACGGTAAACGCCTTTTTCCTCTCCCTAGCGAAGGACGGCGCACGCAAGGACGGCAAGGCTGGAGGCTACAGCAAGGGCAGCATAACCAAAACGCGCAATGTGCTTTCCTCCATCCTGCGGACGGCTACGGAATGGGAGATCATCGACCGGAACCCCTGCGACAAGGTCAGAGTACAGGCAGAAAGCACCGCCGACAAGCTGAAATTCTTCACGCCGGAGCAGGCGGCGGCATTCCTCCAGTATATTGAGCAGCCTTATACCGTGCGCGTAGGAGGTCATACCAGAATTGACGATACCGGCACGCCTTACACAGTCGGCGATTATGAGATCACAAAGAATATGCAGGAGCAAATCAAGCTGCTGTTCAATCTGGCGATCTATACCGGTCTGCGAAAAGGGGAGCTACTGGCGCTCAAGTGGTCAGACATTGATTTCCAGCGCAATGTCGTGCAGGTGTCAAAGGCTGTTGCTGTCGTGGACGGAAAGCAGGTATGCAAAACTCCGAAAACAAAATCCTCCTATCGCACGGTTTCTTTCCCGCAATTTCTTGCGGCACGGCTCAAGGCTTTGCAACGCTCAGAGCTGGCGCAGCGTTTTCGATTCGGGCAGGACTGGCAAGGGGAAGACTGGATTTTCGTTCAGGACAACGGCAAGATGATGAGCTATTCCACGCCATACGAAGCCTTTCAGGATGCGATCAGGCGCTATAACGATGAGAAAGCGGCTGAGGATCAGCTTCCCCTCATCCCGTTCCACGGACTCAGGCACACGTCAGCAACGCTTATGATTGCCTCCCGTCAGGACGAAAAAAACCGTGTCAAGCAGACTCGGCCACGCGCAAACCTCGACCACGATGAACATTTATGCCCACGCCTTGCAGGAAAGCGACCGCAAAGCAGCGGACACTATCGAAAATCTACTCTCAAAAGAGGCATGAGCGCAAAAAAATCCCGCTCCAGTAGCCAAATAGTAGCTAAATGGCTTTTCGGAACGGGAAGTAGATTCAAGGCAAAAAGAAAAAGCCTTGATTTTCAAGGCTTTTTCATGGAGCTGCTGGGCGGATTCGAACCGCCGACCTCATCCTTACCAAGGATGCGCTCTACCGACTGAGCTACAGCAGCATATGGCGACCAAGATGGGGCTC
>SFGY01000105.1 GCA_004556455.1 Clostridiales bacterium | reverse complement strand
CTTTCAGAAATTGAGGTTTTGGAAATGGAGCTTGAGGAAGGAACCTGGTCTGCTTTTATGCAGTGTGCTCTTGTGCAGCGTGCTTTTCCTGCTTTTATGCAGCTTGCTGCTCAGCGGCTGCACGAGCTGGGTGGGCATTGAGGAAAATACGTTTCGCGCAAAGCCGGGAGCTTCTGAGAGTATTCGCGAGCTGAGTTCCAGTGAGCTGGCCGCTTTGAATACGACCACCGTGCCCACGACTGTGCCGACCACGCGCCGCACGACCAAAGCCACCCAGCCGCCGACGAAACCCACTTTTTATGAGGGTGAGGGGCAGATGGATCGCGCTGCCATCATCGCCACTTTGCGCGCGAAGATGGCCGAGCTGGGGCTGAACGACGACTCGCATTTCTCCTGTGCGTTTACCGATCTTGCTACAGGTGAAACGATTGGCCTTGATGTCGACGCACCTTTTGAAGCCGCCAGTACTATCAAGATGATGGCGGCCATGTTTACCTATGAGAAAGTGGCGAGCGGCGAGGCGGATCTCAACGAAGTGATGACCGTGGAAGAGGACGACCTCGAAGGAGCCGAAGGCACAGTGTTCACGGCCGGCGTCGGGGCAAACTTTTCACTCGCCAATCTGCTGCATTACAGCATTGCCGAATCGGACAATGTGGCCAATCACATGATTTACCGCTATTGGGAAGGGCGCGTGCCGGAGCGCTGGCTGGTCATTGCTCTGGATAAACGCTATGGCCTGAACTACAACGGCACCAAAGAGCTGACGGCGCGCCAGAGTGTCACGGTTCTCAAGGAGCTTTACGATAAAAGGCTGGAAATACCCGGCTATCAAACCCTGCTGGCCGATATGCAAAACAATAGCTATCAGAACATGGCTCAGGCCTGGCTACCCGAAGCCGTGGCCCAGAAATATGGCAAGCTGGGGTCGTACTACCATGACATCGGGCTTTGCCTCTCGGCGACGAAGCCTTTTGCCTTTGCCGTCTTCAGCGACGGGATACTCGACCCGGAAGCTTCCATCGGCCAACTCTGCCTGGCCTTCTACAATGCCTTTGTGCTGGGGCAGACCGAGACCGCTCCGGAACCGTCGCGAACGCCGGAAACAGCAGGAACCGAGGCTCCGTAGCTAACGCACAGACCTCAGTCGTGGGCCGCTTGAGAGTGGGGCACGCTGTAGCCGAAGCTCACAAATACATGAGCGCCTCAATTCGGGCTTCACTTGATGACGAAAGCGGCCGGAAAAGAAACTCCCAACTCAGCGCCACATACTCAACGCCACATAAAGGAAAGAGTTTTAAGCCCGCCAGGGGCAGGCTATTTCCATCATTTTTTCTATCCCTTCGTGCAGGACCAGTACCCTGGGATTCTTCGCGGCCCGGTAGTAGACCTCCTTGCCCTCGCGGCGCGAGCTGATGAGGCCCTTATTTTTGAGTTGCCTCAGATGGTGAGAGACGGCCGGACTGCTCATATTCATCATGGCGGAAATGTTGATGACGCACTCTTCGCAATGGCAAAGCAGCCAGAAAATGCGCAGGCGGCTGCCGTCGCCGAGCAGCTTAAAGAGTTCGGAGACGATCTGAAAATCTTCGACATCATCGAGGCTTTGCTGTAAACGATCCAAACAGGCTTTCTGGCCGTGGTCATGCGGCAGCTGTTGTTTTTCTTTCTTTTCTTCTGCTTTCACTTATATCATCCCTCTCGTTGCGGATATGGGTCTGCGCTGCACGGCCCGAAATTCTGAGTTTAAACTATGGCCGCCAGGCTCGACGGGTAAAATGCAGCTTGCCGACGTGACCGACGCGAAAAGGTCATTTTCTCTTACGGCTGTGCTGCTGGATTCGGTATGCTGAATGAGGCAAACTGCTTTTTACGCTTTTCTGCTTGCCGTCAGCGCTGCGGCTGTCTATGATCGTAACAGAAAAGAGGCTTCAGGAGGGTGGAACATGGGTTTTCTGGAGATTTTTATCATGGGGGTCGGTCTCTCTTTTGATGCGATGGCCGCAGCGATCAGCCTTGGGGTATGCAGCGGCGAAAAAATGAGGCTGGGCGAAGGGCTTGAGATTTCGACCTTTTTTGGCTTTTTCCAGGCGCTCATGCCGCTGATCGGCTATGCTTTGGGTCGCAGTATGGCATCTCTCTTAAAACCTTACGATCACTGGATTGCCCTCATACTGCTCGGCCTGATTGGCTTCAATATGCTGCGCGAAGGCTTCACGGGCCTGCGCCATCCTGAAGCTCCTAACTGCCCTGTTGAAGGACTTAGTCTGCAACGTTTGCTGCTTTTGTCCGTCGCAACCTCCATCGACGCTCTGGCGGCGGGCCTCAGTCTGGCCTTCAGCGATGGACTTTCCATCTTACCTGCCGTACTGCTGATCGGTATGACGACCTTTACGCTCTCCCTGGCCGGAGCCTTCCTCGGGAAAAAGCTAAGTCAGCGCTTTCAGTACAGTTCGCGTGTGCTGGGCGGGCTGATTTTGATCGCTCTGGGTCTGAAAATTTTCATCGAACATATGATTAAAGCGATTTAAGTTTGACTGGCAAGAAGCCAGACCATTGCAAATTAGTGGCTGAGATTTTTCCGCAGGCTCAGCACAAAGACCAGCGACGAGACGACGAGACCCGTGCCTGCCAGAAATACGAGGGCAAGGCGGAGGGGCGACGAAGCTTTCCCCTTCCCCATTTGACCAGCTGTATCGACCATGCTGCGCGTGCGTTTTTCTGCGGCAGAACTGAGATCAGTCTTTTGTGTCTGCGAGCTTTTTGTCTTGCTTGCCG
>SFGY01000104.1 GCA_004556455.1 Clostridiales bacterium | reverse complement strand
AAAAGAGAGGCCGGGGCGGGTAACCCGCCCCGGTGTGTAGGGAGAACCGTGAGATCAGGCCCCGGCAAGCAAACGGGGCAAGACCCCACCAGAGAGTCTTTAACATCATGAGAGCTTCTGAATCTGTGCCAAAAAGAATCTTTCATATTCGCCGGGCCGTGACCTGCGACAGTTGCAGACCCTTGCTGGTCATAGGTCTTTTGCAGACATAGCCATCAGCAGTCATAGATCTTAACAAGGCCAGACTTTCGGCAGATACAGCCTTCGCCGGGCGTGGTCTTCAGCAGTCGTCGCCTTCTCCGGGCACAAAAAAACAGCTCCCGAACCGTGGACAGGAACTGTCAAAAACGAAAAACGTGCAAATGCCAGTCATCCGCTTGCGCCATTCACCGTGACACGGAACTCCCTCAGGCAAGTCTTCTGGCTCTGCGCCTGTCTCTCGCCTTCCCGAAACACTCTCTTTTGGAAAATGCGTTTCAGTGGCCCGTTGAGGACAGATTTGCGCAATACAGCGGCGGGACCGCGCAGGATTTGCACCTGCTTCCTTATCAAGTCTTGCGACACCTGAAGTCGAAGCCTATTATGCACTTTTCTCTGTTCTTTGCCAAGCCGGGGTGAGGGAAAAAGCCATCGACTTCTGACGTAAAAGTGGAGCTGACGTTAAAGCAGCTCACATAATCCTGTCTGCGGGGGCGGCAAAAGCACTGAGGCCGAAGCTGCCTGCTCTAATGTGAGGTCGCTGACGTGAGGGCTCTTCTTATGGTAAAATAAGGCATAACCGTCTGAAAGCCCTTAAAACCGGGCTTTCTTCGCTTTTATTTTTGGGTCTGCGGCCTGCTTCAGTTTTGCTGAAAGAGGCCATTGGCTACGCAGGCAGTTTTGCCGAAAGGGCAATTACTTTGAATGTAGTTTTGCCAAAAGGGCAGTTCTGCCAAAAGCGACAGTCTTGCTGCCGAAGCAGTTTTGCCGAGAATGCAGCCAGAACCAGGCGGAGGCAGATCCACGCTTCCAGAGGAGGAATTTATGTCCGGACATTCCAAGTGGAATAACATCAAGAGAAAAAAAGGTGCGGCTGATGCGGCAAAGGGCCAGATTTTCACCAAGCTGGGCCGTGAAATTCAGATGGCAGTCAGAGCTGGCGGCCCTGATCCCGAGGTCAACCGTTCTCTTAAGGATATTATCGCTAAGGCGAAGTCCAATAATATGCCGAATGACAGCATTCAGCGTTCCATCAGCAAAGCTTCCGGCGGAGGCGGCGAGGAGCTGGAGGTTATTCAGTATGAAGGTTACGGTCCCGGCGGGGTCGCCGTCATGGTGCGCACGCTTTCGGATAACCGCAACCGCACGGCGGGGGATGTGCGCCATATTTTTGATCGCTTTGGCGGGAATCTCGGCACCAATGGCTGCGTGGCCTTTCAGTTTGAAGAAAAGGGCAGTCTGATTCTTGACCGCGAGCGCTATACGGACGAGGAAACGGTGATGATGGAAGCCCTCGATGCCGGCGCCGAAGATGTCGATGTCGAAGAGGATTATTTTGAAATTGTCACAAGTCCCGACACTTATCACAGTGTGGTGGATGCGCTGGAAGCGAAGGGCTATGTGTTCGAAGAGTCGACCCTTGCCCCACAGCCGCTCACGATGACGAAGCTGAACGATCCCGAGATGATCGAAAATATGGAGCGCCTGATTGATACGCTCGAAGAAAACGATGACGTCACGGATGTTTATCACAACTGGGAGCAGGAAGAAGCTTGAGCTGTGAGGCTGCCTGAGCGCTTTGCCGGAACAGAGGAGAGAGCGGCGTGTTTGATTTTCTCTTCCATAGTTTAAGAGGGAAAAAGAAAGGCGAAGCCGACGAGGAAAACCCAGAGGATCGTCTGCCGCCTGTGCGCAGCCAGGATATTATTTTTAATCCTTTCGGCCGCCTTGCCGATGCGGTGAAAACCACGGTGAATGAAATTAACCGGGCCGACGAACCGAAAACGGAAGAAGAAGTGCGCGCCCGCCTCGGACTCATTGCTGTTGTGGCTTTTATCGGAGCCAGCGGAACCGGAAAAAGCACACGAGCCATCCGGGTGGCCAAAGATAATCATATCAACTACATCATTGACGACGGCATCCTTATCCACGGTTCGCGCATTCTGGCCGGAGCCTCGGCTAAACGGGCGGAGACAAAAATTGAATCTGTGCGGCAGGCGATTTTCGCCGATGAAACTCGGGCCGCAAATATGCGAAGGGCTCTTCTGGAAGAACTGCCTCCCGCACTCATGATTCTTGGCACTTCGCGGGACATGCTCGACCGCATCTGCGAAAATCTCTGGCTTTCCAAACCTTCCATGCAGATTCGCATCGAAGATATCAGCAGTGAGGAAGAGCGGCGGCAGGCCCGTGAAACCAGGCTCAGCGAAGGAAAGCACACGATCCCCGTGCCCAGCATGGAGATTCGCCACGAATTTTCCGGTAGCCTCGCCGAGCCGTTGAATAAACTGAGAAAGCGCTTCGACCGACGCAGCGATGAGAGTGAAAAAGAGAGTGAACGCACGGTGGTGCGTCCAACCTTTTCTACCCTCGGAAGTTACTCCATGTCGGACGAAGCTCTGGCACAGATGGTTCATTTAATTCTGGAGGATGTTCCCGGGGTGGCTGGACTGCGCGAGTTTCATCTCAGCAAAGAGAGCTATGGCGTGCGTTTTGATCTGCGTTTGTCCCTCTATTATGGTTTCAGCGCCCAGGAAGTTCTGCGCGAGGCTCAGCAGGCTGTCGGGCGACTTGTTGAGGAGCTGACCTCCATCAA
>SFGY01000103.1 GCA_004556455.1 Clostridiales bacterium | reverse complement strand
AACTAGACGCGGCACATTCTATCGCAACCTCTATTGATAAGCTGTATGAGTGCATATAGAAAGGGTGGTTTTCACATACATAATGAGGGTATGTTTCATTACTTGATAGATTTTGCAGCACTCGAAGATATATCTGCCCGTCTCTTTTTCAGTTGCCTGCTAGCGCCACGCATCGAGCTCCTATTTCATATGATCGGAAGCTGCAGACGCCTCAGATGTGGCATCTCTTCCTGAAGTCCCACTCGCTGACCTTTATCTTGAAATCCGCCCGTCTGCTCTTTGCATCTTCCATGATTGCATTCGCTTCAGACCGAAAGAGTCGCCGCAGCATGGTATGGAAAGACGATGCCAGTCGGAATGACCCATCAGATTGACGCAAACAGATTTCCGAGATTTGAGTGGCGCTTGAGAGAGTTGTCATCCACTTCGATGAAGCGCCAGGTCTCCCGACGAGTGCCCATCACCGAGAATGACGAGTGGCAGATGAACTGGATAAACCCAGACACGTCGTCATGGTACTTCCTGGAAAAGAGGACTGCCTCATCCTCCTTTTCGTCATCGCTCAGATTCCGTTTGTCGTAGAGCACATGATCGAGATTGCAGGACATGTAATACGGCTCATAAGGAATAGAGCGCCAGACGGAAGATGTTGCAGCAAGCTGCCTCATGACAGCTGCCTTCTGAGCATTCCTTGTGACAATGTCTTCGGGCTTGCAGCAACGAATCTCGCTGTCATAGTACTGGGCTCTATCCAATCCGGCTGCTTCGATGACTCTCGAGCTGTCTACAAAAGCGCCATCGGTATCCATCAGATGAATGACCTTCTCGAAATCGCTCTGTCTCAGACCATTGCGTGCCGCATAGGACTTCACCATCGAAGCAATCTCCTTGCGCACATTGGCCGGCGTGATACCTCTTTTCGATGTTATGTCCCCATGTACTACATAAACATAGCTATCCGCACCATCCCTGTTGAACGCACGCTCAAACATGACATGCAGGGCTTCCTTGTCAGAAGGCCCTTCCACAATCACGAAAGCAATCTTTCTATTCAATGCCCTCACCAGCCTGGCGCAGAGCGTAGGCAATCTCTCCATTGCTCGTATGCTCATAGAGCTCTTCGGAAGACCCCCCAACGACAATGCTCCTGAAATACATGCTCCGGAGATTGTTCGTTTCCTTTGCACCCTTCATGCGGACGTAGCGGTTGCTCGGATTGGTGCTCGTAAATATGATGTACTGCTTGTCGAGAGTTTCAAGCGGCCTGAGGTTGTGCGACGTGAAGATAAGCTGGCCCCGGCCTCCCTCCGCAAGGATAGAGAGCAGCTCTCCGAGCAAATATTCAAATATGCCGGCATCAAGCTCGTCGATTGCCACGGTGACCGATGGCTCGTTGTACATGAGAATCAGGACCTGAAGCACCGACACAATCTTCTTGACGCCCTCCGACTCACAGTCCAGGGGCAAGACGACATTCCCCCTTCTCGAGAGGAGCTGTATACGCTGGCCATTGCTGCCATCATCGAGAACAACCTTGCCAAGCTCCCGAATCTCCATTTCGAGACCGGGAACGATCTGCCTCAGCACGACATTGAGGCTCGATATGATCTTTTTCGTAACCGCCAGCTGCGTGTCAGGTATGTTGGTCGGCGCATCCGCTCTCAGCATCTCAAGACCAGAAATCCTCATGCCATTTGACGTGTTGGTACGAAATACCAGAGGAAGAGCCGAAAGACCTATCGAGTCGACCAGCGAAGTCTCGACAACAAAGAGGCCATCGACCCCATAGAAGGCAAGCGCATCGATTACATCCAGGCATGCAGCGCGCATGCTGCCCGGCTGGTCCAAAGTCGGGTCCCCTTCCTCGCCAGCTTTCATGGCTTTCCTGAATTCCTGCGAGAAAATGAAGGACCTCGACTCCTTTATGGCCATTCTCTTTTCGACAATCAGATCGAGCAGAGGCTCTTTCCGGGCACCGACAAGCTGCCGAAGCATGGTATCGGGTCCGAAGGCATCACCCTGCCCTGTGTCGATGACCCTGCGCAGACGTCCAGAAGATTCCTGCTCTTCAGCGGCAATCTTGAGGACTTCGCGTGAGATATAGACCGGAAGGAGCTTCTGCGATTCGGGGGATTCGGTCTCGGCGCTGGCACTGCGGCGCGACAGGACAACCTCGTATACCGTCCGATATACCTTGGAGCCATCGGTGATTCTGAACGCATACTCGACTGTCGCAGAAGAGCAGCCGTATTCGATGAACGTCTGGGCTCTTTGGGGCAGGCGGTCCCCCACGAGACACCTCTTCAGGACGCCCATAGCATCGATAAGCGACGTCTTGCCCGATCCATTCTGCCCATACAGGGCAAGAATATCCGCGGAGCACGCAGCCGGTCTCCGCATATCGATGGTGCCTTTCTGGACATTCTTGAAATTGGCCAGCGAAATGCTGCTCAGCCTTACGGTCCAACGACTCATAATTTCTCCAATAAGCCATTATTGGGAATCTTATTTCCCAATCGATATTTTATCTACCGTTTTATATATTGTAAATGCCGTTCTTCCCTCGACGATGAGCTCCTGTTCGGTTTTCATTGCAGCGTGCCTGCCCCCATGCAAAGCTGTCCGAGGCGATGCCATCCAAGGCGCACATCAATCCTCATGCGTACCAGCCGTCAGCTCCATCGACGACAGGCAATCCCGGCAGGGGAGACTTGGGGCCATATGCCTTGCCGCTGCCTCGAACCGGAGCTGCAGTGGATAATCTGGGCCTGATTCCCAAGCCGCCAGCTCCAGATTCTTCCGCCAC
>SFGY01000102.1 GCA_004556455.1 Clostridiales bacterium | reverse complement strand
GTAGAGCTCATCAGGCCTTTCCTCCTTTTTTTGTCCCGTCATTGTCAGCTGCAGCGGCCGCCCGGACACGGATGGGAGATTCCACATGGGGCGCCATCGCGTGCTGCAGCCAGCAGGCACAGCTGTGGGTCTCGCTGAAGTGAGTTTTCTCTGGATGACAGTTGCGGCAAATTTGCATCGCATAGTCGCAGCGATCCGTAAATGGACAACCCTCCAGCGGCAGGATCAGATCCGGCGGCGTGCCGTTTAAAGAGTAGAGCTCTTCTTTATCCCGGGCATCGACGCGCGGAATGGAGCGCAGCAGCGCCCAGGTGTAGGGATGCTGCGGGTTTTTGAAAATCTCTTCGGTGGTGCCGGTTTCCACGATCTGGCCGGCGTACATGACCTGAATGCGGTCGGCAAAATTAGCCACGACACCGAGATCGTGCGTAACCAGGATGATCGACGCATTTTCTTTATGCTGAAGTTCCTTTAACAGCTCCATGATCTGGGCCTGAATGGTTACGTCCAGGGCCGTCGTCGGTTCGTCGGCGATCATGATCCGGGGCTTGCAGGCCAGGGCGATGGCGATCATCACACGCTGCCGCATACCGCCGGAAAGCTCGTGTGGATATTGCTTAAAACGCTTTTCCGGATTGGGGATCTCCACCTCGCGGAGCATCTCAATGGCACGTTCTTTGCATTCCTCACGGCTCATGTTCGTGTGAATGCGCAGTGATTCCACAATCTGCTTGCCGCAGGTCATGGTCGGGTTCAGCGAAGTCATGGCATCCTGAAAAATCATGCCGATATCGGAACCCTTGTAACGGGTCAGACGGGCTTTGTCCATGCTCAGCACATCTTCCCCGCAAAACTCAACAACTGAACCCTTTTTGATTTCCGCCGGCGGGCACTTGAGCAGACGCATGATGGCCTTGGACGTCACGGATTTGCCGCAGCCGGACTCGCCCACAAAAGCCAGAGTCTCTCCGGCGTCGAGGTGGAAATCCAGACCGCGCACAGCTTTGACCTCACCGGCATAGGTGTGAAAGGAAACCTGAAGGTTTTGCACGTCCAGGACACGTTCTTGATCGTTATTCTTCATTTTGTTTATCTCTGTTTCAATCGCCTGCGGCGAACTTTCCTGTGTTCTATTCATGCCCGGCGCCCTCACTCTCTGAGACGCGGATCAAGGGCATCGCGCAAGCCGTCGCCGAGCAAAACAAAAGAAAGCATAGTGATGGCGATCATGAGGGAGGGAAAAAGCATTTCTGTCGGATAAAAGAGAAAGCTCTGCTGGGCTATAGAAGTCATCGCGCCCCAGGAGGTCATCGGCGATTCAATGCCGATGCCAATAAAGGAAAGGAAGGCTTCGGCAAAGATGTAACCGGGAATGTCAAAGCTGATTGCGATAATGATGATATTGAGGGTATTGGGTATGAGATGTCCCAGGATGACGCCCATCGGCGGCACTCCAAGTGTTTTGGCGGCCAGCACAAAATCCTGATTTTTGAGGGCCAGAAGCTGACCGCGCACCATACGGGCTGAGCCCAGCCAGCCCGTCAGAGTCAGGGCAAGCAGCATAGTTCCCAGATTGCGGTCCCTCAGGTAGAGCTGTAAGAGGATGATTACCAGAAGGTAGGGTACGGAGTTCAGAATCTCCACAATACGCATCATGATATTGTCGACAGCGCCGCCCGCAAAAGCGGAGACAGCTCCGTAGAGCGTTCCCACGATGGCCGAAATCAGCGCACCGCAGATGCCGATCGCAATGGACACACGGCCGCCCACACAGATGCGTGTAAAGATATCGCGCCCGAGCTCATCGGTGCCGAAAATGTGTTCGGCCGTCGGCGGCTGATGGCGGTTATGCCGGTCAATTTTGTCGAAACTGTAAGGCGAAAGAAGGGGGCCGAAGACCACCATGCAGATGAGCAGGATCAGGATAATGCCGGCCACCAAAGCCACTTTATTTTGCCTGAAACGACGCCAGGCATCACTCCAGTAAGTAATTTTTGGACGGGCCATAAATTCGGCCCGCTTATCTTCTGCGGGGATGGGTAAGAACATCTCCGGCGTGAGTTTCTTGCTCACAGCAGTATTCATTTCAGCCATCAACTTTTCCTCCCACTCAGACGAATCCTCGGATCGACGAGCCCATAGACAAGGTCGACGATGAGGACAGAGACGATAAAGAGTGCCGCATAAAAGACTGTCGTCCCAATAATCATCGTGTAGTCGCGGGCGTTAATCGATTCCACAAAATAGCGGCCAAGCCCGGGGATAGAGAACATGCGTTCCAGCACAAAGGAACCGGTAAAGACACCAGCGATCTGTGGACCAATCATGGTAATCAGCGGCAGCATGGCATTGCGCAGCACATGTTTGAAGAGAATGCCCGAGCGGGAGACCCCTTTGGCTTCGGCCGTGAGAATGTAGTCCTGGTTCAGCACTTCCAAAATGCTGCTGCGGGTGTATCGGGCATATGTGGCAATGGGACCGAAGAGCGCGGCCAACACCGGAAGCACGTAATGAATCGGTTTACCCCAGCCGGAGGTAGGCACCCACTTAAGTTTGCCGGCCAGTAAAAACTGCAGAAGGGCAGCAAAAACAAAGACTGGGATGCAGACTCCAAGCATAGCGATAAAAGTCACCAGGTAGTCGGGCCATTTGCCCCGGTAATAGGCGGCAATAATGCCCAAAAAAATGCCGATTGCTGTGCCGATAAAAAGAGCCACAAAGCCCCACTGAGCCGAGACCGGAGCCGTCTCCGCCAGAGTCTGTGCGACGGAGCGTCCCGGCTTGGTGATGGACTCTCCAAGATCGCCTTCAGT
>SFGY01000101.1 GCA_004556455.1 Clostridiales bacterium | reverse complement strand
TAACAATCGGTCGATTCGTTTGATGTTATGTTTTGTTCTCGCTTTGGTTGGCAGGTTACGGCCAAGTTCGGTAAGAGTGAGAGTTTTACAGTCAAGTAATGCGTGGCAAGCCAACGTTAAGCTGTTGAGTCGTTTTAAGTGTAATTCGGGGCAGAATTGGTAAAGAGAGTCGTGTAAAATATCGAGTTCGCACATCTTGTTGTCTGATTATTGATTTTTCGCGAAACCATTTGATCATATGACAAGATGTGTATCCACCTTAACTTAATGATTTTTACCAAAATCATTAGGGGATTCATCAGAGCGAAACCTGTACGCAGAGTTCAGATCCCAAAAAAGGACGGAAAAACCAGACCGCTGGGGATTCCAGGTGGAGACGATAAACTGGCGCAAGAAGTAGCAAGAATTATTCTGGAAAGGGTTTATGAACCAGTATTCTCTGAATACTCTCATGGATTCAGACCAAAACGTTCGTGTGAAACTGCGCTCAGATCTATTCGTCCAGTCTGGAACGGAGTTAAATGGATCGTGGATGTTGATATCAAAGGTTTCTTTGACAATATCCCCCACAAACTATTGCTGAATACACTGGCAGAGAAAATTAAGGATAAGAATTTCCTGAAATTAATCGAACAGTGGCTGAAGGCAGGATATGTGGACAATTGGAAATACCATCGCTCATATTCTGGCACGCCACAAGGTGGGATAATTTCTCCCTTACTGGCAAATATATACCTCGACAAACTGGACCGTTTTGTAGAACAGAACTTAATTCCTGCATATACAAGCGGTACAAAACGAAGAGCGAATCCAGATATGAACAGGCTGGCCCATAAGATTCATAAACTACGAAAGAAAGTAGACGGTATGGCAACTGATTCTGAATCAGAAAAAGAAGCCATAAAGAAAGAAATTGAACGACTGCTTGAAGAAAAACGTTCTATACCATCTCAGGTCATGAACGATCCAAACTTCAGGCGTATGTACTATGTTCGATATGCTGATGACTTCGTAATCGGTGTCATCGGCTCGAAGAAAGATGCTGAACATATATCAAGACAGGTCAGAAACTTTATTACTACTTCACTGGGATTGGAAGTTAATGAAGCAAAGACCAGGATCCGCCATATCTCAGAAGGAGTTAATTTTTTAGGCTATGAAATCAGACAGGCAGATGCAAAGAAATTGCTGAAGCAGAAAATGCAAGGGCGGCACGCTCTCCGGAGATCCACCACAGGAATTGTGCAGCTCTTCGTTCCTGACAATATAGCCGCTAAATTTTGTCACCAAAAGAAATATGGCTGTTATGAGAATGTGAAGGCTGTACATCGTTCAAGTCTACAAAATCTCAGTGAAGCTGAAATTGTTCTGACTTTCAACGCGGAAATGCGCGGATTGGCGAACTACTACAGTCTGGCGCTGGACATGAAATATAAATTATCAAAATTATATTTCATATGGCAAATAAGCCTTTTTAAGACCCTAGCGAATAAACGACGTAGTTCAGTGAATAAAGTCGCCAAATCGCTACGGCAAAATAATGGAGATCTGGCTATTACCGTTCAGGCCAAAAATGGATCCCGAAAGATTGAGGTTTTCAAACTCAAACATGTCAATCGCAACCGAACAACGATTGTCGATACGGAACCGAGAACCGCACATATCACAACCCGCACAACAGAGATCATGCGTCGATTAGGGGCAAGGATCTGCGAGTATTGTGCGAAGACTGGGCGCTGCGAAGTACATCATGTCAGAAAGCTAAAAGACCTGAAGAAAGGTCGTAAGGCCGGATATAAACCCAGCCTGTGGCAACTAATGATGATCGCACGCCGCCGGAAAACGATGATTTTGTGCGCAAGTTGCCACGACAAGTTACATAGCGGAAAACTACCCGATCTGAGACAGGAAAAGGGAAGAATACTCCTGCAACCACCTGTCTCAAGCGGGGATTCTGCTAAATGAGTTTATCCCCAATAAGCTAGCAATGGAGAGCCGTATGCATTGAAAGGTGCACGTACGGTTCGGAGGGGGGGTAACGGTGATCTAACTCAAGATAAGCAGGACATATTCGCCATTTATCTTGAAAGACCACACGTACCCTACCCTACCGCCTGGGAAAAGATCCGGAAGTCCGTTACATCCCCAACGGGGGCGCAGTGGCAAACCTGCAGGTGGCCACGTCAGAAAGCTGGCGTGACAAACAGACGGGGGAGATGCGGGAGCAGACAGAATGGCACCGCGTGGTGCTGTTCGGCAAGCTCGCGGAAGTGGCAGGTGAATATCTGCGTAAGGGCGCGCAGGTCTACATCGAGGGGCAACTCCGAACCCGTAGCTGGGAAGATAACGGTATCACCCGTTACGTCACTGAAATTCTTGTTAAGACCACGGGCACCATGCAGATGCTGGGGAGTGCACCACAGCAGAACGCTCAGGCGCAACCGCAGCCTCAGCAGAACGGCCAGCCACAGAGTGCTGACGCGACGAAAAAAGGAGGCGCAAAAACGAAAGGCCGTGGACGTAAGGCCGCGCAGTCGGAGCCTCAGCCGCCGTCTGAACCCGAGTATAACTTCGATGACGACATCCCGTTCTGATCGGGCTGACTGTGATAACCGCCCCGCCCCGTTCTGTGCGGGGCATCACCGGAGAGATGAGGATGAGCGAATATTTCAGAATACTTCAGGGACTGCCTGACAGTCCTTTTACCCGCAAACATGCCGAAGCCGTTGCCGCACAGTACCGGAACGTCTTTATCGAGGATGACCACGGCGAACAGTTTCGCCTGGTTGTCCGTAATAACGGTGCAATGGTCTGGCGTACCTGG
>SFGY01000100.1 GCA_004556455.1 Clostridiales bacterium | reverse complement strand
ACGCTATTCCCGCAGCGTCCATCAGTTTATCATTTCCCCCATTGAGGAACACAGCAAGAAACCCGACATCACCCGCGAGAAAATCATCGAGCTTGCGGGCGACCTTCCCCGCGCAGAACTGTTTGCCAGACAGAAAATTCCTGGCTGGGATGTGTGGGGCAACGAAGTGGACAGCGATTTTTCCCTGTCCGCACGAGAAACGAGGTGATTTTATTTGGCTTATGTCACTGTCCCCAAGGATTTTACCAAGGTGAAATCCAAGGTGGTATTCGGGCTGACGAAACGCCAGCTCCTTTGTTTTGGCGGTGCGCTGCTGGTCGGTATCCCGCTTTTCCTGTTAATCCGGGGCCGCATCCCCACCAGTGCGGCGGCGCTCCTTATGGTGTTTGCCATGCTTCCGGGCTTTCTGCTGGCACTGTATGAGCGCCACGGGCAGCCCCTGGAAGTGGTGGTGCGCCAAATCCTGGAGTGCTGCTTTATCCAGCCCAAGGAACGGCCCTACCAGACCAACAACGCTTACACCGCCCTTGTGCGGCAATTTCAGATGGAACAGGAGGTAAATGCCATTGTTCAAAAAGCAAAAGAACGAAACGAGCGCAAAAGCGCCGGTCAAGCTCACCCGCGCCGAAAAGAAAGAGATTCAGGCCGTCATCCGCAGGTATAAGGGCGACGGCAAGCCCCACTCCGCACAGGAGAGTATTCCCTACGAGGCCATGTATCCAGATGGGGTTTGCCGTCTGACGCCCCGCAGGTTTTCCAAGTGCATCGAGTTTTCAGACATCAGCTATCAGCTTGCCCAGGCGGACACCAAGGCGGGCATCTTTGAAAGCCTATGCGACCTTTACAACTATCTGGATGCCTCCATCCACATCCAGTTTTCCTTTCTCAACCACAAGATCGACCCCAGGCAGTACGCCAAGAGCCTTGAAATCCGGGCGCAGGGGGATGATTTTGACGACATCCGCACGGAGTATTCCGCCATCTTAAAAGACCAGCTCGTCAGCGGGAACAATGGACTGGTAAAGCGGAAGTTTCTCACCTACACCATTGAGGCCGATAACCTCAAACTGGCCCGTGCCAGACTGCACCGCATTGAAACCGACCTGTTGGGCTATTTCAAGAGCATGGGGGCCGTGGCGTGGGGGCTGGACGCAACGGCCCGGCTGGAAGTCATGCACCGCATGTTCCACCCGGACGGGGAGCCGTTTTCCTTCGATTGGAAGTGGCTGGCTTCCTCCGGCCTCTCCACCAAGGATTTTATCGCCCCGTCGTCGTTCCGTTTCGGGAACGCCCGAATGTTCGGGCTGGGGGGCAAGTACGGGGCTGTCAGCTTCTTAAACATCCTGTCCCCGGAGCTGTCGGACGAAATGCTGGCTGACTTCCTCAATACGGAAAACGGCATTGTGGTGAACCTCCATGTGCAGGCCATCGACCAGAGCGAGGCCATCAAGACGGTGAAGCGCAAGATTACCGACCTGGACGCCATGAAGATTCAGGAGCAAAAGAGGGCTGTCCGCAGCGGTTACGACATGGATATACTCCCCAGCGACCTTGCCACCTACGGACAGGACGCCAAGGAGCTGCTAAAGACCTTGCAGAGCCGGAATGAACGGATGTTCCAGCTCACCTTTCTGGTGATGAACACCGCCGGCACCCGGCAAAAGCTGGACAACGATGTATTTTGGGCCGCAGGCGTGGCGCAGAAATACAACTGTTCCCTTGTCCGGCTGGACTACCAGCAGGAGCAGGGCCTTATGAGCAGCCTCCCTTTGGGGGCCAGCCATATCAAGATCGAGCGTTCCCTGACGACCTCCAGCGTGGCCGTGTTCGTCCCGTTCGTGACGCAGGAGCTTTTTCAGGACGGCGACGCCATGTATTACGGCGTCAATGCCAAGACCGGCAACATGATTATGCTGGACAGGAAGCGGGCGCGCTGCCCCAACGGTTTGAAGCTGGGAACGCCGGGCAGCGGCAAGTCCATGAGCTGTAAATCCGAGATTTTGAGCGTGTTCCTCTGTACGCCGGACGACGTGTATATCTGCGACCCGGAGGCGGAGTATTACCCCCTTGTCAAGCAGCTTCACGGCCAAGTGGTGAAGCTCTCGCCCACCAGCAAAAGCTATGTGAACCCGCTGGACATCAACCTGAATTACTCCGAGGATGAAAGCCCGCTGGCCTTAAAATCCGACTTTGTGCTGTCGTTCTGTGAGCTTGTCATGGGCGGAAAGAACGGTCTGGAAGCCATTGAAAAGACAGTGATTGACCGGGCCGTGCAGGTGATCTACCGGCCCTATCTGGCAGACCCCCGCCCGGAAAATATGCCGATTCTTTCCGACCTCCATAAAGCCCTGTTAGACCAGCATATCCCGGAGGCCGACCGGGTGGCGCAGGCCCTTGACCTGTATGTGTCCGGCTCCCTGAACGTCTTTAACCACCGTACCAACGTGGATATTAAGAGCCGGATTGTGGCCTTTGACATCAAGGAGCTGGGCAAACAGCTAAAGAAAATCGGTATGCTGATTGTCCAAGACCAGATTTGGGGCCGCGTGACGCAAAACCGCAGCCAGGGCAAGGCGACGTGGTTCTTTTGTGACGAGTTCCATTTGCTTTTGCGGGAGGAACAGACGGCGGCCTTTTCCTGCGAGATTTGGAAGCGATTTCGTAAATGGGGCGGCGTCCCGACAGGTGCCACCCAGAACGTGAAAGACCTCCTTTCCTCCCCGGAAATCGAGAACATTTTGGGTGCGACACGTTGACGCACAAACATCACGCTATGAGGGTAATACTTCATAGACTTATGGCCATGTGATGCTAAAAGCGTCGGGCTTATCTCGGCAGGG
>SFGY01000099.1 GCA_004556455.1 Clostridiales bacterium | reverse complement strand
TCATTACGCCTTTCGTGCGGGTCGGAACTTACCCGACAAGGAATTTCGCTACCTTAGGACCGTTATAGTTACGGCCGCCGTTTACTGGGGCTTAAGTTCGGTGCTTCGGTTGCCCTAACACTTCCCCTTAACCTTCCAGCACCGGGCAGGCGTCAGCCCCTATACTTCAGCTTTCGCTTTAGCAGAGACCTGTGTTTTTGGTAAACAGTTGCCTGGACCTCTTCACTGCGGCCTGCTTTCGCAGGCACCCCTTCTCCCGAAGTTACGGGGTTATTTTGCCGAGTTCCTTAACAATAGTTCGCTCGCTCACCTTAGGATTCTCTCCTCATCTACCTGTGTCGGTTTGCGGTACGGGCACCTCAGATCTTACTAGCGGCTTTTCTTGACAGCGTGAAATCAGTTGCTACCGGCCTATCGCCACCCCATCACAGCCCAGCCTTTCGTTAAGCGGATTTGCCTACTTAACAGCCTCACTGCTTGGACACGCTCTACCAACGGCGTGCTCAACCTATCCTTCTGTGTCCCCACTTCGTTCATGCAATCTTCGGTGGTACAGGAATATCTGCCTGTTGTCCATCGCCTACAGCTTTCGCTCTCGGCTTAGGTCCCGACTTACCCTGAGAGGACGAACCTTCCTCAGGAAACCTTAGATTTTCGGCGGACGGGATTCTCACCCGCCTTACGCTACTCATGCCAACATTCTCTCTCGTATGCAGTCCAGCAAACCTTACGATTTACCTTCTGCCCACATACGATGCTCCTCTACCGATTACTTTCGTAATCCCATAGCTTCGGTGGTAAGTTTGAGCCCCGTTTATCTTCGGCGCAGAATCACTCGACTAGTGAGCTATTACGCACTCTTTGAATGAATGGCTGCTTCTAAGCCAACATCCTAGCTGTCTATGCAATTCCACATCCTTTTCCACTTAACTTACTCTTTGGGACCTTAGCTGATGATCTGGGCTGTTTCCCTTTCGACCATGGAACTTATCTCTCATAGTCTGACTCCCAAGTATGATAGCATGGTATTCGGAGTTTGATAGTTGTTGGTAACCGGTGAAGGCCCCGCGAACAGTCAGTGCTCTACCCCCATGTATCTCTTCCTTGAGGCTAGCCCTAAAGCTATTTCGAGGAGAACCAGCTATATCCGAGTTCGATTGGAATTTCACCGCTATCCACAAGTCATCCTAACCTTTTTCAACAGATATAGGTTCGGTCCTCCATAACCTTTTACAGTTACTTCAACCTGCTCATGGATAGGTCACCCGGTTTCGGGTCTACAGCATGCAACTCTGGCCCTATTAAGACTCGGTTTCCCTACGGCTCCGGACCTCCAGGTCCTTAACCTCGCTGCATACCATAACTCGTTGGCCCGTTCTACAAAAAGTACAAGGTCACTTGCGCTCCCTTCGCTTGTAAGCATCAGGTTTCAGTTTCTATTTCACTCCCCTCCCGGGGTTCTTTTCACCTTTCCCTCACGGTACTATTCGCTATCGGTCACTAGGTAGTATTTAGGCTTGGAGGGTGGTCCCTCCTGCTTCAGACCGGGTTCCACGTGCCCGGACCTACTCTGGTGCCACTCAAACGCCTTCTCGATTTCGCCTACAGGACTTTTACCCCCTTCGGTCTGCCTTTCCAGGCATGTTCGGCTATCAATATCCTCGTCTTTAGAGTGGTCCGCAACCCCGACTGTAAACAGCCGGTTTGGCCTCTTTCCATTTCGCTCGCCGCTACTTTGGAAATCGATGTTTCTTTCTCTTCCTACGGGTACTTAGATGTTTCAGTTCCCCGCGTTCCCCTCATTACACTATGTATTCATGTAATGATACCTGCGCATTACCACAGGTGGGTTCCCCCATTCAGACATCTGCGGATCTGTGGATATGTGCTCCTCCCCGCAGCTTTTCGCAGCTTATCACGTCTTTCATCGGCTCCTAGTGCCAAGGCATCCTCCTGATGCTCTTTGTACTTGACCACCTAACTTGTTCTTTTGCCCAATCTCTTCGTCTCTGCTCGCTCGCTGCTCAGTTACAACCTTAAGGTTGCGCCTTCGCATCTCGCTCGCGTTCCTCGAGCTTGAACAAAATAACTGCGTTAGCTCGAGTATTCGATAAAGAAACTGTTCATTTTGAACTTCGTTAGTCATTCACTTGCCTGATGTGCGTTCATCAGGTCTTTTCACTATTGTTACTCGTTGTGAATTGTTTTCTGGTTTCTCTCAACAAATAGTCTTGATGAATCGCTTACCCTTTTTACTCTAGTCACCTTTCCAGGTGACCGGCTTGTACTCGATTCGTTGTCTATTTGTCTTTACACTTGGTGTGTTATTCAATTTTCAAGGTGCAGTTTGTCCCATTTCGGGACATGGTGGAGAATAAGGGATTCGAACCCTTGACCCCCTGCGTGCAAGGCAGGTGCTCTCCCAGCTGAGCTAATTCCCCATAAACTCATAGTGCAGACACTTAGTCTCCTTAGAAAGGAGGTGATCCAGCCGCTCGTTCTCGAACGGCTACCTTGTTACGACTTCACCCCAGTCATTGGTTTTGCCTTAGGTAACCTATTTACCGGCCAACTTTGGGCACCCCCAACTTCCATGGTGTGACGGGCGGTGTGTACAAGACCCGGGAACGCATTCACCGTGGCATGCTGATCCACGATTACTAGCAACTCCGACTTCATGTAGGCGAGTTGCAGCAGAACATAAGGGGCATGATGATTTGACGTCATCCCCACCTTCCTCCGAGTTAACCTCGGCAGTCTCGCCAGAGTCCTCAACTTAATGTTAGTAACTGACGACAAGGGTTGCGCTCGTTGCGGGACTTAACCCAACATCTCACGACACGAGCTGACGACAACCATGCACCACCTGTCTCCTCTGTCCGAAGAAGGACCCGGTTAAGGGTCTGTCAGAGGGATGTCAAGCCCTGGTAAGGTTTTTCGCGTTGCTTCGAATTAAACCACATGCTCCGCTGCTTGTGCGGGTCCCCGTCAATTCCTTTGAGTTTTATTCTTGCGAACGTACTCCCCAGGCGGAGCACTTATTGCGTTAACTGCGACACTGAATCCGTTCG
>SFGY01000098.1 GCA_004556455.1 Clostridiales bacterium | reverse complement strand
CATCCGCTGATACTGCTTATGCTGGTACTGCCAGCCCTGATCGGAATGAAGAATCAGGTTTGTTCCGTCCGGAATCTTTGCAAACGCCTTGTCCAGCATTTGTACGCCGCCCTGCGGTATGTGGAGAACGACAACAAGACCGACCGGCAGGTCTTTGTCGGCGGCATCAACTGCTCCAGGCAGAACGCCTACGCCGAGATGATCGCCGTGCAGCGGCGGTTCGGGCTTCGTGGTAAGGTCGTCGGCTACCACGGTATTCAGAGCTTCAAGGAGGGCGAGGTTACGCCGGAGCAGGCCTTTGAAATCGGCAAAGCCACCGCACGGCGAATGTGGGGAGATAAGTATCAGGTGCTTGTCACCGTCCACCTGAACACGGACAACATTCACTGTCATTTCGTGGTGAACCCTGTGTCCTTCAAGGACGGCAGCAAATTTCAGAACAAAATCGGTGACCACAAGGAGCTGCGGAGAGTGTCTGACCAAATCTGCCGGGAACACGGCCTGTCCGTTTTGGAAAACAGCGAATTTTACAGCAAGAGCAAGAAAAAGGAATATTGGGTTCACAAAGCAGGCAGAAAAACACATCGGGACTATCTGCGTGAGGATGTGGAATACTGCCTGTCTTTTGCCACCTCTCCGAGAGGATTTGAAAGCCAGCTTTATGCGCTGGGCTACGCCCTTGATCCGGTGCGTTTTTCGGTAAAAGCAAAGCACTGGGAGCGAGCCGTGCGGCTGAGCAGCATCGGCTTTTCAAAGGAGCGTGTGAACGAGCAGCTACGGCAGAATGCCGAAAACCGCTATCGAATGTTTACCTTGGAATACAAGGCACCATATAGAGCAAAACGGTTTCCGCTGGAGGACGAGCTACGAAAGCTGGATTTCTCCATTGAGCACAGTTATGACACTGCCACCGTTTTGGTGGATACGGTGTTTTATCTTGTCATAACGGTAATCCAGATCGTAGCCCAGCTTGCCGATGTAATGCTGCTGTCGCCGGATCTGCGGACGGCTGAAAAAGATTTGAAAGAGCTTGTGGCAGATTACCATTTTCTCAAAGAAAATGGAATTCACTCCGTAGCCGATTTGCAAGAAAACATCAATGAGAACAAAGCACAACTATCCGATTTGGAGCGTGAGCGCAGCGACATCTGCAACCGCATCCGCCGCCCGAAATCACCGGAAGAACAAGCCGAGAACAAGGTGCGGCGCAAGGAGGTTTCCAAACAGATGAAGCCCGTAAGGGAACGCCTGCGCCGTGCGGAGAGGATTTTGGAGAAGTCTCCGCATTTATACGAACTATTAAAACAAGAGCACGAGCTGGAGAAAAAAGCCCGTGCAAGATACAAAGAAAGAGGGAGATAAAATGAAAAATACGATGAAAAAGCCGGTGGCAATTCCGGTAGAAAAATTGCGTCCATTTGCCGGACACCCGTTCAAGGTTAAGGACGATGCCGAGATGAACACGCTGATTGAAAGCATACAGACGCAAGGAATTCTTTCGCCCTTAATCGTCCGACCGATTGAAAATACCGATGAATATGAAGTGATCAGTGGCCACCGCCGCTTGCACGCAGCACAAAAGGCAGGGATTTCAGAAGTCCCTGCCTTAATTTATGCCCTTGACCGGGATGCTGCCGTCATTGCCGTGGTGGACAGTAACCTCCACCGGGAGCATATTCTATCATCTGAAAAAGCCTTTGCATACAAGATGAAATATGAGGCTATGAAACATCAAGGTACTTCGTGCCAACTTGGCACGAAGCTGCGCACCGATGAACAGATTGCGGAAAAGGCCAATGACAGTGCAAGACAAATTCAAAGATATATCCGCCTGACACATCTCATCCCGGAACTGCTTGAATTTATTCACAAAGGTACAGGGATCGCACGAAGCATTGGTGTCGGTGGCAGATTATGAAAGGGTGCAAATCATTATGGAAAGCAAAAGAAGCAAATGCAAAAACCTTGACACAGGAAGAAAGACGACCGGCAAAAGGCCACGCACTACCGTGTGGGGAAAGCTTCTTGTCTGTGGATGTGGGCACAAATTCAGCATGCGGGTTTGGGACAGAAAAGACAGGGCGGCAAATGCCGCATATCAGTGCTACAGCTCTGTTCATACCGGCTCCTACAAAAGTCGGAAAAAGCGTGGACTTTCACTTGACGGAATATGCCAAACCCCGATGATACCCGAATGGCGGCTACAAATGATGGCAAATTATATATTCAGGAATTATCTCACCGAAAAAGATAAGGTTTTGGCTTTGGCGAATTCTATGCTTGAAGCGCATATAGGCGACACCGAAAGCCAAGAGGATCATACAGAAATTCTGCGATGCAAAAGAGCAGAGCTTGAAAAGCTGAATACTAAGCTTGACAACTTTATTGAAATGCGGGCAGAAGACGAAATCAGTAAAGACCTTTTCAAAAAGAAAACATCCGAGCTTGAATTGACGATGCAGAAGTTGGATTCAGAAATCAAGGAACTTGAAAGCAAACAGAAGCCTGAAATTCAAATTGAGGACTATGCTGAAAAGCTGACCGTTCTGCAATATGCGTTGGAGCAGTACACCAATTGGGATGACAAGGATATTTCGGAAAGTGTAATTGAAGCCTTTGTTGTTAAAATTGTTGCTTCAAAGGACGGCTTTGATTGGTATCTCCGCTTCAATGGCAATCCCGACGATCCGCTGCATTGCACGGTGGGAGGAAAAAGAAAAAGCACAGCCACGATCAGCATAGCAGGGGAATGTTCCCCTGCCGTACATAAGGGCGACACAGGCTGCCATCAAGGAACAGCAGAACTGAGCTGTGCCTGAGGGCATAGAGCACAACGCATAAATCAAGCGGTCACACCGTCTCCGTGAGGCGGTGT
>SFGY01000097.1 GCA_004556455.1 Clostridiales bacterium | reverse complement strand
AAAAATGCCCCTATTGCGTAACAGGGGCGCAGAAAGGAGAGTTTATGAGAACAGGGCTTACGAAGCAGGAAAAGACCACCGATATTTGGTTTGATGAGACAAACCCGATTATCCATATCCGTACCCACAACACCGACCTCAAGAACAGGCTGACCGCCTACGCCGCAGCTTACCCCGGCGAGTGCCGCCAGACCGACACAGACCCGGACACGGGCTGCATGGAGTTTGAAATCCGCAAGGGGCGTTTCTCTTTCCGTCTGACCGCCCCATACAGCGAGGAACGCCGCAGGGCAGCAAGCGTGGCGGCGAAAAAGAGCGGCGTTCATAGAAAAGTTGCACATTTGTATGGAGACAGGAATTGAAAAGTTCGTGCTTTGCATGGTATAATCATATTGGAGAGTTATAAGTGATTTGAACAATCCTTCTGCCCGCCGACAAAGCAAAAGAAACCGACCTGATTCTTGGAGGTGAACAGTATGAAGAAAAAGAAGTTATGGATTGCGCTCCTCGTAGCTTTTGTAGTGCTTGCGGCATCTGTTGTTTATTTGAACCGGGCTGTAATTTTTCAGCGCGGCAATCCCATTCCTTATCTTACAGCGGCTGCACGGATTTCTGAAAAGAATCCCTATGTAGCGGTGGATGAAGCAAAGGGCGTCTATATCTCCATGCGTGGCGAATGCCCGGAGCTGCTTGAGTATTATCAGGAAAAAACAGGGATGGAATTTGTCGAACAAGCTGGGAGCAGCTATCTGTTTACTGATGGGAGCCGAAATGAAGTAGCCTCGTCTGAGGTTTATTGGGGGCGTTATACGGTCTGGGTGTTGCCCGCTATGGACGCTGCCGCGAACTACGATGCTGAGCAATACGACGCAAAGCCTGTCATTTATCTCTACCCGGAGAAGAAAACTGCGGTCACTGTGAAATTGAACTATGCCGGAGAACTGACCTGCACATATCCTGCCTACAATGACGGCTGGAAGGTTTGCGCCAGTCCCGACGGCACATTGACAGATGCCGACGGGCAAACGTACAACTATCTTTATTGGGAGGGCGTAAACAGCGTTGCTTATGATTTTTCCGAGGGCTTCTGCATAGCCGGAAGCGACACCGCCGTTTTTCTGGAGAACGCCTTGAACCAGTTGGGACTTACCCGGAAGGAAGCAAATGAGTTTATCGTTTACTGGCTGCCGTTGATGAAAGGGAATCCTTACAATCTCATTGCATTTCAGTCTGACAGCTATACACAAGCGGCGCAGCTATCCATTGAGCCAGCACCCGATACATTGCTGCGGGTATTTATGGCGTGGATGCCGCTTGAGAGTGCCGTGGATATTTCTACGCAGAACCTCACCGCCCCGGTGCGCACCGGCTTCACGGCAGTGGAGTGGGGCGGCTGTCAAGTTAGGTGATTGTTGGAGTTAAAGAACGTCAAACTTCATTCTCAGGAGGACTGTTATGAACACAAAAGCAAAGCAAGGCGGGCTTGGCATCGTATCCATCCTGACGATTGTATTCATTGTTCTGAAGCTGTCAGGCGTGATTAAGTGGCACTGGATATGGGTGCTTTCGCCAATCTGGATTTCCGCATTGACTGCTGTTGTCCTCTTTGCCGGTATTCTGATTGGCGGAAGGCTGAAAAAGGGCAAGTGGTAATATGCTGTCAGGAATTTTAAACTCCCTTTAGGAACTAAAGGACGCACGTCCATACTCTCCTATCGGGAGTATCGCACGTCCTGCGGAGCTTCATTCCCGGTAAGCAGAAGAAAACTGCCAGACCGAGAATACTTCGTCACTTCGTTCCGTTAAGTGAGGAGAATGACAATGAAGATTAAATGGATTGGAAAGTATAACGGCAATAATCTTCCTACTGTTGATGTCGGAACTGGTGCAAAAGAACTGCCGGAAGTAACAAGCAAGTCTGCAATCATACTTATTCCGATTTTTCTTTTGTTTGCTTGTTGTGTTTATATCAAAAAAACTTATCTTGGAGGGGTCGCATTTTCAAGAGTTGATTGGATGATAGGTCTTGTGATTGCGTTACTTTTCTTCCCGGTTCATGAACTCATCCATGCCGTAAGTTTTCCAGCGGGTAGTGAAGTCATTATGTTCTACACGACGCAGGGACTTGGAACGACATGTACATCACCGATGACAAGAAATAGGTTTATCGTGGTTAATATGCTTCCATCGCTAATTTTAGGTGTTGTTCCGCTAATTGCATATATGATTGTTCCACGCACTTATGCTTTTGCAAGCACTGTTCTCTGTGTTTTCAGTCTTGTTCATGTGGGGACTGGGTATGTTGACTATCTGAATATTGTACACTTGTTAAGACTTCCGACGGATTCAAAAATTCAAATTTCTGGAGCAAAAATATACTGGATGTAAGTTAAGATACTGACATTCTGAAATTGTAAACCACCTATTGAGGGCAGCTATTTTCGTACAGAAAACGGCTGCTCTTTTCTTTTAGCCATGAGCAGAAAGGAGCGACCAACTATGACAAAGCCAAGAGAGAAAACCCGCGAAGAACTGCAAGCCGAGATTGAGGACGGAAAGAAGAAAATCCGGCAGCTTGAGAACCGGGAGAAAATCATCAAGCAGAAGCTATCCGTCGAGGAACGCAAGGCGAGAAACCACAGGCTTTGCAAGCGCGGCGGCTTCATGGAAAGCCTTGTGCCGGAGCTTATTGCCATGCCGGACGAGGATGCGCAGACCTTTTTCCGGCTTGCCCTGACGAGCGAGCCAGCACAGGAGTTTTTGAAAAAACGAGCCGAGGAAACGACAAGCTGATAATCCCTTAGGAACTAAGGGCGCACTTATACACCCTTGCGGGCGTGTGCGCTCTGCCGAGGGCTTATCTCCGCACAGGGAGATTTCCCCGCGCTCCGAT
>SFGY01000096.1 GCA_004556455.1 Clostridiales bacterium | reverse complement strand
AATGGCCGGTACAAAGGGCAGCGAACCCGTAAGGGGAAGCGAATCTCAAAAAGCCGGTCCCAGTTCGGATTGTGGGCTGCAACCCGCCCACATGAAGTCGGAGTTGCTAGTAATCGCGAATCAGCATGTCGCGGTGAATGCGTTCCCGGGCCTTGTACACACCGCCCGTCACACCACGGAAGTTGGGAGCACCCGAAGCCAGTGGCTTAACCGTAAGGAGAGAGCTGTCGAAGGTGAGATCAATGACTGGGGTGAAGTCGTAACAAGGTAGCCGTATCGGAAGGTGCGGCTGGATCACCTCCTTTCTAGGGTGTAGAAAAGAGAAGATTTAGGAAAGCGCGAGTAAGGTATTTTCTTTTCGGTACTGTATGATTTGAAACAGCAAACTGCATAGTAAGCCTTTTAGAGCACATACAGAGATGTATGTGATTTAAAATGGGGGTGTAGCTCAGCTGGGAGAGCACCTGCCTTGCAAGCAGGGGGTCAGCGGTTCGATTCCGCTCATCTCCACCAAGTGGGGGAAAGCGGGAGACACCGGAGCAGCTAACTGAAAATGGGCTCATAGCTCAGCAGGTTAGAGCACACGCCTGATAAGCGTGAGGTCGGTGGTTCGAGTCCACTTGAGCCCACCAAAGCAACCGAAAGGTTGCGGGGCGCGATCCCTGAAAACTAAGAAAGGGAGCCCCAAAGCGGCAGCATAGGAAAGACAGAAAGCACCATGTGTGAGCATGGCGAGCGCATGAGGGGATTGAGGCATAGCCTCAAAGCACATTGAAAACTGAATAGTAGAAACGAAAGAGTAGAGCGAAAAGATATCTAAAAACTAATCTGCAAAGATGAAAAAAGGGTAAGATATAATTTTGCGAAAGTCTTAGGGAAAAAGAAAAGTAGACGAAAAGATCAAGCTATGAAGAGCACAGGGTGAATGCCTTGGCATCAAGAACCGAAGAAGGACGTGTCAAGCTGCGAAAAGCTGCGGGGAGTTGCAAGCAAACATTGATCCGCAGATATCCGAATGAGGGAACTCAGCATCTGTAATAGGATGTTACCATATACTGAATTCATAGGTATATGGAGGGAACCCGGTGAACTGAAACATCTAAGTAGCCGGAGGAAAGGAAAACAAAAGTGATTCCCAAAGTAGCGGCGAGCGAAATGGGAAGAGGCCAAACCGGAAGTCTTCGGACATCCGGGGTTGCGGACCCATAGAATCGATCTGACGAATATAGCTGAATAGCATTGGAAAGTGCAGCCAAAGAGGGTAAAAGCCCCGTAAGCGAAATACGAGTCAGCGAGATGGGCACCAGAGTACCACGGGACACGTGAAACCCCGTGGGAAGCCGGGAGGACCACCTTCCAAGCCTAAATATTCCTTGATGACCGATAGAGAAATAGTACCGTGAGGGAAAGGTGAAAAGCACCCCGGGAGGGGAGTGAAAGAGAACCTGAAACCTTGTGCTTACAAGCAGTGGGAGCACTATTGGAAAGTGTGACCACGTACTTTTTGTAGAACGGGCCAGCGAGTTACGGTATGCAGCAAGGTTAAGTGACTGGAGTCACGGAGCCGAAGGGAGACCGAGTCTTAATAGGGCGAATAAGTTGCATGCTGTAGACCCGAAACCGGGCGACCTACCCATGAGCAGGTTGAAGCGGTGGTAAAACACCGTGGAGGACCGAACCACACGTATGTTGAAAAATGCGGGGATGACTTGTGGGTAGCGGAGAAATTCCAATCGAGCTCGGAGATAGCTGGTTCTCCTCGAAATAGCTTTAGGGCTAGCCTCGAGTGAAGATATATGGGGGTAGAGCACTGAATGGACTAGGGGGCTTCACGGCTTACCGAATCTTATCAAACTCCGAATACCATATATTACCTACTCGGGAGTCAGACAGTGTGAGATAAGTTTCATTGTCAAAAGGGAAAGAGCCCAGATCATCAACTAAGGTCCCAAAGTGTAAGTTAAGTGGAAAAGGATGTGGAATTGCAGAGACAACTAGGATGTTGGCTCAGAAGCAGCCACTCATTTAAAGAGTGCGTAACAGCTCACTAGTCGAGTGATTGTGCGCCGAAAATGTCCGGGGCTAAAACTTACCACCGAAGTTATGGGTGCATCGTAAGATGCGCGGTAGAGGAGCATCGTATTAGGATTGAAGCCATACCGGGAGGAGTGGTGGACTTAATACGAGAGAGAATGCTGGCATAAGTAGCGAGAGTGAGGTGAGAATCCTCACCGTCGAAAGCCTAAGGTTTCCTGGGGAAGGCTCGTCCGCCCAGGGTAAGTCGGGACCTAAGCCGAGGACAGTATCGTCGTAGGCGATGGACAACAGGTTGATATTCCTGTACTACCGACCATTCGTTTGACTGACGCAGTGACACAGGAGGATAGCAGGAGCGGGCTGATGGTAGAGCCCGTCTAAGCACTGAGGGTGGAAATTAGTGAAGTACGGTTTCCGCGAAGCCTGAGGTGTGATGGGGACAGAAAATAAGTATGGAAGTCTGTGAATCCACACTGGCAAGAAAAGCTGCTAAGGAGAATGGTAGGTACCCGTACCGCAAACCGACACAGGTAGGCGAGGAGAGAATCCTAAGACGATCGGGAGAAGCATTGTTAAGGAACTCGGCAAAATGACTCCGTAACTTCGGGATAAGGAGTGCCTAGTAAAATAGGTCGCAGTGAATAGGCCCAAGCGACTGTTTAGCAAAAACACAGGTCTGTGCGAAATCGAGAGATGAAGTATACGGGCTGACGCCTGCCCAGTGCTGGAAGGTGGCGGCCGTAACTATAACGGTCCTAAGGTAGCGAAATTCCTTGTCGGGTAAGTTCCGACCCGCACGAATGGCGTAACGACTTGGGCACTGTCTCAACAATGTACCCGGCGAAATTGTAGTATGAGTGAAGATGCTCATTACCCGCGATAGGACGGAAAGACCCCGTAGAGCTTTACTGCAACTTGGCATTGGATTTTGGTATTGGATGTACAGGATAGGTGGGAGACTGAGAAGCGTTGACGCCAGTTGACGCAGAGTCACTGTTGGGATACCACCCTTCCAATACTAGGGTTCTAACCCGAGGCCGTGAACCGGCTCGGGGACAGTACCAGGTGGGCAGTTTGACTGGGGCGGTCGCCTCCGAAAGAGTAACGGAGGCGCCCAAAGGTTTCCTCAGAATGGTCGGAAATCATTCATTAGAGTGCAAATGCATAAGGGAGCTTGACTGCGAGAGGGACACCTCGAGCAGGGACGAAAGTCGGGATTAGTGATCCGGCGGTATGAGAGTGGAATTGCCGTCGCTCAACGGATAAAAGCTACCTCGGGGATAACAGGCTTATCTCCCCCAAGAGTCCACATCGAC
>SFGY01000013.1 GCA_004556455.1 Clostridiales bacterium | reverse complement strand
TCCGGGTGCCCCTGCTGGGCGGCCCGGTGATACATGTACGCGGCGTACCGGGGCTTTTTCTCCACCCCGTCGCCGGTTTCGTAGCACACCCCCAGCAGATACTGGGCCGCAGCCAGCCCCACGGCGGCGGGCTTTTGCAGCAGAAGGGCCGCCTTCCGGCGGTTCTCCGGGTTCTTGTCCCGCCGCAGCAGCGCCGCCAGGTGATAATCTCCCTCCGGATCGCCCAGATCCATGGCCCGGCGATAGAGGCTCTCGGCCCGCTGGACGTCCCGCTCCACGCCGTGTCCGGTTTCGCAGCACACCCCCAGCCGGGTCATGGACCGGGGATGCCCACGCTCCGCCCCCCGGCGGAAATATTCCGCCGCCCGGTCATAGTCCCGCTCCGTGCCGTGGCCGAAGTAATAGCACATGCCCGTCTGGCAGATGGCCTCGGTATAGTCCCCCTGGGCGGCAGCCAGGAAGCAGCGGAAGGCCTCCTGAACGTCCTTCTCCACGCCGAGACCGCGGTCATAGCTCTGGCCCAGGTAATGCCAGGCCCGGGAATAGCCTCCCTCCGCCGCCTGGCGGAACAGACGGGCGGCCTCCCGGTCATCCTGCTCCACGCCCTTGCCCTGGTGATACAGCACCCCCAGGGCGCACTGGGCGTCGGGATATCCGGCCCCGGCGGCCTCCCGGTACAGGGCCAGGGCCCGGGACACGTCCTTCTCCACCCCGTCGCCGAACTCGCAGCACAGCCCCAGCAGATACTGGGCCCGGGGCAGCCGCTGCTCCGCCGCCTGGGCGAAGCAGTAGGCGGCTTTTTTCGGGTCCTTCTCCACGCCAAGGCCGGAATGATACATCACGCCCAGGTTGCACCGGCCCATGGGATAGCCCCCCTCCGCCGCCCGGCGGTACAGCTCCACGGCCTTTTTCAGGTCCTTTTCCACCCCCTGGCCGCTTTCATAGCACACGCCCAGGTTGCACAGAGCCGGGGCATAGTCCTGCTGGGCGGATTCCTGATACAGGCGGCAGGCCCGGTCCTCGTCCTGCTCCACGCCGAAGCCGTTGTCGTAGCAGACACCCAGCCAGTAAAGGCCCGCCGGGTCGTCCGGAGCCGTCTGGGAAAACCACCGGAAGGCCTTTCCCGGGTCCTTGGCCTCGCCGCCGATGCCATACAGGCAGTTCATGCCCATCTGCACCACGGCGTTGGCGTCGCCGTCCTCCGCCGCCTGGCGGATGTCCTCCAGGGCCTGACGCCGGCGGTCCGCCAGCTTCAGAAGCTCCGGGGAAAAGACCACGACCTGGGGGTCCTGGGGGTCCTGGGGATTCTGGGGTTCTTGCTGAAATGGTTCGTGGTCCATCTTTATCGCTCCTTATCAAATGATTGATTTATCGGAAGGACAGCAACTCCTCCGTCTCCTTGCGGCCAGGGCCGTTTTTCCACTGCTCGGGATAGCCCATGGCAATGAGGCAGGCGGGGCGCAGGCCCTCCAGCTCCAGCAGACGCCCGGCGGCGTCGGCGTCGAATATGCCCAGGATGCAAGTGCCGATGCCCAGGTCCCGGGCTGCCAGACAGAAGGTCTGGGCGGCGATCCCGGCGTCGAACATCTCCCACCCGGCGGCCTGGCTCTCCGTCAGCGGGGCGTCCCCCTGGCCGGACAGCCCCGGCACATAGGCGATCACCGCCAGGGCGGCGGCCCGGTTGATGGTCTTGGTGTTGAAGCCCTGGCCGGGGATGCACTCCCGGGCCATCCGCTCCTTCAGCACCGGGTCGTCAATAACGATATATCGCACAGGCTGGGTGTTCTTCCAGCTGGGAGAAAACCGGGCCAGGTCCACCACCCGGCGGATGTCCTCCCGGGGGATGGGGGTTTCCTGAAAACGGCGGCAGCTGACCCGCTGCCGGATGCATTCTGCGGTGGTCATGGGATAATACGCTCCTTTTGGTAATAGTATTTTTTATTGTAGCACAAATTTTTCTCTCCGTAAAGGGCGGCGGAGCCGTACTTGTAAAATCCGGGAAAATGTGATACAATGCGGGATATTATCGGGACAAAGCCGGGAAATGGGGGGACAAAAAATGGGTCTGCACGACGGGCACCGCCAGCGCAAGCGCCAGCAGTTTTTATCCCACGGACCCCAGAGCATGGCCGACCATGAGCTGCTGGAGCTGGCCCTGTTTTACGCCATCCCCCGCCGGGACACCAACGAGACCGCCCACCGGCTGCTGGAGCAGTTCGGCTCTCTGGACCGGGTGCTGACCGCCCCGGAGCAGGAGCTGGAGCAGGTGGAGGGCGTGGGGCAGAACGCGGCGGTGCTGCTGCGGCTGATAGGTGCCATGGGGGACCGGGCCAGGCGGCCGGGCCGGGAGGAGAAGATCGTGGCCTCCGTGGACCAGGCCGGGGCCTATTTCCTGCGGCTGCTGGACGGGCAGCGGACGGAGCAGCTGTATCAGCTGTGCGTGGACGGCAAGGGAAAGGTCCTGTCCTGCCGGATGCTGTCCCAGGGGCAGGCGGACATGACGGTGCTGAGCCTGCGGCAGGCGGTGGAAAACGCCCTGCTGTCCGGGGCCAGCGGCGTGTTCCTGGCCCACAACCACCCCAGCGGCGTGGCCCTGCCCTCCCAGGCGGATGTTCAGGCCACCGTCCAGGTCCGGGACGCCCTGAAGCGGCTGGATATCCGGCTCATCGACCACATCATCGTGGCCGACGGAGATTTTGTTTCCATGGCCTCCAGCGGACTGCTGCGGTAAATCCTCCGTCGATTTGGGGATTTTAACGAAGAAAAATGACAGAAAAGGGTAGAAATGCCGCAAAGAATCTGTTATAATAAGAGAATCTTATAATCTAATATGAGATATTACTTTTGCTTGTAAAAATGCGAATAAAAAAACAGGAGAAACCAATGGAAACACAGAAAAGACGGCGGGGCGACCGCCGGGACGGCCGGCTGCTGCGGGAGCTGGATTCTCTGCACTTCATCACCGGCATTATCTATCCCAACCGCTGCGACAACGAGGCATACATCTCCGAGCGCATCGACCTGACCCCGGTGAAGGAGTATATGGCCCGCCGCAATGAGACGGAGAAGGACTTTCCCTATACCTATTTCCACCTGGTGCTGACGGCACTGGTGAAAACCATCACCCTGCGGCCCAAGATGAACCGCTTCATCGTCAATGGCAACTTCTTCCAGCGCAACGAAGTGACGGCGTCCTTCGTGGTGAAAAAGCAGTTTTCCGACAAGGGGGCCGAGGCCCTGGCCATGCTGCACACCACCGGCGACGACACCATCGACACGGTGCATGAATACATCCGCCAGCAGGTGACGGAGTGCCGCTCCGACAAGGTGGACAGCACCACCGGCGAGATGGACATCCTCAACAAGCTGCCCCGGTGGCTGGGCAAGGCGGCGGTGCGGTTCATCATGTGGCTGGACAAGCACGGCTGGGTCCCCGACAGCATGACCTGCAACGACCCCTACTACAGCTCCGTGGTGCTGTCCAACCTGGGCTCCATCAAGCTCAAGTGCGGCTATCACCACCTGACCAACTGGGGCACCTGCTCCGTGTTCTGCATCATCGGTGAAAAGAAGCTGAGTCCCTTTTATGACGCCGACGGCAATGTGGCCATGCGGGAGACCCTGGATCTGGGTCTGACCATCGACGAGCGCCTGGCCGACGGTTATTATTACTCCAAGTCCATCCGGCTGCTGAAGTATCTGCTGGAGCACCCGGAGGAGCTGGAGAAGCCCTTGAAGGAGGAAGTATCTTATGAGTAAAGCCGCTCAGGTCAAAGCCCCCTGGCTCAAGAGCAAGGACCCCGAGGTGCCCGCTACCCTGAATTATTCCACCCTGTCCATGTGCGGCCGAGTGGAGGAGATGGTGCGCCGCTATCCCGACTACATCGCCTATGAGTTCATGGGCAAGTGCACCACCTATGCCGAAATGTGGAAGAAGATCAACGCCTGCGCCAAGAGCCTGAAGGCCATCGGCATCCGGGAGGGCGACAAGGTCACCATCTGCATGCCCAACGCGCCCCAGACCCTGTGCATGTTCTACGCCGTGAATATGGTGGGCGCCATCGCCAACATGGTGCACCCCCTGTCCGCCGAAAGCGAGATCGCCTTCTATCTGCGGGATTCCGGCTCCGTGGCGGCCATCACCCTGGACCAGTTTTATCCCAAGTTTGAAAGCGTCCGCAAGGCCGTGGACCTGCCGTGCCTGATCGTCACCTCCGTGGCCGACGAGCTCAAGCCCCTGCTGAAGGTGGGCTATAAGCTCACCGAGGGCCGCAGGAATCCCAAGATCCCCGCCGGCCGGGCAGGCGTTCTGTCCTGGAAGGAGTTCCTGCGCCGGGGCGAATATGTGGAGATCTATCAGGTCCGCCGCAAGGCCGAGGACCCCGCCGCCATCCTGTATTCCGGCGGCACCACCGGCGTGACCAAGGGCATCCTGCTGTCCAACCGCAACTTCAACGCCCTGGCCGCCCAGATCATCGCCACCAACCCCTTCTTCCGGCCCGGCCACAAGATGCTGGCCATTATGCCCATGTTCCACGGCTTCGGCCTGGGCGTGTCCATCCATTCCATGGTGGCCAACGGCGGCCACTGCATCCTGATCCCCCGCTTCACGCCCCAGAGCTATGCCGAGCTGATCAAGAAGCACCAGCCCAATCTCATCGCCGGCGTTCCCTCCCTGTTCGAGGCCCTGTTGCGGGTGAAGGAGATCGAGGGGGCCGACCTGAGTTGCCTGCTGGGCGTGTTCTCCGGCGGCGACAGCCTGTCCGTGGAGCTGAAGAAGCGGTTCGATGCCTTCCTGAAGGAGCACGGCGCATCCATCACCGTCCGGGAGGGCTACGGCACCACCGAGTGCGTCACCGCCAGCTGCCTGACCCCCATCCACAAGCAGAAGGAGGGCTCCATCGGCATCCCCTTCCCGGATACCTATTATAAGATTGTCAAGCCCGGCACCCAGGAGGAGGTCCCCTACGGCGAGGAGGGCGAGATCTGCCTGACCGGCCCCACCATGATGCTGGAGTATGTCAACCATCCCGAGGAGACGGCCCAGACCAAGCAGACCCACGCCGATGGCCTGACCTGGGTCCATACCGGCGACCTGGGCATGATGGACGAGGAGGGCTTCATCTACTTCCGCCAGCGCATCAAGCGCATGATCGTTACCAACGGCTACAACGTGTATCCCTCCCAGCTGGAGAACATCCTGGACGGCCACGAGTACGTCCACCTGAGCTGCGTCATTGGCGTCAAGGACCCCATCAAGATGCAGCGGGTCAAGGCATTCGTGGTGCTCAAGCCCGGCTATGTGCCCACGGAGGCCTGCAAGCAGGAGCTGATGGACTACTGCCGCAAGCACATCGCCAAGTATGCCATGCCCTCGGACATCGAGTTCCGGGAGGAACTGCCCAAGACCCTGGTGGGCAAGGTGGCCTATCGGGTGCTGGAGGAGGAAGAAAACGCCAAGCTGGACGCCAAGGCCGCCGAAAATGCCAAGATCGACGCCCAGCGCCGCCAGCTGGAGGAGGAGCGCAAGGCCGCCGTTCAGGAGCGCAAGGCCAAGAAGGCCGCCGAGGCCAAGAAGGCGGCCAAGGAAGCCAAGGAGGCCAAGGAGGCCGCCAAGGAAGCGGCCAAAGAAGCCGAGACCCCCAAGGAATAAAGCAAGGAGGCTTGTCAATGGACAGGGAAATGAGACGGCAATACACCGTATTGGTGGACTTCCTGGGCCACATTCTGGGCCCGGACTATGAGGTGGCCCTTCACGAGCTGAAGGACGATTCCAACGAGATCATCGCCATTGCCAACGGCGAGCTGACCGGCCGCCACCTGGGCTCCCCCCTGAGCAACAAAATGCTGGAGTATCTCACCAGCCACCTGTACGAGACCCAGGACTATGTGCTGCGGTTCGAGTCCACCGCCATCACCGGCAAGAAGATGTGCTCCAACTCCCTGTTCATCAAGGGGCCCCACAACGAGCTGGCGGGCCTGCTGTGCATCAACTTCGACAGCAGCCGCTATCAGGAGCTGTCGGCCCGGGTCATGGACCTGTGCAGCAATATGCTGACGCCGGGGGTGCAGAGCGGCACCCGCCTGATCGTGGAGGACGACACCGACCCCACCGCCGAGCCGCCGGAAAAGACCTATCCCACCTCCATCGCCGGGGCCACCGCCAGCATCGTGTCCGAGGTGGTGTCCGGCTATCCCGTGCCGGTGGAGCGGCTGACCCAGGACGAGAAGATGGAGATCATGGCGGCCCTGAACCGCAAGGGCGTGTTCCTGCTGAAGGGCTCCGTCAGCTATGTGGCCAAGGAGCTGCACAGCTCCGAGGCCAGCATCTACCGCTATCTGGGAAAGCTCAACAACCGGGCATAATCGCAAATCCCCCTCCCGACGGGAGGGGGATTTATTTGTCAAAAAACCGGGGGCGGACTTTCGTCCGCCCCGGGGAGGTTATATGAGAATCAGTCCTGGGTCTCGATGAGGCCGTAGCCGCCGTTGTTGCGGCGGTACACCACGCACACGGCGGAGGTGTCCATGTTGCGGAACACATAGAAGGTGTGGTCCAGCAGGTTCATCTGGAGAATGGCCTCCTCGGTGGTCATGGGCTTCACGGCGAAGCGCTTGGTGCGCACCACGTCGAACTCCGGCTCCTCCACCACGTCGAACTCGGCGGGGATATTGGAGGTCAGGGCGTCGGGCCGCAGATTCCGGGCCAGACGGGTCTTGTTCTTGCGGATGCGGCGCTCGATAAAGGCCACGGCCTCGTTGATGGCGCCCCGCATGTCGCCGTCGGGGTCCTCCTCCTGGGCGCGGAACAGGGTGCCGTTGGCAGTGCGGATGGTCAGCTCCACCACGCAGCGGTTCTTTTTCTCCACGGCGAAGGTCACAAATGCGTCCGCTTCCTCCGGGAAATACCGATCCAGCTTGCTGATCTTCTTTTCGGCATATTCCTTGATGGAGTCGTTCAGGGCGATCTTCTTGCAGGTAAATGTGAACTTCATAGTTGGTTGCTCCTTTCGCAGGTATCCCTTTCGGGGCAAGGGTCGGGGAGATGGTTCCCTTTATCCTTGGACGTATTATAACATATTGCTGGGCGCTTGAAAAGTAGCCCCGTGCATTTTTGGCAGTTATTCACAAAAATTTAAGATTTTCTGGTCATTCGACAGCATATGACAAAGGTTCCTATTTACACGGCGGCCAAAACGGCGTATCATAAGCATCGGAAGCTTTCCAATATCCCACCCGCTTGGGCCGCCCTGCTTGCAGGGCGGCTCCTTTTTTTCCGCAGGCCCTTGACAAACCGGGAGTCTGGGGTATCATGGGCTGTGAGAAAAGCAGCCGGCAGGGAGGAAACCATTATGCGCGGTAAGAAAATGTCCCAGGCCATGGCCTTCATCGTGCTGTTCGGCATCGTCAGCCTGTTTTCGGACATGACCCACGAGGGCGCGTCCAGCATCCGGGGAGCGTATCTGGCCCTGCTGGGGGCCTCCGCCGGAACCATCGGGTTCATCTCCGGCCTGGGGGAGCTGGTGGGCTACTCCATGCGGTATGTGTTCGGCAAGCTGACGGATAAGAGCAAGCACTACTGGCCCATGACCATCGCCGGGTATGTGCTGGACGTTCTGGCGGTTCCGGCCCTGGCCCTGGTGGGAGAACACGGCTGGATCTGGGCCTGTGCCCTGCTGGTGATCCAGCGCATGGGCAAGGCCATCAAAAAGCCCGCCAAGGACACCATCATGTCCTTTGCCGCCTCCCAGGAGGGGGTGGGCAAGAGCTTCGGCATCCAGGAGGTGCTGGACCAGATCGGCGCGTTCCTGGGACCGGTGCTGCTGTATGTGGTGATGCTGCTGAAAACCGGCGGCACCACCTTCCAGGTGTATGCCACATGCTTTGCGGTGCTGGCCATCCCCGGTGCCATCACGCTGATCCTGCTGCTGATGACCCGGCGGAAATTCCCCAACCCGGAGCACTTCGAGCCGGAGCCCAAGGAGTACGTCCCCTTCCACATGAAGAAGGAGTTCATCCTGTATATCGCCGGCATCAGCCTGTTTGCCTTCGGCTTCATCGACTATTCCATCATCATCATGCATGTCTCCCGGACCTTCACCGGTGTGGCGGCGGGCCTGCGGGAAACGGGAAGTCTGATCTCCAGCGGAACGCTGCCCCTGCTGTATGCCGGGGCCATGCTGGTGGACGCGGTGGCGGCCCTGTTCTTCGGGCTGTTGTATGACAAGAAGGGGGTCCGGACCCTGGTGTGGAGCACGGTGCTGTCGGCGCCCTTCGCCATCTTCGTGTTCGCCGGGCACTCGGTGGCCTCCCTGCTGGTGGGCATCGCCCTGTGGGGCGTGGGCATGGGCGCCCAGGAGTCCATCCTGAAGGCGGCGGTCAGCTCCATGGTGCCCAAGGCCAGCCGGGCCACGGGCTACGGTGTGTTCGAGTGCGCCTTCGGCGTGTTCTGGTTTTTGGGCAGCTGGCTGCTGGGGGTGCTGTACGACGTCAGCATCCCGGCCATGATCGCCGTGTCCGTGGCGGCCCAGCTGGCGGCCATCCCCCTGTACATCGCCTCCTCCCGGCGGCAGCTTACAGCCAACCCATAAGCTGCACAAAGCTCCAGAGGAGCTTCGCGCCATAGAAGATGATGACCCCGCCGCAGACCTTGTTGATGACGTTGAGGATCTTTTCGTTGAACCGGCTGCCCAGCAGGGACACCACCGTGGACAGGGTCAGAAACCACAGGGCGGAGGCGCTGCCAAAGCCGCAGATAAACGGCAGGTCGCCGCCCTCCGGCAGGCTGGCCCGGAAGGCTCCCAGCATCATGGTGCCGTCGATCAGGGCCTGGGGATTGGTCCAGGTGACCACAAAGGCGGATGAGATCAGCTTCCAGATGGGGACGTTGACATCCCGGCCGCCCTCCAGGGAGGCCGTGGACCGCAGAAGGCCGATGCCGATCCAGATGACGATGAGGCTGCCGATGCCCAGGATGACCTTCTGCAGCCAGGGCAGGGCCTGCATCAGCGCCCCGGCCCCCAGGAAGCAGGACACCCCCAGGGACACGTCCCACAGGATGACGATCAGGGCGGTGAGATACACCCGGCTGCGCCGCTGGGCCAGGGCGCTGTTGATGACGAACAGATTCTGCAGCCCGATGGGGGCCACATACGCCAGGCCCATGGTGAGGCCCTGAAGATATATACGCATTTGCTATTTACTCCTTTTTTCTTATCTGCTATAATCGTATCATAATCCCGGGAAAAAGCAAGAGCGCAGAAAATTATGAGCAGGTCAGGAGGAGCTTACCATGTCCCATTACGACTGCCCCTGTATGGAAAAATGTCCCCTGCACTGGGCCATGAGCCGCATCGGCGGCAAGTGGAAGGTGCAGATCCTCTGCTCCGTGGCCAACGCCGGGACCATCCGCTACAACGCCCTGCGGGCCAAGCTGGACGGCATCAGCAACACGGTGCTCTCGGCGGCCCTGCGGGAGCTGGAGGGGGACGGCCTGGTGCGGCGGCAGGCGTATCCGGAGGTGCCGGTGCGGGTGGAGTACAGCGCCACGGAGCGCTGCATGCGCCTGCTGCCGGTGCTGGAGAGTCTGTCCGACTGGGCCGAGGCGGAGATGGACAGGGACTCCGGCCGGAAGACGTGATCTCCGGCGGAAGAAAAATCCCGCTGGGCGGAAGAAAAATCCCGCTGGGCGGAAGAAAATGCTTGCAATCCGCCGCGAAACGTGTATAATAGATGAGCGGGGCATCCCGCCCTGTTCATACGGGCTTGTAGCTCAGCTGGGAGAGCGTTCGGTTCGCATCCGAGAGGTCGAGGGTTCGAATCCCTTCAGGTCCACCAAAACAATATAATCCGAACCTTGTACCGATTGGTCATGGGTTCGGATTTATTGTTTTTATAGAAGAAGTTGCAGACTGGTAATGGAAAAGCCGGGAGGACTGCCGATCATGGCAATCCTCCCGGTTTCTTTATGTAGATGTACTGTCTGAAAACTCCTTCTTTGCTTTCCATTCGGCAAATGCCTTTTTGCCACCTTCGCTTTCGTAGTACTTCTGAATTACCGGAAGCAGACTCCGTGCCAGCGATTCAAAGACGTATTCCGGAATTTCGGCTGCATCAACACCAGTCTGGATATTGACTTTTTCTGCGTTCACTTGTTTCCTCCTTTATCGCTTCTGTAGGCGCATAGACACGCTTTTCTGAGGCGTTATGGGAAAAGATATTCCCCTGTGTTTTCTCAGCGCTTGTGGGGCAGAAAACACCTTGTTTTCGACTTTTATTTGTGCGATATTGCGCCATCCTCTCTTGGCTGAATCAACTTTGCGTCCGCTGGGTAATTCAGCGTAATAAGCGCGGGCTTGCCCAAACCCTGCTTGCGCCGAACGATCAAGCCGCTGTACTCCAGCTCCCGGAAGATTCGCGTGGCGCTCTGGCGGCTACGGTGGAGCTTCGTCTGCGCCTGTTCCAAGGTAAAGTACAGCCGAATCGTGCCGTCCGGCTCGACGTAGCCGTTCTGCCGGGAAATGCTGGCTCTGTCCAGCAGCAGCGCGTAGAGCACCTTGGCGTCGTTGCTGATGTCCCGCAGGGCTTCGTCTTGGAGAAGGAACCTCGGAAGCGGTACATAGGACGCCGCCGGGCTCTGCGTCGTGAGCTTGCAAAAAGTTTTCATCTGACCTCCTATCCCGTCCATCCCATCAGGTGTATTGATTGGATTGATAGATTGATTCCCTTGTGCCTTGATTTATTTCTTATTAGTTAGAGGATGAATTTCAGCCCCGATGGAGGGCACGAAAACCGTCGTCCTGAAATCCGGTTGCGGAACGCTCCGGAGCGTCAGCCTCTCCACCGTCTGAAAAACCGGTGACGGAAAACCCACGTATGGAAAATCCCGTTGTGGTCAAAGCTCATCTCTCTGCCGCACTTTCAGTAGCTCCCAAATCTCGGCTTGCCGTGCTTTCAGCTCGGCAACATCGTCTTCATAGCAGCGCCCGGTGCTGTTGATGCGGCGGCAAATCTGGTTGATGTTCGTGGCGGCACGGCTGACGGCGGCAGCTAACTTTTTCTGCTCGGTGTAATCGACTTTGATGATGTAGCCATCGATCAGCATCTTCCGGGCGTACACTCCAAAATTGTGTGTCCCCAGCTGGCGCATCTTGTGCTGGATGAGATTTACTTCCTGCTCGTTCAGGCAGATTTCCTTGCGGATGGGTCGCGTGCGGTCCGGCATGATAAAACACTCCTTTCACAATACAACGGACATTTTTTCTCAAAAACTTGGTAGTGGCGAAAATAAAATTTTGAGAACGAGGGAATTGTCGCTTGGTTGCCCTTCACTTTACAACGGACATTTTTAAGTCAAAACGCAGGTATCGAAATGAGAAATTTTCAAAAAATATGCGCCCCTGCTTTTGCGAAAGCGGGAGCGCGGTGTATCTGCGGATATGAGATTTGAGAGAGTAGCAAGCACATCCGGTGTCCGTACACACCGGAAAAATGAGCGGTTCAGCCCTGCGTCCGAACTGCTCATTTTGTTGTTGGGGAATCCCCACACCCCTTTCGTGTCGAATTTGAAAATACTTCCTGAACTTTTCGGGAAATCTCTTGCTTTTATTCGCTTTGACGATTATAATTATACTGTGATTTTATAAGCAGACGCAGAAATGAACTGCAACAGGAGTACCGCCCATGAAGTATTTATCAATCGCGCAAACCGCCGAACGCTGGGGTATCTCCACTCGCCGTATTCAGATTTTGTGCGGCGAGGGGCGCGTCCCCGGTGCTATCCGCATTGGCACGGTCTGGGGGATTCCAGAGGACGCAGAAAAGCCAGCGGACGCGAGGATCAAGAACGGCAAGTATATCAAGAAGCCCGCCGAAAACGAAAAATGAGCCGCATCATATCAGCGACTCTGACTCGAAATAATGGGGTCTATTCCACCTCTCAGGTGCGAATGGGCGCACTGACCCCTTGGTTACGACTCTACCTAAATCGTCTGCTTGTGTCAAGTGGAATCCAAAAATTTTTAAAAACCCTTATATATCAAGGGTTTCCGGACTTTCCGCAAAAACAACCCTTGTGTTATTATAACACAAAAACAGCATAAAAGCCAGCGAAAAGCCGGCTTTTACATGGTCATGAAAGTTGAAAGGCAACATCAAACTTCCATTCAATTTTCAGATTTTCGTTGTCAAAAACAATGACGCGGTCTATATCGTCGTACATTCTTTCCCGGAGTTTATCGTCCGGCTCATCTGCTGCAGCGGCGATATTTTTGATCGCATTCATTGCCGTGTTGCTTTCTTCCTGCTTTTGCAGCAGACCTTCAATTTCATCCTCGATTCGTGATAACTCCGTCTGGAGTCTGTCCCTATCCTCTGAAAGAGCGCCTTTCTTTTCGAGAAAAGCATTCCGGGATATTTCATCGGAACGGAATTGCTCATACAGTGATGCAACCTTACCGCCGATCCCTCCGAGCTGAATGCGGAGGGATTTTTGCTGCGCCCGAAGAGGAGCAAGCTTATCTGGCTGCTTTTCATTTACTGTCCTGCAATATTCTTCGCTGACAATTTGCAGCTGCCGTTTGTATGTGGTGAAAACAACATCCTCTATATTTGTCCGGCTCCAATGAATGCCTGCACACGGAGCGTCCCTTATATATAACGGCGTAGCGCAGGAATAATATTCGTCCAAGCCAAAGGTCTTGCGAAGTCTGCGGCCGCAGTGCCCGCAATAGTAAACACGGTCACGGCGGTCGGTTCTGACAACATCGTACTTTTTCACCTTCCGCAGAGTATCATTCGCTGCGTAGTATTCATCGTGTGTTACGATGGGTTCGTGCATGCCCTCATTTATCACATAATCCTCCGGCGCATACCGTTTTTGCACTTTGGCCCGAATGGTTTCATTTCCGCATTTGAAAGACACCATAGCTCCGGTATACTTATAATCCCGTATGATTCGGATCACCGCCTGATGACTCCACATTGCATCGTTGCGAATCCCTTGCCGTGAGAGCTTTTTGTGTTGCATCGGCGTCGGAATATGCTTTTCGTTCAGGATACGGGCAATTTCCGTGGATTTCTTTCCCTCAATAGCCCACAGGAAAATATCTCGCACAACGGGTGCAGTTTCGGGATCCGGCACCATATGGTGCTTTTGTCCTTTGATCTTTGTGTATCCATATGGGCAATGGCTGACATACCGGCCGCTTCTCATCAGCATGTGCTGTGATGTTTTTACCTTTTTTGAGATGTCAACGCTGTACATCTCATACATAAAGTTTCGGAAGGCAACATCAATACCGCCGGTTGTCCCGATAAACTGATTGCTGTCGTAATGGTTATTGACCGCAATAAACCGGATGCCGAGATATGGAAAGATGTGCTCAAGGTAATCGCCGGCTTCAATATAGTTTCGCGCAAATCGGGAAAGGTCTTTCACGACGATGCAGGAAACATCACCGGAGCGCACCATCGCCATCATCCGCTTAAAACCGGGACGGTCGAAATTCGTCCCGGAATATCCGTCATCGACGAACTCGACCGTCTTCATGGAAGCAAGCTCAGGCTGCCCTTGGATAAACTGAGCGATGATGCCGCGCTGGGCCGTAATACTATTGCTCTCATCATTCGCGCCGGTGTCCTCAAGCGATAGCCTGAGATACACGGCAAGCTGTTTTTTCGGCATTTAGGCAACCTCCTTTCTGATTCGCTCGCACTCCTTGAACATTTCCTCAAACTCAGGCATGTACTTAAACCGAATATCCAAAGAGCCGTCGGTATTCACTCGGATCTCATCAACCATTGCCTCGACCATTTCTTCGGTTACCGTTTTCGTCTTATAATAGCGTGAAATGAGCCGATTCCATTTTCGGGCGCCTGTTTCAGTCACCTTGGTTTTTGTCTTAATTGCCTGAAGCTCCTGCAATTCGCTTTCATATGCGGCGATTTCCTTTTGATAGACATCTCTGGCAAGCAAATATTCCTGCTGCGTCAGTATGCCGTCCTTGAAGTCGATATACAACCGGGAAAACAGCTTTTTCTTTTGGTCCAGCTTATCCTGCAGTTCTTTGACACGATTTGCCGGCACACTATGCTTTGCTTTTTCTTTCTCCAAAGCGATCAAGCCGAGCAGCGTTTTTTGTGTGTCAAGGAATAGGTCCATCTGCTTTCGTATAACGCTCAACACGATTTTATCAAGGTCATCGGCGCGGATGCTCTTTTTTGAGCATGCCGTGTCTCCAAGCTCGATGTTTGTCGGGCATTTATAATTATAGTAGTCTGTGACCACGCCGTCCTTTTTCGGGCGGGAATAACTGCGAACATATTTCATAACACGCCCGCAGTCGGCACACCTCAAAACCGAACCGTATGGATTGGGACGCTTGGGCAGATGCGCATAGCGTCCGAAGGATTTCGTCGCATTGCTTGAGACCTTTTTGTTGATCTCCTGCACCGTATTCCACAGCTCCATGCTGATAATCGGCTCGTGTGTCCCTTCAACCACATCCCAGTCCGCCTCTTTTGTCCAATGGTATTTTTCGCCCTTATACAGGCACTGCGAGCTGCGTCCTTGCGCCAAATTCCCGATATAGACCACATTGACAAGCAGGTCTTTCAGAACATGGCGATTCCAGGGCAGTTCACTCCCTTTCTTATTATTATTTGTTATAATGCCGCGCTCATAGCGTAGCCGCCCAGGGGAGGGATAGCCTTTTTCGTTGAGAATACGGCATATAGTATCAAATCCGATCCCTTTCGCTCTGAGTTCAAAGATCTCGACTACGATCGGAGCGATCTCATGATCGATCACCAATCGGCTCCGATTATTTTCATCCTTCAGATAGCCGTATGGAGCATAATTGCCGATGTAATCACCGCGCAGCCGCTTATTCTTCATTGTCGAGCAGATCTTTTTGGATATGTCCTTTGCGTACATATCATTGATCAGATTTTTAAGAGTGGCGGCGAGCTTTTCGCCGGCATTGGCAGAGCTGCTGTCATAATCGTCGCTGACGGAAATAAAGCGTATGCCGAGGAAAGGAAAGATGCGTTCCAGATATTCACCGGTCTCCACATAGTTTCTGCCAAGGCGGGAAAAGTCCTTCACAAGGATGCAATTGATCCGTCCTTTCCGCACATCCTCGATCATTCGATGAAACGCGGGGCGCTCAAAATCGGTACCCGTGTAGCCGTTATCGGCATATACCTCTTTCAGCTCGAGATACGGCCGCTCGGCAAGATAGTTTCTCAGGAGCAGTTCCTGATTTTCAATCGAATCCGCATCCGCCTTGCCGTTGTCCTCAACAGACAAACGAACATAAAGCGCGGTACTAAACACGGCCTGCCTTTGGCCTTTCGGAAGACCTTCGGAAACGCCGTTTTTCCGTGATACTCTGGCCACTATCCCACCTCCCTTATCGGCATAGCCAACACTTTTTTATCTGTGGTTTGCTCTGAAATAAACCGCAATATTTCCTCGATCTGATTCCGATGGCGGAACACGATCTCAATATTGGAGTCCTCAAAAATATTGATGCGTTCTATCAGATGAATGACCATTGGCCGCGTGAGTTCGGTCACATTTTCATACTGACGGAACTGTTCAATCCAGGACTGCTGCTTTGAAACGCCGTCGAGGATTTCCCGTTTCTCTTTGTTCAGCTTTTCGATGGCGGCAGTTGCTTCGGCGATTCTTTCTGCAAGCTCTTTTTTCAGAGACTCATATTCGGACCTGTCCAGCAAGCCTGCCCGCAGATCCTCATAAATTCCGAGGCGCAGCGTGTTGTTTTTCCGAACGACTTCTTCCTGTATTTCGATGCTTGCGTCAAGCTGCTTCAGTTTGTGCTTTTCCCATGACAGATTTTCAAATTGCCTGAGCGCCTTATCCACATCCAGCAGCAGGTCGATTTGGTGCCGGACCGTCTGATAAATTACCTGACCCAAAATATCTTCTCTTATGGAATGCCTGCTGCACACCGTTTTGTCGTGCTTATTGGCGTTGCAGACATAATATACATAGCGTTTGCCTGCGTAGGATACCGTCTTTCTGACAGCCGTAGCACCGCAGTCGCCGCAATAAATGCGGCCGGCGTATACCGGTACTGTTACATCTCCCGCACGGCAATGGGTATCATCCCTCAGCAGCTCCTGAACAAGCTCAAAATCACGCACGGAAATAATAGCCTCATGTGTACCTTCCACGCGAAGCCACTCACTTTCAGCTTTTGTAACCACTGTCTTGGTCTTATAATTCGGCGTAGTTCGTTTGCCTTGGATCATTACACCAAGATAGATTTCATTTTTCAGAATACGCCTTACGGAAACATGGCTCCATACGGCTTTTGAAGATGTCTGAAAGCTTGTTTTGTAATTGCTTCCGCTCAGTTTCTTATATTCTGCAGGTGAGGGGATACCAAGTTCGTTCAGACGTACTGCGATATTCTGCGGGCTCAGCCCTTCGATTTTCCACCGGAAAATGTCCCTTACAACATCTGCGGCAAATTGATCAACAACCAACTTACTCTTATCATTGCTGTCTTTGACATATCCGTAAGCCACAAATGCTCCGGCATACTCTCCGTTTTGCTTTTTTGCCGTAAGGTTTGTGCGGATCTTGGTGGATATATCCCGGATATAAAAATCATAAACGAAGCTGTTGATCGTAAAGGCAAGATCATCCGAGGAGGTTGCCGAAAGCGAATCATAGCCCTCGTTTATGGTGATAAACCGAACGCCGAGTTTGGGGAAAATCTTTTCTTTGTATTTTCCCACATCAATATAATCTCTGCCGAAACGGGACTGATCCTTTACGACTACGCAATTGACCTTTCCCGCCTCAATGTCCTTCATCATTCGCTGAAATTCAGCACGGTCAAAGTTGGAACCGCTTTTTCCGTCATCCTTGTACTCGTCATACAGTTCGAGCTCCGGATGCAATTTCATAAAGTCATATATCAGCTTTCTCTGGTTGCTGATACTGTTGCTTTCTCTTTTGGCTCCCGAAGAGCACGAAAGGTCGTCATCCTCCTTCGATAAACGAAGATAGATGGCAACCTTGAATGTTTGATCTATAATCTTATTCATAGCGCCACTCCTATCTGTATTATTCGAGTACGAATAAACAGCCGGAGTTATCGCTGATTTTGTCCGTATTTGATTATAGCACAGACAACCGAGAAAATCCAGCCGTTACACTTAAAATCCGCATAGCAATTATTACCATTACATTGACGCGATCATGGAAGTGAAGCTGTCGGTAAGTGATTTGTCCTTGTCTGCATATGATACCCGGACAACGACATCTCCGACCTTAAAGCAATACGGATCCTTGATCTGTTCAACATAAGACCTCACACGCTCTTCCAGCGGCAGGCTTTTATCTATCACGACATCTCTGATATCCACCAGTTCAGATAAGTTCTTTTCAGACTGTTCCATAAATCATTACACCTCCATGTGTTCGTCTTTACAACTTGTATTTTTGCCATAATTTGCTTGGTATATTCAAAAACAAAATGCTCATTGCCTCCGCCTGCAGCGAACAGGTCCACAGAAATTTCATCTCCCCGCCTTCATTGTGGCCGGGCCGCGAGTTACGGGAGTACCATTGTGCCCGGCCGGATCGTCGCGGTATACGGGAGCCACCCGTATATCAGTGCTCCTGGTTCTGCTCGCCACACAGACGGATAGCCGCTTCCCGGTTCGGGGATGTAGAGGATAAGCTGTTCAATTTTCAAGGTACAGGTAAGCGCGGGGGTGCCTTACACAAGTAAATACGGACAGCTTTTTCGTTCCATACACTCGCCGACAAAAAAATTCAAAAAATGCCGGCTTCAGATATCCCGAAACCGGCATTCGCCTCAAATCTTAAATTTTGAGATGTTAAGCGCAATATGTATGAGAATGTACTGCTTCAGATCCTCATCCAAGCGGCCATACAAATAGGAATTATGCTCAATCATCGGCATATACAATTCCAGTATGGACTCTAAATCCCGATGATTTCCCAAAACGGCCCCTTGCAGAACCTTTTTGAACTCAGATGCGTTCATTCATCATCACCGCCTTCCATCAGACGGGAGCGTAGCTTTTTCAGTGCAATGCACCTTTGATTTCTAACATACTGCAACGAGCAGTTGAGCCTTTTGGCTGTTTCTGTTTCGCTCAGGTCTGCCAGAAACAGCAGTTCCATTACCTGCCGACGCTTTAATGGCAGCTCCATAAAAGCCTTTGTCAGCCGTTCCTCTTCAAAATCATACGGGGTCTGCATTCTTGTGCTGCTCGGCCATAATTCGCGTTGTGCCAGATCAATAAGCTCCTTCTCCGGTATATCCTCGTAGGATATGGTTTCCGGACGATTCTCGTATTTTCGCAGGTAATCAATTTTCGCACGCTTAATTACTGTCTCAAGCCATCGCGTAAACTTTGCCCGTAGCTCATCCCGTTCGGGATATTCCTGTCTGTGGTCCATTTTCATGCCTCCTTGGGGCATGCCACCACAGCAGGGAGAAGCCGTACCGTTTCACGGCACGGTTTTCAGCGATATACGCAACATGCCATGATGGCATGCTGTGAATAAAATAGTGGTTGGTCGTTACGATGATTATCACAGCGATCAGAACATCGGATTCACCTCCTTCCAAAGGGTATAATAAAAAACGACCATACCACACTTCTGTGTGATACAGTCGCTTCATGCGTGAATATAAAACCGATGCCAACGGCTCGGCTATTTGTATACTGATATTAAAACAGTTATGCTTCTTCCTTCTGTTAGGGTCTGTTCCTCGTCATATGCACTCTCACTTATCCCTATGATTTACTGAACTTTTCAAGTGAATCCAAATAGGTGTTAAACCCTTCACACGCCAGTATCCGTTTTGATACTGGGTATTTTTCAATTCGTTCGGCAATCTCCTTCAGATAGATTTCTTCAGGGTGGGAAAACTCATGAGCCAATAACTGATCCGTAGTCGCATTCAAAGCATTTGCAATACGAACTGTCATATCAAGGCTCGGCTTTACCCGACCGTTTTCGATCTGGCCAATGTGGCTCGATGAGCATCCGCACTTTTCAGCAAGATCCTCCTGCCGGAATCCCTGTGTAACACGGAGCCGCCGAATGTTTTGTCCTAAAGTCTTGTAGTCCACTGCACATATCTCCTTAAACATATTTTAGTGGACTCCGCGGCGAAAGTGAAGAGCGCATAAATTGTATACTCGCACCATAAGTGTGATATTCGGATTTTTCCTTTGTTTTATCCCACCCTTAAAGCAAATAAGTCTGCCTGTAGTACCAGCAGACTCATTTGCGCTTAATTGAACATGTCCAAATTGTCGAGCATTTTGGTTATATCTTCTTCCAAAGCCTCGGAAGGTCCACTCATTGAAGTATCCGCTATAGTATGAAGTTCAGATAACTTCTCCTCAACGATGCTCCGTATCAACCGTTCCATTTGATTGCGGTCGAAGGCAGGAGCAACCTTAACCTCTATTCTACTATAACCGGACTGTAGCTCCGGATGAGCATTGATATAATCACTCAATGCCGAAACAATGATCATGCTTTTTCTGTTGCCCAGTTTTTCCAGCAGCTCACCGACGCGAATCTGATCTTCGCTGTCGGCGCCGAACTGCAGCGTAAATCTATATTTTCCGTCTTTTCTCACCGCCTATCACACCGTCCTTTATGCAGGACGATGGGACAGCTGCACTCTGCCGAGCATTTCGTATCCAAGCGCATTGGCATTGGGAGACTCCACGAAGTCCGCCTTTGCGACCAGCGGAGAAGCCTCCAGAAACGGCCGGAGAAGCAGACTTCCGCCGCCTATGAAAACCGCCGGATTGGAACGCAGATCGACCTGCAGCTCGCGCAGCTGATTGAGAATGTCCTGGGCATGAAGCTTGGTTGCGCCGCAGATCGTTTGCTTAACATCGTCCGGCAAAATCGTATCGTGTCCGGAAAGGACTGCGCTGATATGCTCGTCCTCGATGCGCATATCGTGAAGCGCACCGACTTTTCGGATGATCTCGTTGTTCATGGTGATAATACCGGTTTCAAGCGAACGGCAGAACTGCAGATCAGGCTTGCCGTTTTTCAGGAGTAGCACATCCGTCGTGTAGCCGCCGATGTCGACAACGAACACCCGAAGCATATTGACTACCATGCTGCTTTTCGGAACAACGGCCGCATATGCCTGCGGGAACACCATGACCTTATCGATCATAATGCTGTACGGCTTATCCTTATAAACAAATTTGATAATGCCGTCCCGTTTGAAATACCGGGTGAATTTGTCCTTGAGTACACCGTAATGCTCCGGCGGCAAGCCCACTGCCAGTTGAATCTGTTCAACGGGGCTGTACCGACCGGTATCCTCAAGCTCTTTTGCAATGGCGAACAGTGTCAGAACAAAATAACGGTCGTCCTGCGTTTTATCCCGCATGTAACTCAGACGCTTTCCGCTGGTTGTCCAGTACCGTCCGTCGTATTCCAGGATTTCATCCGACATAGGCGGCTTGACGGTGTGCTCGGACAGACCGGAAACAAAGGAATGGTGCGGTGTTTTGATGGCATAGTTGCCATGGTCAATTGCAATCAACATATAAGGTTCCTCCTATATTTCAGCTTTGGATTTTCATTATCATTACACGGTTCAGTATGCGTATTTACAACGGGAATACGCATTGCAAAGTGAAATGAGCATGAAAAAAGGACAAAGTCAAAGGCCAATTTCTCATAAGGATGTTTTTTATGCGTCTATCTGAATCTGCCGATTGAGAGTACAAACAAAACACGCAGAACTCATTCCTGAATTCTGCGTGTTTTGTGTTTGGGCTGTTTTAAGGGTGCCGTCCTCAAAAACGGGTGGTCAAAAGAGCGGCAGTCCAAAAACCGATGAGGCTTGCGATCATGAAAGCTCTTTTCCGTCCGTGGAAATGGTGACGATCTGCCACGGGATAAATTTTTCGCTGTTTTTCAGAGCGGTTATTGCCGCCTGCGCAAGTCCTCCGCAGCAGGGGACCTCCATACGCACGACGGTGACGCTTTTTATATCGTTCTCACGGATGATCTCGGTCAGCTTATCGGCATAATCCACGCCGTCCAGCTTAGGACACCCGACAAGCGTAATGTGACCTTTGATAAAACGCTCATGAAAAGCCGCATACGCATATGCCGTGCAGTCTGCGGCGATGAGCAGCTTAGCACCGTTAAAGTACGGCGCGTTCACGGGAACAAGCTTTATCTGCACCGGCCATTGGGAAAGACGGCTGACCTGTCCTGCTGGCATCGCCACGACGTTTTCGCTTTCGTTATGCTCGATTCTTCTTGACTTTGTTCCCGGACAGCCGCACGGCAGAGTCATCCCTTCGTTCCTCATCTTTTCCTGCATCATTTTCTGCTTGTTTGCCGTGACCGCGACTTCATCATAGGCGGCGGCTTCGCGCTCCACAAAGGTGATCGCGCCCGTGGGACATGCGGGCAGACAGTCGCCCAGACCGTCGCAGTAATCATCCCGCATCAGCTGCGCTTTTCCGTCCACCATGGCGATCGCTCCCTCATGACAGGCTGCGGCACATGCTCCGCAACCGTTGCATTTGTCCTTATTGATTTCTATAATTCTTCTCTTCATAAAAAATCTCCTTGTATTTTTGCCTATATTATAGTATAATAGAATCAACAAGTCAGTTGAATTTTCAACGAAAGAAGATTTTTATGAAAGAGTTTTTACCAGTCATCCGCTCCTCACAGCTATTTTCGGGAATTGCAGAGGAGGAGCTTGTGCCGATGTTATCCTGCCTTGATGCAAGGCAGGAAGCCTTTCCGAAGGACGCTTTTCTGCTCCGCACCGGTGACACGGTGGGATCCGTGGGAATCGTTTTGTCCGGAAGCATAATGATCATACAGGAGGATATCTGGGGAAACCGAAATATCCTCTCAAAAGCAGGACAGGGACAGGTTTATGCCGCCGCCTTTGCCTGTGCGCCGGGCGCAGTGCTGAATGTGAGCGTCATCGCCGAAACGCCGGTCACGGTAATGCTTCTGAACATCAGACGCGTTCTTACCGTCTGCTCCTCGGCCTGTGAACATCACAACCGCATCATACGAAATCTGCTGGCGGAGCTTGCCGAGAAAAATCTGCTTCAGAATGAAAAGCTCACCCACATGGGGCAGCGGACAACAAGGGGCAAGCTGATGTCGTATCTTTCGGCGGAGGCACAGCGTCTCGGTCGCTATGAATTTGATATTCCTTTTTCAAGGCAACAGCTGGCGGACTATCTCGCTGTGGAGCGCAGCGGTCTTTCGCTTGAGCTTGGAAAAATGCAAAAGGATGGACTGCTGGAATTTCATAAAAATCATTTTATTCTGAAATTATAAGGATATATGCGGAGGTTCGATCATGCTCAAGATACTGTTAGTGGAAGACGATAAGACGATCGTCACCAACCTGACTGAATATCTGAACGGCGCAGGATATATTGTCCGAAGCGTGTCCGGACAGGCTGCCGCTATGTCGGCGCTGGCGGCGGAAAAGGCGGACCTGGTGCTGCTTGACGTATCCTTGGCCGAAGGCAACGGCTTTTCCGCGTGCAGAGCGATCAAGGCCGAATTTGATATCCCCGTCATTTTTCTGACCGCCTCCGGCGATGAGTACAGCACCGTTACGGGCTTTGACCTCGGTGCCGACGATTATATTCCGAAGCCGTTCCGTCCGCGAGAGCTTCTTTCCCGCATCAAAAATGTTCTCCGGCTTACAGGCAGCACGGGAAAGACCGTAAAGCTCGGTGATGTGGTGGTGGATACCGAAAAGGGCACGGCAATGAAGAACAACAAGGATCTGTTTCTTTCTGCGCTGGAATACCGTCTTTTGCTGGCTTTCATCAACAATCGGGGGATCGTGCTGACCCGAGAGCGGCTGCTTGACTCAATGTGGGATGTTGCGGGTACCTATGTCAACGACAATACGCTGACGGTATATATCAAGCGTCTGCGTGAGAAGATCGAGGACGACCCTGCCGAGCCGAAGATCATTCAGACGGTTCGCGGGATCGGATACAAGGTGGACGCATGATGAGGCTGCTGAAAAACAAAGAGGTACGCGGCGCGCTGCTGTGGCAGCTTTCCGTTGCCGTAATTGCCTGTTCCCTCTGCTTTTGGTTCGACCTCCGTGCCGGACTGACCGCCGTTGTCCTATCTCTGCTCCTTATGCTGGTATTCTGCATCAGCACTTACAAGAGGTATCAGAGGATTTCTTCCCTTGCGGATGATATCAATCAGGTTCTGCACGGCGACAGTTCGATCGATTTTGATAATTATTCGGAGGGCGAGCTGAGCATCCTCCACAGTGAGATCTATAAGATGACGGTTCGTCTGCGTGAGCAGCAGCAAAAGCTCATAAATGACAAAAAATATCTGGCAGATTCCTTAGCCGACATATCCCACCAGATCCGCACACCGCTGACCTCGATAAATCTGCTGGTAGAACGGCTGTCGGCATCCGGTCTGACCGATGAGTGCAGACATCAGCTGACAAACGAGCTTTATGGGCTGCTCGGCCGCATCGACTGGCTGATCACCACCCTGCTGAAAATTTCAAAGCTGGATGCCGGAACGGTAAGCTTCAACAAAGAAACGGTCAGCTTGGCAACGCTGATAAAGAAGTCCTGTTCGCCCCTGCTCATCCCCATTGAGCTGCGTGGGCAGGAACTTATCATCCGCGCCGAGGGGGATTTTTATGGGGATCCCGCATGGACAAGCGAGGCTAAACTGCATGGAGCATACGCCGGACGGAGGCAGAATCGAGATCGACGCAGCCGAAACCGCCCTATATTCCGAAATCGTGATCAAGGACAACGGCACGGGTGTTTCTGCGGAGGATCTTCCGCACATCTTTGAGCGATTTTATAAGGGGAAAGACTCCGACGGCAAGAGCTTCGGGATCGGGCTTGCCTTATCACGCATGATCATTGCAGAACAGAAAGGCGGGCGCCATGTTCACCATCCGCTTTTATAAGGGAACCGTCTGACCGGCGGCTCCCTTTTTTCAAAGTGACGGATCCGTCACTTTGAAGTCACCGCCGTGTCATCCGTATAAAGTAAAATGAGGATGTAAAAAGCGAAAGGAGTGTTTCAGAATGGAAATATTGCGGGTTGAAAACCTTACAAAGGTATACGGAAAAGGTGAGAACGAGGTGCGGGCGCTGGACGGTGTATCCTTTTCGGTGGAGAAGGGAGAGTTTGTCGCCGTGATCGGTCCGTCCGGCTCGGGCAAATCCACCCTGCTTCACATCCTCGGCGGTGTGGACCGGCCTACAAGCGGCAGGGTGCTTATGGACGGCAAGGATGTGTACGCGCAGAACGAGGAACAGCTTGCCATCTTCCGCCGCCGTCAGGTGGGACTGATCTACCAGTTTTACAATCTTATCCCCGTACTCAATGTAACGGAAAA
>SFGY01000095.1 GCA_004556455.1 Clostridiales bacterium | reverse complement strand
CCAGGTGAAAACCTGGAACAACGGCAAGGCTGCGTACACGTACACCTATGACAACAAGGGGAATATTACCTCCATTACCGGCGGCGGACAAGAATTTGATTACCAATATGAAAGGATGACGGTATGAAGAAACCAGAAACAAATACTTTACGTATTGAGCCCCGAAAGTTTCATGCATCTGCGGTAGGAATAGCGATGATGATCGCATATCTTAATTATTATTACATTATTCCAGCGTTTCGTATAGCTTTTCCGCCTATAGGCTTAGATACAGTCGTAGTTGTCCTCATGGGTGTCACGCTTAATACGCTAGCTTTCGCACATATTATTGCTACCAGTCGAACGTATATCGTGTCTGCCGAAGGAATTACGGTCATTTTTTTGGGCTTTATCCGTCGACTATATCCATGGCAGCGGTTCCAGAGTATTAACGCGTGCCCCATAGACATAGGCAATCCTTCGTGGGGAGGCCAACCGTTTTTAATGGTTTGCAGCACCGTGCCAATCCGGACGATGGAGGGGGGAAAATTGATTTGGAGCGTACTATCTACCGCTGGCCCCATATTTTGTTCTTTCCTCTACTGCCGGGCGAGGAACGCATGCAATTTGAAAGCCTGCGGCGCGGGGAAATACCTCCCGACCTGGAGGATCAGGAACCCGACCAGAGTGAATATAGGTGAGAGATAGATGTCGAAAAAAAAGAAGCGGCAATCCTTTACTGTAAGAGATTGTCTGACGATAATGGGATTTCTCGTTATATTCTTTTTCTTTACTATAGGCAACATAAACGAAACACAACAGAGCACGTCGGAAAACTCGCACTATCAGACGGTAACGATCCGTCAGCTGTGGACAAGCCGCAGCTATTGTTCTTCTCATGGAAAAATGGAATCCACGGATGGCGTAGTGTACAATCTTCCGGATGATGTATATGCCGTTCTTTGCGAAAAAGACGCGATTGGACAAACAATCCACATCTATGTGTATGATAAGTTTCCGCTTCCCTGGGGACGGTTGGACCCTTGCGTCATTACAGCAGAGATTGATGGCGCTGAGGTTGGCTCTGTAGATGCGTACAACTTGGACTCTACACTTGTTCGGATAATTACGTTTAGTATGGGTGGGTTTGCTCTCTTATTTGCAGTGCTGCTGATATACAAGCGGCAGAAGGCAATGGAGAAGAAAGCCCGTTCTATGACTCAGGAAAACGGGAAGTAACGTAAGTCCTCGCCCAAGCCAATAACGGACGTGGCCGTCTTTTGTCGGCCACGTCCGGACAGCAAGCAGCACCTATGCCTATGACAAGGACAACCGGCTGACCAAGGCGACGGAGGGTGCCATCTCCGCTAACTACGCCTACGACAGCTTCAGCCGTATGTCCGGACTGACTGTTAAAAATGGCAGCAGCCCCGTGGTCAGCACCACGGTCACTTATGTGAATCCAAGCTCGTCAGCCACCTCCACCCAGGTGAAAACCTGGAACAACGGCAAGGCTACCTACACGTACACCTATGACAACAAGGGAAATATTACATCCTTTACCGGCGGCGGACAGGAATTTGATTACCAATATGAAAGGATGACTGTATGAAGAAATTAGAAAAAGGCAACATGCGTATCTCCTCATCTGGGATGCATGACCAGATGATGCTGTTTATCATCCTTGGCGTGGGCATTGATGTGTTTTATATCTACGCCTATATCTCCTACTTTAAACCGCCTACTCCAATAGCCCTTGACGTAGTCGCATTCTGGATTTTTGGACTGATATTTAATGCGGTGATATTTACCATGATTATTGCGCTCAGCCGGGTATACATTGTATCCACCAAGGGGATTACCGTGATATTGCTGGGTATCTTTCGTCACCTCTATCCGTGGGAACGGTTTCAGATGGTGGGCCTGTATCCCATATCGAAAGTTAGCGAAGAAACACCTGGCGAGGCATTCATGATGGTATGCAGCACCGTAATGTTAGAAGGAACAGCCGGTGGACGGATCAATATAGAGCGTGCCACCTTTCGCTGGCCGCAGGTTTTGATTTTTCCACCGCTGACAGGCGAGGAACGCATGCAATTTGAAAGCCTGCGGCGCGGGGAAATACCTCCTGACCTGGAGGACCAGAAACCCGACGAGGAGGAATAAGTGTCCCGGCTGACGGACGTGGCCGTTAATAGACGGCCACGTCCGGACAGCAAGCAGCACCTATACCTACGGCAACGCCAATTGGCCGGACCTGCTGACGGCGTTCAATGGGAAGTCCATCACCTACGACGCCATAGGCAATCCCCTGTCCGACGGCACATGGACCTATGCATGGTAGCACGGCCGCCAGCTGGCGTCTATGAGCAAGAGCGGCAACAGCATCACCTTCGGCTACAGTGCCGACGGCAAGCGCATTTCCAAGGCAGTCAACGGCACAACGTACAACTATGCCTACCTGGGCGACACCCTGACGGACCTGTCCTGGGGCAGCAATCGGATGCACTTCACCTACGACTCTCTGGGCCCGGCGTCCGTGACGTACAACGGCGTCAAGTATTTCTATCTGAAGAATGCCCAGGGCGATGTCACCGGTCTTGTGAATGCCAGCGGCACCATGGCCGCCACCCTCGGCGCCGCGAATCCCCTGCGCTATCGTGGGTACGTCTATGACAGCGAGACGGGGCTATACTACCTCAGCAGCCGGTACTATAACCCGGTATGGGGAAGGTTTATCAATGCGGATACCGCGGATGTCCTTGGGGCTTCCCCTGACAAAGCCAACTGGGATAAGAATCTCTTTGCCTATTGCGACAATGACCCAGTCAACAGAAAAGATGATGGCGGGGAATTTTGGCATATTATTGCAGCAGGCGCAATAAATGGAGCTATAAGCGCAATAAATAATGCGGTTACTCAGATACATGAAAAAGGGTCGGTTAGGTTGTGATTTATGCAAAAGAAAAAGGTAAAACTGTCTAAAAGTGCGAAAGGTGCACTGCTATACATGTTGGTTGTGCTGTCTATCTTTGCGGTACTGGAGACGGTAGTGTGTAGGTTGCCCTCTCATTTTGACGAGTCAAATACAGAAGCCTACACCGGTACGCTTTCCCATGTGGAGAAATACACCACCTGGCACATTGGTTATAGAGCGATGCACTCTAAGCAGCACATCAGGCTGCATTTCACAGACGGAAACGTTTATTTCGTATACACGCTGGAGGATCGGACGCTGCTGAGTATTCCTGCGGGAGAAAGGCTATCTTTGCGCTTATACCGGGACCCCAGGCGTGGAACGTCTGCATGTGATATCCGCAGTGATAGCCGTGTGTTTCAAACGATGGAGCGTTCAAGCCAGCTGGCACATAGGGACAAATGTCTCCTTCATGGACTTTTCTGCTCAGGTGCCCTGATTTTCCTGGCAATAGGTTTCTTCTCCGGCCTTGGGGGATTCAGGCAGTATTTTTCCAGCCTTGCTGCCAGGCGGCGGCGTGAAAAGCGAAAGCGCGCCCGTCAGGCCAGGTTTGCCAAGGAAGGAAAGTAGATTGCATTTAGGGAAATATTACAATGAAAAATAAGGCCTTTCTTTGTGCGCCGCGCCGGTTTTTGATTATAACGGTAGTATATTTGCTGATACAGTCTGTCGGGATTTATCTGTTTTTTGAAAGCCTGCAATATGAAGAGATAGGTCATCTGGAAGCAATATTGAACATCATTGCCCCTCCGGCTCCCCTATGGATCGCAGCCTTCTTCCGGCGGTATGACTGGCTGTCTATCGTAAGACTGCATGAGGACAAAATCGTATTGTGGGCGATGTTTACCAGGCAAAGCTATTCCTATGCTGATATGAAGTACATCGGTATGGACTACAGCCTCATAGAGGGCCGTCCGGAGTTTTGGATCTATTTCAGTACAAACCCGGTTCCAGTGGAGTATACCCATAAAATAGCGGCATATCGTATCAACAAAGGATTCTTGCGTATCCTGTATACCTCCAAAAACTATGAGTTGCTGATTCGAAACACGCCGCCGGAAATCAGCCGGCAGCTCAGAAAATGCTACTCCACCGTGCTGGCCTATAAAGCAGACCGGTAGTGGCAAGCAGGGCAAGTGTTTATACAAACTCTTGCAAAAGCGGGAATCCGGCAAACGCCGGACTCCCGCTTTGCTTGTTGGTGGAAATCTTCCCCCC
>SFGY01000094.1 GCA_004556455.1 Clostridiales bacterium | reverse complement strand
GTGCCCAATGATGACCGCATCGTAGTCGCCGGTGGCAATGCGCCCGCAGAACTTCTTGCGGTTCTTGGTCTCGAAGTCCTTCTTGGTGGCGACAAGAATGTTGGCGGAGGGATAGAGCTGGAGGTATTCGCTCGCCCATTGCTCCGTCAGATGATTGGGGACCACAATCAGGCTTTTTTGACACAAGCCCAGCCGCTTGCTCTCTTGGGCCGCCGCTACCATCTCGAAGGTCTTCCCAGCCCCAACTACATGCGCAAGCAGGGTGTTGCCGCCGTAGAGGATATGGGCAATGGCATTGACCTGATGCGGCCTCAGCGTGATCTCCGGATTGATTCCCACGAAATTCAGGTGGCTGCCGTCATACTCGCGGGGGCGAATGCTGTTGAACTTCTCGTTATACAGCTTGGTTAGCTGCTCCCGGCGTTCCGGATCGCTCCAAATCCAATCAGCAAAGGCCTGCTTAATAAGCTCCTGCTTGCCCTGTGCGATGGCGGTTTCTTTCTTGTTGAGCACAGCCGTTTTTCTGCCGTTTCCGTCCTCGATGTAGTCAAAGATTCTTACATCTCGGAGGTTCAGGGTTTCCTCCATGATCTTATAGCCATTAACTCTGCCGGTGCCGTAGGTGTTGTGGGCTTTTACATTGCTGCGGTCATAGGATTTTCCCTCCACATTCCATTCGCCGGTGTACTGTGCGTAGTGAACATGGATGTTCCATTGGCAGTAGCGCGGGGTGCTGAACAGCTCAAACATGAACTCCTCGATGATTTCCGGAGGCAGCCATGTTGCGCCCAACCTTACGGAAATTTCACTTGCCGTCAGGTCAACCGGCTGCACCGCCTCAAGAGCACGGACATTCTCTCCGTAATCCTCGGGATAGAGTTCCGCACTCTGCTTTGCCCAACGGAGCTTTTCACGGACATTGCCGGAGAGATATTCATCGGCAGGGAGATACTTCGGCTTGCCGTCCTCTTCGCTTATGTGCATGGGGTTGAGGAAAATAACACCCTTCAAATCCTCGAACAGCTCCTGCTCGGTTTTACCGGTAAGCTGCGACATATATGGCATGTCGATTCTCGCTTTTTCCGCAAGGGACAGAGCATAGGCCTCGGAAGCCGTGTCAACCGACTGCACCGTTACCTTCTGCTTGATGGTTCGTTTGGAGAACATATCTGCCTTGCGGAGGAAGTTGCCCTCATCATCCAGCACCTCCAGCGAGGCAAGCAGGCAGTAGGAGCTGTCGGAATTGAAAGCCGAATTGTTGGCTCTTGCGCTGATAAGCCCGTATTTCTTGCTGAAGTCGTCGTAGAGCCGATTGAGTTTTTCCTGCTCTGCCTTGATATCGGCATCGGGATAGTCCTCCGTCTGGTACTCGATCAGCGTCCGGACACAATCACGGATGGCAATCATGCCTTTGATGCGGCTTTCGGCAGTCGCGGAAACATCCACGGGATTCATGCGGCTGTTTTCGCGGTAATAAATCTTGCCGTCCACCACCGTGAAGCTGAAATTGCGCACATCAGGGTCAGCAGGAATAGAAAGGTCCTCATCCTCCGCTTCAAGATCGTCGATTTCATATTCGGTGATCTCTGCGTGGATGTTTTGAATTGAATCCTGAAGAAGCTCTCCGAGCTCTGCATTTTCATAAGCAATACAGGCGGACTCTATGCCGTGAGGCCCGCTAACCATCTGCATGTTGCCCAACACCATTTCAGGGTTATCCACAAAATAGGCGTTCATCCGGATTCCATTGGCGTCGGTGGCCAGATGCACCCAATCGGGCTCAATGTCCACCAATCGGTCACGCTTTTGGAGGAAGATAATGTCCGATGTGACCTCTGTGCCGGCAGCGGCCTTGAAGGTGTCGTTCGGCAGCCGGATCGCACCGAGCAGGTCGGCTCTCTGGGCAATATACTTTCGGACATTGGGGTTTTCCTTATCCAGCGTACCCTTTGAGGTGATGAAGGCGATTACGCCGCCGGGTCTCACCTTATCCAAAGTGCGGGCGAAGAAATAGTCATGGATGAGGAAGTTGTGCTTGTCATAGCGCTTGTCCGGCACCTTGAACTGCCCGAAGGGGACATTGCCGATTGCAGCGTCAAAGAAGCTGTCGGGAAGGTTTGTATTCTCAAAGCCCTGCACCGCGATGCTGTTTTTCTGATAGAGCTGCTGGGCAATTCGCCCGGAAATACTGTCCAGCTCCACGCCGTAGAATTTCGCACCATTCATGCTTTCGGGAACAAGCCCCATAAAGTTTCCGATGCCGCAGGAGGGCTCCAGCACATTGCCGGTCTGAAAGTGCATGTTCTCCAAGGCGCTGTACACCGCCTTGATCACCACGGGCGGCGTATAGAAGGCCGTCAGCGTGGATTCTCTTGCCGACGCATATTCCTCATCGGAAAGCACATTCTTCAGCTCGGTATAATGGGGATTGTCCTCTTTGAAAAACTCAGAGAGACCGCCCCAACCCACATAGTCGGCAAGCACGCGCTGCTCGGTGGGTGTCGCCAACCGGCTTTCCGCATCCAGCTTATTCAGAAGCTGAATGGCACGTATATTGTGATAGAACCGTTCCAGCGGCGTGCCCACGCCGATATCATCGCTCTCAATTTGGAAGTTGGTTCGGTACTCGGTGCTGATTTCCGGATGCAGCACATGAGGCGCAACCCTGGAGGATCTTTTCACCTGCGGAGGCGGGGCGAGCGATTCTTTCTGGTCATCCAGCAAGGCCTCCGCATTGGGGTAGGTCACGACCTCGCCGTCTTTGACGGTGCTGATGGGCAGAGCATCCAATTCTTCGTCCGTTAGGCTCTCAATTTCGGAATCGTCTTCTGCCAAATCTTCCGTTTCTCTGAATACCCGTGTGCCGTCCGCACCAAACTCCGCCTCATATCGGTCAGTCTCTCGCGCTGCTTCCCGGTCTGCCTCTAAAGATAGAATATCCTCGTGAATCTTCAGGAGGTTTTCCGGCGTGAACTCGATATAATCGCAGTCCATCTCATAGTCATTTTCAGCTTCCATGAAGAACGGAGTATTGATGTCCGCAAGG
>SFGY01000012.1 GCA_004556455.1 Clostridiales bacterium | reverse complement strand
TCAAAATGTTTGCTCGAAGTTTGCCTTGAAATTCTTTTTTCAAACGCTTGTACTCGCCCTGATTATCATGCCGTTCTTTATCAATTACCGGACAGATACTATTGGATGGATTGGCCTGGCTATAGTCATTTTTCAAGGGCTTGATTTTCCACTTTTAATTGTTCTAACAGAGAAAGCGTTGAAGGAGTTTGATAATACAGATAACATCGACTGATCACCTTATTATAGGAGACTGCGTTTCGCATGACGAAGGGCTATAGGGGTAAAAGAGTTGCCACTGATCATTCTTGGCGGCGGCATATATGCGTCTGGCATTGCCGGCCATAATTTTCTTTAAAAGAACATCGATGCTTTGACGGATAAGCGGATCATGCCGAGAAAGCATTGAAGTTGGAGCGGTAAGGGAAAAACAGTAAAGAAAAAATGGGGAATTTCAGGAGAACGATTTTAATGAATATTACCGTTTATCTTGGCGCAAGCGAAGGAAATGACCCATGCTTACGAAAAAGAGTTGAGGAATTGGGAGCATGGATTGGAAATAGCGGACATGCCCTAATCTATGGTGGCTCCAAATCGGGACTGATGGGTATCATTGCGGACAGTACTTTGAAAGCTGGAGGTGAGGTAACAGGTGTTGAGCCGAAGTTTTTTATCGAAAACGAATTTCAGCATGACGGATTAACCAAGTTAATCGTGACCAGGGATATGACGGAGCGCAAAAACAAAATGATTGCGTTGGGCGAAGCCTTTATTGCCTTCCCTGGTGGCACGGGAACCTTGGAGGAGATTGCAGAGGTGATGTCAAAGGTGTCTTTAAAACAGCTGGATGCACCCTGTATTCTCTATAACCTGAACGGTTACTACGATGATTTGAAAGCTCTTCTCAACCATATGATTGAAAAAGGAATGTCCTCTAAAGAACGACAGGAGGGAATCTATTTTGCCGAGAATCTTGACGAGATAAAACGAATTTTGAAATAATCGGCCATTTTTAGGGCGCAGTCAATCTATGTGCTGCGTATATGCCTAACGTCCGAGTTCGATGGCTGAGCGACAATGTAGAATGGCTTGGAAAAGTGAAGAAGTGAATATCAAAGAAGAATTATTTGCATTGAAGGATAGCTCATATGCGGATTTTCAGGCAAATTTAATTCCGAATATTCCGCGGGAGCTGATTATCGGAGTCAGGGTTCCGGAGGCCAGAAAGCTGGCGAAAAGGCTTGCCAGGGAAGCGGGAGCATCACAATTTCTGAGAGATCTGCCGCATACATACTATGACGAAAATATGCTTCACGGACTCCTTCTTTCGGAAATGAAGGATTATGATGCCTGCATTGCAGCAGTCGATGTGTTTCTTCCCTTCGTGGATAATTGGGCAGTTTGCGATATCATGTCTCCCAAGATTTTTAAGAAGCACAAAACAGCGCTTTTGGAAAAAATCAAAGAGTGGTCTGCATCGGAAAAGACCTATACTTGCCGCTTTGGCATTGAGATCTTAATGACTTACTTCCTTGATGAAGATTTTAAGCCTGTATATCTGGAAATCCCCGTTTCAGTTCATAGTAAAGAGTATTATGTTCAAATGATGATTGCGTGGTTCTTTGCAACCGCTTTGGCAAAGCAATGGGATACGACCATTAAATACATTGAAGATCAGCGCTTAGATCCATGGACGCACAATAAGACCATACAGAAAGCCCGTGAAAGTCAGCGCATTACACCTGAACAAAAAGAGTATTTAAAGTCACTGAAACGATAACAAATTTCGTTTGCAGCGATCTTTGACTTGCACCATTATACGAAATTCCCTTTGCAGCTTTTATCCTGCTAAGAATGCTATGGAAATTTTCAATAGCTGCATATAAAATAAAAATATATATGCAGTTAAACGCCTCGCTTGGACGATGTTCTGCATATAAAATGGCGTGTTATTATGCAGAAAATGGGGGTCTCTGGTGCTTTCTATAAAGCGATAGGTTTATCGAGTGACTACCATGGTAGTCCGGTTAATGTATATTTCCGGTAAATAAGGAGAATCCCTAATAATGATCACATGCTATATCCCCAAAATTGAAGACCTGTGGTTTAAAGAGACCATGTTGGCAGATCCGGACACCATGTCATATAACCATGCCTGGGGTGGTACGATTTCTTTTCCTAAGGAGCATGGCATCCGGTTTCTATTTACTCAACCGCGTTGTTATAACAACATAAATTGCTTTGCTTTAAAGGTAAAATTAAACAAAAAGCAAAGGAGTTTGTTGCTATGGCAAAGAAACTTGATTTGAATAAAACAGTCTATGAACTGACGAAGGAATATCCGGAACTCATTAATATTATGGCAGAGCTTGGTTTTACCGAGATCACGAAAAAGGCCATGCTGCGTTCTGTCGGTAAGATGATGACGATTCCCAGGGGTGCGAAGATGAAAAACATCCCTATGACGAATATTGTAACAAGCTTGATGAGGCAGGGTTTTGAACTTGTCGGTGAAATGCCGGATCTGGCAACTGCAGCACAGCCTGAAGAGAAAGATACGGCAACGGGCCATTCTCCCGAGAGCAGGACGGAACAGATCAAATCCTATTTGAACAGGCTTGGCAAAGGTGAAGCGCTTGAGGATGTCAGGGCAGATTTCGTCCGTGAATTCGGAGAGGTCGAAGCGTCTGAGATCATGCAGGCGGAGCAGGAACTTTTGAAGGGAGGCACGCCACTCTCTGAGGTTCAGCGCCTGTGCGACCTCCATTCGGCTCTTTTCCATGGCTCAACCACGGAAGAACGAAGAGCCAATGCTGAAAAAGAAGTGAAAGCCTCAATTTTAAGGCAGCAGGCTCAGAAGGAAGAGGATAAGAGCGCCCCTGCTCAAACGAACAACACCGATAAAAATGCTCGTGCCGCCGCATTGGAAATGGTCGTCGGTCATCCACTATACACATTTGCTAAAGAGAACAAGAAGCTTTCCGAACTGCTTAAAATTTTCAAGGAAAGCAGAGAGGCCTCGCTCATTCCCTCGATCCGTGAGCTTTCAATCCACTATGCCAGGAAGGGCGACCTGCTTTATCCTCTGCTTAAGGTCAAGTACGGCATCACCGGGCCATCTGATGTGATGTGGACGGTGGACGATGAAATCCGTGATGAGCTTGGCTTTCTCGCTGGAGAGACCGAGCATGACGAAGAATGGAACAGCAGACTTGACGCTGTGCTGACGCGCGCTGAGGAAATGATTTATAAGGAACAGAATATCCTCTTTCCCATTTGTGCGGATAATTTTACGGAAGAGGAATGGTACGGCATTTATCAGGATTCCAAGGATTATGCCGTCTGCCTCGGTGTCGCACAGGAGAGGTGGGAAGAGGCTGAAAACGCAATGGTTACTACGGCGACAGGCCCAGAAGGCGAGATCGTCATGCCCGGCGGACACCTGACCATAGAACAGCTTACGGCCCTTCTGAACACGATCCCGATGGAGATAAGCTTTGTCGACACAGACAACATCAATCGCTTCTTCAACGAAGGACCGAAGGTATTCAAGCGCCCCAGCATGGCGATAGACCGTGATGTGTTCTCCTGTCACCCGCCGAAGATTGAACCGATGGTTCGGCAGATCATCGACGATTTCAGGAATAACCGCCGCGACGACGTTTCGGTTTGGATGGACAAGGGTGGACGCACCATGCTCGTCAAATACATGGCAGTGCGGGAAAAGACTGGCATGTATATCGGCACGGTTGAGCTTGTGCAGGATATGGAGTTTGCGAAAGAACACTTTCTTGGAAATAAGGCGTAAGCCCGATTCCAATAAAAAAAGTTGAAGCCCGGTTAAAATACAAAAGGTTCTCTGCTGGTATCATTCGGCAGGGAATCTTTTTTTTTAGGGAAGTGTTGTATTCGCTGTATTTAAATGTTATTAACTGGTTTCTTACTGATATATCTGTTCCTCCAGCCATTCTTTTAAAACAATGGCGTGGTTACAATTCTCGTTTTTCGCAGCATATAGCAGGGTCAAATTGTGATCCTTCATCTTCTGCCTACACAGATCTTTAAATTTCTGTGACGCTGAGTTGCTGGACAATTCCTGTTTGTACCTTTTATTAAATTCATCATATTTTTCAGGAGTATGAGAGAACCATTTCCGGAGTTCATCTGATGGAGCGATCTCCTTAGCCCATAAATCAATTTTAGCATTTTCTTTTTTTATTCCACGCGGCCACAGTTTATCTATAAGGATACGAAAACCGTCTGTTTCTACGGTAGGCTCATAGATTCGTTTGCATTTCAATTCATTCATAATGTATGGTCTCCTTCAATGTGAATTCATTTCTATGGTATGTAAGAAATCCATCCTCCTGCATTTTAGAAAGTTCATTGGACATGGCGCTGCGGTTTACACCGAGGTATTCAGCAAGTTGCTGACGGTTAAAAGGGATGGTAAAGTGCGGGCTTCCATGTTCCAACGCCTGTTCAGAAAAATAAGATAGGAGCCTTTCTCGTAGAGATCTGGAAGCGGTATGCATCATCCGAGAAGACATATTCAAATTTTTTTGAGCGGAGATGCGTAGCATATTCTGAATGAGGCGGTTATGAAAGGCACATCCTCTCTGGCACATAGTTAGCATATTACGCATATTTAGAAATATGACTTGGGTACTCTCGCAGGCAACAACATCGCATACTAGCTCTTTTCCAGGAATAGCAGCGTAGTTTTCTGCAAAGACTTCTCCCTTACCAAGGTGCCCGAAAATAATTCTATTTCCCCAATATAGATTAACTACAATATTGACGCTTCCAAATTTGATAAGCCCAATTTCATTGACAGGCGATCCTGCTCGGAAGATGACTTCGTCCTTTTGGAATTTACGCTCACGTGGAGCTAGACAGTGGAGAAGCTCTGCGATTTCGTCTTCGCTTATGCCGCGGAACAAGGGCGTATTCGACAGGAAAAAAGTATTCATAAAAGTCTCCGCTTGGTTGTTATAGCAACGTACATGTTGTTTTGATTATACTATAATTCAAGGTGAACATTGAAAAGGTGAACATCGAATCTGAAAGCGGGAAGTGATGGGATGAAAGAGAAAACAGGAGAAGTCTTTTCCATAGCAAAGGATAATATGCCAGTTCCGGGTTGCACCATTTCAAAAGAAATCTGTGGCGGAGAAAACGCTATGACGTATTTTTCGCTGGCAAAGAATACCGATATCAGCGCAGAGATTTTTCCGAGCTATAAAATGCTGATCGTTGCAGATGGCAGTGTGGTGGTTTACGGAAATGACGGCTTTTGGCAAAAACTGAAATCTGGAGACAGCATTTTAACTCTGGCGGACACCCCTATGGGGATGAGAACAGAGAAGGGAGCTGTCTATACGGAGCTGTTAGTCAGAAAGGAAGACAGAATGAACGAAATAATCAAAGCAGGCGAAGTCTTTAAATTGGCAGAACTGGTTCCCTATGCAGAAGGCAAGATCGTCAATATGGATGTGGTCCACAATGACAAGATGAAGTTTGTCCTTATGGCCTTCGATGCAGGCACAGGACTATCGGAACACGCAGCCCCGGGTGAAGCTCTGATTTTCGCCCTGGACGGTGAGGGCGTGATTGGCTATGAGGGAAAAGATCATCCGATCAAAGCAGGTGAAAATTTCCACTTTGCCAAGGCCGGTCTGCACTCTGTAAAAGCGACAAAGAAATTTAAGATGGCGCTTCTTCTTACCCTGGAATAGAGATGAAGATGACATTGGAATAGAAATGAGGACGTAAAGATTCTTTTCCGATAGGGTACATATCGCGATGATCCTGATAATGTTCCGGATGAATACAAGGAAAAAATAGTACTCTCATACCATGGTATGAAAAAATGCGATTAAATAATGATCCCTGGGAGGCCGTTACTTCTTTTCCCGTTGACCCCATTGCTTTAAGCTGTATGCCAAAACCAGACCAATTATGATGACAACGATTCCGATAATGAGCGCAGCGTTGGGAATAATAGACATGAAGTTTCTTCCTGCTGTATCCTGCCCCAGCTGGTCAGTTATTTGATTGACCACTTCCCGCGGGAGGTTATCAGGCTGCACCACTATTTTGCTGTCGGTATATAGAGAGGCTGTGGCTCGGCCTATGATCGCTTTGCCGATGATTCCAAAGATGACGAAACCTAAACCATATAGAGTAAGGTAAATGCCAAAGATCCAACCATATTGGTGGATGCCAGTTTTTAAGGCTTTGGGGAGGTCATCGAGCCAGCTGGGATAGTCTGTTTTGCTGGTCGTCTCTTGCCTGCCAGGTTCTGGCGGATCGTTTGCTTTCTCTGACTCCTCGTGATGAATTTTGGAGTCCAAGTCAGTCATGTCGCAGGACTCATCTAAAAGAAAATCTACAGATACGCCCAGCGTTTCTGCCAGAAGAGGAAGCTTGTTGATCTCCGGATTTGCTGTACCGGTTTCCCAATTCGAAATGGATTGTCGGGACACATTCAGCGAGTTTGACAGGTCTTCCTGGGATAGGCCAAGTCTCTTGCGCAGGACAAAAATTTTTTCGCCAAGTTTCATTTGGGTGGACTCCTTACTTGCAAGCTCAGTTTTCAGGATTAGTATAACTTTTCCCCCAGGAGAGACAAGCGAAAACTTTTATCATTTACGCAAGCAGCGCTTGCAAAAGCCATACTTCTCTTGCCTTCATTTGCCTGTTACTGCCAGGCGTGCAATAATTATGCAATAAAGATGTAAAAAAATCCCCTGAGCCCATCAACGGGAAAGGAAGAGGCTGGGTCAGGCCAGCTTTGGTGATGTTAATGAAGCATAAGGTGTACGTCTCTCCGGGTTATCGAATTCCCCTTCTTATCTCTTGCCTGGGCTTTGTGCTCTGTATCCTTTGTATCTTTTGGACGGAGGACATGAACATCCTGGTCTTCAGCGCTTATGCGGTGCTGAGTGCAGGGACCATCTGGTTTCTGAAGGTTTGGGTGGATGAGCAATATCGTCTGGGCCGGGAAATCCGTTTTCCTCTCAAGCTGATTTTCCCTGCATATCCATTGGTCGCTGATTTTGATCAGAACACAAGCCAGATGAGTGCGTTCCGCGAGGCCTATGCAGATTTTATGGGCAGTGACCGTCGCCCGGTCAGCAACAGTCGTTTACAGAATTATGCCACCCAGCTCTTATGGCACAGTGTGGATCTGCAAAAAAGACGGATGGACAGGCTGGGAGTGCAGATGGATATGGAGGCAAACCGTCGCTCCTATGTGAAGGGCTCAAAAGGGGTGACGGCTGACGCCTATTTTGACGGCAGATATGAGGTTGAGGAGGTTTCTGAGGAAATCTACGCCCTCAGGACATTACGCAGCAGATCACGGTTGCTGAAGCGTTTATACGACAAAGAGGTCGCACACTATACCTTCTTATCTGCTCAGGAGGTCGGCGAAGATCAGTTTGTGTGTCCCAATTGTGGCAGCCTGTCCTCCCGCAGTGATTTGCTGGATGGCTGCGATTTCTGCAAGACGACCTTCACGATCGAAGATCTGGAACATCGTGTCGGCAGCTTTGGTTTTCGCCGCGACTTTCAGGCAAGAGAAGGCAAACGTAAGGCGATGAAAAAGCTCATTTACCCGTGGATTTACATGTTGACGATAGTCCCATGGATGTATGTTGGCTTATTCATGCCTCTTTATATTTCCGACATGAACCTTTTTGAAAGAATTGCCGGAGGCTTACTCTGTGCGCTGGCCTTAGCTATTGGGGCTTTTGCAGTGGTCACTTTTGCCCTTTTCCTTATTTTCCCGCTTGTCATGATGTTCACAAAGCTCTGGGGAGGACTCAATCGCTGGCTGCTCTACCGTTCGCCGGAGGAGGTGGAGAAGGAGCGCCAAATGGCCAACTATGTGCGGAGCTTCGACCCTCTTTTTTCGCTCCAGAGTTTTTTCGGTGGCGTTCAGAACAAGCTCTATGCCCTGTATTTTGCAGATCGGGCGAAGCAGGTCAATGCTTTCTCCGATATCGATCTGGCAAGATTGCTCCCCCGCAACCAGGATGTTGTTGCCCTGGATGTGCAGACGATGCGCATGGAATCCTACAAAAAAAACGAGGATGTCCAGCTTGCCACAGTCAGCGCAGAAATCCTTGTACGAGAATTCAAAGATGCGAAAATCAAAACACACAAAGAAAAAGTCAATATGCAGCTGGAGAAAAACGCAGATTGTCTGACCCAGGCGGTTTGTGGCCCTTCTATTCTGCGCTGCCAGAGCTGTGGAAGCAGCCTTTCACTAATGGATGGCAAGACCTGCCCCTATTGCGGCCGCGAGCTGAATCTGAAGGAACATGACTGGGTGATCACAGCGTATACGGCTGAATAATAGGTCTACTCACGATTCCAGGGAGAAAAAATGAACAAAAACATCGATATCAGTGATGTCATCCTTACAACGCAGAGGCTGACGCTTCGTCCCTGGCGAGAAGAAGATCTCGAAGACTTCTTCGCTTATGCCTCGGTAGATGGTGTGGGGCAAATGGCCGGCTGGGCGCCGCATCAATCCAAAGAAGAGTCCGCAAAAATTCTTCATCAGTTTATTGAGGGCAGAAAAACCTTTGCTTTGGACTACCAAGGCAAGGTTATAGGTTCATTGGGCATTGAAAAATACAAGGAGGAGAAGTATCCGGAGCTTCAAAATCTTCAGGGCAGGGAACTGGGTTTTGTTCTGGCCAAAGAGTACTGGGGCCAGGGCCTCATGCCGGAAGCCGTTCAAGCTGTGATGCATTACCTTTTTGAACAGCTCAAGCTTGATTTCCTGCTCTGTGGCCATTTCCCGGAAAACACGCAGTCTGCCCGCGTACAGGAGAAATGCGGCTTTGTGCCCTACAGGGAAATTCCTTACACAACTCAAATGGGCAGAGAAACAACAACTTTAATGAGCCTTTGTAAAAATGCCGGCAGGAGTTGATGGACCAATCGCCGGTCCTAAGTTTGGCGGCCTGCCTATCTTGCTCTCATTTTGGTTTTTCCGAATTTCAGACAAAATTTCAAGCTGTGGATGGTGCGCCCGGGCCGACAGTTTGCTCTCATTTCGGATTCTCCAAATTTTGCTTAAGTCTGCTAGTAGTGGGCGATTCCACTCGGCTGAGCGCCTGCTTTCATTTCGGTTTTTCAGAATTTCAGACAAAATTTCAAGTAATGGATGGTTAGCCTAAGTTAACTAGGTCTCAAACCACCCATTACTTGATAACTTGCATGTCGAACCATCCAATACTTGCAGACTTGCATATAAGCCCACCCATTAGTTGTTACGTTGCACGAAAATCAGAAAAACCAAAGAAAACCCACCCATTAGTTGCAAACATGCTCGTACGAGTCACTGACGTTGGTGACATTACGACCAAGCTCGCCCCACCTCGTTGCAAACATGCTCGTACGAGTCACTGACGTTGGTGACGTAACGACCAAGCTCGCCCACCCCGTTGCAAACATGCTCTCGCGAGGCGCTGATACGTACCTCGACAAAGTCTGTCTTAATTTGTCTGTGGTTGTCGATCGAGCGGTGAGCATGAGGCCCCTCATTCAAGTAGTATCATCTTATGAAAAAATATCTATGTGGAAGAAAAGCTTTGGAGTATTGGGGCTTTGTCGAGGCCTGCGAGACGTTGAGTTTGCCTGCAAGTACAGAATACCTTGTGTTTTCTGAGTATGATTGCTATCGGACGTCACAAACCCATTGGTGCAAACTCAAGGCGGCCAGAAAATATACCGAAAATGATGTTTGTACGCTCCCATATTTATTTTTAAGATATGCCCGTCATTTGGACCTTCTGAAGCTGATTTATCTGGGTTTACAAATTTGTGCCTGCCCACCAGGTGAAAAAGCACAATGCTCTGTAAGGAAATTAAGAGATTGCGCTGTGAGCCTTGAGGGACATCCAGGACGAAGAAAGGCTTTACAGGCGATTCAATATATTCAAAACAATTCCGGCTCTCCCATGGAATCCAGATTGTACATGCATCTCTGTCTGCCGAACTTTCTGGGCGGATGCGGCTTCCCCAAAGCCGTACTTAACAAGCCCGTTCAAGTGGACTCCAAGCAATACTATCTCGATCTATATTTTCCTGACACACGGCTGGGTATTGAGTATGACAGTTTTGAATACCATAATAATTCAAGATCTTTTTCGCAAGATAATTTACGAGATGCCAAGCTGCGGACCGCCGGCTATCGACTTATCCATGTTAAGCCGGGTCAGCTTACTGATCTGGAGGCCTTCCAGGACTTAGCGGTCAATATTTCCCGACAATTAAAAAAGCCGATTGTCATCCGAACGACAAAGTTCTTTGAACCTTTTAAAGAAATCTTCCATTTCTTTCAACCCACGGGCTATGCTCCCATTACAGTTTTTGATGTTCCGCAATTTAGAGGAGCCGATGGGGCTTATAAGGAATACCTGGGTTCGTTTCATTCATAAATTTGGTTTTTAGAATTTTGCCCACTGGAGCGAACGAGAAATTTTCTGCAAGAGTACTGTCGGTGAACTATGCTAAAGCACTGCCTGTGCAAGAGTACTGTCGGTGAACTAAAATAGATTTGACGGCAGGGTTTTCGTGCGGAGCTATGTGTCGAAATATCATCCTCGAACACTGCCGCATGATGACAAACAACTTGATTTCTAATCATTGCGAAATTGAATACATGAATTAAATGGGGTATATGAAATAATAAGATATGACATGAATAAAGAAGGACAAGGAGGCAATTTTATGATGATCAGTCCCGAGATGTATTATGAAATGGAGCTTAAGGGAAAATCTGCCGATGAAATTCAATCAAAAATTCGCGGCTTGAAAAATAAAATGGGACGGCTAAAGTCAGATATCAAGTCTCAAAAAACGAGCTTTGAGCCAGTCAGCCAACCTTCCCCAGCAACGAAGCTTGCTTGCTATCGACTTTATCTGGCCAGGGCGAAACAAGCTTTAATCGATGCGGGAGGCGAGTATCCACTTTCGCAGCGAGAAAAGTCTATTCAGTCGTTTGACGAGAGCCTTCCCTTTATCGAACAAATTGACTTTACTTACGGAGGCCATCTTCAGGGATATGAGCAAAGGACCATTTCCTTTTGCGGTGAAAATATATCTCTCAAAATAGATCACAAGATGCAGGAATCTAATGAGGTGGCGCCGATTGTTAAGGAATCTCCTTCAGCGAAAACGGATTTCCTTGACGCGTTTGCCTCTTTGCATATTGGCGAATGGAAGTCTGAGTACAAGAATTGTGGCGTGCTTGACGGAAGCTTCTGGAGCCTGGAGATCCGTTTTAACAACGGGCACAAAACAGTAAGAAAAACAGGCTCTAATGCCTTTCCTTATAACTTTGATGACTTCTGCAAACTGATGCAATGTGAATAAAACGATGATTTTTCAGGTGAGTAGCGTCGACAGCTGACATCGCTGGCATATTAAGTAAGCTATTTATTGATTGGCCACCTGGAATGAAGTTTTCCCTTGGGGCGCTTAAACCCTGCGAATAGGTTTTGTTCGACTCTTCTTGCAGTTTAAGAAAAAGAGGAAGATAATGTTAGCGATGGCTAATCAACAAAGATTATTGCCATGGTGAAACCGTCAATAATGTGGACTATTTGGCAATTCAAGGAGCGGCGAATGCTCATTGACCCTAGGAGAAAAAGCGTGAAAAAAGAGCAACATTTACCCTTTTTGGGGATCGGACCGATCTATGTCATTTCCATTCTATTTCTCACGCTTATCGCGCTGCTTTTAAGGGACCATCCTGTCTTTGCAGCAGGTAGGCTGAACCTTCTGCGCGTACCGTTGATCATTATCGGTGTTCTTGTGATTCTTATGTCTGTTTTTATGTGGATTCAGGCGGTTCTGGTATCGAAGCTGCATGAGAACATCAAAGAGAACCATTTGCTGACCTCTGGAGTTTATGCCTGGGTGAGACATCCCATTTATTCCGCTTTTATGCTTCTCTGCACGGGTCTCCTTCTTCTTGCTGGCAATGCCTGCTTCTTTGTTCTTCCTTTGATTTACTGGGGTTTGTTGACGGTGCTAATAATGCATAGCGAGGAAAAATGGCTGAAAGATCTGTATGGCAATGAATATCTCGAGTATTGCAGGAAAGTGAACCGCTGCTGGCCCTGGAAACCCCAAAAATCTGAAAAGTAAAAATGATGAGGACATGACGGTTACGCTTATCGAAGGTTGGGCTGCCTATCGTGCAATGGCGCTTTTGCTAAACTTTTGTCTTCTCGAGGAAGTGGTTAAAGAGCAGCAGAGCGGTCGTGGTGATGAGCACGCAGAGGACGGCCATGGCCATGCCAAGGGAAACGCTGCCCTGCTCAAATTCGCGATTAATATAAGTGGAGACGACTAATGTGTTGGGGGGAGCAAGGAGACTGGCTGTAACTAACTCGCGAAAGGAGATGATAAAAATCATCATCCAGGCGGCAAAGATACTCCGCGAAATCATGGGTAAGGTAATTCGTCTGAATACGTATCTGGGTGAACCACCAAAGGAACGGCCTGCTTCCAGAAGGCTCTGGTTAATCTGGGTAAAGGCAGAGCTGACGTATTGCACCGGGTAGGGCAGATACAGGACAACATAGGCCAGAACCATGATACCTGTGGTGTTGTAGAGGGGGAACAGCTTGTAAAGTGCGTTCCAGAAGAGCATCAGTCCGATGACCAGCACGATACTCGGCAACATTTCCGGGAGCAGACTCACGCCTTCCAGTATTTTTCGATAAACTCCCTTTGTTTTGCGTATGGCGAGTACGACAGCTGTGCCGAGGATTGAGCAGATGCTTGCTGAGGCGGCGGCCAGAAAGAAGCTAAGCGAAATGGAAGAAAGTGCTTTTGGTGTCGTCAGCAGTTCCTGATAATGTGCCAGGGTGAAGTTCCCGGCAGCCAGACCATAACCGCGGAGCTTGATGAGTGAAGTGGTAATGATGGAGAAGTAGGGCACGCCAATGGCCAGAAGAATGATAAGACCGATCCAGAGCCAGGCCATGATCTGCCCGATGGGTGATAGTTCCGTATGTGCCGGACGACTGCCTTTACCGCTGATGAAGTGGTAGCTTCTGCGACTGCTGATATTGTTCTGCAGCAGCCAGAGAGCCATGCAGATGCAGACCAGAATAGAAGAAAGGCTTGCAGAACGGCCGAAGTCAATGGGGGCCGTCGTAGAATAGCGGTGAATGTCGGTGGTGAATACATAAAAACCGATACGCCGTCCCAGAGTGTATGGGGTTCCGTATTCGGAAAGGGTCTTGACGAAGACCAGCAGCGCTGCGATGGCGTAGTTGCTGCTGAGCAGGGGGGCAAAAATCTTCCGCAAACGCAGGCTTGAACCTGCACCGAAAACGGCTGCACTTTCTTCCAGACTGGCGGGGATGTTCAGCATGGCATTCTTGAGCAGGCTTGTGAGAAAGGGGAAGACGTGCAGACTCATCACCAGGACCATTCCTGGAAAGCAGAAAAATCCTTCCGACCAGGACCCCGTTGCAGGAAAAAGCTGCTGGAAAAGTCCCCTTTTCTGCATGAATAAAATCCAGCCCATAGAGGCAATATAGGGCGGGGTCATGAAAGGGATCATGAAAAGAATATCCAGCCAGCTGTATTGCGCCATTCTGGTGCGCGCCAGGAGAAAGGCGGTCGGGGCGGCTATGACAGTTGAACAGAGGAGCACACTAAAGCCCAGCGCCAGTGAATTGCAGATGGTTTTTATGTTTTCAGTGCTGGCGATAACTGCCCAGGCCTGGAGCAAATTAAGGCGGCCATCCGAGATGACCGCCCTGGCAAAAACGCTCATCAGAGGGCAGATGATCATGCCGCTCAGGAGCAGCAGGAGAGCCAGCGGAAAAATTTTGTCCCGCTTGAGCTGTTTCATCTTTCCTCCGTCTTATTTTTTACAGAGACTGTTGAGTTTAGCCGCGGTATCAGAAGCGATCTTCATCATCTTCTCCCAGTCGGTGGGCAGTTGCGGGATGTCGGCCAGATTACTGCGGTTCTCGCATTTCACATCGCTGCGTCCGGGCAGCAGGAAGGCGTCGGCCACCAGCTTCTGGGCTTCATCGCTGAAGAGAAAATCGATAAAGGCCTTGGCGTTTTCCATATTTGGGGCAGTTTTGAGAATCATTGCCGGACGGGGATTGACCACGGTGCCGGAAGCGGGGTAGTAGATTTGCAGGGGTTCACCCTTCTTGATGGAGGAATAGGCATTGTAGTCGACACCCGCGATCAGGATGCCCTTTTCGCCGGTCGTAACCGCTTCGAGAGCCGCTTTGTTAGCGCCGGGGACAGTCAGGCCGTTGTCAGCCCAGCTCTTCATAATCGCTTCGCCCTTATCGCTGCCGCTGACCAGACCGGCAAGAAAATCCTTGCACGCGCCGGATTTTTCCGGATCAGGAATCGCGATCATATCTTTGTATTTCTCATCGGCCAGCTCAGCCCAGTCAGCGTTCAGTTCGGGAACGACGCTGGTGTTGTAAATGACGCCGACAGCGGAGGCGCTGTAACCAAAAAGCGTGTTATCGCTGTCAATCCAGCCCGTATTGATTTTGTCTGCGTTTTTCGGACTGTAACTCTGCAGCTGTCCTGACGCTTTTTGATTCAGGCCGTCAGACCAGGAAGCGAGAATAACGACGTCGGCAAGAGGATTGGCCTGTTCTGCTTCCAGGCGGGCGAGAATTTCCCCGGTCGTGCCCTGAAATATCTCGACCTGAACGCCGGTCTTCTCCGTAAAAGCGGCGGCCAGCTTGTCCGCGAGCTTGGCCGGGCTCGGCATATAGACGGTAAGCTTGCCAGAAAGCTGAGTTTCCTTGTTTTCAGAAGAAGACTCCGTTTTATCAGAGCTGACTTCAGGTTTTTCGGAGCTGTTGGCGTCTTTCTCAGAAGCAGATTTTTCAGCTTCTTTGTTGGCTTCAGAGCTTTCCGCTTTTTCAGAGCCAGCCTCTGTGCTCTCAGAATTAGCAGCTGCTTTCTCTGTGCTTAGTTCGCTGTCTTGCGCCTTTTCACTCGGTTTTGTCTTATCCTGAGATGAACTTGTGCTGCAGGCACTGAGACCAAGACAAATGCAGAGACACAGCGTGAGCAGAATGATGATACTTTTTTTCATGCGGGTAAACCCTCTTTCTTTTTAAATGTGATGACTTCTTTAGGATCTATGTAAATGGAAAGTTTTTCGCCTATTTTGATTTTCTCTCTGTGGCGAAGCGTCCAAAGGGCGTCCTGACAGGGAAGCGTAAGTTCATAGCTGTTTCCCAGATAGCGCACACTCGTAACCGGCAACACATAATGCAGTGCTCCTTCTGTGGCACTTAAGCTGGCGGCTTCCGGACGAAACATTGTCGTCTTGTTTAACCAGTTGGAATTCCCGATAAAGTGAGCAACGAACTCGCTGGCCGGATGATGATAGATCGTTTCAGGATCTGCACATTGCTCGATGCAGCCTCTATTCAGAACAGCGATGCAGTCACTCATGCTCATGGCTTCATTTTGGTCATGGGTTACAAAAACCGAAGTTAAACCAAGTGAAGAGGTCAATTCGCATAGTTCGCGACGCATTTCTTCCCGCAGTCGGGCATCCAGTGCAGAGAGAGGTTCGTCAAATAAAATGCAGCCCGGCTGTACGGCCAGGGCGCGAGCAAAAGCCACACGTTGCTGCTGACCACCGGAAAGCTGATGAGGAAAGCGCTTTTCCAACTCTTCCAAATGCACTGTACGCAGCGCCTCACGAACTCTGGCAGGTAAATCCTCTGTATCCTTTTTGGCGCGGAGGCCGAAAGCCACATTTTCAAAGACCGTCATGTGTGGCCAGAGTGCAAAATCCTGAAAAACAAAGGCGAGATTGCGCTTTTCCGGCGGAACGTTGATCTTGAGTTTTCTGGAAAAGACACAGCTTTCGTCCAACCAGATCTCGCCCGCATCCGGAGTTTCCAAACCAGCAATCATGCGCAAAAGCGTCGTTTTACCACAGCCTGAAGGACCCAGTAAAGTCGTGAAACTTCCATTATGAATGGTTAGTGTTGTGGGCTGTATGACTTCTTTTTTATCAAAACTCTTCGTGATTTCCTTTAAGCGGATTTCCATGACGATCCTCATTTCTGCCTGTCAGGGTTAGTTTAAAGATTCTCTGTTAGCAAAAGAATATGAGAATGTAAAATGGATTTTAAATCACGTGAAATGAGGGCACAGATTCGTGAACGGCTGTCTCCGTTGCCGTCAAGAGGGATCAACGCCCGGCATCTGTTCAGCCCACAGGCGCTCTCGCGTGGCGCCTATATGGCCTGGAAAAGGAAGAACTTGAGGTAGGCTGTCTCAGGTACATCCAGCAGGATGGGGTGGTCGGGCGCCTGTTGCCGTGCTTCGATTTGCTTGAGGTGAACGCCGGCATCGTGCGCGGCCTTATTGACCTCTTTGAGAAAGAGCTCGGCAGGCATAAAGTGGGAACAGGTGCAGGTGGCCAGATAGCCTCCGCGCGGGAGCAGACGGAGGGCCAGTTCGTTTATCCTGCGGTAACCGTTGCCCGCATTGCCGACGGTTTGCCGTGATTTGGTAAAAGCCGGTGGATCGAGGATGATGAAATTCCAGGGATGGCGGCGACTTTGCACCTGTTCTTCCAGAAAGTCAAAGGCATTGGCCGTGATAAAATCCATACCGTCCAAAAGACCATTGAGTTCAGCGTTTTTCCGGGCCATGACGATGGCTGTTTCGGAAATATCCAGAGCACTGACGTGGCTGGCTCCGCCTTTTAAGGCGTTCATGGCAAAAGCTCCGGTATGAGTAAAACAGTCGAGAACCTCCATTCCTCGAGCCAGGTCGGCCACCCGACGCCGGTTGAGCTTCTGATCCAGAAAGAAGCCTGTTTTCTGACCGTTGGCGACGTCCACCCAGTAGCGGAGTCCATTCTCCTCGATTTGAGTTGTTGTGGGGAGAGAAGGTGCAAAGTTCTCAGCAGCATTGAGGAAGCCCTGCTTTGGAGACAAGTTTCCCTCAGCAGGATCGACACTGGCTTTGGCCTGGGCCAGGCCTTGCGCGGTTTCATCAAACCAGCCCTGGCCCTGAGCCAGGCCTTCCTTGCTTCGCAGTTCATCATCGTTGCGCTCGTAGATGCCCTTGATGTCCTGACCATCTTCTCTCAGAACCTCCAGCAGGAGAGAGTAGAGAAAGCCCTTCCTTCTGTCCATGCCGTAGGAGAGGCATTGGGCGACGAGAATGTTGTTAAATCGATCGACCGTAAGGCCGGGCAGCTGGTCGGCTTCGCCGAAGATCAGACGTGTCGCTTTCAGGTCGTCCGGAGACATAACCTGTTTTCGATAGGCCCAGGCATAGGCAAAGCGCCGCTTCCAGAAGTCCCTGTCGAAGAGATCATTGGCATTGCGCGAGAGTAGACGGATGCGAATTTTACTCTTGAGACTCAGGAAACCTGTACCCAGGTAAGTTCCTTTTTCGCTGATGACGTCAACCAGATCGCCGTTTTCGACCTCTGTTCTTTCCTCAAGGTCTTTCAGTCCAAGAATCTCCCCTTCATAAACCCAGGGATGGCCTGACATGAGCCATTTGGCTCCCTTCTTGCTGATGACATATGAGGGATAGGGTCTTGAAACTTTCATCTGCTTACCTCGTGGCCTTCTGGACAGTGTCGAAATTTTTCGACTCTTCAGCATTTACCTGCTCGTGGCATTTTGCTGATCTTCGCAGCTTTCAGGCCAGGATTTTACATTTTTCTGCTTGCCTGAAAGTGATAGAAAAGATCATGATAAAATTCATTATAATTTAAAGTGTAAAATGAACCATGCAAATTATATGTGATTATACGTGACAGATGAAGAAGGAAGTGAGCAAAAATGTTACTTCAACCGCTTTTTCGCTATCTCCTGACGACGTTTGGAATTTCCTGGGGCTGCTGGGGGCTGGAAGCGATTCTGATCAAAATGACGGTGCTTACTGCCGCCCATCCCCTGGCCATGCTGCTTTTTATCGCGGGTGGTTTTGGACCGACCATCGCCGCTTTGAGCTTGCTGGAAGGTGGAGTGAAGCGGAAGACATTAAAAGATTTCATCTTCCGGAAAAAAGCGGGAAGTAGGCCGTTCGCTGCATTGATTCTGGCCATGGCCTTTGAAACAGCCGTTCTGGCCTGTTTCAGCGATGGCCTGCGACCTGAAATCCCCAGATCCTGGATAGCCCTGCCCGTCGCGCTGGTGACTTTTTTGCTGGCAAGTTTCCTTTTTGGAGGCAATGAAGAGTTGGGCTGGCGCGGAACCCTGCAGCCGCTTCTCCAGAAAAAGCTGCCTCTTTCACTCGCGATCCTGATGGTGGGGCTTGTGTGGGTCTTCTGGCATACTCCCCTCTGGTTCATCGAAGGGGATAGTCACCAGGCTCTGCCATTCTTACCTTTTGCTTTTTTTGGCCTCTTTCTCAGTTTTTGGCTGGGCCTTCTCTATGAATATAGTGGGGCGGTCATTATACCCATGCTTTTCCATGGCTGGACGAATACCCTTTTAGGTGTTCTGGTGATGCGGGAAAGCACAGCTTATTATCTTGGCCTCAGCCTGATCACCCTCATCCTTCTGCTGGGCGCTTTCGCATACAGAAATCTGCATTTCGACTATGGTCACGATCGCTTTATGGAAAAAACAGGCCAAGCCTGCGGTTTTGTCGAAAAAAAGTTTAAAACTTCAGATGGGAGTGAAATCGCTTACCTGGAAGGTCCGAACCATGGGGACGCACTTTTGCTGATCCACGGCCAGATGGTTTCCAAAGAGGATTATGCCGCGGTGCTGCCGGACTTATCCCGTCATTTTCATGTGTTTTCCGTGGATTGTTATGGCCACGGAAACTCGTCCAAAGACCCGAAAAAATATAATATCCTTTCCCTTCGCGATGATGTGATCGCCTTCATGAAAGAGGTCATCCGCGAGAAAACTTACCTCAGCGGCCATTCTTCCGGCGCCCTCATCAGCGCCGCCATTGCCGCGAAGAATAAGGAGCAGGTGAAGGGCCTGCTCCTTGAAGACGGACCTTTTTTCTCGACGGAGAAAGGAAGAGCGGAAAAAACTTTAGCCTATCTTGAATTTAAGACCATCCATGAATTTCTCAGCCAGAATTCAGAAAAGAATTACACAAAATATTATCTCGACCATACAAGCATGAAAGAGCAGTTCAATGAAGACGGCAGGGATAACTGGTCCCGGCTGGTCAGGAATCCTTTCCAGAAGCGTTTGAACGCGAAGCAGCAGAATAGCGGCAAGATGCCCATTGTCTGGTACTATCCTCCGAAAATCAAGTTGAATGAGCTGGTCTTTCTCACACGCAATATGCAGGACGGAAGCGGACAGTATGACCTGAGATTTGCCGAGGCCTTTTATGACTTTTCCTTTTTCGAGGGCTTTGATCAGGAACAGACTTTAAGCGAAATTGACTGCCCGACGGTGATCCTGCACGTTGCGCCATCACCAAAGACCGCACCGTCTTATGTCGATAAAAACGGCATCCTTCTTTCCGCCATGGATGAAAAGGATGCCGAAAAAGTCCATGCGCTCATAAAAGGGAGCTGCTTAAAATCCGGGTATGCCTCTCCGCATGATATCCATGCTGATCTGCCCCGGCTTTTCATCGAAGCTGTGCTGGAAATGCAGCAGAAGAGCTCATAAGCAGAGAAATATCCTAAGCAGTTTCCTGACCTGAATCAAAGTCCAAAGCTCCCACTTTGGACTTTGTCCTGGCCATAATCGCTATTCTGAATAGAATTCAGCGGACTGAGGCTGTGCCTGCTGCGGCTGTGCCTGGATGACTCCGAGCAGCGTACCTTTGAGCTGCTCCTCCATCTGGGAGAGTTCTTCTTCAGCTTTCATGCGCTGTGATCGGGCATCATCATGAACTTTGATCGAATCTCTGATGGTTTCAATGAGCTGTTCGTTGGCGTATTTGACAGCTTCAATATCGACAATGCTGCGTTCAGCTTCCTCGGCGATTGAGATCGTGTTCTGTTTCAGACGATCTGCATTTTGCCTGAGCAGTTTATTCGTCGTTTCAGAGACGGCTTTTTGCATATCGACGATGCGTCCCTGATGCTCAAGTCCGAGGGCGATGATCATTTGGCTCTTCCAGAGAGGAATAGTGTTGCTGATGGTCTCGTTAATCTTATCCATGAGCAGAGTATTGTTATTCTGGATCATCTTGATTTCAGGAGCAGCCTGAAAAGCAATCAATTTCGACGTTTTCAGGTCGTGAAGTTTTTTCTCAAAGCGGGCGATATTGCTTTCAAAATCTCTGACGACCTGGATGGCCATGGGATCTTGATTATTTGTGGCTTCCTCACGCAAAGCTGGAAGCTGAGAACGCAATTCCCGGACTTTTTCGTCACCGGCGATGAGATAAACATTCAGCTCCTTAAACGTATTCAGATTCTCTTCATAGAGCTTATCGTACATGACGATATCTTTAAGCAAGACGTTTTGCGCGATCTCCAGTTGACTCACGATCTTATCGACCTGATTTTCGACCAGTTCATAGCGATCAAAAAGGGCGGCAATTTTGCTTTTGCCCTTACGGAATAAAGAGGCAAAAAAGCCTCCGTCTTCCATCTCAGCGACATCAAAGCCCTCTATGGTTGAAAGCAGGCTGGAAAGTAAACTGCCGGATTCTCCGATATCTGAGTTTTTGATATTCGAGAGAATATCAGAAGAAAAATCACTCAGCTTTTTTTGTAGACCACCGGCGTAAAGCGTGGGGGTTTGAGATTCCGTCAGGTCGATATCGGTTTTAATTTTTTCGACAATGACCCGCTCTTCCTCGCTTAGATTGTCTTTGGGCAGGATCTCTTGTACCGTTTCACCTGCTGTTGCTTCATCGACTGAGGCCAATGATTCTTTTCTGGCCATCAGGCTGTCCAAACTCAGGGCGGGCATTTTGGACTCCGCAAGAATGCTTTCGGGAACCTCAGCTTCTTTGTATCCGGCCTTTTTCAAGCTCTCTGCGGAAGTAGTTTCATTCTCATGCGTCATAAAATCTTTTTCCATGATGTGTTTCCTCACTTTTTATATTTTTTAAGCCTTGAAAATGAATTTATCTGGGCTATTCAATGTGTATAATGAGTTAATCTAAAATTCACCTTTTCAATCATGTGTCTCAGCGCAGTTCTGCAATCATTTTTTCAAGAACGCTCTCGTCCGGAACCTCGGTCACAGAAATGATTTCTTTGGCGACCCCGTTCACATTGAAACGTTGTGTTTCCTGCGCAGCATGTGCTCCCGTACGGAAACCGTGTTTTTGCCAGGAGAGTTCCTGTACTTTCGGATCCAGCAGGGCCTTCATGCCACGTTGCCCAGTATCATCAAGGGCTATATAAACGTGTGAAGACCACATCGTTGGCACGGGGTAGAGGAGTACAATCTCATCTTTCAGGCTTTGCCATATTTCGGGCTCAGACACGGCAAATTCGAGCAGCTGATTTTCATATGCTGCAATCATGGGGTAGGCGCCCACGCCTTTTTTCAGGAATTGGTGAAACATATCGGCGGATGAGGTCTCCATGAAACCAAATTTTGAATAAATCTTTTTCATCCCAGGCAGCACTTTTGCGATATCCCCTGAGCTAACGGGTTTACCATTGTTGATTGTGTTAGCGAGCAGCGCGGCAAACATATTTCCGGAATTGGAAGAAGCGGGGTCAGTGCTATCCACGCTGATAGAACCGTAAAGCTGCCCCAGTCCGATGTCTGCCCAGGTTTTTTCTTCGAGCATAAGCTGGACAAGTGCATCCATGTGCAGATATTTGATACCATCCTGCTCGGTGACGATATTTTTCTTACTAAGAGCTGAGGCAATGAGCGGACGTGTATATATGACCAGGGGAGTATTGTAGATAATCTCATTTTGCGGATTTTTGCCGCTGAGTTTTCGATAATATTCCAGGACGCCCTGGCTTGCGGGAAAAAGATAATTTTTCCCTTCGTGGCTCTCGCGCACCATATCGTAAGACCCAGATTTCTGGTAGTTCAGCGTCAGTTTGTATTGCTTGCGAATGTAGTTACGTATTTCCGGATCTTCAAAAATACCTATTTTTTCGCCGCCGAGGTATCCCTTAAGCACTGCGGGGGCAGGCTGATTTTTTTTAAAACCCTGCAGGGAGGCAATCAAGACAAGTGTCAGGAAAAGCAGAGCGGCACCAAAATATTTTATGGTCTTGCTATTCATGAGAGCCCACTCCTTTTTCAGCTTTGATTTTTGCTTCTAATACCTCATTTTGAATTTCCATATTGATAAGTTTGTCCTGAACCAGAGCCTCAAACTGCTTCTCAAAAGTTTCCTGCATAATCTTCATGATATTCATGGATTGTTGATGAAAAGCGCTCAGAGCCTGAAGGTCAATATGGACAACTTTGACATCAAGGTAGTCCTTGATGGAGTCCAGAGCCAGGTTTAACTGATAAGTCAGAAACGAACGGGCTTTGAAAATTTTAGCTGGATTTTTCTCCAGATAGTCCAGCAAAGAAGCGGCTGTTTGGCTCGTTTTCTCGACTTGCACGCGATAGTCCACCTCCGCTATTTTTTGGCTCAGACGCATGATTTCGCGTAAATCTTTCTTCCCGAGTTCAAGAAGTTCTTTGGCTTCCTGACCATTTTTGAGCAAGTCGGTTTCGATACGACCAATTTTCGAAACAGGCTTGAACAGAAGGTACAGTGCCACATACAGCAGGGCTGTTATGGCCAGAGCAGGAAAGAAGCTCCACTTAAGTCGGAGACTCAGCAGACAGAAAGCGAGTAGGGCAAAAAGGAATGAGAAAAAGGTTCTGATCATTTCAGTTCTAATATTTTTCACAGGAGGTCAATTATATCCTTTCACCGATTTAAACGCTGCTGTCAGATCTGTGCGTCCATCAAATACACGAGCACGGCTCAATTCCGCCAGCTCCCTGAGCTGTGTCTCATCGGCATCGCCGTACATAATTGAGAAAATGGGAATATCCAGATTTTGCTTCTGGTACTTCCTGATCAATTCATCTTTACGGAAATCCATTGAACAGCCATCCGTGAGCAGAACGATTGCGGGTTGATAGGCCTTAAGCTTATCTTTCTTCTCATCAAGAATATGCAGGGCTTCCATCAGGGCAAGGTACATATCAGTGCCTCCACCGGTGTTCTGAACAGCGATTTTGGCATAAAGATGCTCAAGGTCGCTGCCGTTTCCCAGGGCAGTTTCCGTGAAAATCAAATCTCTGTTAAAGGCGATGAAAGTGGAAATGTCGTTATTGCTGCCCCGGAGATAATTTTTTTCGGCATTTTTAGCGATCAGGAGCTGCTCAAGACCCGCGGTCATTTGCTCTTTTCCTTCGCCAGACATGGACCCGGAGTAGTCGAGGACATAAATGGTCAAAGAGGGCTTCTTGAAACTGCTCTGATAAAGCCTGAGGGCCTCTTCGACTGTCTCAGCACGAGGCATGGGGATGGGGGAAAGAATGCGATCAGGGTCAATGCCCCATGCTGTAAAGATCTCTTTCTGAGCTTGAGGAATACGTCCAAACGCATCGCGCCGCCCTGTTTCAACAATTTTATCCTGTATGTCCTGGCTGAGCAGAAACTGCTGCAAATCCAGGAACAGTTTTTCTTTTTCCTCTCTGTTATCCCCACTGACAAAGGCGAGAGGTGAGTCGGCGATGGAGATGGCATCACTTGGATAAACCAGGGTCAGAGTTTCTTTTCCCTGAGCTGCGAGTTTGCGGTTGGCAGAAATGAGTAAGGCCTCATAATTGACGAGTGCATCATAATCAGAGGAGAGAAAGAGGTCGATCAGCCAATTTGAAGAACCTGAGGAGCGATTGACGCCATTCAGGAGCGCTTGGATTTCTTCTCGGAGCTTCTCGTCTTTCAGATCTGTACTTTGCAGGACTTCTCCTTTGGCAGCCAGCGCGGTAAGAAAAGCCAGATAAGCGCTTGCCCCGGAATTTGATTGGCTTGCAGAGGTCATGGCAAAGCTGAGTTTTCCATCCTTGATGGCTTTGCTGATGTCACGTATGTGCACTTCACCTTGGTCAAATCCCAATGCTTTGGCTTTACTTCTGCGTATGCCAAAAACGACGGGCATGTTGGAAATGCTTTGACTGTGCTTGAGAAGGTGCTTTTCGTCGCCCAGAGTCAGCCATATCGAAGAAGCGGGCCAAAGGGCATCATAACCAACATCTCCGCTGCGCAGGAGATTCATAATATCCAGACTTCCAAGGTAATTGATTTGCAGACTGATATTCTTTTTTTGAGCAAACTCGCTTAAAACAGGCTCCAGTTCTTTATTTTCAGAACCAGCTACAAGGCTCAGAGTCTGAGGTCCTCCCGGATTTGCCTCAAAATCAAAACTTGAAAGACCCGCGCTTTTATCCTGAGATAAAGTCCCTTTTCCTTTATTGCTGTCGGACATACAGCCTGACAGGAAGGTGATAAGCAAAGTGATAACGAGCAGTGACGGAATAAGGTATTTCTTCATGAGTTTAATCCTTCCGTGGAGATGAGAGCCGAAGCCCCTTTAAAAGCAGAATCTAGGATCACCGCAGTCCAATCAGTGTCCCTTTATCCACGCATCAATCAGTCATCAAAACACTAAAACTCAAGTCTGATTACTCTGACGAAAAGGTTTCGTTTCTCTTTAACAACAATTATAGCGAAGGCATGTTAAATCCATGTAAGCTCAGCGATGCCTCCTGTTTTGTCTCTTTGGTTGACAAATTACTTCAGGATGATGAATAAGGGGATAGACTGCAGATTTACATTATTTTTAAAATATTGATCAATTTTTATATTTTTTTATAATGTCAATCATATGCTGGC
>SFGY01000093.1 GCA_004556455.1 Clostridiales bacterium | reverse complement strand
TCAAGTCTCATTTGAGTCTGGCGGCCTTTAGCTTTTTAGAATTTAGTTATTTTTTTCTTCAGGGCTGTATTCCAAGATGTCTCCCGGCTGGCATTTTAGGACATCACAGATAGCCGCCAGTGTGGAAAAGCGGATGGCGCTGATATGGCCGTTCTTCATCTTGGATAAATTCACATTGGCAACGCCCTCCGCCTCCTTACAGGGTCTCATCCGATTCTTTCTGCAACTGAACACCATACTTGAAAACAGCCACCAAGGCCATAGTTACAACAAAAGCAATCAAAATGCCCCATTGAATACTGACATTTGTGCTTTTTCCGGCGGTCAAGAAGCTTTCCAGCATCGTTTCACCGATAGAGGCGAACACTGCAACAGGAAGAAGAGAAAAACCAAAGCTTCTCATTCTATTTACAACTTCACAGCAAAAGGGCGATTCACACTTCGTCAGCACCGCGAACAGCCTTCTCAGCATCCAAAGCGCAGCAGCTGCAGATGCCGAAAACACCGTCAGAAAAATAAATACCGTTACCAAATCTTTTACATTATATTCCTCAGGGGACGTATCCGCCTCCATGACTTTGGCGGTTTCGTCAGAGTGTATTTCCGCCGAGGCGTATGACTGGTTGAAAATCTTCAGTTCGGCTTGGAACTCCTGATTTTCGGGTGGGATGGCTTTCTTTTCGCTATCCTCAAGCATATACTCCGGGAACTCTTTTCCCGAATAGGTAAAGCTTCCGCCGAGGATGCTCCACAGCGTATCAAAGCTTGCTTTGTTAAAGCGGAATTCAGCGTGCTCGACCACACGAACCGTCAGAGCATCCTTCGGGAGCGTTGCTACAAAAGCAGTCGCAATGCAGCAGCTAACTGTTATAAGCGCTGCGATTACGGATAAAACTGTCATAACGATTTTTCCCACCTTGCCGAACAGGTGGAATTTTATAATGGTGTTGGAGTTCATATATGACCATTCCCTTCTGTGAAAGGCATCCACAAATAATTAGATGCAGTAGGGCTTTCACTATCGTGAGTTATTGAGAAGAATTGTTTACAAGGCAGTTATGCTAAAAATCAAATCAATGCAGTGGCGCTTCCCAAGCAGTTATTTCAGGCCATAGCGCCGTATCAAAGCAATCGCGGATGCAATCGCTGTAGTATTGCAGCTTTGCTATAAGACCCGGTGCATCCCGGAACAGTGTGCCGCTGTCCTCGACCGCGTATTCAAAGATCCGTGCGCGGTCCTCTGTTGCGTTGATCATGGAGTAGTCGTCGATGAAATAGGAATACCATTCCGGCTGAATGTTGGTGCCCAGCGAACCGTATTCCCCGGTATAGGTAAAACCATCAGGGTTAAGGGCAGACCATCCCTCCTCGGTAAACAGTGCCTCATCGCGGTACGTTGCGTCCCACGCAAGCCGCCTGTCAATGGCGTGAGAGAGCTCGTGCCAGACAGTATTCTTGCTGAGTGAATAAATATCAAGGACGATTTTGCATACGCTGCCGTTTGCGTCCGTGAAGGCGGCGTAACTCATGTCACCGCCGAAGCCATTTGTCGCGGCCAGCCCGCCGACGAGCTGGAACTGCACACGGTCGATGTGTCCGTAGATGAGTTGCCGGAAAAAACCTTCCGGAAAAACAGACAGTGCATCCTCCAGAAGATCCAATCCTGCGGATACAGGCCCGTAGTCGGAGACCGGATAACAACTGAAGGATGTAAATTCCGTTTCGCACTGGTCGGCAATGCGGATCTCGATGCCAAAGTGGTCGGAAAGCGACTGCGCTCGTTCATAGAGCGAAGCATCTGCGCTCATGCCGTCAGGTGCGGCTTGGAGGTCGGCAAGGGACTGTGTTTGCAGGTTTTCACCGTTTGTGTTCGCACGGATATCCCAAAACAGCAGGCGATTACATCCCTCACCATCGTTTACCAGCAACAGGTAGCCGCCAAGTTCCTCCGTCCAGACGATGCTTTGCACATACCGACCGGGCAATGCACAGGTTGAGAGGAAAATGCCCTTAGAATCGTAAAGCGACAGAGTTCCGTCGAGACCTGTCAACAGGAGGTGACCCACCGGATCAAGCAGGGAAAATGTACCGCCTTGTGCAGTGATCACGCGGGCATTGGTATCCACTCCGAAAGCAAAGGTGTCCTCCTGTCCGTAAAAGCCTGCAAGCCACATTTTACCGCTGTGGCAGATTCGGAAGAAATCGCCGGAAAACGGAGGCTCGACCAGTTTCCCGCTTGCAAGATTGAGGCATGAAGCGGTATATCTCTGTGTCTCACGGTTGACACTGGTGAAGCAGACATTTGCATCCGTCACGCTGCATATGCTCAGTTCGGCCAGATCAAGGAAGAAACGCTCCTTTCCCGTCGAGAGGGAGACAGCACAGATTCCGTCCAGATAGCTGCACTTGTATAGCGTATCAAGATCATAACCAAGGAACCATTGCCCCGGATCTGCGGAAAGAGTGTAGCGTGCGGTCTCCCGAAGGAGCGCATCCAGCACGACGACCGTTCCAGACTGACTGTCGCATACGGCAATGTGGTCCCCTAGAATCTGTGGTTCGACAGATCCGGTAAGCCCCACCGTGCAGCTTTGCAGCGCTTCGCCGGTTGTAGCGCTCAAGAGCGTCAGCTTTAGCTCGCTGTTGCCGTCGCTGATGTAGCTGCTTGTCGTCATTAAAAGATTATCTGCAAAGGTGCGAAGCATTGGATACTGCTGTGCCTCAATCTGCCCATTGGGAATGTACCAAAGAGCGCCGCTATCGTCAAATGCCTCGCACGAATCAAGGAGCGCCGCTTCCTTTGCGCCGGAGCTTTGTGTGTCGGCTTCGCCCGGAACACCGCAGCCGGTCAAAAGCAGGCATAGCGCAAGAATAAGCCAAAGGGTTCGTTTCATATATGACTATTCCTTTCTGTGAAAGGAACCCGCAAAGGATTAGACAATGTGGGCGCTTTCACTATAAAGAGTTTTTTGATAGAATTGTTTGGAGAGTAGGGAGGTAGGTGCAATGGGGTATGCTGCGATGATTGTCATGCTTCCTCTCCTCATTGTCAGATCACTCTTTCGTTAAGCACAGCCCAAATAATAACACCTGCTGTCAGCAGTACAGTCGTTGCCGCCGACAGAAATCTTGTCTTCCACTTCTGCTGCATCCCCATAAGAAGAACGGCAATGATCGCAGCACAGGAAACGACCGTCAGCAAGTGCCGAGGGAACGCACTGTACAATTTCAGAAAATAGCTTACTCCCATCAGGGCAACAATGGTATTGCCGATACCGAGAATTACCGC
>SFGY01000092.1 GCA_004556455.1 Clostridiales bacterium | reverse complement strand
GCCGAAAATTTCGGCGAAGTTCCGCAGCGATGATGAAGTTGGTCAGGATGCCGGTGTGAGCGGAGATACCATCCGCAACTACATCGCCCTGACGCAGTTAGTCCCGGAGCTTCAGCAGATGTGGAAAACGTACACGCTGACGCTGAAAGGCCGGATGACCCATCGCGTTGAACTCGGTTCGGATGCCAGAGGCAACCTTGTCCGCATTGAGAACGCGCTGGATAAAATGCCGGAGCGTTTGCGCAGCGTTCAGGAGCAGCTTGAAAACCTCTATAACCAGCAGGCAGCGGCAAAGGCCGAGGTCGGTAAGCCGTTCCCGCAGGAGCAGGAGCTGGCCGCAAAAACTGCGCGGCTCATTGAGTTGGATATGGAGCTGAATCTGGACGGCAAGGGACAGCCGCAGCCTGAGCAGGCGATTGCAAAATCGGCGCGGCCTTCCGTTCTGGATAGGCTGAAAGCGTCACCCGTTCATGGCGCACCGGAAAAGCCCCACAAAAAAGAAATGGAGGCACGATAATGAAAAATCTCCCCGTTTACAAGCACCCGGCAGCCTACGCCAGAGAGCATGACGAGCTTGCCGCCTACCGCGCATCCAATCAAGCGAACACGGCCTGCAAGGAAGCTATCGAAGCCGCCATCCGTGACCACTACCGGGATAACCGGCTGGATGCAGCGGCGGTCGATCAGGTGGTGCAGCAGTTCGGCTATGACCGCACGTTCCATGTCCTTGCCATCACCGTCTGTCAAGCGGACTGGGACAGGCGCTATTCTCCCGACAACAGGGCTTGGGCAAACGCCATGTCCATCCCCGCCAATCCCGACGCATGGAGTACTGACCGCAACTGCTATCTGGCCGTCAACAGTCATCCCGGTCTGGTGGATCTGTTTCTCAGCCAGACCCGCAAAGCCTATGCGCAGGAGCGGCAGAAAACCTCTGTCCGGGACAAGCTGAAAACGCCGCCTGAAACAACTTCGCCGAAAATTTCGGCGAAGTCCAAAGCCCCGGAGCGTTGAGCGATGGCAAAACGCAAGCGGGATATTCAGCTCAAATTCCGCGTCACGCCACAGGAGCGGGAAATGATTGAAACGAAGATGGCGCAGTTCGGCACCACCAACATGGCGGCGTATCTCCGCAAGATGGCGATTGACGGATATGTGGTGAAGCTCGACCTTCCGGAGCTGCGGGAGCTGGTGTCCCTGCTTCGGTATTCCAGCAACAACCTCAATCAGCTCACCCGCCGCGCCCATGAGACGGGACGTATCTATGAGGCCGATCTGGAGGACATTCAGCAAAGTCAGGAACGGATATGGACGGCGGCGGAGAAAATCGTTTCCTCGCTGGCGGCGCTGAAATAAGTCGCAGGGGCGGCGGAATAACCGCCGCCCCTGTCCGCGCAAAAGCCCCGCATCGTTGCAAAGCGCGCGCTGTCATGGTATTCTGATATTAGAAAAGCATAACGTCTTTGAAAAGGAGGCCGTCAAATGGCTATTCTGAAAATTATCCTTGTGCCGCTATCGCTTATCCTGTCCCTGTTCGTCTGGCTGTGCGCGGGGCTGCTGTCTTGCTCCGGCTTCGTGTTCAAGCTGGCAAGTGGCCTGCTCTCCCTGTTGGCCATCGCCGTGATGATTACCTACTCTGTAAAAAACGGCATTATCCTCCTTGTGCTGGCGTTTCTAATCAGCCCGATGGGACTTCCGCTGCTGGCGGTGCAGGGACTTGGCAAGCTGCAAGACGTGAACGCTGCCATGAAAAACTTCATCCATAGTTAAAGCGCAAGCCGGGGCGAACGCCTCGGCTTGCTTTTCTAAAATCGTTGTTTACTTTCTTGCTAATCTCGGATATAATATTAGCAAGAAGGAAGTGATAACATGACCGCCTACGACCGGCTTGATCTGCTTTTTCAGCAAAACAATGGGATCGTCAAAACCGCGCAGGTTTTGGAAATCGGTATTGCCAAGTCCACGTTTTACGCCTACGCCAAGCAGCGCGGCGTAGAGCAGGCCGCGCATGGCGTTTATGTTTCGCCAGATGCATGGACGGACGCCATGTACCTGCTACACCTTCGTTGTGCGCAGGCTGTATTCTCCCATGAGAGCGCGCTGTTTTTCCATGACCTGACCGACCGGGAGCCGAATCCGTATTCCATCACGGTCAAGACCGGCTACAATCCTGCCAGCCTGCAAGCAGACGGCATCAAGGTCTACACCATCAAGAAAGAATTGCATGATGTGGGGATCGTCACGATGAACACGCCCTTTGGCAACCCGGTTCCCGTCTATGATATGGAGCGTACCATCTGCGATCTGATCCGCAGCCGCAGTGGAATCGAGATGCAGACCTTTCAGGATGCACTCAAGCAATACGCAAAACGAAAAGACAAGGACTTGCGGAAGCTGATGCGCTATGCGCAGATGTTCCGTGTTGAAAAACTGCTTCGGCAGTATTTGGAGGTACTCTTATGATTAAGACTGCACGGCAGCTCAAAGACCTGATACGCAATCTCTCCAAGGACAAATCCGCAGATGCGCAAATCCTGATGCGCAATTACATGATGGAGCGCTTTCTGGAGCGCATTTCTCTTTCGGAATATCGGGACAAGTTCATCCTTAAAGGCGGGATGCTGGTGGCTGCAATGGTCGGCCTTGACGCCCGCTCCACGATGGACATTGACGCGACCGTAAAGGGTGCGACGGTCGGCATCGAAGAAGTAGAGAATATGATCGCCTCCATCATCTCCGTACCGGTGGACGATGGCGTGGAGTTCCGGTTGAAGCGCATTTCCGAGATCATGGACGAGGCTGAGTATCCGGGCATCCGCGTCAGCATGGAAACGGAGTTTGACGGCGTGATAACGCCGCTCAAGATCGACATTTCCACCGGCGACGCCATCACGCCCCGCGAGGTGCGTTACAGCTTTAAGCTGATGTTGGAGGATCGCTCCATCGAGATTTGGGCGTACAATCTGGAAACCGTTCTGGCCGAAAAGCTGGAAACCGTCGTGTCCCGCGCCACCACCAACACCCGCATGAGAGATTTCTATGATCTGCACATTCTGAGCCAGCTCCACGGCCAGAGCATCATCCCAGCCGATCTCCGTGCGGCGCTCATTGCAACGGCCAGGAAACGCGGTACAGAGAAGTATCTTGCCGACGCGCCTGCGGCCTTTGATGAAGTTGAGGCCGACCC
>SFGY01000011.1 GCA_004556455.1 Clostridiales bacterium | reverse complement strand
GAACGCTTTGCCGCCCTCTGCCGTGAAAGAAACACCCTTGAGAACCTCTTTCTCGCCAAAAGACTTATCTATATTGTTTAATTCAAGTATCATATTTCCTTTCCTCTCTGATTGCAAATTTTTCTTACAGACTAAATTGATTCAACAATGTCATTGTGCTTTTTATGACATCATATTTATGATCAATCACGCGGCTTTTAACCTTGCGATACGTTATGGGTTAAGCCTGTTGTTCTTTTGTGATTCATTTCCTCGTCGTTACTTTCTTCAAAAATAACAAAAAAGCGCAAGGGAAAAGTCATTTCTCTGCGCTTGTAATCTTATTGTGTTTCATTGGCGGTTACCTCCCGTCGAGAGTTTTTGGTTTTAATAATTTGTCGGTTTTGTTCTGCCTCTTTATCTTGTTCTTGATATTTCAGTATCTCTATACGGATACTGTCGAATACAGTATAGCACAAAATTTTTATTTTTTCAAGCTTTAACGCGCTATGCTATGTGAAACATATAAAATCATCTCTTTGTTCCGTATTCTGTGCATTCACTTTTGTTTAGCTTCTATGTTCGACCTATGGAAAGCAAACCTTATGAAAAAGCCTTATTGTGAGACGATACCATAAATTTTTCTGCCGAAAAGTTCGGGAGAAGCAGTTGCGGCACGGGATATTCCCGTACCGCAGAGATAAAAGCGCCCGATCCTCATTCCTTTTCCACGATCGACTCAATAGACTGCGAGCTGTCGGCAATAATGCCGCCGACGATGAACGCTATCGCTTTCCAGACTCTTTTTGCCCGCCTGTTTTTGATCGCAAGCTGCTCGTTGATTCGGGAAAGCTGTTCCGCCAATGCGTCCGGCTGTTCTTCCGCTTCGATTTTGGAGCCAAGCAGCCGGCTTACCGGTACCTCTAAAATTTCCGCCAGCTTTATCAGCAATTCGGAGTCGGGAACGGAAAGACCCTTTTCCCATTTTGAGACGGTCTGTCTTACGACATTCAGCCTTGCCGCCAGCTCTTCCTGTGTGATACCCTTCTTCTTGCGAAGTGCTTTTAGGTTATCCTGAAACATAGTGCATTCCTCCTTTGCACTTTCATTATAGTGCAAAAAGCGGCGTTGCCTCAAGCAACGCAAAATAACATTGTCCCAAATCAGGCTCTTTTGATCATATTATAGCAGAATTTTATGAGAATTTCTACCGCTGACGATCTGCCCCGCTTTTTCACAGCTTTTCGCAAGCCGCTCTTAAAATTATCACAATTCTATGCTATACTAATCCTACGCCCCCGGTGCCAGTGTTCCTGCTGATGTGACGGAACTGACGGTGCAGTGGACAGCCCCGACCTATACCGTCACGCTGAACGCGGGCGACGGCACTATCAACAGCGGCAATGTCACCTCCTACACCTACGGCGTGGGCGCAACACTCCCGACAGATGTGACGCGCACCGGGTACACCTTCAAGGGCTGGTATGACAACGAAAATCTGACCAGCTCTCCTGTTACGGCGATCAGCAACACCGAAACGGGCAATAAGGAATATTGGGCGAAGTGGGAGATCAATCAATATACCGTCACCTTCGACACCGTAGGTGGTAGTACCGTCGCATCCATTACACAGGACTACGGCACAGCGATTGCCGCCCCTGCCGCCCCGACAAGAGAAGGATATACCTTTATCGGCTGGGACACGGAAATTCCCACGACCATGCCCGCCGAGAATATGACTGTCACGGCGCAGTGGAAAGACACCGAAAAGCCCACGGGCGAAATGAAAATCAGCGAGAACAGTTGGAAAGCGTTTCTCAACAACATCACCTTCGGGCTGTTCTTTAAGGACACGCAAACGGTGACGATCACCGCAGCCGACAACAGCGGCGAAACGGTAAAGGTTGAATATCTGCTGTCAGATAAGGAATCAACAAAAGCGGAGCTTGACGGCATGACCTTTACAGCGTGCACCGCGCCGTTCGGCATTGACCCCGATAACGAATATATCATCTATGTCAGACTGACCGATAAGGCGGGCAATACGGACTACATTTGCTCGGACGGCATTGTGCTTGACGGTACAAGCCCGGTTATCACCGGCATTGAGGACGGCAAAATCTATTGCGAGGCACAGACCGTAACGATTGACGAGAAATATGTAGATACCGTCACCGTAAACGGCACAGAGGTCACGCTTGACGAAAACAACAGCTTTACCCTCGCTCCCGCAGACGGCGAGCAGAGAATCGTTGTCACCGACAAAGCGGGCAACACCGCCGAGATGACCGTAACGGTCAACGACAGGCATACCTATGGTGAATGGGTATCGAACGGCGACGGCACGCACACCCGTCAATGCACGGTGGACGGCTGCAACGGGCTTGAAACAAAGGATTGCTTCGGCGGCAAGGCAACCTGCGCCGAAAAAGCGGTATGCGAGGTTTGCGGCAAAGCCTACGGTGAGCTTGACCCGAAGAATCACACCAACCTCCAGCATATCTCCGCCAAGGCGGCGACCGAGGATGCCGAGGGCAATATCGAGTATTGGCACTGCGGCGGCTGTGATAAGTATTACAGCGACAAAGACGGCACCAAGGAAATCGCCAAAGCCGACACTGTAACGGCGAAGCTGCCGAAGTCTCCCCCGACCGGCGACAACAGTAACCTCATGCTGTGGATCGCACTGCTGCTTGCCAGCGGCGGCGTTGTGACCGGCACTACGGTTATAAGCAAAAAGAAAAAACACTCTGCCGAATAACAGAGTGCAGAATAATGTAAAGCGGCAGGCTTAGTTTCATAAGAAGCCTGCCGCTTCCCTTTTTCGCCTATTATATGGCAAAAAAACGGCACAGAAAAGCCGATGACACGGAAATGAAAAGATGCTATAATAATACCGTCAATCAGTGGGCCTGTAGCAAGGGCTCACTTTTATTATGCCAAAAAGGAGCGTGTAAAAATGAAATACTGTCCCTACTGCGGCGCCGATATTCCGGACGGCGCCGTTTCCTTTTGCGCTGAATGCGGAAAAGCATTACCGGCCAAGAAGGAGAAACCAGAGAATTCAACACCGGTGGTAACATCGTCTGCGGGCAAAAAGAAAAAGCATAAATCTTCGACTGTGACCGATGCTGAGCTCCGGAAAGCATACAATGACGACTATGACGGATACTATGAGGATCTCCTGCCGGTCGATCACGGCAGGGAGCGCTTTGAAACTGACCCTGCCCCGGTAAAAAAGATCATTGTTCTGGCAGTCGGCGTACTCGTTGTGATCGGACTCTGCGTACTGATATTGTATTTCGTCTGACCGTTGTAAATCCGGTGTGCTGCCCGTGTAATGTAAGTAAAAAGCATGCGAGGTGGCAGAGATGATTTATTTATCCAAAGGAATTGTGCAGAAAGGCTCTACGGAACAGCTTCTGTTCGTTTTGTACGGCGGTCAGAAATTTGAACTCACGGGAAATGCCGCAGCAGCATGGCTGAACGGCCGCTTCAAGTTTGCGGAAGCTCTCGGGCGCAATGAGCCCCCAGTCGCTTATCTGCAAAAGCTGGGGCTTGCGGAAACCGAAACAGACAATGACGAGCTTTCCCGTTATCGGATCACATCCAGGTGCATCTTCTGTCCGGCAGACACTACCGGACCATCTGTGCTCAGGGCTATGGATAAAGAAATATTGCAGTGGCTGAAGAATGCCGGTGTTCGTCTGACCGTAGCAGAGCTTGTATATCTCATAGAAAACGGGATCAAGCCCACGCAGGACCTTCTGTACACAGTTAACCGGCAGAGACTGATCGAACGGATCTATACGGTCGATACGATTGCAGACAATCTTCTTGAAACTCGAATGGAAGCAGCAGAATGTCGCGGTGCCGTTGTGCAGAGTCTGCTGCGGCTGTTGAAAAAGAAATTAGTGCTCGTATTGTGAGGTGAAATCGGATGAAGGAAAGGTTCAAGCAACTCCCTGAGCCATTGCAGCAGCAGGTGATCCGGCGCTTTGCCATTGCAATCGTGTTTGTGTTTCTCTTCTTTATTACGCTGTTCGGCTTTTGGGACGTATACCTTTTCCTCCCCTGTTTGCTCTTTGCCGGATTCTTTATTGTAAATGCCTTACGGCTGTTTTATACTTGTATCAGAGGAGATTATATTTCGGTAAGCGGCACCTGTGTCCAGGTGGAAACAACTGCGATACGAAAGCGCGTAAAAAGCCTGACGCTTGAGTATGAAGAGGAAGTGCCGAGGCTTTTGACCGTTTCCATACACGAAAGGATAAAGCGCCTCAGTGTGGGAGATACTGTGACTATATACTTATCGGAGAAGACGCCGGTGTACAGCCGTGACGGAGCATATCTGATCTACGGTTACTATGCTGTTGAAATAAGAAAAGGGGCCTGACTATGACAGACAGAGACAGAATACTCGGCTTACTGGAGGAGATACACAGCCTGGTCGAGGAAAACGGGAATGCAGACGGAACACTTCGTTTCGATGCACTGAGGGCAATTGTTGCCTTGGACTTTGCCAAAACGGAGATCGAAAAGATGATTTCGGGGCAAATTCCCCAAACGGATTGACTATTTCGGTGGATTATGCTATACTTACATTGTAAGTTTCAAGATTTCCTACGAGAAATCCGAGTAATCCGAGTTTTCAAAGTGTCAATTAGCACGCAATGTGCTGGTTGGCACTTTTTTTGTTTCTGTCGGTTTCTACCCGTGATAAGCGGGATGAAATAAATATTTTTGTTGCAGGCGATCCCTGCAGAAAGGAGCACCCTATGTTAAAAGTATTTGCAACCCAGGTCGTCGTATCGAGAGGATATGACGGCGCAGCAGCCATCAAGTTTTCCGAGAAAGGTGATGCGGTGAGATTCCGGATCGGCAAGAAGGTCTATGACCCTAACGCTGAGAATAATGCTCGGTGGATCAATCTGGCAGTTAAGGGCTTCGGTCCGATTTGCGAGCGCATCAAAAAGATGCAGCTCAAGGATGGATCCTTTGTCAATCTTATCGGCCGTCTGGACGAGGATGTTTGGGAAGACCAGCAGACTCATGAGAAGAAAAGCGCAATGGTCATCATTCTGGATGATATTGAGTATGCTTCCGGCGGAGGTAAGTCTAAGGATAACCAGAACACCGATGAAGCGCAAGGACATCCGGCAGCAGCGACAGCACCGGCAGCGGCCGCACCCGCAAATAACGGCGGCGGCTTTACCGGCTACGAGTCGTTTGGCGGAGGCAATTCCTTCTTCGACGAAAACTGAGAGGCAACAATTGAATCGGGCGTATAAGAGGCGCACATGAGTGACCGTATGGTTTCTTGTGTGCGCCTTTTTGCGTTCAGAAAGGACATCTCTATGAACAACAAAGACCGAAAGCGGCAAATTGCCTATGAGGTGCTGATGATTTTGGGATCGCTGGCTCTGCTGACATTCATTTGCAGACTCTGGCCGATCCTGCTGCTCATCATCCTCGGCATTTTTGTTGCAGCGATCCGACTGCTGTTTCTATCCGGCAATCGTGTTGACCAGGTAGAACCGCAGCCGCTGCTTCCTGCCCCCATACCGGCACCGACGGAAAGCGATCTGCGGAAGCTGGCGCATTCTCTCATTACCAGCCGGATTACGACGCTCGTGCTGAATGAGTATCCGAATGCCCGGTGGATCTGGGAAGCACCGAATGCGTTTGAACTGATCGAACTCGGCGAAGAGGTCTATATCCTGCTCAACCGAGCCGGCGGTTATCGCAAGGCAAAGGTCATTATTCAGAACCTTCAGGTTATCGGCCTTCAGTATCAGGAGATACCGAAAAAGCCGGATGAGTCTGAGGAACGGACGGAAGCTCCTGCCACAGAGCAACCGAAAGAAAACTATGAGCTCATCGCCTTTGAATGGGCGGAGTCTCATATCTTTGAGCTGAATGCACGGTGCAATGATGCCATCGGTCAGGGATTGACCGAAATCATCCTGACGGCTGACGACCTTCCTGCCCGTGAGAGCTGGGAGAATGTCTGCCTGGAATTGCAGCGAACAGGGCTTGAAGATGCCGTATGTATTGCGGAGGGAATCAAAATCAATCTATCGCACTGAGTGCAGAAAGGGAGTAAAGTATGGCAACATACATCAACAATATTTTTAACTTCGGCAGAAGTCTGCCGTCGCCGTTTGACACCATCGCAAACAAAAAGATCAAGGTGTCTTCCAAGTACGGCGACGGGACAACTTCTACCCTTTGCGGAACGGTGATCAAGGCGGTCCATGCGGTCTGCCATTGCATGGACGGGTCCGGTGAGGGCGCTGTCGGTATCATCGATCATCGCACGGCGGCAGAGTATAAATCCTCTGCCGGTGCGGATGCCTATCATCTTGTGGTGTACGATAGCAACACCGGCAGCCTGATGGCAAGCGTTTATGACAGTAACATGGAGACCTTTGAAAACTACACCCTCAACAGCAGCGGTCGTGACGGAGCCGCCGTTATGATGGCGCTGTTCCCGATGCTGATGCAGGATGATGAATTCAAAGAGATCTTCGAGGCTTACCAGGACGAGCTGAACGCCGGCTATCCCCATATGGATAAGGCGACGGACTACATGGCGCTTATGTGCGACAATGCCTATCGCCGTATCAAGGATGACAGCTGCGTTGCCCATATCAAGGTCAATGTAGACAAGGCAGGCAATCTGATGCGTGTATCTCAAACGCACCTGGATTCCGGCAGTTTTACACCGACTACAGTACTGGCGGGCGAATTCAAGATTTTTGCCCAGACCGGACCGGCGCAGATTTATTCCGCAACGGAAACCATCGACCATGCCGACTTTGAGGGACAGTATGTGTTGAACAAACGCACCTTCACGCCGCAGGAAACAATGCTGATTCCAAAGCTTCCGGAGTGGTACATCATCCCAAAGGAAGTTGTAAACATCTGCAAGCACGCCAAGGCAACAACCGGCAAATCCATGCAGATGCGAAATTTCCTGCTGCGTGGGCCGGCAGGTACGGGCAAGACGATGGGTGCAAAAGCCATTGCTGCAGGCCTCGGTCTGCCGTATATGAAATACACCTGCTCAGCCAACACGGAGATCTTCGACTTTGTCGGTATGATTTTTCCGGATTCCGAGGACTCTACGGGCAGTGCCCAATTGGACGCTGAACGGGAGACGCTGATACAGATGGGCGGCATTAACTATGCCAATGTTTCAAAGCTGATGAAGCTGCCTGACCTTGACGATATGGACTACGATCCGGCAGGCGTTTATACGGCGCTGACCGGCGTCGAAAACGCGGCTGCTACCTCACAGGATTGCATGAGCATCGTCCTTGACCGTGTAACGGAAAAGGTACGGGAGCTTTCCAAGACTGTAAAAGATAAAAACAGCAGCGGACAGACCTATCGTTATGTGGAGACTGACTTTGTGAAGGCTCTCAAGCATGGCTATGTGATCGAGATACAGGAGCCATCCACGATCGTCCAACCGGGCGTACTGGTGGGTCTGAACTCTCTTTTGGAACAATCCGGTTCTATCACATTGCCGACCGGCGAGGTCATCCAGCGGCACCCTGATGCCGTCGTAGTTGTAACAACCAATACGAGCTATGAAGGCTGCCGCGGCATGAACCAGTCCGTGCTCGACCGAATGAGTCTGGTGCGGGATGTAGAGCTACCGAGCCCCGAAGTAATGGCGCAGCGTGCCATGTCGGTTACAGGTGCGACGGATGAGTATGAGGTGTCCAAGATGGTGCAGGTGGTCAATGACCTTGCGGAATATTGCCGCAAAAACAGTATCACGGACGGCTCTTACGGTATGCGCAGTCTGATCGACTGGATCATCAGCAGCGAGATCACCGGAGATGTCTACGAATCGGCGCTGTATACCATCATCAGCAAGGCAACTGCCGACGAGCTTGACCGCGAAGCACTGATCAGCACAGTTTTGGAGCCGATTTTTGCACCGAAACGGCATAAGGCGTCAGCATAATAATTTCAGAGAAAGGAGGCTACCCTAAATGGCAAGGGTGAATCATAAATTAGTCAAACAGCGTCTCAACGAGAAACGCAGTAAAATCACGGATAAACAGTTCTTTTCCTCCCGTATGTTGGCGGGGCATTTTGAGGATCTGGCAGCAGCACAGACCAGACGGTATCATTACAACCGTCGAGTCCGTGTGAACCTGTACTGGAAACCAAAGGATGCCTTCACGGCGGCAACGGACAATATGCAGATCCGTATCAACACGGGGCATCCGTTGGTGACCAAGGTCAAAGGACGCGAGAATCGGTATCAGCTCGTGTGCGGTATGTTTGCACATGAGCTGGGGCATGTGCTCTTTACCGATTTTCTTTCTGCCCAGACTTATCACAACTATCTGGACAGCTTCAAATGGTATCCTCGCCCGCCGGCTTTCCGGCTGGCGGCGGATGCCCGGAACGAAAAAGCGTTCTGGGAATATGTCAAAGAGGATCCGAAGAACCTGCAGATGGTCCATCAGATCGCGGCGAACATCGCCAATATCATTGAAGACGGATATATCGAAAATCGGATGCTGAACAGCTTCCCCGGTACACTCGGCTACGGTTTGGAAACGCTGCGTGAGCGCCATTTTGACGAGATTGATACGGTGACAGAGCTGATTGCCAAGGAAACAGACGACGGCAGGCATATTTTTGAAAGTATCCTGCAGATCATGCTGTCCTACGCCAAATTCGGGCGGATTAAATACGGTGACGAGCCGAAAACAGACGAGCGCATAAAGACAGTATTCGGGCTGATTGATGACATTGACGAGGCCCTGATGAACCGTTCCGGAAAGGAGCGCTGGAATGCCGTCAACACAGTAATGATCCGTTGTTGGGAGTACATTCAGGATTTCTGCGAGGTTTGCAAAGAGCGTCAGGAAGAAGCGGAAGCTGCAGGCGGCACAGTCACTGTGGCTGAAACGCTTTCTGAAATTCTAAGCTCCATTGCAGGCACATCCGAAGTTGGCAGCGGAACCAGTACCCCTGTTCCGGAGGCATCCGGCAACACCGGCAAATCAGCGACTGCTGCAGCAAGGGCGGAGACACGGTCCGAGGCGTCTGAAAGTGAGTCTGACGATGAAAACGCTTCTCCCCAAACTGAGTCAGAAAACAATGAAAACGCATCTGAGTCTGGAGAAGCCTCGGATCAACCAGATGCTTCTGAAAATGCTCAGCCCGGTGGCGGAGGTTCCGGCTCCGGAAAGCAGCAAACCTCGGAATCCGAAAAAGGAAGAATTCCGCACCAACAGACAGACGGCGTCAGCGCCCCTGTCGGCGGTTCCGTCACGAAAAATTCCGGGTATCAGCGCGAGCAATATGACCGTGCAGCCTCGGATATCGAACGGATCCTGGACAATATGGCGGAAAAGGCTGCCTGCGAGGAGCTGGAGAGCGAACGCATACGGGAACTGAATGAAGCTGCACAGAGTATTTCCTACGGAAATATCCACAGCGGCGTCAATATCCGCGTGAACCGCATTGCATCCGTTGATCCGGAGCTTGTGGAACAATACGATGCGATCTGCAATCCGCTCATCAGCATTTCTCGGCAGCTTCAGAAAAGTCTCCTGCGGCAGCTCAAGGAGAACCGGCGCGGCGGCAAACAGACCGGCCTTATTATGGGGCGGCGTCTGGATGCGCATGCTTTGTGTCGGAATGACGGCAAGGTGTTTTATAAGAACAACCTGCCCAATGAAATCCCTGAGCTTGCGGTGGGACTTCTTTTGGATGAGTCCGGGTCTATGTGCTCCTGCGACCGCTGCACTTATGCCAGAGCGGCAGCCATTATTCTGTATGATTTCTGCGAAAGCCTTGAGATCCCTGTTATGGTATACGGTCACTCGACCGATTACTATGACGGGAAAGATTCGGTAGAGCTTTACTCCTATGCCGAGTTCAACGGCTTTGACAATGACGATAAGTACAGGCTGATGGATATCAGTGCCCGCGGCAGCAATCGTGACGGAGCTGCACTTCGCTATGTGGCGGAGGCGCTTTCCAAGCGACCCGAGGCTGTAAAGCTTCTTATCCTGGTATCAGACGGGCAACCTGCCGATACCGGTTACTACGGCACAGCCGCTGAGGAGGATCTGCGAGGGATCAAGCAGGAATATCAACGCAAAGGCATACTCTTTGTTGCCGCCGCAATCGGCAACGATAAGCAGAATATTGAGAGGATCTATGGGGATTCCTTCCTCGATATTACTGACTTAAATCAACTGCCCACGAAGCTGACCGGTGTGGTCAAGCGTCATATTCGGGTATAAACACATCAAGATATAACAAAACGATGGGCAGCTGGTGATGACACACGGTTGCCCATCTGTTTTCAGAAAGGAACATCATTATGCATTTCAAAACACTGGTGACCGTGACCATGCCGACTGTGGAAGAAGATCCGCACGAAAATGCTGCGGTCGAACAATCCATCGATTTGCTGCAGGCCAGAAAAGATGATTTGGCTAAGGACATTATGGCGGAACTGACTCTGTGCACTCTTATGGGAAGGACAACGAATTTCGCACGCCAACTGGTGGGCGCAGTAGAAGAAGTTATGACGCCATACAGTACCGAGCCGCCGGAAGAATACAAGGAATTTGCTGACATGACCGAGGAGCTGAAAGCCGACTACGCAAAGTCCGTAGACTGCCTGAAGCTTCCAAACGGAAAGATCGTTGAATGCGGAAGTTACCCGTATTTCAGCAAGTACAGCATTGTAGATGGGAAGGTCAGCCAAAACAAGGTCGGTACTCTCCATCATACCAGACGCACGAAGCAATCCCGAAAAATACAGTACCTGCCGAATTGTCCTCGGCAAAAGGTGTATAAGACCTTTGAAAAATATGCCGAAGATTATCGCAGATATGAGTACAACGAGGAAGAAAAGGGATACGGATTTTATTGCAATCCCAATGCCATGTGGGACTGGTATCAGATCGGCGGAAGATGGCCGGTGACTTTCCTTGTAAAAGCAGACTGTACGGAATACTCTTTCGGGGAACGAAGCTGGGGCAACTACAGCAAAAAATACCCTGCACCCGAAGGATATATGTGGGTTTCGGCAGCAAGGAAAAAAGACATCTGCTGGGATATTATGCGGAGCTGGTATATTGCTCAGGATACGGAGCGATACACCAAACTCAAGGAAGCGTTCCAATGTGGCAAATTACCCGATGAGTTCCATGGTGAGTTACGAGAGAACGGATTTTTTTGCTGCGGCAAGTGCGCCTATGCAGCCGGTGAAACCTTGGACGAATACCTTGCCCGCATAGGAATACCGAAATCGTGGAAGTATCCCATCGGCGTATCTGATATCGTCGATGCAGACGAATGGCTCAGCAAAAATGACATCAGCATCGGAAAAGAGAGCAGTAACTGGCACGAACAGATCGATACTTATATTGATGATCTTGACGGCGAAGATGTTCTTGTTTCCGTAGACTATCACATGTAAGGAGGTACTCATATGCTTATAAACAAACCCGGTGCCGAATTCTTATATAACGGCATCACATACCGAGTCGGTGATGTGATCATCGGCAGCGATCAAAGCGAATATGCCGGCCTTATCGGTTCTATTTTTGAAATCCGTGACGGCAGCGACAAAGAAACCGAAAACGATACTCCGGACATCTACTGCTCTTTTGAACCTCCGGTATTACCGGCAGATATAGCAAAGGTGGAAGAGGTGTTTTCAGACCTGTATGATGAAAAGAAGGAAGTGGATGACATTTGCTTCGACATGGTCATTATGGCTCCGGAAATGATTATCGTTCCCGGTCAGGCAAAGAAGTCCATCAAGCTCTACATATTGAGCGAGGATTGGGCTGTGGACGGCAACACCGGACATTCGTCCAGTATTTATTCGGATCCGCTGGAAGCCAGAGCAAGGCTCAATAAAGCGCTCGGAAACGAGATCGACTCCGGTTGCCTTTCGGACTGGATCAATACACCGGAATACCAGACAGAGATATCGGAAAATTCCTATGAAGGGTGGTTAGATGGATTCTATTGTGAAAACCATTATGCCATTTCCTTGGAAGAACGCGATGTGGTTCTGACACCTTCGCTTATCGGTGATGTTGGACGAGCCTATTTAGACGCATCCCGGTATGAGGATTTTGCCTCTCAGGTTGAGCAGTGGGAAGAAGTCGGCGAGTTATCGGAAGAAGAATATCAGCGGTATCTTACGGATGTACGCATTCCAAACATGATCGACAAAGGACTGAGCGATATCTATTGGGAGTGCTATTGGGAATCTGTTTCAGAAGCTGCGCACACGTTGTTGCGTGAGTATTTGACTCGAAATACACATTCCAACACAGAATCAGCAAAATGATAGGGAGGCGATTTCGTGTATTGTCATAGTAATCCAATGAGGCCGCTTACGAGCATCGTTTCCTATCCGGAACGTGGCGACGGCGGTGACAGCCGATACCGTGGAAACTGCTCTCCAAAGCTGATCGAAGACCTTATCGGGTTCTTTAAGCCCAAAGAGATCTGCGATTATATGTGCGGGAGCGGAACAACCAAAGCAGCGGCTGATAAAGCTGGTATCCGCAGTCATCTTTATGATCTGCACAGCGGGTTCGATATTATGAACTGCGATATTCCGGAGCGACCGGAATTTGTATTCTGGCATCCGCCGTATTGGGATATCATTCAGTATTCCGATGTCATGTACAGGGCATCTGATGTAATGCAGAAGTATGGATATGACCCGAAACGCCTGGACCTGTCCCGTATTGAACGCTGGGACGATTTCGTCAGCGCAATGAATTATGCCATGATGAAACAGTTTTCGGCACTGGAAAACGGCGGTCGGATGGCTGTTCTGATGGGTGACATCAAGAAGAAAGGCAGACTTTACAGTATGCTTGCCGAGATCGTAAAGCCCGGCACCTTGGAGAATATCATCATCAAGGCGCAACACAACTGCTTTTCGGACCGGACGCAGTATAGCGGTAAGTTTATCCCTATCCTGCATGAGTATGTTATGATCGTTCGCAAGGACTCTCCTGTGCTCATTCCGATTTTGATGACACAGAGCTCAGCGGTAGATATCCGCGATATGCCGGGAGCAACCTGGCGTGATGTGGTTGCGGCAGTTTTGGAGCAATGCAAGGAGCCGGTGGCTCTTTCCTTTCTCTATGAACAGATCGAACCGCATAAAAAGGCACAGGCAAACAAATGGTGGAAAGAAAAGATCCGCCAAACGCTGCAGATCAATCCCATGCACTTCACCCATGACGGGCGAGGCATGTGGTCATTGAACAGGAATGCAGCATAGTAACCGTTATGGGAGGGATGTCACTTCGGTGGCATCCCTTTTCGCATAGAAGTTTGCAATTTGGACACACTAATATTTGAAAAAGGCATTTACATTTTTACTGCCGTTTGATATAATATGAAGTAAGAATGTAAATGCCTTTGCAAGGAGGTGTGTGCCATGGATCAGATTTGGACACGAATAAATGAATTGGCTGAAGCAAACAACGGATTTGTTCGGACAGCCCAGGTTGAGGCGCTTGGTATCAGCAGACCTATGTTGCGCAAATATACCGATGCTGGGAAGTTGGAGCAGGTACGCAAAGGACTATATGTGCTTGCGGATGGCATGCCAGACGAATATGCATTGCTTCAGGGGCAGTGCAGTGATGCTGTTTTCTCTTATGGTACGGCGCTGTACCTATGGGGGCTTTCAGACCGAACGCCACACATATATGACATTACAATCCCAAGAGATAAAAATATCTCTGTATTAAAACGGGATAATCCGAATTTGCGATGCCACTATTTGCCGAGAGATGTCTATGAGATTGGTATCACACAGACGCGCTCACCACAGGGTGCAGAAATAAAATTATATGATAAAGAGCGATGCCTTTGTGATTTGATCCGTAATAAGGAGCAGATGGATATGCAGCTATACACGCAGGCAATCAAGGATTATTTCAAGGCTAAACCCAACAATCGGAAACTGTTGAAATACGGGAAGCTGTTCGGAATAGAAGATAAAATCAGAACCTATATGGAGGTATTATAATGAAAACGCCGGAACAATTAAAAGGGACCATACGCAGTATGGCAACGAAAAAGAATCTCCGGGCGCAGGAAGTTTTACAGATGTTTCTGTTTGAAAGGATTTTGGATCGTTTGGCTAATTCGGACTACCAGAAGAATTTTATCCTCAAAGGCGGACTGTTGATTTCCTCAATGATCGGCATCGGCGAGCGAACTACAATGGATATGGATACTACCGTCCGTGGAATTCAAATGGAAGAGGATGATATTGTCCGAATCATCAAGGAAATTTTGACGGTGGATGTTGGTGATGGTATACGCTTTGAATATGAGAGTATTGAGCCTATCCGAGAAGAAGATGCTTATAATAACTTTCGGGTGCATTTGCGTGCAAAGTACGGAAAAATCGATGCACCAATGAAGATAGATGTAACGACCGGCGATATGATCACTCCGGCTGCAGTGCAATATGATTTTCCGATGTTATTTGAGGATAAAACCGTACCGGTCATGGCCTATACTCTTGAGACCGTGTTGGCCGAAAAGTACGAAACGATCATTCGGCGCAATATCGGTACCACAAGAGCAAGAGATTTCTACGACCTTCATACACTGTACCGTAGTCGGAAATCGGAGATTCGCGTGGATGTTCTCAAAGCAGCCGTATTACATACGGCACAGAAACGGGAATCTCTTGAGGATATCAAAGACTGGAAGGATATCTTGAAAGACTTGCGTGAAGAGCCTCAAATGTATCTGCTGTGGGACAACTACATAGCTGAGAACAAATATATTGGGAATTTGAAGTTTCATGTGGTACTCGATACTGTAGAAGAAATCGCACAGATACTGGATTTTTGATTTAGGGACCTTGATCGCTATATCGATGTACGAAAGCCTGCGATGGCTTAAACTAATACGCGTTTACATTCCAACTGCAAATTCCAATTCGTGAAGTAAGAATGTAAATTGATTTGTGCTGAAAATGCCCTTTTCCGGCGAATGGATTGACTATTGCGAAATTTTCTGTTATACTATTTATGTAAGTATCAAGTTTGGTTCTGATCCAAGCATAGTTTAACAGAGTTACCACAGTGTCATTTGCGTTATTGCAAATGGCACTTTTTTTGTTTCCGGCCAATTCATTCGGGCACAAAGCCAGCAGTCCTTCGGGGGTGCTGGCTTTTGTCATATATCAAGGCGGCATTGCCGTCAAAATCAAAGAAAGGAGCATTTCATTATGCAAAAACCATGCCAGGACAGCTATTATACGCTGTTCAGTTCCTACCCGACACTGCTGGATTATCATGAGGAGCAGGCAAAGAACAGCCGTTGGATCCGCTGCAAGGTCGCTGACCTGCAGGTGGAACCTCTCAGTGAGTCCTCGCCTCTCATCGGTAATTTGTCGGCGTTTGCCGCAGGAACATCACAGGAAGCCGTAGAGGATACGGCAGAAAATCTCGGGCTTGCCATGCGCGTAAACGGAGAACTCTATCCGGTTCGCATGACAGCCTACAAAAGCCTGCTCGACAGAGCGAAGATCGGAGGCACCGCGCTTCCCAAACTCAGCCGCGAGGTATTGGCCGAAGTGCTCAACGAATGCCTGAAGCTGTATTCGGCGGATGCGCTCCTGCTGATCCGGGACGAAAAAATCTCTGCCGTTCACTCCGGTGACGAGGTGGATTATTCCGTCCTTCCGATCGACGAACTGCTGAAAGCTCTGCAGGCAAAGCTCGATGCACGGTTCTCCGGAAACGAGTTTGAGTCCGGGTACTGTGACCATTCCCTGGTCAGTGCCTCATGGCGAATGCCCGACCAGAAGGAAGACCTGCTCGGTACCTACGCAAAGGTGCTGGCTGCCCAGGGCAAAGCGACGATGGCATCCAAGCTGATGCCGGGTATCCGCTTTATGACATCGGATACCGGTGTCGCCTCGGCAAAGGTCTCTGCGCTTCTGATGAACGGCAGGCACTCTATCCATATCGGTGGCTGCGTAGCCGTAGATCATCGGCATCAGTCCAAGGTCGCTGACTTTGATACGGCGCTGGATCAACTGTTTGCCCAGTTCGGGGACAGCATCGCCAAGTTGCAGGCGCTGATGGAGATTCATCTGGATTTTCCGATCAACGCCATGACGCGGGTGTGTAAAAAGCTCAGCCTGCCTAAAAAGGCAGCAGTCGAAGCAATCGCCATGTTTGAGATGTCTTACGGCGGAGGCCCTGCCACGGCACATGATGTGTTTCTGGCCATGCAGGAGATTCCGTTTATTCTCAAAACGGATAAGTTTCCCGAAAGCAAGCTCCTTGTTGTCGAGGAAAACATGGCGCGTGCGCTCACACTCAAATGGAGTGATTTTGATTTGGCAAAGGCGGTGAGCTACTGATGGCGGCACCGAATATCCTATGCGATACTGCCGGAATGACCAACGCCCAGTGGCTGGCGGCCCGTATGCACGGACCGTCCGGTAAAATCCCGTATACAGTCGGCGGCAGTGATGTGGCAGCCGTCTTCGGGGTCTCCCCTTGGACAACGCCGCTGGAACTGTGGATGATCAAAAAGGGACGGATGAAACCTCCGGCAAAAAGCAACGCCAATCAGCTTGAGATGGGGCATTTGCTTGAACCTATCGCAGCGCATTGGTATGCCAAGAAAACCGGTAACCGCGTGTATGAGGACACGAACCTGTACCAACACGCAGACCATCCGTATGCGCTTGCCAACTTTGATCGGCGTTTTGAGCGTGCCTCTGACGGAGAACCAGGCATCTTGGAGTGCAAGAGCTGCACCTATCATAAAGCAAGCGAGTGGGACGATGGTGCCATTCCTTTGTACTATGAATTGCAACTGCGTTTCTACCTGGCCGTTGCTGATGTCAACATCGGTTCGTTCTCCGCAATTTGGGGAAACAACCCGGACAACGACCTGGCAATTCCGGATATCACACGGGATAAAGCAAAGGAAGATATGATCTTCGAGCGTCTTGATGAATGGATATGGAGCCTTGAGCATGATAAGCCGCCTACAATGTCCGGCGTAGCGCCGCAATTGGCGCTTGAATCGCTGGCCCGTATCTACGGAGAAAGCCAGTCCGGGCTGCCGACCATTGAGTTTTCTCCCAAACAGGAAAACGCACTGCGCCGAATTGCTCTGCTGCAGGGCAAGATCACGGAGTGCAACCGTGAAATCAAAACTTATGAAAAGGAGATCGAAGCACACAGCGTGCGAATTGCCGAAATCATGAAGGAGCATGAGCATGGCGTCCTTATGACGACATCAGATAAGCTTCTCATTGATTACGTCACCAAATCCACTACACGACCCGATTCCAAGGTTCTGAAGGCAAAGTATCCGACGATTCTGCCAGATGTAATGAAAACGACACAGAGCCGTAAGGTCAAGGTCAGTGTACAACCACTTTAAGAAAGGAGTCCTATTATGGACAATATCTATCATCAATACTGGCAGCAGGAGCTGATGTATCAGTTGGCATCCGCTGATCGCTACCGCAAAAGAGCCTATGTATGCTCCCCTTTTCGGGCGGACACCCGCGAGCAGCGCGAAAAGAACCTGCGCACGGCAAGAGCGTATATGTTCTACGCAAACAAGAAAATGAACATGAACGCCGCTGCGCCTCATGCGTATATGCCGCTTTTGCTTTGCGATGAGATCCCTGCCGAAAGAGCCATTGCGCTTCGATTCGGTCTGGAGATCCTGGAGCAAAGCGATGTTATGCTCGTATGCGGAAATAGGCTCAGCAACGGTATGCGCGGCGAGATCGTCAAAGCGGCTTTGCTTCGTATGCCGATTACGGTGTTTGACGAAGGCCTGTATCTGGAGGTGCAGAAGCTTGTCACACAAAACAACGGGGATAAGAAGTCCGTAAAGCTGGATCGTGAAAACTTTCCGATGGCTTTTACGGAGCCCGAATCCTATCTGGAAAATGCGGCGCTGTTCAAATGAGTATGCCGTATCACAAAGAACTCCTGAGAAGCAGTGTTTCGCTGTGTTTTCGGGAGTTCTTTGTTTTCCGGAACAAAGCGAAAGGAGTAATGACATTGTTATGCCAATTTGAAAAAATGATCTATCCTTCCGGTACCGGCGCGGCGGATGCGGCAAGCTTTATGATCGCGCTTTACCGTCCGTGCGAGAAACTGAAGGATAGCAGCGGCAACACCATTACACAAATCAAGGCCGTTGGGTACTGCCTGCCTACTGCGGGTAATATGCGCTATGAAATGCGTGGGCACTGGCGCAAGGATCCCAAATACGGCATTCAGTATGATGTCGAGGGATACGAGGAGCAGATCATTCCGACCCGGGAAGGCATCATCGCCTATCTCTCGTCCGGGCAGATCAAAGGCATCGGTCCGAAAATGGCGGAGCGTATCTATGATGCATTTGGGAATATGGCACTGGAGGTGCTGGACAAAAAGCCGGAAAAGCTTTTGACCATCTCCGGTATCAGTCAGAATAAACTCAAAAAAATCTGCGATTCCTACCTCGCCAACCGCGGTGCTCGTGATGTGGTAGCCTTTCTGTCGCCGCACGGGATCACGCCGAACCGTGCCGTAAAGCTTTACAAAGAATATGGAGAACAAACGATGGATATCGTAAAGAACCATCCGTATAAGCTCTGCGAAATGGTCGGCGTGGGCTTCAAGACGGCAGATAAGATCGCCATGAGTATGGGGATTGACAGACTGTCGCCTGAACGTGTGGATGAGGGTATCCTCTACACACTGACTGATGCGGAAGGCTACGGAAATCTGTGTATGGAACGGGACGGCTTCATTGCAGCCTGCCAAAAGACTTTGGAGACGCCGGAACTTACGGATCAAATGATCGCAGCCCGTGCCAACCGTCTTATCCTTGATGGCAGAATGCGGACCTATGAAAGCTGTGTTTATCGGGAAAAGACGGCAAAAGCCGAAGAAAAGCTTGCCAACTTGATCCAATATCAGATCCGCCATCAAAATCCCTGCACCTATGGTGATTTGGATCATGAGCTCGACCGTGAGGAAAGCCGTTTGAAGGTGCGTCTGGCACCCGAACAGCGTCAGGCAATCAAAACGGCGCTCACCAGCGGCCTTTGCATTATTACCGGCGGTCCCGGTACCGGCAAGACGATGCTGCAAAAAGCTTTGCTTGGCATTTACAGCCGCAATCATCCGTCAAAGGAGATCGTGTGCTGTGCGCCGACAGGGCGTGCCGCGAGGCGTATGGAGCAGTCAACCGGATTTCCGGCTTCTACGGTCCATAAGGCTTTGGGGCTGATTGCCGGCGAGGACGGAGAATACGGCACCCCGGAAACGCTGGATGCCGACCTGATTTTGGTCGATGAGGTGTCTATGCTGGATATCTACCTTGCCGGAGATCTGTTTGACTCTGTAAAACCGGGCAGTCAGTTGATCCTTATCGGGGATGCAGACCAGTTGCCGTCTGTCGGACCCGGGGCGGTGCTGAGCGAGATGATCGCAAGCGGCACCATCCCTGTCGTGAAGCTGGATAAGATTTTCCGCCAAACGGCAGGCAGCCGGATAGCGACCAATGCAAAATTGATTCGCCACGGGAATATGAGTCTGGAGTATGGCAGAGACTTTCAGTTTTATGACTCGGCGAGCATTCCCAAGTCAGCAGAAAGAATCATGGAGCTGTACTTGCAGGAAACTGCCAAGTACGGCGTGGACAACGTGGCACTGCTTTCACCGTATCGGCAGAAAACCGAAACCGGTGTCAATGCGCTCAATGAGTTGCTGCGGGAGAAAATCAATCCTCCGGCGCCGGACAAAGATGAGGTTGTTCACGGAACGAGAAGGTTTCGCTGCGGTGACAAGGTAATGCAGATCAAAAACTGCGATGAAATCAGCAACGGCGACATCGGGTACATCACAAAAATCTGCAAAGCCGGTGATGAAACGACCGTCACGATCGATTTCGGAGACGGACGAACGGCAGAGTATGACTCGAGTCAGCTCGATATGCTCGACTTGGGTTATGCTTCTACCATCCATAAGTCACAAGGCTCGGAATACAGGTCTGTGATCATCAACCTGCAATGCGCCCACTATGTCATGCTGACACGGCCTCTGGTGTATACCGCCATTACCCGCGGCAAAGAAAATGTCATCATTGTCGGCGAGCGCCGTGCTTTGTGTATGGCGATCAAGAAAACCGATACAGAAAAACGCGGCACCTGTTTGGCACAACGCCTGCGGGCCGCTATGCAATGAAAGGAGTCAATCATGAAACACGAACCCTGGCTTGAAAAGTGGAGCTACGAAGATGACAAAGTTATCCTTGAATACGAGGATGGCGCAACTTTGCGTGTGACCAGAGTAGACTTTATCCGCGCCTTTGGTGTCATTATCGGACTGACAAAGGCAGAAGCGGAAAAAGAGTATGGGATCAAAAACTAAGGAGGCAATTGCTATGGCAACAATTTTGGAACAGTACCGAAAACGGCAGAATGAGATCCGTGAGCAGATCGCGGCAAACAGCTTACCGCTTGACCAGATGCTGATCATGCAGGAGCTGAATTACCGCATTTGTGTGCTGGAGACTTTTGAGAGCCTGTGCAAATCCGCGCCGGTCACGATGGACACCAAAGCTATGGGATTCCATTTTCAGCTTGTAGACGCCTATGTGCGCTTTACGCTGAACGAGCGCAAGTTTGGTCCCAAGACAGATGCCGAAGGACAGAAGAAGCGTGAAACTGCCCTGCAGTCCTTTACGCAGGTAGCACAGGACGGACGCAAGCGTTTTTCCAGCTTTAGCGCATCTACGCAGGAACAGTACAAAACCTGCATCAACAATTACATTAAGACGATTCTGCCCGTCTGGATGCAGTATCGCAACACCTATATCAATTTCTAAGGAGGCTTTCTAATGAGTCAGAACAACTCGAATGATAAGGCGGCTATGCTTGCCAAAATCGAAGGAATCAACGAGGTGGAGGGATTCGATCCGACACCGTTTGCGGTAGATTATACCGACCTGGAAACCGGTGAGGTGCGCAAGCGCCTCCCGGTTATGATCCAGATGGCGTGGTTTCGTATGAAGTATCCCGAAGGGCGTATTGCCATTACGGTATTACCCGGAAAGGATTGCTTTGTAGCAACAGCTAAGGTATACCCAAGCTACAAGGACGGTGCGGAATGCTATCTTGCCGAGGCAACAGCCTCTCGCGGATACCTGGCAGACAAACCTTCTGTTTCGCCCCGTGAATGGGCACAGACGGCAGCCGTCGGCATTGCACTGCGTAACGCCGGCTTCGGTTTGCAGTTTGCTATGGCAGGTGATGAGTTTGAAGATACTGCCACGGATGAGCTGAACGGCAACAGTGCTCAGGCAGGCGGCTGCACACCACACGAAAGCTCTACTGTTACACCCGATTCGGAAACGGAAGAAGAATATACCGTAGAGCCAACGGTGCCGCCGCAAAGAGAACTCACCTTTGAAGAAAAGGTCGAACAGGCCATGCGTGTCCCCTGCCCGATAACCAAGTACGGCGGAAAGACGCTGGGGGATGTGTTGCAGATGGATCCGAAGGCGATCCAGTGGTGTGCAACAAAGTTTACGGGCGGCGAGGAAATTCGGAATGCAGCAAAGCTGATCTGCGAATATGCACAACAGAAAGCTTCGGCGTGAAGCAGAATAAATTCGGGGGCGGCAGAAAGCCTGCCGTCCCCGGAAAGGAGGTTGTATGGAAAAGATTCATATGTGGGATATTATCTCACTGCTTGGGATACCGTATCCCTCGTCCGGTCAAAGCTCGTACTATGTACAGTGTCCATGCTGTGACGAGAACCCGCGGAAAAAGCATTTGAATATCAACTTGAAAAAGGAAGTTTTTCGTTGCCCGCGCTGCGGTGCTTCCGGCGGAATATTCGATTTATATGCGTTATATACCGGCATTCCGCGCGACGAAGTCCGCAAAGCGATTTTGGCACAATTGGGAGTACCTGAGAATGCTTCGCGCCCGCGGCAGAAAATTCTGCCGAAAGCGGATACGGAATGCCCATTAACGGATATCGACGCCCGCCATACAACCTATAGTGCATTGCTCTCTAAGCTCACGCTGGCCTCTGACCACAGGGAAAACCTACTCGGACGCGGCCTGACAGATGCAGATATCGGGAGACTCGGATATAAAACAACGCCGGTTGTCGGTATGACGCAGATTGCAAAGCAATTGCAGTTTGACGGCCTATATCTCGCCGGTGTGCCCGGATTTTATCGGGATGACAGCGGTGCATGGACCTTTATCCATGAGAAACGCGGCATTCTGATTCCCGTGCGTGACCGCTACGGGAGAATTCAGGGTCTGCAGATCCGTCGGGACAATGTTGAAAAGCGCAAATTCCGATGGGTCTCCAGTACCGAGAAAAAAGACGGCTGTAAAGCTGAGGGATGGACGCATTTGTCCGGTCCTGTACGCCCGATGCTCGTTCTGACAGAAGGACCAATGAAAGCGGATGTAATAAACGCTCTTACCGGCCTGACAGTTCTGGCTGTCCCGGGTGTGAATACCCTGACGCAGCTTGAACTGACTCTGACAGAACTGCGCAGTGAAGGATTGGCCGAAATCAAAACGGCTTTCGATATGGATTTTGCTACCAATCATCATGTGCAGAACGGATATAACAATCTTCTGCAGCTGCTCGGAGATATGGGTTTCCGGTATGGTACCTATCTGTGGGATCCAGCTTACAAAGGGCTTGACGATTATATCTGGGAGTATCTTTTCCGGAAAAAGCGATCACAGTAAAACTGAAGAGCAAATATTCTTCATCTTTCTCATAAAGGTAAATTGTGAGAAACAAAGGCTCTCGAATGGGAAGGACGAACAGCTTCGGCTGTTCGTCCTTTTCGTTTTGCAAAAGATCTGCGAATCGTATCTGCTGTGTAGCTAAGGCTCTTTGCCTTTTCGATCATGCTACCTTAGGACGCGATCAAAGGGAGAAGGAACAAGATCTTGCGGGACCCGGAGGGAAAACGGCGCCATATTCAGTCGGCCACTCGTTTTTGTAAAGCCGACAAGCCAAATGCACAGGAACCGGCAAAGGCTGCTCCGCAAAGAATGTATGTCCAGTTAAAGAACAGCAGATTGACTGCATACCGCATGGGCATCCGGGTAAAGAGCAACGCATACGGCTCAATCGTTCCAATTGCCTCCATGAGCACCGTGACACGGAACGGACTGACCCCGCATAGATACGCCCCGAGGAAATACAGCGTCAGCTTCTCGGCAACAGCAGGAAGCAGGAGTCCGAGTACATAAAACCACGGTTTTTGCTTTTTGCAGCGCTTCCACAGATACAGCGCCCCAAAGCAGTACGGCAGCAGCGCAAGGCAGATGCCCTGAGCGGTCAGGTGCAGCTGCAGCCCGAATACAAGAAAGACCATACGGATCAAAAGGTATCCGCCGAGAATGATCAGCCAGCAGATCAGCAGCGATCTCAAGATGAGTTTCCTATGTGCGGGTGCTTCATGGTTATACATTTTCTTTCCCTCCTTACAGATTCTCATTTTTCAGGGCGTCGATGGGATTGTCCTTTTTTACCTTGCTCATTGCATACATCATGGTGGCGAATACGACCAGAAACACGCTCAGTACGGCGATGCCGATGGCTGCCCACGGCAGATAGAAGGAGGTCTCATAGGCCGTTGTGACTGCACGGTAGATGAGATAGGTAATGCCGCAGGACACCGGCAGTCCGAGCAGAAGTGCTTTCGAGCCGTACAGCAAGCACTCGTAATTCATCATCCTGTGAAAGCCCTTCTGCGTCATGCCGACAGATTTCAGCATTGCAAATTCTCTGCGGCGCAGGCTGATATTTGTGGAGATCGTATTGAACACATTGGCCGCGGCGATCAGGGAGATCAGCACGATAAAGCCGTAGGCAAAAACCTTGATAATCGTTATGATATTACGGTTTGCCTCGGCAAGTCGGGCAATGTCTGTAAGCTCTCTGGTGCTGAGTCCGTTCTCGGTCAGCATTGTTGCCAGCTTTTCAAAGCTTGCGGCATGATTGCCCGATGTGAGAAAGAAGCCTGTCTCTCTGAAGCTGTTCAGCCCCTCCTTCGGGATAACGTTTCCCATCATACTGTACGGGTAGATCATGCTCAGTTTCACCGGCGTGCTTCGGCTGACGAAGAACGGGGCCTCTTCAATGGTTTTCTCGGCTCTCAGGGTGTACCTGACAAGCGACTCCTCATCAGGAAGCTCTATGATGTCCTTTTCATCCTTCCGCGACTGATATATGACAAACTCGTTGTCGTTTTCGTCGAATTTGTTTCCCTTCCGGAAGTATCCGTCAATCTCACGATACAGAAGGCATTCGATCTCACAACGATCTCCCTTCAGCGTATCCAGCGTGACATACTTTTCAAGTGTCCGGTCAAATTCAATATTTTTGTCAATTGCAATGCCCAAAGGGTTTTCTTTGTTATAGTAGTCCGCTTCGCTGAGCCTGTATTTTTTCAGCAACCTGTTAAATTCGGCATCATCCACGAAGTACAGATACCCCGATATTCCCACGGTATCCGTGTCGGTTTTATCCTTTGCGGAGCCAAAATCGGCGAAACGGTTGATATAGGTATCTGTCACATATTTACGGGGGATGTCGCCCTGTAAAAACAGGCTTTTGGCATATGCACTGCCGGTAATATTCTGCTCGGACGAGAGGAGCGCCAGCAGCTCGTCCGGCGTTTTTGAATCGGGAGTATCAAGGTCTGCCGTGTACTTCAGGTCGAATCGTTCGGAGGATAATGCTCCCGTCGACGATTTTACCAGATAATCGGTGAAGGCAGAGGCGGAGATAAAAAGAACAATGCTCATAAACAGGCTGACAACGGTAGCCCGATACCTTTTACGGCTGCGCCTGTAATACTTTCCGGCTATGACCCCGGGAAGTCCGAACAGCTTATAGGCGAGCCTTGAGGTTCTTACCGGTTTATTGTCTGCCCTGACATCCATGCTCTGGCGGATGGCTTCCACGGCAGATACCCTTGTGGCTCTTTTCGATGGAATCCACGCCGAGATAAGCACCGTTATCAGTGCGATCACAGCGGCAATAACGACCGACTCCCATGATACGCAGAGCCGCAGGGGGACATGCGCTTTACCGACGATGGAGCTGAATTTGTCGCCGAGCAGGAGAAGCGTTATGCCGATGCCGCCGATTCCGACAACAATACCAAGCGGAATGCCGATGGCACTGACGGCCAACGCTTCGAATGTGACCATCCTTCTGAGCTGTTTTTTGGTAGCGCCCACCGACGAAAGCAGGCCGAACTGCTTTGTTCTTTCCGATACGGAAATGGAAAATGCATTGTAGATAAGAGAGACGGAGGCAAAGACGATCAGCCCGATCACAATAGCTGCAAGACTGTAAAGGGTGGCGGTAACCGAGTCAAACCGCGAAACCCCGGAATATAAAAGGACATCGGTGTTGTAAGCATAACGATAGGCATCCGTATAGCCCGTCTCTTTCATAAAGTCGTATACGGCAGAGGGCTTTTTCATTTTGAAATGGCAGTCGATCGGCGATTGCCCGTCCGCTCCTCTGTCGGCTACGGTAAGCGCCGTGTATCCGGGAGCGTCTGTATTCTCAAATGCCGGTCTTTCATATATGCCGACGACCGTGTATGTCCTTGCCACGGTGTTTTCGAGCTTTTCGTCATTTTTCACCTCGACCTGAATTTCGCTGTCATAGGTGAAAAAAGGGTTGATTTGTCCCAGCCTTTTGCCGTCAAGAATTCTGTCACCGACCTCAAAGGTGACGGTATCTCCGATTTTATAGCTCACCTTTCCGTTAGTGGCAAGGTGTTCCGGCAAAATGATCTCCGAGGAGCTTTTCGGAAGCTCTCCTGCGGTAAGATGCACGGGCATGGTTTCAAAGTATCCGGACGCCGCATCGCCGCCGAGGACATACAGATACGGCTTGCGCTCGTTGGCGCTGTTTATCCTTGCGTAGCCGAGAGCCTGCGCATAGGTGGCGGACGCAACCTTTCCGGAGCCGCCGATATCCTCATAATCCTTGTATGCGGCGTCATAAACCGCACCGTGCCAGTCTCCGGTTTTGTAGATTGTATATCTCAGTACAAAGTTCTGCATACTTGCAACAAAGGTCGTTGAGGCGCAGATCATAGCGGCTGAGAGCATAATGCCGATGATCGTAACAATGGTCCTTGTCCGGTTCTTCTTCAGCGAAGCCAAGGTGACCTTGTTGAAAACATTCATCTGCGGATCACCTCGTCTCTCGTGATTTTTCCGTCGTCAATGGAGATAATGCGGTCTGCCTGAAGGGCAATGCTTTCGTCATGGGTGATAACAATGAGCGTCTGACCGTATTTCTCGTTGGAAATCTTGAGAAGGTCTACGATCTCCCGGCTGTTTTTGGAGTCAAGGTTTCCTGTCGGCTCATCGGCAAGCACCACCGCAGGCGCATTCATCAGAGCCCGACCGATGGACACCCGCTGCTGCTGGCCGCCGGAGAGCTGATTCGGCAGGTGGTTCTCCCGGCCGGTAAGCTTCAGA
>SFGY01000091.1 GCA_004556455.1 Clostridiales bacterium | reverse complement strand
ACGGCGTGACCGAGAAACTGAAAGCCGACACCAAATGGAATGGGTACGGCAGATGAACGCTTGCAAGGCACAGGCAGAGGAAATTGTGAAAATCGAATTTATTTACGATTGAGTGAGGAAGTCCGGGCAGAAAACTGTTCGGACTTTTCTCATATATTCCAAAGTTGCGGTAGAATTGTTCATATGGTATAATTTGAATACAAAAATTGAGCAACAAATCGGAAGTTGCAGAGTTGTTTCATCAAAACAGAGAGGAGGCCCTGTGGTTTAACATGGAAAAGCAATTGAGCGTGAGGAGAATGATTACAGCCGATCATTTGGACACGATGACGAAATGGATGTATGACTGGTGGGGAAAAGCTGAGAATTATTCTTATGAAGCAGTATATTCCTATATGTTACATAGCCTGCAGGGAAAGCGTCTTCCTCAGACTTATGGTTTGTTTCTGGATGAAACGCTAATCGGAATGTACCAATTTACCATGGAAGATTTGTTTTCACGGCCTGACATTTATCCGTGGCTTGCCAACGTTTACATCGATAAAGCATACCGGGCATACGGCTATGGACGGGTTTTGCTGAATTCTGTGAAGAAGACAGCCGAAAAAGCAGCTGGGATACGAATTTGATGAGAATGATGTGCATGATGTGAAGTTATTGTGTGAGACATTTCATATCGAAATTCCAAATGAGTATAGATAACTACAAATTTCAGTTTGTCGCACTGATAAAATCCCTTTAGGAACTAAAGGGCGCACTTCTATACTCTCCTATCGGGAGTATCGTGCGTCCTGCGGAGCTTCATTCTCCGTCAGCAGAAGAAAACTGCTTGACCGAGAATGTTGCGTCACTTCGTTCCGTCAAGGTGGCTACACCCCCTTGCGCCGCTAAAGCGGCTATCCCTTGTGGACTTGCCGTCCGCAAACAGCATAAAATGCTGTTCGTCGCCAGCAAGTTTGAAAAACTGAATACCGAAAAACTGACCGTTGACTGGTCGCACTATGCGAAAAGTTGACGGTCTTTTTTTATCCCCAAAATCAAAAAAGGAGGTCAAGCACAATGACAAAACCGAAAACCCTTGAACAGCTCCGAGCCGAAAAGGAACGAGCTGAGACGCAGCTTGCACAGGAGAAGCACAAGCTCAACCGTCTTGAGAACAGAAAGAAATATCTGGAGAAAGGCGAAAGGCAGAAACGCACCCATCGTCTTTGCAATCTGGGCGGCACGATTGAGAGCCTTGCCCCGGAGGTCAAAGATCTCACACGCACCGAAATGACAGAGCTGATGGAGTACATCTTTTCTCTGTCCGAAGTCCAGCGAGCCGTCCGTCACATGGCGATTACCCACATCAAGCAAGCAAACAGAGAAAAGGAGTTGAAAGCCAATGGCGCTATTTCATCTGAGTGTCACACAGACTAAGCGAAGCGCAGGACAGTCCGCTATTGCTTCTGCCGCCTACCGTGCCGGGGAGCGATTGTATAGCGAGTATTACGGAGAGTACAGCGACTACACCCGAAAGGGCGCGAGCGTGGAAAGAACGCCCAGCTTGCATACAGCTTTGACATTGCCTTGCAGAATGAATTTTCCCTTGAGGAAAACATCGCTCTTGCAAGGCAATTTTTGTTGGAGAACTTTGTGAGCCGTGGCATGGTGGTTGACTTCGCCGTACACCAGCCAGACCGTGAGGACGGCGGCATACCAAACCCGCATTTTCATGTGCTTTGCCCTATCCGCCCCATCGAGCAGGACGGCAAATGGGGGCTAAAGCAACGCCGGGTGTATGAGCTGGACGAGGACGGCAACCGTATCCGAGACCAGAACGGCGAGTTTGTTTTCAACGCCGTTCCCACTACCGACTGGGGCAGTCCCGAAACGCTGGAATACTGGCGGCAGACATGGGCGGAGCTATGCAATGCCAAGTTTGCGGAAAAGGAGCTTGACGTTCGTATCGACCACCGAAGCTATGAGCGTCAGGGCGTGGAGCTTCTTCCCACCGTTCATGAGGGCGCAACCGTCCGGGCAATGGAGAAGAAAGGCATACGCACCGAGAAGGGCGAGTTCAACCGCTGGATCAGAGCAACCAATGCCGTTATCCGTGACATCAAGAAGAAAATCACTCTCCTGTTTGATTGGATTGCCGAAGCAAAAGCGGAGCTTGCCAAGCCGCAGGCACCCGACCTTGTTTCTCTGCTGAACGCCTATTACACCAGCCGCAGAGCCGGGGCATATTCGCAGAAAGGCAAGGTCAGCAACCTAAAGGAGATGAACGAGACTTTCAATTATCTCCGGGCAAACGGCATTTACTCTCTTGAGGATTTGGAACGCCGTGTCAGCGAACACAGTGCTGCCACAGAGAGCTTGAAGAAAACGCTGGACGAACAGACCGCTCGAATGAAAGCGATTAAGCGGCTCTATGACAGCTCTGCTGCTTTCCAGAGCTTGAAGCCTGTCTATGACGGCTTGCAGAAAATCAAGTTTGAGAAGCCCAGAGCCAAGTACAAGGCAGAGCATGAAACGGAACTGAAACAGTTCTACGCCGCCAGACGAAAGCTGATCGGGGAGTTCCCGGACGGCAAGGTGGATATGAAAAAACTGTCCGACGAGTATGACGAGCTGGAACAGGCGCACGAAACCACCTATGGCGAGTTTAAGGCTGTCAGAGACGATTTACACCGCCTTTGGAAGGTCAAGTCATGTGTAGATACTGCCGCCCGATTTAACGAGCGCACAGAGGAACAAAAGCTCCAAAATCGACCCCAAACACGACACAAAAAGGAGGAACTATCACGATGAATTACACCCAAGCGCAGATTGACCGGGCAAACACCGTCAGTTTGGAAGAATTTCTCCGCACACAGGGAGAGACGCTTATCAAAAGCGGACGGGAATACCGCTGGAAAGAACATGACAGCCTGACCGTCCGGGGAAACAAGTGGTTTCGCCATAGCCAGAGCAAGGGCGGCTATCCCATTGATTTTGTCATGGAGTTTTACGGCAAGTCCTTTCCCGAAGCCGTCCAGATGTTGACAGGCGAAAACGGCGAGGGACAGACCGAAGCCACCACAGCACCGCACACAGCGTTCCACTTGCCCTTGCACAACCGAACAGCCGACAGAGCAATTCAATATCTTTGCGAAAGCCGAGGTCTCAACAAAACGCTTGTTGAGGCTTTTCTTCTTTCCGGGGATATTTACGAGGACGCAAAGCGGCACAATGTTGTGTTTGTCGGCAGAGACCGAAACGGCACACCGAGATACGCCCATGTGCGAGGAACGGCAGACACATTCAGACAGGATATTACCGGGTCTGACAAGTCCTATCCGTTCCGCTATGAGGGAAACGGCAACCAGCTTTTTGTTTTTGAAGCGCCGATTGACCTTTTGTCCTTTATCTGCCTTTATCCGCAGGATTGGCAGACAAGAAATTATCTTGCCCTGGGCGGCGTTTCGGGCAAAGCCCTTGACCGTTTTCTTTCTGAACGCAAGGACACCCGAAAAGTGTTCCTCTGCCTTGACAGCGACACCGCAGGAAGTGAAGCCTGCACCCGGCTGGCACAGGACATTCCCGGCGAGATCGCCGTCATTCGCCTTGTCCCGGCAAGAAAAGACTGGAACGATGTTCTCCGTCAGCAAGGGGACATTCCCAGCCGCAAATTCATAGCCGAGACAATCACGCTGCGAGAGCTGCCCACCGCCCAGCCTGTCCCCATGCTCCGTATGGCAGATGTGGAGCTGACGAGCGTGGATTGGCTATGGTTTCCGTATATCCCCTTTGGAAAGCTGACGATCATACAGGGCAATCCCGGCGAGGGCAAGACCTACTTTGCCATGCGTCTTGCGGCGGCTTGCACCAACCGAAAGCCCTTGCCCGGTATGGAAACCCTTGAGCCGTTCAACATCATCTATCAAACCGCCGAGGACGGTCTGGGCGATACCGTCAAGCCCAGACTGATGGAAGCGAACGCAGACCTTGAACGAGTGCTTGTCATTGATGACAGGGACGCACCTCTGACCCTTGCCGATGAGCGCATAGCAAGGGCAATCCGTGAGAACAACGCAAGGCTTGTTATCATTGACCCGGTACAGGCGTTTCTGGGCGCAGATGTGGACATGAACAGAGCAAACGAGGTGCGCCCGATATTCCGCAGTCTGGGAGACATTGCACAGGCTACCGGGTGCGCTATCGTGCTGATCGGACACCTCAACAAAGCCGCAGGAACGCAAATCACCTACCGGGGATTAGGGTCTATCGACATTACGGCGGCAGTCCGCAGTCTGCTCTTTATCGGCAAGCTGAAGGACAGCCCCACAACGAGGGTGCTGATCCATGAGAAAAGCTCCCTTGCGCCGCCCGGACAGTCCCTTGCCTTTTCTCTGGGAGATGAGAAAGGTTTTGAGTGGATAGGGGCTTATGACATTACCGCTGACGAGCTTCTTGCCGGGACAGACACCGCCAAGACCGAGAGCAAGACCGCACAGGCGCAAATGCTCATTCTGGAACTGGCACAGCATGGGTCTGCTATCTCCGAGACTGACAACAGGAACACGGCAAGCGTGGCAAAGACGGCAAGGGTTTTATAGATACCTTAATGTTGCCGCCTTGCCTTGTTCCCTCATACTGACACCGCTCGATGATGAACAGTCACCGGGCATTTTTCATTTACAGGAGGATTTTGAATGAACAATACCGCAACCAACACCGCCCCTTGCCCGACTGTCAGAAAGCAGATCGGAAAGACAACCTATATCGTCCGTGTGCATTTCAGCCAGACCGCAAAAGAGACGATGGAGGACAAAATCAAGCGTCTGCTTCGTGAGGAAGTCCGCAAAATGTAACTTCTTTTTGAATTTGATGAAAAAGTCCTTGACTTTTCGTCTCTGGCAAGACGGCCAAAAGCATTTTGATCTCCTGCGGCGCTCGGCTTGCGCCCTTTGACATCCCCCAGCTCCGGGAGATCATGTCCTATGACGAGCTGGAGCTTGACCGCATGGGGGATCGCCGGACGGCGACATTCTTCTGCATCAGCGACACGGACAGCACCTACAATTTCCTTGTGGCGCTGGCCTTTTCGCAGATGTTCAATCTCCTGTGCGAACGGGCGGACAATGTTCACGGTGGACGGCTGCCCCATCATGTGCGGGTACTGTGGGACGAGGCGGCCAACACCGGGCAGGTGCCAAACTTGGAAAAGCTGGTGGCGGTCATCCGCTCCCGTGAGATCAGTCTGTGCCTGCTGTATCAGCAGCTTGCCCAATGCAAGGCCATCTACGATAAGAACGCAGAAACCATTCTCGGCAACATGGACAGCGTACTATTCCTCGGTGGCCGTGAGGCCAGCACCATCAAGGAAATTTCCGAGAACTGGCTGGGCAAGGCTACGATCTCCATGCAGACCGAGGGGCGCTCCCGTGGGCAGTCTGAAAGTTACAGCCAGAACACCCAGCGGCTCGGACGGGAGCTGATGACCCCAAGTGAGCTTGCCACCATGCCCGGAGATCGGTGCATTTTGCAGCTCCGGGGACTGCCGCCGTTCTATTCCAAGAAGTACGACTTGAAACAGCACCCCAATTATCGCTTTACGGCGGAGGCCGATAAAGTGAAAAACGCCTTTGACCTCGAAAGGCTCATAGACCGCCGCAGGCGGCCGGGGCTGAACGAGGAATGTGAGGTGTACGAAGTGTCCGTGCCGGACGAGGCGCTCACAGACGAGGACGAGGACATTCTCAACTATGACGACCTCGACGACCCGGACGCTTTTGTATAGAGCTTTGGGACATTTCGTCCCAAGGTAGTAAGCTGCCGCCCGCAAGGGCGGCTTTTTCATGGCCGGGTATATCCCGGAGAATAGGAGGCTATATGCAGTTTTTCGCTTCTGCCATCACCACTTTGCAGACCCTTGTGATTGCCCTCGGCGCTGGCCTTGGCGTGTGGGGCGTGGTCAATCTGCTGGAGGAATGCTCATGTGTCGTAAAGAAACACAGAAAAATTTGATAGACAGTCCTACTATATCCGTAAAAAAATGTTTACAAATGGAGCGCACAGAGTTATACTTGTCATCATAGGTTGCCTTGGGTTTCCGCTCTTTGGTATACCCCTTGACGCTGATCACTTCCGGTTCGATCACTTCCGCAGGCTTTTCATCACCGACGGGTGTACCGAACAGATTCAGCTGTCCGTCCAGCTGGTCATGGCGTATTTCACTGGTTGAGCCAAAGACCTTGTTCTTAAGATACGCAAGCTGAGACTGGAGATTCGCGATCAGAAGGTCTTTTTCACTGTCCTTCGCATTGCGTTCTTCCAGCATCTTCTGCAATGAACTTATGAGTTCGTTCTGAGTGCTGATTGTTTTATTCAGTTGTGAGATTGTATCCTTAAGCTCTAAGAGCTGGATATCTTTTACTCCTGAAGGCATGGTCTTCTGCTCCGTTTTTTGATACTTCTATTGTACCATAAACAGGTGCAAAAGCCTAGAA
>SFGY01000090.1 GCA_004556455.1 Clostridiales bacterium | reverse complement strand
GGGCTCCGCTTTCTATACCATATGAGTGATTTTCGGCTTCAGCCATGGCCGAGAGCCATTGCAATTACTACTCTTTTGGAGTTTTGCTCATGGCTGTATTGTTTATATTCCGGAGGGATACGCGATGGTATATTTGTCAAAATCCAAATATTGTGGTCTGTGGCAATGCCCGAAAATTGCCTGGCTGAGAAAATACAAACCAGAGACCTCTCGGTTGGATGACAGTGTACTCGCCCGCATGGAGGCCGGCAACGAAGTGGGAGCTCTGGCGAGAAGCCTATATGGGGATTTTGTGGACATTACCGCCTACACCGGCGAAAATCCGGATCTCAAAAAAATGATGGAGAACACCAGCCGTGAAATGGAGAAGGGAACGCCTGTCATCTGCGAAGCGTCCTTCGAATACAACGGTCTTTACTGTGCGGTGGATATTCTGCGCAAAGACGGTGATGGATGGGCGATTTATGAAGTGAAAAGCTCCTCCAAGCACGGCGGGGACTCTGATGACAAGCCGGTGTATATTGCCGACATTGCCTACCAAAAATATGTGCTGGAAAACTGCGGGGTCAAGGTCAGCGCCGTCTATCTCGTCTGCCTGAACGGCGACTATGTGTTTGACGGCACACTGGACATCCACAAGCTTTTCACCGTATCGGATGTGGCGGAGGCCGTGGCTGTTGAGTTGGAAAAGATTGAGACAAATCTCCTCGTTGCCGAAAGACTGCTTCTTTCGCCGAATGAGCCGAAAATCGACCTGTTCGCCGGCTGCAAGAAGCCCTATCTCTGCAGTTTTTGGAAATACTGCAGCAGACACCTTCCACAGCCGTCTGTTTTCGACCTCTATCGGATGCAATTTTCTAAGAAGATCAAGTTCTATCGGCAGGGGATCATTTCCTATGAGGATCTCCTCAGCTGCCCGGCTATCACAAACGACAAGCAGCTCCGGCAGATCGAGTTTGCGCTGCAGGACAAGGGGACTTACATAGAAAAAGAGAATATCCGTTTTTTTCTCGGCAGTCTCTCCTACCCACTATATTTTCTGGATTTTGAAACCATGCAGCCGGTGATCCCAAAATTTGTCGGCACCAAGCCTTATGCGCAGATCCCGTTTCAGTATTCTCTGCACTATATCGAGTGCGAGGGGGGAGAGCTGAAGCACAAGGAGTTTCTGGCAGAATCCGGTCCCGACCCCAGAAGAGCTCTTGCCGAACGGTTGTGTGCGGATATCCCCATGAACACCTGCGTAACGGCGTATAACAAAGCCTTCGAGTGCACAAGGATCCGGGAGCTGGCGGCACTTTTTCCCGATTTGGCGGAGCATCTTCTGAATATCCGAGACAACATCGTTGACCTGCTGGTTCCGTTCCAGTCCGGCTACTACTATAACCGAGCCATGGGCGGCTCTTTTTCCATCAAGAGTGTGCTGCCGGCTATTTTTCCCGATGATCCCAGCCTGGATTATCACAATCTGGAAGGCGTTCACAATGGCGGCGAGGCCATGGACATCTTCCCCAAAATTGAGTTCATGCCCCCGGAGGAACAGGCAAAGGCCCGGCACAATCTGCTGAAGTACTGCGAGCTGGATACCTATGCTATGGTTAAGGTGTGGCAGGAGCTTGAGCGAGTTGCAAAATGATCCCGACAGTGCCCATAGAAACATTACCGTCCACTGTTACAGGTGCAATCAGCCAATAAAAAATTTTTAGAAAACTGGAATTTAATTTAAGTTTTCAAAAGAGCCGTGTTATGCTGATGAAAACAGACGAAAGGAGCGTTTAAAAATGGAACATACTTATTCCTATAACCAGAAAAAATGTGCCACCTGTGAATATTGGGGCGGGAGCCGGGAGGTTAACAGAGCCGGCAGCGCAGTCACTTATGACACGGATGATTTGTGCGGCCCGTGCTATGGCGACAGCGGCCGCGCAAGCCGCAATCACGAGCGGGCGGATGCTCATTGCGGACATTTTGTGAAGTGGAGAGCATTAAGATGATTCGGCATTAAGTACCGTGATTGCCGGCGAAATTAAAACAGCCATTTGCATTAACCCAATATAATTTTGTATTTGTACTTCTTGCTATTGTTCTGTATCTATGCCAAAATCAGACCGGAGACGAGCAAAACTGGTAATTCAACATGGAGGAATTGACATGAGCATAATAGAAAAACTGGAGTCGTTGGGTAAAAACAGCATTCAACTGGAAGAATGTTTCAGCGAAGATAGACGGGATCTGGGAGCCTCCCGCTTCGGCGGAAACCCGGATGTGCCGCCGGACTTCGTTTGGCCGACTTATGAGGGAGAGGACCATAAGAATGTGGTGAAGGAGCGCCCTCTCTCTTTCCTGGCTCAGTTTGCCTGTGCGGATCTGGCTCCGTTCGACAAGGAACACCTTCTGCCCGATCACGGCCTGCTTTCCTTCTTCTATGAAAGCAATTCTCAGCCCTGGGGCTATGACCCCAAGGACAAGGGCTGCGCTCGCGTCTATTGGTTTGAGGATCTTTCGGTGCTGTCCACTGCAGACTTTCCAGCGGATATGGAAGATGATTTCAGTCTTCCTATGGGCATCAAGATGGAATCAACATGCTCCTATCCTTCTTGGGAGGACTTCAGCAAAGTGTTCCCGGATGAAGATGGTGACGCTTTCGATGCAGCCTGGGAAAAACTGGTCGGCGAAGACTCGGAGGTCAATTCCCGGTTGCTGGGTTGGCCCGATTTGATCCAGCACAGTATGTTTGCCGAATGTGATATGGTAGCCCAAGGCTACAATTTGGGCAATGGTGGGGGTGAGGTTCCAAAAGAGGTTCGTCAGCGGGCAGAAGAATCCGCCCATGACCGTTGGACGCTGCTGCTCCAGATGGAGTATGGGGTGTGGGCAACCTACGGGTTCCTCTATTTCTATATTACCAAAGAGGATCTGGCAGCCCGCCGCTTTGATCGGATATGGCTGATTTTCCAGTGCGACTAAAAACACGAAATAGGATTTTATGACTTGGCATAAGCAAATATCGCAGAATCTCCGGAACATTTAATTTGGAATATAACCGGATGAGATCACGGAGATATTCTCCAAGTTCATCTTTACAGCAGTGCCCGATAGCCCCGGCGGGCGTACAGGGTCCTGCGGATCTGCACCGTGTCTCCGGCCACCACATAGAACACAAGATAATTCTTCGCGATCAAGTATCTATACCCTTTGGCCGCCAAGGCCAGATCCTTGGGGCGGGGACAGCGTTCCGGCATTTTGGAAAGACCGGCGATCTCGCACACCAGCAGATCGTAGTAACGAATCGCCGCCTGGGGTGACAGGGTGTTGAGATAGTCAATGGCCTTTTCTAAGTCGCGCTGGGCGGCGGGAAAAATCTTGACCTTACAAGTTCCCATGGACACGCTCCCGCAGGTCCTCCAGCCTCTGCAAAAGCTGCCGTTCCGCAGAGGGATAGCTGTCATCCGGTCTATCCGCAGGACAGACCTCCACCGCTAAATTTGAAAAGTATCCCAAAATAATCCCCCTATTCCGCTGTGTCCCTTTTCGTTTCATAGCAGTCATTTTTCCAGGTTGCCTTTTCCGCAACAGCTTTCCCAACAGCACCTGGCGGTAGGTGAATAGAAAAAGGCGACGCAGGCTCCCATGCGGGGACGATCTCAACATCATCATCTCCCGTCAGCATACAGAAAAACACCTCCGGCTCCCCCACCTGAATCGGATAGCCTGCATCACAGAGGGCATTTGCGGCGAGGATGGTATAGGATGAAAAATCCGCAAAAATAATGAAATGCCACCCGCTCTTTGCGTCATCGTCGGTCACAGGAATCAGCTCTACGGTCAAATTGCCATTCAAGTTGGGCACGACAACTCCATAGGCGGTACTGCTTTTTCCCTTGCGGAAAAAAGGGCCCCTGCGCCGGTGCCATTCCCGGAATGCCTCCGGGTCGTCCATGGGTACATTTTTAAGGCCGTTATCCTCATCTCCGGCAATGGCATAGTACCGCTCCTTGGGCGTCGGCTTATTCTCCCCGTAGTGCTCATGCTCCGATTCGCTGTCCGTGAAGGCGGAATCTCCGTGCAAGCCCCATGCCTCATACAGGGCTGCACAGGCTTCATAGTATACCCGTGCCGTCATGTTTTTCAGCGGAGCGGCTTCACTCTTTCCGGCCATATTATAAGTCTTCATGAATTTCGCTATATCCCGTTTTGTGAGAGGTGCCAAAAAGCGGCGCCGCAATTCGGGACACACTGCCCACAGCTCCTTTCGCTTGATCCAGCCTTCCCGATAGGGATAGGCGATCCGATTTAAAAATTCCTTCTGATAAGTGCCCCGTTCCACGGCGGAAACGAATTTCCTTGCCCCCTCCATCGCCCAGCGAAGCAGCTCCGTGTCCTCACGACACCGGCAATCAGTCGGATTTTTCGTGCCGAGGACTTTTACATCATTCAAGCAGAGTACATAGACCTCCTGTCCGTTTTCGTCGGGAAAATGGTTGGTCGACATCTGATACCATACCTCTGCGCAGGGGTAGGCAATGGTATAGGCTCGCCGGGCATTTTTTTCGGTTTCGGCATCGACTATATCATAGGGCGTTTCCGGGTAATATTGCTCATAATACTGCCG
>SFGY01000089.1 GCA_004556455.1 Clostridiales bacterium | reverse complement strand
GTTCCTGATTTGCAAAAATCTAACAGACTTCACGATAAGCATATTACTGTATCTTTTGTTATAGAATTTCTGTTTTATTATATTTTCAAGAGTTCTGAATATATCTTTCTACGTGCTGTGTTTGATTTGTTTGTAAAATTGACACTATTGTACCAGTCAATCAATCCTTTTTTTGTTTGTCTGTAATTTCTTCTCTATGAAAAACAAAATATCCAATTAAATTGTTTACGTAATCAGAGCGGTTGTATTTTTTTAACCTGTTATCATCTATGAATTTAAGGGCTTTATCTAAAGCCTCCAATGTAACATCAAAACATTTCAAAAGTTGCTCTGGCTTTAAATTACATAATTGATTTTCCTTTGTATCAGATGATATTTATAGAAAATCAGACGCCTCATAACTCCATATCCTGTTTTTTTGCCGGGTCAATACGCCCCTCACGTTCCCAACGCTCCCGGTTCTTCCGGTCTGCGCTCACTTTTGCCTTCGCTATCTTATCCTTGATAGATTCCCTGGCTTTTTCCTTGATCTGCTCCTTGCCAGCCTGCTTAATCTCCGGCTGCATGAGCGTCCTCTGGATTTTTGCCAGAGCACCCTGCATGGCGTTTTTGATTTTTGTAATGACCCCATCCAGCCGGGCGGCGGCATACTCACGTTCTTTTTTGGGGGCTTTCCGCTCCGGCGAAAGCACCCACTTTTTCGTTTCCTCCACCAAACGGATGTCCTCTTTGTGGGTTTCCTGCCGGACAGCATCGGCCACGACCTCCACCGCCTTGTCATAGGCAGCGTCCGAAACATCGTAAGCGTCAAATAAGAACGTGTAGTGAAATATTTGGCGTTCTCTTGTAAACTTGGGGTTAGAGTTTTTAGAGTTCCCTCCCAAAACTCTAAATCCAGATAAAGGAGAATACCAATGGACATTTCCGCTTTAACTCCGGATAAACAGGTAAAACTTCAGTACTGGCTGGACGTGATCCGGCAATGCAGAGCCTCCGGTCTAACAAACCAGGCATGGTGCGAACAACATCATATCTCCCTAAAAAGCTATTACTACTGGATCGCAAAGATCCGGAAACTGGCGCTTGAAGAACTGCCCCGAAAGAGTCATGGATGCAGGCCGGTCATGGAGCAGACTGCGTTGATTCCGGATGCGGCTCCGGAATTTACGGAGGTATCCCTTCACGGCAGGCAGGATCCCTGTGCCGCTCCTGCAGCAGTACTCCGTGCCGGTACGGTGACTGTTGACCTCTTTGAAGATACGCCCCGCGAGTTGCTGGAGACCATTCTGAAAGCGGTGAGATCATGTTAGGTGACCTCTCCCGGGTGGAAAAGATCTATCTGCGCACCGGGTACACAGATATGAGAAAACAGCTGGACGGTCTGGTGGATATCATCCAGTACAGCTTTCAGCTTGACCCTTACAGCAATTCCCTGTTCCTTTTCTGCGGGAAACGGGCGGACCGGATCAAGGCAGTCCATTATGAAGGGGACGGCTTCTGCCTGTTCTATAAGCGCTACGAAAACGGCCGCCTCCAATGGCCGCGGACGGGCGAAGAAGCCAGACAGATCTCCCACCAGCAGCTCCGCTGGCTGCTGGAGGGCCTGAACCCGGAGCAGCCAAAAGCGGTCCGCAGCTGGGTTCCCCCGAAGCCTGAAAACCCCGGGAATTCCTTATAAATGCTGGAAAATCCTGCTGTTTTATGGTATAATGAATTTATCAGAACAGGAAGGTTTTCAGCCCATGCAGGATACAGAGCAGGAGTACCAAAAGCAGATCAAAGAACTGGAACAGCAGGTCCGGCTCCTTAGGGAGCAGGTTGATTTCCTTACCCGTAAACTTTATGGAACAAAATCAGAGAAGACGTCTGCCCTTGAAATAGAGGGACAGATGTCTCTTTTTAATGAAATGGAATCCTGTGCTGAGCCGGATGCCCATGAGCCGGATCTGGTGGAGGTCGAAAAACATCTGCGTAAAAGGAAATATGCCGGCCAGCGGGAAAAACTGATAAAAGACATTCCCCGCAGCAAAGTGCTCCACACGATCGATGAAAGTGAACAGATCTGTGAGAGATGCGGAGGTACCATGGTAAAAGTTGGTGAGGAGTTTGTGCGTACCGAGGTACAGTTCATCCCTGCCAGCCTCAAAGTGGTTGACCATTACCGGGAAACCTATGAATGCAGGGCATGCCGCAAAAACGGGACGCCTTATATGGAGAAATCCCCGGTGCCCCATCCTCCGGTCATGCACTCCCTTGCATCTGCTTCCACGATCGCATGGCTTGTCCATCAGAAGTTTGAACTGGGCATCCCCTTATACCGTCAGGAAAAGGAATGGGAAGCCATGGGGCTGTCTTTAAGCAGGGCAACGATGTCAAACTGGCTCCTGGCCGTCTGCCGGGACTGGCTTTCCCATGTGGTCTCCCATCTCAGACGGGAACTTCTAAAGCAGGGATATCTGCATATCGACGAGACCCACGTGCAGGTGCTGAAGGAACCAGGGAGGAAGAACACTTCGGATTCCTATATGTGGGTGTACTGCAGCACCAGGGACAGCAAACGGCCGGTCCGGTATTTTGAGTACCAGCCGGGGAGGGGTGGGAAATATCCGGAAACATTTTTAAAAGGCTATACCGGATATATCCATACGGATGCTTATTCCGGGTATAATGGGGTGAAAGGGGTTACGAGATGTCTGTGTTACACACATCTGCGCCGCGCTTTTGTGGACGCGCTGCCAAAAGACATCCATGGCCCGGAAGCCTCAAAACCTGCGGAAGCAGTCATTCGTCTGAATAAACTGTTTGAGATAGAAAAGGAACTGGACGGCCTTCCCCCGGAACAAAAGAAAAAAGAACGACTTGACCGCGAGAAGCCGCTTCTCGAGGCTTTCTGGTCGTGGGCAGAGATAAGCTCTGCCGGGGAATTGCCAAAGTCGAAGCTCCATACCGCTTTCCAGTATGCCCTGAACAACCGGCAGGAGTTCTTCAACTATCTTGGGGATGGAAACTGCTCCATCAGCAATTCCCTTGCGGAGAACTGTATCCGCCCCTTTGTGATCGGCCGGAAGAACTGGCTGTTTGCGGGAAGTCCGAAGGGTGCTGCCGCAAGTGCGGGAATCTACACCCTGGTAGAAACAGCCAAAGCCAACGGCCTGGATGCAATGAAATACATCAAGTATATCCTGGCAGATATGCCGGGGAGTAGATTTCTCGAAAATCCGGAATATCTGGATGACTATCTGCCATGGGATCCCATGGTACAGGAACGTTGCCGATAACCACTGCCCTTTTAGTATAGAGGGTTAGTGGTTATTTTTCTATCCACCATCTTATTTGACGCTTAC
>SFGY01000088.1 GCA_004556455.1 Clostridiales bacterium | reverse complement strand
GCAAATGCTTTCGCTGCCCGAAGATTGGGATTATACCCTTGCGGGCTTATCCCATATCAACCGGGAGAAGATCGACGCAATCCGCGAAGCGGTCAAAGAACTTGAAAAAGCCGGATATATCGTCCGCAGCCGGGAACGCGACGAGAAAGGACGTTTGCGCGGTGCGGATTATGTCATATACGAGCAGCCGCAGCCCAAAGAGCCGGAAGCAGCTACCAGCAGCGAACAGCCGCCTACATCGGATTTACCTACATTGGAAAATCCAACATTGGATAATCCAACGTTGGAAAAACCTACGTTGGAAAAACCTACGTTGGAAAATCCAACGCAATTAAATAAAGATATATCAAGTAAAGAACAATCAATTACTGATTTATCAAGTACCCATTCCATTCCTTTCCATTCCCTAAATCCCTTGCCTTATGAGCAGGACGAAGCGGCTACGCCGCCGGAAAGGAAAAGAACGGAAGCGAAAACAAACAGCGCAATAGAGATTTATCGGGAAATCATCAAAGACAACATCGACTATGACATTCTCATTCAAGACCCCAAAATGGATAAAGACCGTTTGGACGAGATTGTAGAAATCATGCTGGAAACCGTCTGCACAGCCCGAAAGACAATCCGTATCGCCGGGGACGACTACCCCGCCGAACTTGTCAAATCAAAGTTTATGAAGCTGAATAGCAGCCACGTTGAGTTTGTTTTGGACTGCATGAGGGAGAACACAACCAAAATCCGCAACATCAAGCAGTATCTAAAAGCGGTGCTGTTCAACGCACCGAGTACCATTGACAGCTACTATACCGCCCTTGTCAATCACGACTTTTACGGCAGCAAATGAGCATAGCCGCAGTTTACCGGGAAAGGAGTTGATACCTTGCAGGAGGAAGTAACCCAAAAAACGATTGCCCTATCCGTCAATGTGGGAAAAGGCGCGGCAAGGCTTACCGAACAGGCGTTGCAGAAAGCAATCAAGAAGTTTTTGGAGCAGAAAAGCAAAGCCCCGCATGGGAAACAGACCATGCGGCAGCTTATGAAGCAAAATGCGGGTGTTTCCAACATCGAGATCACCGACAGCAATATCAAAGCCTTTGAGAGTACCGCGAAGAAGTACAACATAGATTTTTCGCTGAAAAAGGTTAAGGGCGAACAGACCCGTTACCTTGTGTTTTTCAAAGGCAGGGACGCGGACGTTATGACCGCAGCGTTTCAAGAGTTTTCCGCAAAGAAGCTGAACAGGGATAAAAAGCCCTCTATCCGCAAAGCCCTTGCCGCAGCAAAGGACAAGGCGAAGCAGCTTAACGCCGCCCGCGACAAGGTAAAGAAAATAGACAGGGGGCGCGAGATATGAAGCAGATGAACTACAAAAAGTTGATAATCCCGAATATCCCCTATGTGTTCTTTGTCTATCTCTTTGATAAGGTGGGACAGGCGGTGCGGCTTGCCCCCGGCGCGGATATTTCCGAAAAGATACTCAATATCACACAGGGATTTTCCGAAGCGTTTTCAAATGCCTTGCCGAGCGTTCACCCGTTGGATTTGCTTATCGGCATTGTCGGCGCGGTGGTTATCCGTCTGATTGTCTATGTCAAAGGGAAAAACGCAAAGAAATACCGCAAGGGCGCAGAATACGGCAGCGCACGTTGGGGCAACGCCGAAGATATAAAGCCCTACATCGACCCGGATTTTCAGAACAACATCATTTTGACGCAGACCGAACGCCTTACCATGAACAGCCGCCCGAAGCAGCCGAAATATGCGAGAAATAAAAACGTCGTGGTGATCGGCGGCAGCGGCAGCGGCAAGACAAGGTTTTTCGTAAAGCCTAATTTAATGCAGCTTCATTCTTCCTACGTCTTGACCGACCCAAAAGGCACCGTCTTAATCGAGTGCGGAAAGCTCTTGCAGCGCGGCGGCTACAAGATAAAAGTGCTGAATACGATAAACTTCAAGAAATCCATGCGATATAACCCCTTTGTGTATATCCGCAGCGAAAAGGACGTGTTAAAGGTTGTCAATACCCTTATTGTCAATACCAAAGGCGAGGGAGAAAAAAGCGCGGAAGATTTTTGGGTGAAAGCCGAGAGATTATTATATTGCGCGTTGATCGGCTACATTTGGTATGAAGCCCCCGCCGAGGAAATGAACTTTACAACGCTGCTTGAACTTATCAATGCAAGCGAAGCACGCGAGGACGACGAGGAATACCAAAGCCCCGTTGATCTGCTCTTTGCCGATTTAGAAGAACGCAGCCCCGACCATTTCGCGGTGAAGCAATATAAAAAATACAAATTGGCGGCGGGCAAAACGGCAAAGTCAATCCTTATTTCTTGCGGTGCGCGTCTTGCCCCTTTTGATATAGAGGAACTCCGGGAACTCATGTCCTATGATGAATTGGAACTTGATACATTGGGCGACAGGAAAACCGCGCTTTTCCTCATAATGAGCGATACCGACGACACCTTTAATTTTGTTATCGCTATTCTGCAATCGCAGCTTTTCAATTTGCTTTGTGATAAAGCGGACGACGAATACAACGGCAAATTGCCTATTCATGTCCGGTTTTTGCTTGATGAATTTGCCAACATCGGGCAGATACCCCGCTTTGATAAGTTAATTGCGACCATTCGCAGCAGGGAAATGTCCGCTTCTATCATTCTGCAATCGCAGAGCCAACTAAAAGCCATTTACAAGGACGCGGCAGAAATCATACTTGATAATGCCGACAGCACCTTGTTTTTGGGAGGACGTGGGAAAAATGCAAAGGATATTTCGGATAACTTGGGACGGGAAACAATCGACAGTTTCAATACTTCCGAAAATCGCGGCACGCAGGTTTCTCATGGACTTACTTATCAAAAATTAGGAAAGGAGCTGATGACACAGGACGAAATAGCAGTTATGGACGGTGGGAAATGTATTTTGCAGCTACGCGGTGTGCGTCCCTTTTTAAGCGACAAATACGACATCACGAAACACCCGAACTACAAATACCTTTCCGACTTCGACAAAAGAAACGCTTTTGACGTGGAACGGTATATGTCTACCCGTCCGGCAATCGTAAAGCCCGATGAAGCCTTTGACATATACGAAATAGATTTGTCCGACGAGGACGCAGCCGCCGAGGAATAACGGCGGCATTTTCATTTTCAACAACTTTTTTTGAGCCGCACAGCGGCAGAAAGCGAGGTTTATATGGAGTTTTTCAACAGCGCAGTTGGTGTATTGCAGACTTTGGTTATCGCGCTTGGCGCAGGTCTTGGCATTTGGGGTGCCATTAACCTCATGGAGGGTTACGGCAACGACAATCCGGGCGCAAAGAGCCAGGGCATGAAGCAGTTCATGGCTAATTAAAGGGAACAAAAAGAAAGGAAAAGCACAATCCAGACGGTATTAGCGGCAGGCTACAAGAATAAATTGTGATTACACAAGATT
>SFGY01000002.1:182500-185491 GCA_004556455.1 Clostridiales bacterium | reverse complement strand
TGGATCCGGCAGCGACCTAGGTTTCCGGGCCGTCTCCAGCCAAGTATTTTCGGCACAGCTGAGCTTAACTACTGTGTTCGGGATGGGAACAGGTGTGGCCTCAGCGCTATAGCCGCCGGAATGGTTGAAAGTGCTTTGCACCTTCAAAACTGCATAAGAAACTCATGACGAAAGTGTGAGATTTGTATTCTCGAAGGAAGTTTTCACTCTCTTCTTCAGGATTACTCTCTTGTGTCAGATCTTCGTCTTGGAAAACCTAAGCCTTGTGGTCAAGTCTTCGACCGATTAGTACCAGTCCGCTCCATGCCTTACAGCACTTCCACTCCTGGCCTATCAACCTCCTGGTCTTGAAGGGGTCTTATCACTTACGTGGGGAAATCTCATCTTGAGGGGGGCTTCACACTTAGATGCTTTCAGCGTTTATCCCAGCCAAACTTAGCTACCCGGCGGTGCCACTGGCGTGACAACCGGTTCACCATAGGTTTGTCCATCCCGGTCCTCTCGTACTAGGGACAGCTCCTCGCAAATTTCCTGCGCCCACGATAGATAGGGACCGAACTGTCTCACGACGTTCTGAACCCAGCTCGCGTACCACTTTAATCGGCGAACAGCCGAACCCTTGGGACCTGCTACAGCCCCAGGATGTGATGAGCCGACATCGAGGTGCCAAACTCCCCCGTCGATGTGAACTCTTGGGGGGAATAAGCCTGTTATCCCCAGGGTAACTTTTGTCCGTTGAGCGACGGCAATTCCACTTTCTACCGCCGGATCACTAAGTCCTGCTTTCGCATCTGCTCGACTTGTGGGTCTCGCAGTTAAGCCACCTTATGCCTTTGCACTCGATGCACGATTTCCGACCGTGCTGAGGTGACCTTTGAACGCCTCCGTTACTTTTTAGGAGGCGACCGCCCCAGTCAAACTGCCCGACTGCCATTGTCCCATGTCCGGCTTACGGACTCTGGTTAGAGAATCAGTACTGTCAGAGTGGTATTCCAAGGTTGACTCCACATCAACTGACGCCGATGCTTCTCCGTCTCCCACCTATCCTGTACAGACAATACCGAGTCCCAGTAACAATCTACAGTGAAGCTCCATGGGGTCTTTCCGTCCCATCGCGGGTAACTTGCATCTTCACAAGTACTACAATTTCACCGGGTGCTTACCTGACAAGGAATTTCGCTACCTTAGGACCGTTATAGTTACGGCCGCCGTTTACTGGGGCTTAAGTTCACTGCTTCGCTTGCGCTAACAGATTCCCGTAACCTTCCAGCACCGGGCAGGCGTCAGCCCCCATACTTCATCTTTCGATTTCGCGGAAGCCTGTGTTTTTGCTAAACAGTTGCTCGGGCCATTTCACTGCGGCCTGCCTTTCAGCAGGCGCCCCTTCTTGCGAACTTACGGGGTTAATTTGCCGAGTTCCTTAACAATGCTTAGCCCGCTCGTCTTAGGATTCTCTCCTCATCTACCTGTGTCGGTTTGCGGTACGGGCGCCTGTCCACTCCATAGCAGCTTTTCTCGTCAGTGTGGAATGACTGGCTTCGGTACTTTGGAATTTTCCCTCCCCATCACAGCTTCGCGTTGCCTGGCGTGCTTTACTACCAGACCGCTACTCTGCTTAGACACGCTCTTCCTGTCGCGTGCTCCAGTTATCCTCCTGCGTCCCTGCTTCTGTCAAACATGAACCGGCGGTACAGGATTTTCAACCTGTTCTCCATCGGCTACGCCTTTAGGCCTGACCTTAGGTCCCGACTTACCCTGGGCGGACGAACCTTCCCCAGGAAACCTTGGATTTTCGACGGCAAGGATTCTCACCTTGCTCTCGTTACTTATTCCGACATTCTCACTACCCTTGGATCCACACGTCCTTTCGATCGTGCTTCTGCTCCCTGGGGTACGCTCCCCTACCAATCCCATTGGAATTCCGCAGCTTCGGTAGTTCGTTTAGCCCCGTATATCTTCGGCGCAGACTCACTCGACCAGTGAGCTGTTACGCACTCTTTAAATGAGTGGCTGCTTCTGAGCCAACATCCTGGCTGTTTTTGCAAATCCACATCCTTTTCCACTTAACGAACATTTGGGGACCTTAGCTGGCGGTCTGGGCTGTTTCCCTTTTGTCCATGGCACTTATCTGTCATGGACTGACTCCCGCAGCTATCTTGCCGGCATTTGGAGTTTGATAAGTTTCGGTAACCTGGTAAGGCCCCTAGACCATTCAGTGCTCTACCTCCGGTAGACTCTCTGCGAGGCTAGCCCTAAAGCTATTTCGGGGAGAACCAGCTATCTCCGGGTTCGATTGGAATTTCTCCGCTATCCACAAGTCATCTCAACCTTTTTCAACAGATACGAGTTCGGTCCTCCGGCGAGTTTTACCTCGCTTTCAACCTGCTCATGGATAGGTCACCCGGTTTCGGGTCTGCAGCATGTGACTTCTCGCTCTATTAAAACTCGCTTTCGCTTCGGCTCCGCACCTCCAGTGCTTAACCTTGCCACATACCGCAACTCGTCGGACCGTTCTACAAAAAGTACGCCGTCGAGCCTTAACGCTCTTCGACTGCTTGTAAACACAGGGTTTCAGGTTCTCTTTCACTCCCCTCCCGGGGTTCTTTTCACCTTTCCTTCACAGTACTGCTTCACTATCGGTCACCGTAAGTGTTTAGGCTTGGAGGGTGGTCCCCCCGACTTCCCACAAGGTTTCTCGTGTCTCGTGGTACTCTGGTGCCATCCGGGCTTCTCTCGTTTTCGCATACGCGACTTTTACGCTCTTTGGACTCTGCTTTCCAGCAGCTCATTCTGCTAACAAGTTTCACCCTTCCGATGGTCCTTAACCCCGCAAAACCGAAGTTTTGCGGTTTGGCCTCTTCCGCATTCGCTCGCCACTACTAGCGGAATCTCGTTTGATTTCTTTTCCTGACGCTACTAAGATGTTTCAATTCACGTCGTTCCCAGCCGCACACTATGAATTCATGTACGGTCGACCGGGCATTTACCCCG
>SFGY01000002.1:0-180000 GCA_004556455.1 Clostridiales bacterium | reverse complement strand
AATTCCGCGTTTTCCGGAATGATAATGTCAACATCGTAAAGCTCAGCAAAGCGCTGAAGGCTGACCCGGCCTTCAGGCATCAGGGTCAGACTGCCCACAAAAACCAGTTTTCTCACATTTTCGAGGCGGGCGCAGAGTACCGCGGCTGTGCCAACGGATTCAAAGACCAGATTGAGCACGCCTCTTTCCAGGTCTTCAGGGCTGGCTTCTTCGTTGACCTTCCCGAAGTTTGAGGCCGTTGCTTCATTGAGCAGTCCGGGAATTTCTGTGCCGGAGAGTTCGCCTACCGTGAGATCAACGTTCGACAGCCGCCCTTTAGAAGCCATGCGGGAGATGACAGCGTGATCGCGGATATGGTTCAAACCCGCCGACAAACCAAGAATGGTTCCGCCGCCCAGACCCGAGCCGATAATATGTCGGGTTTCCTCGCCGGATGCGTAAACAAAAGAGGTCCCCGTCCCCATGGAGATGACGATGGCTTGTTTCTCTCCTGAGAGATAAAGACCGCCCAGTCCGACGGATTGAAATTCATCCGCCCGTCTCGTGGGGATCTCCAGAATATCTCCTTGAATATAGGAGGAACCTACTCCGGTCATGAGGATTTCGCTCACGTCGCCGAGCTGCAAATGGTAGAGGTTCAGAAATTTACCCACCGCTCCATAGGCCGAAGCGAAAGGGTCGCTGGCCGAGACAAGGCAATGCCCGAGCATCTCTTCGTCTCTGAAACCCACAATTTTGGTGGTGCTTCCGCCGATATCGAGGCCGATCACTGATTTCATAGCTGGCTCCTTAGCCCACAGGGCCGCAGTCACGGATTTTAGCTGAATTTGAAAATTTTCTGAGCGATGAAAAAGCCTTTGCGGTCGATATAACGACCCAGCTTGCCGGGCAGATTCGTCATGATGTTAACAAAACTCGATCGCACCTTGCGGTACATCTGCGCATCGTGATCCTTGAGGTGCTGCCACATATCCGTTATCTTTTGCAGACTCTCGGTGGTATCGGCAAGCGTCAGGTGGATCTGCGAGATCATGATGATGAGAGAGAGCCAGCGGTACATATAGCGGCGCTTATACTTATCTTTGATCTCTTCTTCCAGATGATAGGCTTCAATCATGAGATAAGTCACCCGCAGCTGCTGGTCAATGCGTTTAATCATGACCGGGGTATGCACGGACTGATCGTCACGGCCGATAAAGTAGTGATAAAGCTCAACATCCAGCCAGGCGATGCTGTCGACCCAGGGCAGGGGGATATAGTCAAAAAGATTATCGACATAGAAGCAATGTTCAGGCAGCTTCAGTCCGCTCTGACGCAATACTTCTGTGCGGTAATTAAGACTGTGCATGGCAAAGACCTGGTCGATTTTAATAAAGCCGAGGTCTTTCCAGCTGTGCAGGCTTTTCTCTTTTTTGAAGATTTTTCGATAATCAACGGTGCGGCGACTGTCGTTATAAGTGTATTCGTAAATATAATTGGTGATGAGCATATCCGGGGTATCTTCAGGAGAGCTCATCCCGCGGATATAGTCCAGAAGCTTCAGCAGGGCCTCTTCACCCACCCAGTCATCGGAATCGACGACCCGGAAAAACCGTCCCCGGGCAAGCTCAATACCCTTGTTGACGCCGGAACCATGACCGCCGTTTTCTTTATTGACCAGGCGAAAAATCTCCGGATAACGATCGACATAGGTCTGAGCAAGCTCTGCGGTTCCATCCGTCGAACCATCGTTGACGATAATGACGTCGAGCTCCGCGCCCCCGCAAATCATGCTGTCCAGGCATTTGGCCAGATAGGCTTCTGAATTGTATGAGGGTACGGCAATGCTCAGCAACTTTTCCATGAACTTCCCTTTCGCTGTCTCCCTAACGGCTGGCAACGCGGGCGAGCATTTCGTCCGTGTTCAGCTGAAAATGAGCGGGGCGGCGGATCTCTCTTACAGGACGTCCAGGATTGGCCGTCTGGCCATTGTTAATGACATCGCGGAGATAGGTGTTGGCGGGAGTGACCACAAAGATCAGATCGGAGATTTTCGTGACATCCCCATTCAGGGCATAAGCTGCGCCTGTAATGTAGTCGATGACACGCTGTGAAATCTGCCGGTCGATTCTCTCGATATTGCAGATCACCGTGGAACCGCTCTTCACATCATCGCAGACCCGCTGAGCGCTGCTGATATCACGCGGCTCAATCAGCACAACTTCCTGCTGTTTGCGCTGCGGATTCTGGGGCACCTGCCTGCTGTTGTTTTCAGGTCTCATCGGCACAACGCGGGAATTGTTGTAAGCCGGGCGGCTGGGACGATCGAAATGCAGGTTGAGATGCGGCCGAGCTTCTTCGACTGCGCTGCTTTCTTCTGGATTATCCTGCATATCGTCAAAATCATCAAAATCATCATCCAGATCATCGCGGCTGCCAAAGACCTTATTAAACAAACTAAACATAATCTCCTCCGCAAGCTTGTCCGAAATATCGTACAGCTGTACATCATTGTTCATGATTATATTTTTTAAAAGGCCGAAGTGGCAAGCAAATCGCGAATACGTAAAGCTTCTGTTACATGTTTGTAACAGAAGGCTTGTTTTTTCGTAAAAGCAGGGAAAAGCAGATCAGCGGCTGTAATCCCGCGCCCCGAAAATGGCTGAGCCAATGCGCAGATGGGTGGCTCCGGCACGAATGGCTACAGGAAAGTCGTGCGACATGCCCATCGACAGCACCGAAAAGCTTGCTTCGCCAATTTGCTGCTGCCGACGCTCGAAAATCTCGCGGGCTTTGGCAAAGACCGGAAAGGCGTCTTCTTTATTTTCAAAAAAGGGCGCCATGCACATATAGCCGCGCAGACGCAGATGGGGGCAGTTCTCCTGCACAAAGCTCAGGGCCGCTTCCTCTTCTTCAGGAAGAAAGCCGTGTTTGCTGGCCTCACGGGCAATATTAAGCTGCAGAAGAATATCCTGAAGACAGTCTTTTTTTTCGGCTTCCTTCTCCAGGGCCTGCAGCAGGCTCAGCTTATGCACAGAATGAATAAGTTCTGTCTTACCGACCACATCTTTGACTTTGTTTCTCTGCAGCGTGCCGATTAAATGAATTTTAATCTGAGGGTGCCCGGCAAGCGCTTCAACTTTGGCACAGAGTTCCTGCACTTTATTTTCTCCGAAAAGGGTCTGACCTGCCGCAGCAGCCACCAGGAGGTCTGCCGGAGGGTAGGTCTTGCTCACGGCAATCAGGGTAATCTCCTCGGGTCTGCGACCGGCAGCCAAAGCGCTTACACGGATCTCTTCGTGCAGCCGCTCAAGGTTTTCGCTGATTTGTTCGGAGCGTTCAGGACTGCTTCCTTCATTTGGATATAACAATGGGTTCCTCTTCCTCCATGCTCTGAGGGTTCAGCAGGATCATGGTCGAAACCTCGACCGGATATTCTCCGTTTTCCAGACCCTCAATCAGTGCATAACGTGCATTGTCTTCGATAATTTTTACCGCTGTTTTATGGACGTAACCGCCGGAAATCAGCTTGATCTCGGCTTCAACATTGCCTTCCCGATAATTGATTAACGCCGTTTTGGGAACTCTCAGCCCCCGGCTCTCATGGAGATGTACCAGGAGCGGCGCTTTGCGCATGGAGCTAAAAGCCTCCAGGTTCTGCCTGCTGCTGCACACGACGAGGGTTCCGCCACGAGCTTCTTCGACACGAATGATGCGGGCATCCTTAAGGTCAACTCCGTTAGCCGGGCAGCTCAGACGAAGGCGCGTATTTTCGTCTTCACTCGAGACTTTGCCGCGTGGCAGAATCATGACAAAATATTGTTCGATGGAACGACAGAGTTTATAAAAAGGTTTCCCGGCTTCCACTGTTTCTTCAACAGCCCTGGCCTCCCCTGCTCTTTTCAGAAAATTGCGGGTTTCCTCTTCGGAAATAGAAAGAGCCATATCGGGAGTCAGATCGTTTTCCAGACCATCCAGGCGTCTCATAAAAAGGCCTGAATTTTCAGAAAAGATCGTTTGCACCTCACCGTTCAAACCTTTTTCCAGATTCTCACGATAGGCGATCAGGGAGCTGAGTTCAGGATCCTGAAATTCGTAGTTGTTAATGTCGTCCAGACGCTGCTCCAGGGTCAGGCGTATATCTGCTTCAATTTCCGGTGCTCGCGCCGTACTGCCTTTAAGGAGGTCATCGTAGTAAATGCGCAAGTTGCGCCGAATCGCCTCACGGCTGGCTTCGAAAACTCGTGTGGCATCGCCGCCCTTACCTTCCTCTAAAAGTTCATAACGGCGATCATTGACATCATTTTCGGCCTTTTCAATGAGGCGAAGCTGGTCTTCCTTGCCCGGCGGCAGAATCTGGCCAAGTTTCATCTGCTTGGCCACGCGCCCGCCCTGAGGGACAAAACTGCGGAAGAGACCATCTATCGGGGCATTATAAACGCTTTCGTCACGAATGAGCAGAGCCGTCGTCTCCAACTCTGAGGACAGCTTTTCCTCGGTAAGAAACATAAAGCGGGGCCGGGGTCGCTGGCGTCCCATAATGCGAAAGAGCATCACAAAGACGAAAAGTGTAAGAATGAGAGAGAAAAGCAGCAAGGCATATGCGCGGTGACGATTTTCCCGTCTCTTTTTGCGCTTATAGGCTTCGACCCGGGCTTTTTGCCCGTCCTTCCTGCTGTTTTCGCTCATAAACTCTCCTTAAGCCGACTCCATTGACCTCAGTCTCTCTGCCGCGCGTAGCTGAGCCAGACGCGACTGGGCGAAGCTCAGTCCGCCCTGCAGATAGGCACGATAAGGTGGCCTCAGCGGTCCATCACAGGATAATTCAATCGAAGAACCCTGAACAAAGGAGCCAGACGCCATTATGATATCACAATCATATCCGGGCATGGGCGCGGGGACAGGCGTGAAGCGGGCATCTACGGGTGAAGCAGACTGGATTTCTTCACAGAAGGCGCAGAGTTTCTCCCGGCTTCCCAGCTCAATGAGCTGGACAATATCGCCTCGCAGCTGCTCGCTGTCGGGGGTCACCTTATAACCTTCCGCGGCAAAGAGGGCTGCGGCATGCAGCGCGCTTTTCAGCGCGGTGTTAGTAACCTGCGGAGCAAAGTAAAGGCCCCGGAAAAGGTTGCGCAACTGCCCCAGTCCCGGTCCGATTTCTCCGGCCAGACCGGGCGAACTCATTTGACAGGCCACTTTTTTAACGGCCGCCTCTGTCCCGCAGACATAAGCTCCGCTGTCGGCAATCCCCGCCCCCAGATTTTTAATCAGGGAACCTGCGGCAATGTCTGCGCCATAAAAGGTCGGTTCATGCTCCTCGGTGAGTTCGCCATAGCAGTTGTCGACCATCACCAGGAGCTCAGGTTTTCTGGCTTTGGCGAGATGGCACAGTTCACCGATCTCTGCGTTCAGCAAGGTACGGCGGCTGCTGTAGCCGCGGGATTTTTGAAAATACAGCAACTTCGTTTTAGCGTTCAGGGCCTGAAGAACTTCCGCCGTTTTGAGCTTTCCTTCTGAATCGAGATCGAGCTGACGAATGGAGATTCCAAAGTCCCGCAGCGAGCCAAGATCTTCGGGTTCATCTGCTCTTCCAAGCGTCCCCTGCAAGCTGTCGTAGACTTCGCCTGTGGCAATGAGCAATTCATCTCCCGGCCGCAGCAGGCCACGCAGGCAACAGGTCAACACCTGTGTGCCTGAACTGAATTGGTGCCGTACCAGGGCCGCTTCACTTTCAAAAAGCTCTGCAAAAATACTTTCCAGAGCATCGCGACCGAGGTCATCGTAACCATAGCCCGTGGTGCCGACCAGAGAGCCCTGAGTGACACCGGCATGGAGAAAGGCCTGGAGAATCCTGAGCTGATTTTTTTCCCGCAGTTCATCCAGCTGTTGAAAACGTCCGGCCAGTTCTGTCAGAATTCTTTCAGATTTTTCAAAAAGCTCGTCACTGATGCCCAGAGGGCGATAAATATTTTCTTTCACGTTGAATTTTCCTTTATCTAATAGTTTGGTCTATGGCCCCCTGTAACTGCCCTGGGACGTGCAGACTTTGCTGAAAAGAAGCTATGGTCTGCATTCCAGGAACGCCCAGCAATAAGGGCAAGTCGGTCGCAGCTCAGACAAAAGCAGAGCAAAACCAGCCTCTTTGCAGACTCAGTTGCAAGCTGGAGACCGAGACAATGTCGCAAAAAAAAGCTCCGAAACCGTCAGGCTTCGGAGCTCTGGTGCGGACAATGAGATTCGAACTCACAAGGTCGCCCACACGCCCCTCAAACGTGCGCGTCTGCCAATTCCGCCATGTCCGCGTCACCGGTCTAACCGGCTTCGCCATTATACGAAAGGATTTTTGTGCTTGTCAAGTAGTGAAAAAATGCTGCTGGGCTGATCGCATAAAACTCTTTATTCGCGGGGATTGGCTGGCTTTTTTGTCTTGCTGCCGCTGTTCTTGCTGCGGCTGGACGTATTGCTCGTTTTGCTGCGGCTGGTCTTGCGTCCTGTTTTACTGCTTGCACCAGTCCCGGTATGGCTGTCCGTGCTGCCTTCACTCTGGCTGCTACCACTCTTACTGCTGATGCCGGTCTTCTTGCGACTGGCTGCCTTTTTTGCTGTCGCCGTTGTTTTCTTAGCTGCAGTCTTGTGATCTGCCTTCATTTCGGACGAATGTGAACTGGCTTCCAGCTCCAGTTCTTTTGGCTCAAATGGAAGTTCCTTTGGCTCAGATTGAGCATTTTCGGCTTTTTCTTCCAGAGCTTTTTCAACCCTTTCCGCAGGAGAAATTACCTCTTTTTCAGCAGGAGGGTTTTCGACTCTTTCTGCAGCCTCAGCATGGCCGTTTTCGCGCAGAATCTCGCGGTAGAGTTCAATGTACTTTAACGCGGATTCACGCCAGGAGAAGTCTTCCTGCAAAGCCGATTCGACCAGTTTATCCCAGGCCGCACGCTCATTGTAATAGAGCGCGGCAGCGTGCTGGCAGGTATAAAGCAGTTCGTGCGCGTTGATGTTGCTGAAAGAGAAGCCGTTGCCGCTCCCGTCAAATTTATTATAGGGTCTGACCGTATCACGCAGGCCACCGGTTTCCCGTACGATGGGCAGGGCGCCGTAGCGCATGGCCAGCATCTGCGAGAGCCCGCAGGGTTCAAAGACAGAGGGCATGAGCAGGAGATCCGAGGCTGCATAAAGCTGGCGCGACAAGGCTTCATCAAACTCGATGAGCGCGCGCATTTTATCCGGATGGCGCTCCTCTACATGGCGCAGGCCGTCTTCGTAGCGGGCTTCACCGGTCCCGATGATCACCAGCTGCAGGGGCATGTCCAGAATTTCGTCGGCCACGTAGAGCAGGAGGTCGATGCCTTTCTGATCGGTAAGGCGGCTGATCATGCAGAGCAGCGGAAGTTCAGGATTGACCTCCAGGCCAAGCTGAGCCTGCAAAGCTGTTTTATTGGCCGCTTTGCCTTCGCGCCAGTCTTTCAGTCCGTAATTTTTACTGAGCGCACGGTCGGTCGTGGGGTCGTAGCTGAGGCTGTCGATCCCGTTCAGGATACCGCAGACTTTCCAGCGCTGTGCGCCGAGGATGCCATTCAGCCCTTCCCCGTAGTAATCCATCATGATTTCTTCAGCATAGCTGGGGGAAACAGTGGTCACTCGATTGCTGAAGGTAATGCCCGCTTTCAGGAAATTGGGCACTCCATCCTTAAGAACCGCCGATTCATTCATGTATTTTTCCGGGAGATCAAAGAGATCTAAAATGCGCTCTCGGCCATGAATCCCCTGGAATTTGAGATTGTGAATGGTCAGAATACTGCAGAGATCTTTGTGGTAATCATGGGATTTGTAGTGGGCTTCCAAAGTCACGGGAATCATGCCGGTTTGCCAGTCGTTGAGGTGGAGAATATCCGGTTCAAAGCCCATGGGTTCGCCCAGAGCTTCCAGAACCGCCCGCTGGAAAAAGCTGAAACGCTCAATATCGAAAGCATAGTCCAGATAAATCCCATCATGGCCAAAGTAGTACTCATTGTCGATCAGGTAGACCGGCACACCCATGACGTCCATCTCAAAAAGGCCCGTATACATGGTTCTCCAGCCCATGTTAATCATCGACCAGCGCCGGAAGTGCAGTTGATCCATGTACTGATCCTTGATTTGCTTATAAAGCGGGATGACCACACGGCAGTCATGCCCCAGCGCCCTCAGAGCCTGGGGCAGTGCGCTGACGACGTCACCCAGGCCGCCTGACTTGGCCAGAGGGGCCATTTCACTACTGACAAAAAGGATTCTCATACAATCGCTCCTTTCCCTATGACAACGGGATAATCGGGCTGTCCCTGTAGTTTGACTCCCGGTCGAACGACCGTGTTCTTATCGAGGATCACATGATGCAGATCCGCGCCTTCCCCGATGATGGCATCCTGGAAGATAATGCAGTTTTGCAGATTGGTGTGTTTCTCTACGCGCACGCCGCGGAAGAGAATGGAATCACTGACGCTGCCATAGATCGTGCAGCCATCGGAAACAATCGCATTGCTGACATAGCTGCCGCTTTCATAGTAGGCCGGGGCCTCGTTTTTAACCTTGGTATAGATGGGCGCTTCGAGATCGAAGAAGGACTTGCGTACCTGGGGATCAAGCAAGGCCATACTGCTCTTGTAATAGGTGGAGATCGAGTTAATGCGCAGGCAGTTTCCCTTGTATTCGCAACCGCAGATCTTGTATTGCTCATACATTTTAAGCAATTGCTCGATGCTGAACTCAGCCTGTCCGCGGGACATCGACTGAGAGAGAATGTGTAAAAGGAGTTCGCGGGAAATCACCAGAACGCCAATGGCACTTTTCTGCGTCCCGCTGTCCAGGCTATCTACCAGAAAATCCCTGAGCACCCCCTCCTGCAGATCAAGAGAGAAGGTCGGAGAGCCATAGCGATCGCCATCCTGATTGTAAAGAATGGTCATATCGGCTTTCGATTCAACATGTTTTGAGACAATCCCGGAAAAATCGGTTTTAATGAGAAAGTTACTGTCGCAGATCACGACATATTCCTGTTTCCCGCGGATGACAAATTCGTAAAGGCCCGTGAGGTCACCAGATTCACGATCAAAATAGGAGGAGTTGATGTAGGGGGGCAGAATATGCAGCCCCTGATTCATCCTGTCCAGATCCCAGGAGGCCCCGGTGCCAATATGGTCGAGCAGCGATTTATATTTGGTCATCGCAGCGACGCCGACGTTGGTGATGCCGGAATTGACCATATTCGAGAGCGTAAAATCGATGATGCGGTAACGCCCGAAAATGGGCACGGCGGCGAGAGCGCGGAGCCGGGTCAGATCCCCCAGGTGAACGCGGTCATGATCCGCCAGAATAAGACCCATACTGTTGCTTAACATCTGCTGCCTCCTTCCCAGTTCAGGACATTCAAAATTTTCAGATCAGGCGTGTCGTGGCCATCTTCTGGCAGACTGAGCACACTGTTGCCGCCGAGAACCAGGCCAGCTCTGACCTCGAGACCACCTTCAACAACGCTGATGCCGTTGCTGCAGAGCTTACTCTTATAGCTGCTGTCACCGCTCTCCTGCCCCGGCCCCATCTTGCAGTTCTCGCCGATCACAGAATCCATACCGACGATCACTCGCTCCAGTCGGGCGCCTTTTCGCACAACCGCTCCCGGCATGAGGATGGAGTCACGTACGACAGCTCCTTCTTCGACAAGGACACTGGTGGCAATCACCGAATGATAGACTTCTCCGTAAATTTCATCACCATCCGTGAAGACACTCTGTTCGACCACGGCCCCATCGGCAATATAGTGAGGCGGACGCGCGGCGTTGCGGCAGTAGATGCGCCAGCTGCGATCGCTCAGGTTGAGCGCTTCCGGCGTATCCACAATATCCATATTGGCCTCCCAGAGGGAGAGAATCGTACCGACATCCTTCCAGTAGCCCTGGAAGGTGTAGGCGTAAAGGCTTTTCCCCTCCTGCAGCAGGCTGGGAATAATGTTCTTGCCAAAGTCGTTGGCCGAACCCCTGGTATTTTCGTCCTCGATCAGACTTTTGCGCAGCACCTCCCAGTTGAAGATGTACACGCCCATGGAGGCGAGATTGTTTTTCGGAAACGCCGGTTTCTCCTCAAACTCAAGGATTTTACCCGTTTTGTCCGTGTTCATGATGCCAAAGCGTGAGGCCTCTTCAAGAGGAACCTCAAAAACGGCAATCGTCGCGTCGGCCTGCTTTTCGATATGATGGTTCAGCATCTTCCGGTAGTCCATCTTGTAGATATGATCTCCGGAAAGGATCAGCACATATTTCGGATGGTAGCGATCAATAAAGTGGATGTTTTGATAAATGGCATTGGCGGTGCCCTTATACCAATCCCGCTTGGACATGGACTGGTAGGGCGGCAAAATGGAAAGTCCGCCGGTATTGCGGTCAAGATCCCAGGGGTGCCCGTTGCCCATGTAAGCATTCAGGACAAGCGGCTGGTACTGCGTGAGCACCCCGACGGTTTCAATGCCGGAGTTAGTACAATTGCTCAGGGGGAAATCGATAATGCGATAGCGACTGCCAAAAGGTACGGCAGGCTTTGCGATATTCCTTGTCAGCACGCCCAGTCGCGACCCCTGTCCGCCGGCTAAAAGCATGGCGACAACGTTTTGCTTTGCCATAGAACACCTCCTGATTGATCTCTGGTCTGCAGCTCATCTCTCTTTTGATAATTATAAGTGAAGCCTGGGCAATTACAAGGTTTCAGCGTTTTAGTTTCACCACGGTCACCCCGGCGTCGCCCTGGCCAAAAGGAGCATCGCTGTAGGAACTGACACGTTTATCCCCGTCCAGCTTTTGGCGAATGGCCTGGCGCAGGGCCCCTGTTCCCTTGCCATGAACGATGCGCACCGATTCGAGGCCGGAGAGCTGCGCATCATCAAGATAACTGTCCACACTTCGCAGAGCTTCTTCGACCTTTTGGCCGAGCAGGTAAATTTCCGAAGAGGTATGCAAACGCGCCCCGGCCGTCGCCGATCTGACAACTTTGCGGGTTTTCTTCCTGCCAGCTGTTTTTATCGCCTCGGCTTCTTCCCCGGATACCGGCCTTAAAGCGGAGACCTCCGCGCGAATACTGATCGCGCCGTTTTTGAGAAGCACCTGACCGCGACTGTCCGGGGGCTTGGCCGCCTGGCCGATAAAACCTGAAAGCACCGCCTGGTAACGCTGCCCCACGACAATATCTTCCGGCTCCAGTGGACGGTCTATGCCCGCCTTTAATTTTTCTGCGCCCATCTCCCGGGCCAGAGCCTCTGCCTTGCGGCGGATGCGCAGCTTGTGCTCCTCCCTGTCCTTACTGCCACTGCCCTCAGCGCGCAGCGCCTTGAGCTCACTTTCAATGCTCTCTTCTGCATCGCTGAGAAGCTGCTGCGCTTCCATGCGGGCTTCATTGAGGAGCCTCGCTTTTTCTTCTTTGACGCGCTGCTTTTCCTCTTCCAGCTCGTTTCTCGCCTGCACAGCCTGCTCTTTGAGTCGGGCCACTTCCTCTTCCATCTTTTTGGCTTCCAGATGCGAGCGCTCGATGGCCTTGAGCAGGTCTTCGAATTGCCGTCCCTCATTGGAAATCAACTTTTCGGCCTGCTGCAGAATCGACTCGTCCAGGCCGAGGCGGCGCGAAATGGCCAGGGCATTGGAAACGCCAGGAACACCGATCAAAAGCCGGTAGGTGGGACGCAGTGTTTTCGTGTCAAACTCACAGCAGGCGTTGGAGACCCCGGGCGTATTTAAGGCATAGCCCTTAAGTTCCGGATAATGGGTCGTCGCCACTGTAAAACAGCCCCTGCTGCGCAGAAAATCCAGAATGGAGATGGCCAGAGCGGCCCCTTCGACGGGGTCTGTCCCTGCGCCCAGCTCATCGGTCAGAACCAGACTTCCCGGCCCCGCCAGCTCACAGATTTTAATGAGCTGAACCATATGTGACGAAAAGGTACTGAGACTTTGTTCAATGCTCTGCTCGTCGCCGATATCAGCTAAAATCTCCTGGAAAATGGAGATTTCGGAAAACTCACTTGCCGGGAGCTGTAAGCCCGCCATAGCCATCAGACAGAAAAGGCCACAGGTTTTAAGACTGACCGTTTTGCCGCCAGTATTGGGGCCGGTGATCAGCAAGGTGTTAAAGCGATCGCCCAGTTCAAAATCAATGGGCACGACTTTGTCGGCAGGAATGAGGGGATGACGTGCCCCGAAGAGACGAATCAGGCCACGCTCGTTGAGCTGAGGTCGATGAGCTTTCTCTTTGATGGCCAGCCGCGCCTTGGCCTGCGCGAAGTCCAGCTGGGTGAGGATCTCCTGATTGCGCAGGATCAGAGCGGAGCGGTTGGCCACTTCGTCCGTAAGCTCCGCCAGAATGCGCTCGATTTCCTTGCGTTCAGCGGCTTTGGCCTCGCGGATTTTATTATTGAGTTCCACCACCGCCACGGGCTCGATGAAGACGGTTGCCCCGGAAGAGCTGCTGTCATGCACAATCCCTGGAACCGCGTTTCGGCTCTCGGCTTTTACCGGAATCACATAGCGGTCGCCGCGCAGGGTGATGACCTGCTCCTGCAGGGCCTGCCCGGAAGATCTCAAGACCTTTTCCAGCGCCAGGCGAACCTCATCCTGAAAGCGCTGGATGCTGCGGCGAATACGGTAGAGCTCCTCACTGGCCCGGTCTTTCAGCTCTTCTTCGCTGAGAATACAGTCATCAATTCTCTGCTCCAGCTCTGCACAGGGGGCAAGGGCGAGAACGCGCCGGAGACAGAGCGGCAGTTCATCTTCGTTAAAGTCGGCGGGCAGGCGACCCATCAGCCTTGCAACCAGGCGCAGCTGGCGTCCCACACGCAGGAAAGCCCCGGGTCCCGGCACCGAACCGCTGACCATGAGGCTGATCAATTCCCTAAGATCATCAAAAGAAGAGAGAGCGAAGTCACCGTTTTTGAGAATCTCACGGAGCATGTCGTCAGTCTCTTCCTGCCGCTGCTCGACCTCCCGTAGCTCTGTCGAAGGCCGCAGCTTTTCACAGCGCTCACGGCCGGGGGCACTCTCCGCTTCGGCCGCCAGGATCGTGAGAATTTTTGGAAATTCAAGGGTGTGCAGACTTTTTTCCTGCATGATCCTTCCTTTCTGACTTGACTTTGGTACAAGACAGGCTCAAGTCCGAGTTAACTTTGACTTAACTTAAATTCGTCTTTGCTCGCATCGCCTGGAATGTGAACTCGCTGTTCTCAGCAGTTCTGAGCAGGCCAGGGCAGTTCTGAGCTGTCCAAAGTTGTTCTGAGCGGTTGTCGATCTTTCCCATCAGTTAAAACGCAAGGATTTCAGCTTTCTTGTAGATGCTTTCGCTGATGCTCTTTTTGCTCGCATTGGCTTCATGAATATCGATGTCACAAATTTCTCCGCCCCTGAGGATAATGGCGCGATTCTTGCGGCCTGAAAGCAGAGCTTCCACCGCGTAAACGCCCATCATGGAAGCGAGATAGCGGTCGCGCAGCGAAGGATTACCCCCGCGCTGAACATAGCCCAGCGTACTTGCCCGGGATTCAATGCCCGTCGTTTCCTCGATGTGTCGGGCAATTTCTGCGGCATCGCCCACGCCCTCTGCGTCGATGACAATATAATGACGCTTACCGCGGTTGCGGGCAGAGAGAATTTTGCTGACCACATCGTCCATGAAATCCGCAGGATGTTCCGGGATCAGAATGATTTCCGCGCCCGTAGCAATGCCGACAGTCATGGCCAGATAGCCATTGTGACGGCCCATGACCTCCACCACGCTGCAGCGCTCATGTGAAGAGGCCGTATCTCTGAGCTTATCCACACATTCGATGGCCGTATTCATGGCGGTATCGTAGCCGATACAATAGTCGCTGGCCGCAATGTCATTGTCGATGGTGGCGGGCAAAGCCATGGTACAAACTCCGGCATCGGTCAGAGTCTGCGCGCCTCGCCAGGTTCCATCGCCGCCCAGGCAGAAAATGGCATCCAGATTAAAGACATCTGCCATGGCAGCAGCCCGCTTAAGACCTTCTTCTGTGGTGAAAGTCTCGCTGCGGGCGGTCATGAGAAAAGTGCCTCCCCGCTGCAGGGTATCAGAGACATCCCGGGCCGTGAGCAGGCTCATATCCCCTTTCCAGAGACCGTGATACCCTCTGCGAATGCCCATGACTTCAAGACCATAATAGGTGGAGGCGCGGGTGACCGAGCGAATCAGACCATTCATGCCCGGAGCATCGCCGCCTGAAGTCAAAACGCCGACACGTCGGATTTTCTTTTCCTGGGCCAGTTCATGGAGATCCTTCAGCCGTTTGGCTTCGAGATCTTCGGCAGCGCTTTCTTCGATCTGGCACACTTCTTTTTTATTTAAGCTCATGCTTTTTCCTCCATTTAGAAAAATCCTGTGTGATTAGAAAAATCCTGCGCGATCTTCTCCATAGCGCTTCGTCATGCGTTCCAGAGCGCTAAGATCAAAACCGCTGCTAAAGCGCCGGGGTGGGTTTTTCCCGTCAAAGAGGTAAAGCTCACAGTTTCCGGAAAAATAGCGAAGCATCGCATGGAAAGCCCGGGTATCTGCCTCATCTTCGGTCTCCGGCCAGTAAAAACAGAGACGCAGCGCTGAAGTTTTGGCTTCAGAACCTTTCGCGTCTGGCGGAGACGGCGGGAAGGAAGAGGCCGACGACCGTTCTGTTGGAATTTGCGTCGGCACATTCCCTGGCCATCCTCCTGGTTTTTCCGTCGGAGTGATCACCCCTCCGGCAGACAGCGCCTTCAGCACCTGAGGCCTTTGAGTCCTGCCTTCAGCTGCGCCTGAAAAATCTGCGAATTCCGGGGGAAGCTCTTCCGCTTCCGGGTCGAGCGGGCTGGCAAGCTGGACGATCAGCTTGGGTTCTTCATCTTCGCGCACGCTCAGTTCTCCGGCCACCAGCAGGACCTGGCCTTCCTGCAAAAGATCATGGCAGGCGGCAAAAGCACGGGGAAAAACCAGCAGCTCGTAAACGCCGTCCAGATCTTCCATCTGAACAAAAGCCATCTGTTCTTTTTTGCGCGTGAGCAGCAGACGTTTCGCGCGCACCTGTCCCGCCATAATCACGCGCTGGCGGTCGCTCAGAGAGGATAGCTCATCGCCCTCCGGGCGCTGGAAGTCCAGGCTGCTGAGACTGCAGAAGCGTTCCATGACGGCAAGATAGCGATTTAAAGGATGGCCACTGACGTAGATCCCCAGGGTTTCTTTTTCCTGGTCGAGACGCACACTCTCCTCGTATTCCGGCACATCCGGTATTTCCGCTTTGACGTGCGCCTGGTCATCCAGATCGAGGACATCGAAGAGACTGATCTGATTTTCCCAGCTCTGACGCTTACTATCCTGCAGCTGTTGCATAAAAGGTTCGCAGATCGCCATGAGGGCTGAACGGCGAAGGCCGAAGCTGTCCAGAGCTGAGCTTTTGATCAGGCTTTCCACGGTTTTGCGGCCAATATTGCAGTCGATGGCCCGGGAAATAAAGTCCTCGAAGCTCGTAAAGGGACCGTGTTCACGGCGGTCATCCAGCAGATTCTGCATACTCGCGCGCCCGACATTGCGAATGGCCCCCAGGCCGCAGCGGATAGCTCCGTTCTCGGTGGTAAAAAGCACTTCGCTCGCATTGACGTCCGGCGGCAGAAGCTTAAAGCCCATTTCCCGCACCACGCGCACATAATAGGCGGCTTTGCTGAGATCACCGAGGAAGGAGTTCAAGGTGGCCGCCAGAAATTCCAGCGGATAGTAGGTTTTCAGCCAGGCCGTCTGATAGGCCAGTATGGCATAGCCCACAGCGTGCGCTTTATTGAAGGCATAACCGGCAAAGGCCATCATCTCGTCAAAGATGTGGTTCGCCGTGGCCTCAGAGACGCCATTATGGACGGCGCCGACGATGTGCTGTCCCTTATCGTCCTCTCCCCCGTGGACAAAAAGTTCACGGTAGCGGGCCAGCAGCTCGGGTTTCTTCTTACTCATGGCGCGGCGGATGTTATCGGCCTGTCCCATGGAAAAACCTGCAAGCACCCGCACAATCTGCATGACCTGTTCCTGATAGACCATACAGCCATAGGTATTGGCGAGGATGGGCTTCAGTAGTTCGTGTTCGTAGACCGCGCCTTTTTCGCGAGCCTCCAGATATTTAGGAATCTGCTCCATCGGTCCGGGACGAAAGAGGGATATCCCGGCGACAATATCCTCGAGACAATTGGGCTGAATATTTTTGATGCACGCGGTCATGCCGGCTGCTTCCAGCTGGAAGACCCCGGCGGTCTGGCCTTCGCTGATCATCTGGTAAACCCTGGGATCACTGACATCGAGGGCATCAACAGAAATCTCCGGTCCGCCGTTCTCCCGGATCATGCGCACACAGTCGTGCATGACGCTGAGGTTGCGCAGACCCAGAAAGTCGAATTTCAGGAGGCCCACTTCTTCGATGTGATCCTTGGTATACTGCACCACCACCGCGTCGTCATTTTTAGCCAGGGGCGCGACTTCGGCGATGGGGGCTGAGGAGATGATGACGCCAGCCGCATGGGTTGAAGAGTGCCGCGGCATGCCCTCCAGGCGGCGAGCCAGGTCAATCAGCTCCCGGCTCTCCTCCTGCTGCTCATATTCTTTTTTTAAATCCGACGAAATCTCCAGCGCCTGATCAAGGGTGATATTAAGCTGGGGCGGCACCATCTTGGCGAGGCGATCGGCTTCGGCGTAGGGAAAATCCAGGACGCGCGCCACGTCGCGGATACAGGCACGTGCGCCCAGCGTGCCGAAAGTAATCACCTGGCAGACGTGCTCACTGCCGTATTTGGCCGTCACATAATCAATCAGCTCAGAGCGGCGCGTATCCTCAAAGTCCACGTCGAAATCCGGCATGGACACCCGCTCCTTATTGAGGAAACGCTCGAAAATCAGGTTGTAGCGCAGGGGGTTGATATTGGTGATATGCAGACACCAGGCCACCAGAGAAGCTCCGCCCGAGCCCCGGCCGGGGCCGACATAAATATCCAGTTCACGGGCCTTGCGAATATAGTCCCAGACCACCAGATAATAATCCGTGTAGCCCATGGAGATGATGACGCCAAGCTCTTTTTCCAGACGCTCACGGTACTCGGCTTCGGCAATGGGCGGACCCGTTTTGTCTTCTGCCATGCGCTCTTTCAGACCATCTTCGGCAAGCTGGCGTAAAAAGCTCTGGGAATCCTGGCCGTCCGGAGCCTGATAGGCCGGCAGATAGAGATGACCGCTTTCAATTTCGGCGTGACAGCGCCCGGCGATTTTAACGGTGTTTTCCAGGGCTTCGGGGATGGCCTCAAAGGCAGCGCTCATTTCTTCCGGAGACTTGAGATAAAATTCCCGCGACTCCATGCGCATGCGCTCGGGGTCGCTGAGTTTTTTGCCGGTCTGCAGACAGAGCAAAACATCCTGCGCACGCCAGTCTTCGGGCTTCAGATAATGGCAGTCATTGGTCGCCACCAGGGGAAATCCGTGTTCACGGGAAAGGCGAATCAACGCTTGATTGACACGATGCTGCTCGGCGATACCGTTAGATTGAAGTTCCAGAAAATAATTGCCCCGGCCAAAGCAGTCTTCATAACGTTGGGCAACTTCGAGCGCCCTTGCTTCGTCACCCGCCAGCACCGCTCTTGGCAACTCTCCACCCAGGCAGGCCGAGAGACAGATAAGGCCTTTGCTATATTTTTTAAGACAGTCAAAGTCCACGCGGGGGCGGTAATAATATCCATCAAGCCAGGCCAGGGAGTCCAGCTTCATAAGATTATGCCAGCCCTCCTGCGTCTCGGCGAGAAGAATCAGGTGGTAGGGATTGCGATCCAGACCCGCTTCTTTATCCTGCATGCCGCGCACAGAAACATAGAGTTCGCAGCCCAGGATCGGCTTGATTCCCTCCTGCTTTAACTGCCGGCTGAAATCAATGCTGCCATAGAGCACACCGTGATCTGTCAGCGCGCAGGCGGACATCCCCAGCTCTTTCAGGCGGGGTCCCAGCTCTTTCAGGCGAATCGCTCCATCGAGCAGACTGTACTCGCTGTGCAGATGAAGGTGAACAAAATCCATGACAGTGCTCGGCTTTTACAGATGCTCAGGCTTTCTGATCCAGAAGCTTCACGATGGGAGCCGCCGCCAGATCTGCCAGATTGTCTCTGGCTTTTTCCGCTTCGCCGGGATCTGTGCGATACGCCCCCATATAAATTTTCAATTTCGGTTCGGTCCCGGAGGGACGGCAGGCAAACCAGTCAAGGCCTTCCAGCTCATAGACCAGCACATTGCTGGCCGTCGTTTTGAAGGGTGTCACGATGCCCGTGGCAACATCGGTAATGGTCTTTTCCTGATAGTCAAGGACGCGGCGCAGCGGCAGTTTATCGAAGAAGCTCACTTTGTCCGCGCGAATTTCTTTCATGCAGTGGGCGATGGACTCCAGACCCTCACGGCCCTTGCGGGTCAGAGGCAGGGTTTTCTCCGACGCATAGCGGAAGCGCTGGAAGAGCTTCTGCAGGCGTTCATAGAGTGTTTCGCCCTGCGCGGCCGAGACAGCGGCCATCTCCGCAATCAGCATAGAGGAGACCACCGCGTCCTTGTCGCGAACATTCAGGCCGGTGAGATAGCCGAAACTCTCCTCGTAGGCAAACTGAAAATGGCCTTCGCCGAGATCGCTTTGTTCGTGGATCACTTCGGCGATGTTTTTGAAGCCGGTCAGGGTTTGATAGAGCTTAATACCATAATGTTCACAGATCATCAGGGGCAGTCGTGAGGAGACCACGGTGGTCACGCAGTAAGCCTGATCCGGCATTTGTCCCGCCGCCGCTTTGGAGCCAAGAATATAGTCCATGAGCAGACAGCCGATTTCATTGCCGCTGAGCAGAACAAAATCGCCCCCTGCAGTGCGTACCGCCAGACCCATGCGGTCGGCGTCAGGATCGGTGGCAATGAGCAAGTCAGCCTTGACTTTTTCCGCCAGCTCAATGCCTTTTTCCATGGCCTCACGAAATTCCGGGTTAGGATAAGGCGCTGTGGGAAAGTCGCCGTCGGGAAGCTCCTGTTCCGGCACAACCTCAACCGCGTTAAAGCCCAGAGCCGCAAGGATTCTGCGCACCGGTTTATTGCCGCAGCCATGCAGGGGCGAATAAACGATCTTAAGATCAGCATGACGCCGCACCACCTCAGGATTCATGGCCAGTTTCAGGCACTGGCGGTCATAGGCTTCATCCAGCTCACGGCCAATTTCCCTGAGTATACCGGTTTTTTTCATGGCTTCGAAAGAAGGTAGTTCGCGAAGCAGCTTCATGGGATCACTGACCTTGCGAATTTCCTCAGCCACCTGAGCGGCGGCTTCTTCGGGGAGCTGCCCCCCGTCGTCGCCATAGACCTTAAAACCATTATATTCACGGGGGTTGTGGCTGGCGGTGATCATAATTCCTCCGCCGCAGCCAAAATGTCGAATGGCAAAGGAGAGCAGAGGCACCGGCCTCAGTTCATCGGAAAAATACACCGGAAGGCCATGCGCCGCAAAGATGCGTGCCGAGAGCTCTGCAAATTCGCGGGAAAAATGCCGCGAATCATAAGAAATCGCGATGCCCTTCTCGCTTTGCTCCTTCCCCCGGGAAAGGAAAAGGCGCGCGAAGCCTTCGGCGGCAGCCGCTACGGTGTAGGCATTCATACGATTGCTGCCTGCTCCAAGGATGCCTCTCAGGCCGGCTGTGCCAAATTGAAGGTCCTGATAAAAGCGGTCCTCAATCTCCACCGTCTGACCCTTGATCTGCTCCAGTTCTTCGCGGGTTTGAGCATCCAGATAAGGATTATTTAGCCAGGAACGATAGGCGTCTTCTGCACGTGACATAGTCACCTCCTGATAAGCGTTTATCCGCCGGGAAACGGCAGGGGATGAGCGGTTGCTCTTCGTAAATGATTATACCATGAGGGGCGGGAGCCTAAGCTTCGAAGGGTGAGAGCCTGGGCTTCACCGGGGAGCAAGAGCCTGAGCACCGAAGGGTGAGAGCTTAAGTTTCACCGGGGAGCGGGAGCCTAAGCTCCGCCACGGCTCCCCTCTTCCCTGACCATGCCCCTCAGCATAATCCACTGATCGCGCAGAGCCGCGGCCTCCTCGAAGTCCAGTCGGGCCGCCGCGTCTTTCATGGCCTGTTCCGTCTTCCACATGAGTTTTTTAGCGGCTGCCGGGCTGAGGCTGCGGGCATCAAACTCCAGAGACTCCGCTTCTGCAACTTTGAGTCCGGCCTCTTCATCGAGAGCATAGGCGGTATCCATTATGTCGCGGACATTTTTCTGAATACTGCGGGGCACGATCCCATGATCTTCATTGAATTTCTGTTGAATGCTGCGGCGGCGCTCGGTTTCGGTCATGGCTTTGTACATGGCGTCCGTCACCTCATCCGCATAGAGCACGACACGGCCGTTCAGATTGCGGGCGGCGCGGCCGATGATCTGAATCAGTGAGGTTTCTGAACGCAGAAAGCCCTCTTTATCCGCATCGAGAATGGCGATCATCGAGACTTCGGGCAGATCCAGGCCTTCGCGCAGCAGATTGATGCCCACGAGCACATCGAACTTACCCTGACGCAAACCCCTCAGGATTTCCAGACGTTCCACCGTCTTGATGTCCGAGTGCAGGTAGCGCACCTTGAGCCCTTCGCCAATTAAATAATCGCTCAGGTCTTCGGCCATCTTTTTCGTAAGGGTGAGGATCAGCGAACGTTCACCCCGGGCAATATTTTCGCGAACCTCCCGGAGAATATCTTCAATCTGATCTTTAACCGGCCGCACGAAAACCTTCGGATCCAAAAGCCCGGTGGGGCGGATGATCTGTTCGGCCGTCTGTACGGCATGTTCCTTCTCATACTGCGAGGGGGTGGCGCTCACAAAAATGGTCTGCCCCATGCGCTGCTCAAATTCGCCAAAGCGCAGGGGACGGTTATCAAAGGCTGAGGGCAGGCGAAAACCATAGTCGACCAGCGACTCCTTGCGGCTGTGGTCGCCGTTATACATCGCCCCAATCTGGGGGATGGTCACATGCGATTCGTCGATAAAAAGAAGGTAGTCGTCAGGAAAAAAATCGAGCAGGGTGTATGGCGGCTGACCTGGCTGGCGACCGTCCAGATGTCGGGAATAGTTTTCAATCCCCTTGCAGAAGCCCGTCTCCAGAAGCAGATCCATGTCATAGCGCGTCCGCTGTTCCAGGCGGTAGGCCTCAATCAGCTTGCCCTCCTGGCGCAACAGCTCCAGGCGCTGCTCAAGCTCGGCTTCGATGGTCTTAACAGCACGCTCGGTTTTGGCCAGGGTACTCGCGTAATGCGAGGCCGGATAAATCTGGGCATACGTGCGACCCTGGATGGCCTTGCGGCTGGTCGCATCATATTCTGTGAGTTTTTCAATCTCGTCGCCGAAAAAGGAGACGCGGGTAAAAACATGGTCTGAATCGGCCGGAAAAACATCGAGGGTATCGCCGCGCACGCGGAAGGTGCCGCGCCTCAGATCAAAATCATTGCGTTCATATTGAATGGACACCAGTTCACGAATGACTTCATCGCGATCTTTGCGCTGGCCCGGCCGGAGGTGCACCATGAGATCCCGGTAATCTTCGGGGTTGCCGATGCCGTAAATGCAGGATACCGAAGCCACGACAATGACATCCCGGCGTTCGAGCAGTGAGTTCGTCGCAGCATGGCGCATACGGTCAATCTCGTCATTGATCGATGAGTCCTTTTCAATGTAAGTATCAGTCGCGTGAATGTAGGCTTCCGGCTGGTAGTAGTCGTAATAGCTGACGAAAAATTCCACGGCATTGTCGGGAAAGAGGGCGCGGAACTCCTGCCAGAGCTGACCGGCCAGGGTTTTGTTGTGCGCCAGAATGAGCGCCGGTCGCTGCGTCTGCTGGATGACCTGCGCCATGGTAAAGGTTTTGCCGGAGCCTGTTACGCCGAGCAAAGTCTGAGCCTTGTCGCCGTTTTTCAGGCCTTCACAGAGTTTGGCGATGGCCTGGGGCTGATCGCCTGCGGGCTGCATGTCCTGACTGATCTGAAACCGTCTGATCTCTTCCAAGAAATTCTGTGACCTTTCTTCTTTTCTGCCTGCTTAATTTTCGGCTCAGTGTTCCACGCCCTCGAGAGGATGGCGCAGCGGAACGAGTGCTCCCCTTTCGCACATTTTAGCTCTCATGAGCGCAAGATCCTGCCAGAGTTCATCGCGCTTATTCATATTGCGCAGGATATAGGCCGGATGGAAGGTCGGCAGAACCTCTATGCCTTTGCTTTCAATAAAGATGCCGCGCGCGCGGGATATGGGATCTTTCCGGCCCGTAAAATAATGGAAAGCCGTAGCTCCGCAAAGCAGGACAAAACGGGGCTTGACCAGAGTGAACTGAGCGGAAAGCAGGCGTCTGCAGGCAAGCGCCTCCTCTTCAAGCGGAGCGCGATTTTCAGGAGGACGACATTTCACGATATTGCAGATATGGTAAGACGTTTCCGGAAATTCCAGGGCTTCGAGGGCATCGTCCAGGAGCCGCCCGGAGCGTCCCACAAAGGGCTTACCCTGCAGGTCTTCTTCTCTGCCCGGCCCTTCGCCGATAATCATCAGCGGAGCCTCCAGACTCCCTCTGTACACGACAATTTCCCTGCGGCTTTTCCACAGCTCACAGGCTTTACAGCTCTGACAGGCCTGCAAAAAGCCCTGCCAGGCCTCCGGGTATTCATTAAAGCTCAGCTCTTGCATCTATGCCCTCGACTTTCCTGCTCATGCTCAAACTTACGCTGCATAGAACAAGCATAAGCAGTTCAGAGCACTCCCGCAAGCCGAAGGCGGAAAATAAGGAGAGGCAGAAGGACCATCGTTTATTTCTCAGGCAAAAATCCCGCAAAACAAAGCGAGCAAGGCAAAGGCGAAAAATGGAGAGAGGAAAAGGCCGCCCGGAAAACTCAGATCTCCAGGGTCACTTTAAAGCTGGAACCCTGACCTGGAACACTGCTCAGCGTAGCCTCCCCATGGTAGAGTTGAGCAAGGTGCTTGACGATGGAAAGTCCGAGGCCGGTGCCTCCAAGCTCGCGGGAACGCCCCTTATCCACCCGATAAAAGCGCTCAAAAATGCGTTTCTGATTTTCGTAAGGGATGCCGGGGCCGTCATCGGTCACTTCGATGACCACTTGATTTTCCTCATCACGTTGAGTGGAAACCCTAACCCGGCCTCCTTCACGGCCATATTTGATGGCATTGTCGATGAGGTTGATTAAAATCTGCTTGATGTGATCCCGGTCTGCCGAAACGGGTAAAGGCTCATCTACAGGATCACTGAGCAGAACCGCCTTACGCGACGAGGCCTTGTCATCGAGCAGAACCAGGACTTCATCGACGACTTCGCGCAGATCAAAGGATTCTTTCTGATTCACTTCACCCTGCTCAATTTCGGAGAGGGAGAGAATGTCGTTAATAAGGTTTTCCAGCCGGATGCTCTCCACATCCATGATTTCATAAAATCGCTGGCGCGTCTCCTGCGGCAAATTCTCACCGGAGCGCAGAGTTTCGAGAAAGCCCCGTATGGAAGTAAGGGGCGTTTTTAATTCGTGACTGACATTAGCAGCAAAATCTCTGCGGTAAATGGCGGCCTCTTCCTCCGCGGAAAGATCGTGTAAGGCAACGACGACACCGAGCACCTGGCCTCCCACAGAAATCGGAGAAAACTGGCTGCGGAAGTGACGCTCACCGTCTATTGTTTTCACGCTCAGGCGCGTCTCCAGATCTTTTTCTTCTTGTATGCTGCGGCTCACCCATTCGTCTATCTCATCGGAGTGGGTCAGCAGAAGTTGAGGATAGGCGTGCTCTTCCGGATCAATCGATCGTCCGAAAACGCTTTTGGCCTCTTCATTAACATAGCGCAGGCAGTGACCTCTGTCGACGAGCAGTAAAGGATCCATCATCGCGTTGAGGATAGCGTTAAGGCGGGCATTTTTATCCTCCATCTCCAGCTGCTGTGCCTGCAGGGAATCGGCCATTTCGTTAAAGGCCGTGCTGAGCTGGCGTATTTCCCGAAAATCCTTACCGTTACTCGCAGGTATGCGCGCACTGTAGTCCCCTTCACCCATGCGCGTGGCTTCATGACAGAGCGCATCCAGCGGCCGGGTATAGCGCCGGGTGAGAAAGGCAGCCGCGCCAACGGAAAACAAAAGGAAAAAAACGAGCACCCAGAGAATTTTCGAGGAAAAGCGGAGAAAAACCTGCTCACGCAGGGGCAGAGGCAGAGAAAGACGGATCACCGCGTCATGTGTTTCATCCATGATTGCGCCATACATCATATCCTGACCCGTGGAAACCGAAAAACGAACATTCTCAGCAAAGTCCTGCCCGTCAAGCACGGCAAGCACTTCGGGGCGCTGATCGTGCTGGTTCATATTCGCAACATCGGCCTCATTGTCGTAGCTCACTTTACCGTCAGGACGAATGATGGTAATGCGCAGGGGCAGTTCGAACTCTTTCTGAACGATCTCCCGCAGACGGGCCGCAGCATCATCGGGGGCCTCATCTTCAGGCCATTCTTCCCGCAGCCAGATAGCAGAAAGCTTCAAGGTATTCCTGAAGCGCTCGCGGAGGGACACATGAATTTCATTGAGCGCTACGCCTGCCGTAACGCACATGGATATCAGTAGAATGATGACCAGGGTCAAAGACAGGCGTTTAAACATAAGTTCCTCCTGGAATATGCGAATATGCAAAAAGCTCAATCGACATCGCGGAAACGGTAACCGTAGCCCCTCACCGTTTCGATGAAGGTCGGCTGAGAGCTGTCATCTTCGATCTTGCGCCTGAGCTGGCGGATATGCACATCTACCGTGCGCGTTTCTCCGCTGTAGTCATAGCCCCAGACGTAGTTGAGCAGATCATCGCGGCTGTAGGCATTTCCCCGGTGCAGCATGAGGAATTTCAGAAGCTCATACTCGCGGTTGGTCATTTCGAGTTCTTCATCGCCCTTAAACACAAGATGCCTGGCGTCATCCAGCAGGAGATCGGCACAGACAATTCGACTCCTCAGGTCCTCCTCTGCCTTAAAAGGCGCTGCGCCTGAGGCTGAACCTGGGGACGGTTCCTGTGAAGAGGCTGCAAGGGAGCTTGCAAAGCGAGCTGAGTCCGGCGAGGAGAGCCCGGCGGGATTTTCTCCGTTCTGGCTCAGGCGACTGCTGCGGCGCAGCAAGGCCCTCACCCGGGCCAGAAATTCGCGGATGCCGAAAGGTTTGGTCAGATAGTCATCGGCCCCACTTTCCAGGCCACGTACCTTATCGTCCTCACTGCTGCGGGCGGTCAGCATCAGCACAGCGCTCTGTGCAAAAGCTTCATCGGCACGCAGGCGGCGGCAGATTTCAAAACCATCCATATCGGGCAGCATGATGTCGAGAATAAAGAGACTGACGGCGCTGCTCTTATCTTCCTGAAGAGCCGCAAAAAGCTCCCGCCCACAGCCAAAGCTCCGGCAGGCGTAGCCCTCATTCTGGAGATTAAATTCCAAAAGCTCAGCGATACTCCGCTCATCTTCCACGATCAAAATCAGCGGTCTGGCCATGCATTGTCCCCCCGTTTCTTTCAGCCCTGGGTCTCAAAGCGATCCTTTCAGTCATGAATGCTGTCTTTCTTTCAATCATGGGTATTGTGTTGCTTTCAGCCATGAATATCAAACTTGCCGTCGAGATAGTAAATGACCCATTCCGCAACATTTTCCGCATGATCGGCAAAGCGTTCGATATGCTTGGCGATCATGAGCCATTCGATATAACTGTCAATAAGCTCCGGCTGCTCGCGCATCAATTCCGGAATTTCCCGGCGCAGCTCATGATAAAGCTCATCCACTTCCTCATCCATGCTCAGAACTTTTAGCGCCTGCTCGCGGCTGCGGGTGACATAGGCATCGAGCGAGCGGGCCGTCATGTTTTTACAGGCCTGAAACATCTGCAGCAGCCTGGCAGGAGCGGGAACACGCTGCTGACCCTCCCTGATATGCAGCACATGCTCACAGATATCCTCGGCATGATCGGCCATTCTCTCCAGATCCGCCACCAGTTTGAGATCGCTGGTGATATCCCGGAGGTCGCTGGCCACGGGCTGTTGGCGGGCGATCAGCAAGACGCAGTTGCGGTCGATCTCCTCACTGAGAAGGTCAATCTCATCGTCGCCCTCGATGACCTGTTTACAATTTTTTTCATCACAGGTCTTCACCGCCTGAGCAGCCAGATCCAGGGCCGTCTCAACGCGTGAACCCAGGCGGATCATACTCTCATGAAGTTCTTTGAGTTCCCTTGTATATTCTTTTCGCTGTGCCATATGAAAATCCTTTCCGGCTCTTTTCTCATTATATTTGTTTAACGCTTTAATAATTTTTAATCATTGTATAAAATCTATTAAATTATAAGCATTCAGGTGCTGAAAACCACAGACACTTGCGCCTTTCTCCCATGAGCCTGAACGTTGGATGTCCTGCACGGTTCTTGCTCCGGGAAAATGCTCATACCGACAGGAACAGGCGCACAGCAGGCCGAATTTCCAGCATCAACCAAATTTCCCGCTGATATAAGCTTCTGTACGCGGATCCTCCGGCTTGTGGAAAATCTGTTCGGTGCTGCCTGTTTCCACAATTTCGCCAAGAAGAAAGAAGGCCGTACGGTCACTGACACGGGCCGCCTGACTCATCGAGTGGGTCACGATAATGGTGGTGTAGTCCGCTTTCAATTCTTCGACCAGGTCCTCGATCTTCGAGGTGGCCATCGGGTCAAGTGCCGAAGTTGGCTCATCCATGAGCAGGAGTGTCGGCTGCAGGGCAATCGCCCGGGCAATGCAAAGCCTCTGCTGCTGGCCGCCGGAGAGACGGGTCGCCGAGCGATTCAGGTGATCTTTGACTTCCTCCCAGAGAGCCGCTTTTTTGAGCGAGCTTTCCACCCGTTCCGCGATCAGCTGTTTATCGCGAATCCCCTGACAGCGCAGGCCATAGGCAATATTGTCGTAAATGCTCATGGGGAAGGGATTGGGCTGCTGAAAAACCATGCCGACATGGGTGCGAAGCGACACCACGTCCGTCTCAGGGCTGAGTATATTTTTTCCTTTAATGTGGATTTCGCCCTGAATATGGCAGCTCTCAATGAGATCGTTCATCCGGTTAAAACAACGCAGGAGTGTTGACTTACCGCAGCCGGAAGGTCCGATAAAGGCGGTCACCTGGCGCTCAGGAATGGTGATGTTGATATCTTTCAGAGCGTGAAAATCTCCATAATAAAGTTCAAGATTCTTCACGTCCGCCATGATCTCCGCTGGCTGGAGCCCCTCCTGCTGCAACTCAGAAGGCAGGGGACCTGCCTGCCGGGATTCCGCCTGTCGCGACTCCGCTGTACGCGGCTTGACTGTCGCTTCTGACGCTGGCCTTTCTGAGGCCGAACTCTTAAGGGCTTGTTCCAGGTCTATCTGCTTTTCTTTATTCATAAAACCCTTGTTTCCTTTCCATCTGTGGACTGGACTAAATTCGTTAAGCTTTGCTTCTTTTGATCTTTGGTCTGGTCTAAATTCATTAACCCGGGATTCATTTCAACTGTGAGCTGGACTAAAGCCATCCCTGCGCTTTTGTAAGCGAGCTTATCCTCCCCAGCTAATTCCTCCGAAAACGCCGGAGAAGCAGACGTGTGATTAAATTCATGAACAGAACCATCCCGAGGATGACGATAGATATACCGGCCGCCATTTGGAAATCAGGCTGCTCCCCGCTCATGACTTTCCAGATATGCAGGGCCAGTGTCGTTGCTCCCCGGTGCAGCTGGGGATGATCAACAATAGCTGTCCCCATGGTATAGATGAGCGCTGCGGATTCGCCGATGATGCGGCTCATCGAGAGCAGAATCGCGGTGACGATGCCGGGCAGAGCCTGGGGCAGAACCACACGGAAAATCGTCTGCGTCCGCGAAGCTCCCAGCGAGAGCGAACCCATACGCATAGAGACCGGCACCGTTTTCAGGGCTTCCTCTGTCTGTCGAATCACCAGCGGCAGCAGAACTACTGACATGGTCAGGGCGCCCAGAACAATACTCTGTTCCGTAATGCCAAAGAGCCTCGTAATCTCAAAAAGCATGGTCATGCCCATGAGGCCAAAAATAATCGAGGGCACTCCGGAGAGCATGTCCACCCCTGTGCGCAGGAGGGCCGTGGTCTTATTTTTCGGGGCAAGCTCATTCAGCCAGACCGCGGCAGCAATGCCCAGCGGAATGGCGATAATGAGCGTGAGCACAATCAGGATAAGTGTCGTCAGGAGGGAACCGCGAATACCGCCGCCCATCGTCAGTCCATGGTATTTGACCAGGCTTGCGGCCTCTTCATCGAGCAAGTCGATGGAGCTTTGGGCGTCCATCTGTTTTTTGGATCCAACCTCAGCCTTCTCACCCTGCGCGTCAAGAAATTGGATTCTGTCGATAATGAGACCTTCCGGGGGGCGAATCGCCTCGCCCTTCGGGGCAAGATCAACCCCTGCCGAGTCCATGATCGCCTCATTCAGAGGACTTTCAGAATCCAGATAAACCAGCTGCGTGACATCATTATTCTGTTTATCCTTCGCGTCACTCAGAGCAAAGCCGAATTTTCTCGAAAAAGCCGCTCCTTCGGGAAGCTCCGCCGGAGCCGTAAAATCGCCTGCCGGAGCCTCTTCCAGCAGTGCATAAAAACTGTCGGAGCGATAATTGTTCTTAATGAAATCCGGGCTAAGCACGGACCAGCCGGTTCTGAAAATATAAGCTAGGATGACCACCAGCACCGCCACAGAAATCGCGGAAAAAATCCAGCTCATCAGGAGCAAGCCGCGGTCGTTCAGCTTTCTTCTACTGCTCATGTTCGCTGCCTCCCCCTGCTTTTCGCTCAATCAGGAAAATACGAACACATTCGCCAGACCGTTTTTTACTGCTCATGTTCGCTGCCTCCCCCTACCTTTCGCTTGATGAGGAAGATCAGGCTATTGGTGATGAGAATGAGAATCATCAGGACAATACCTACGGAGAAACGAATGTCGTAATCCAAACCGGTCGTTTCTTTAAGGCCCGTCAGCATGGTTGATGTCAAGGTTCGCGTCGATTCGAAAAGATTGACGCTCGGCCCGGTGTAGGCATTACCCGCTACCATGGAGACAGCCGTCGCTTCACCGAAGGCTCGTCCCAGACCCAGCACCAGTCCGCTGAAAATCCCCGACCGCGCCGCACGCAGGATCATTTTGTAATTGGTCTGCATGGTCGTGGCCCCCACGGCCAGCGAAGCCTGAATTAAAGAATCCGGCACTGCCTGAATCGAGACGATGGCAATATCGGTCATGGTTGGAAAAATCATCATGGCCAGCAAAATCATCGTGGTCAGCATGGCATTACCACCCGCTGTCGTCTGCCCGAAAAGGCCAGCCAGAGAATCGACAAAACGTGTGATGACGGCTGACGCAAAGACGCCGAAAACCACTGAAGGAATGGACGCCAGCACTTCCACCACGGTGGTCAGGAGGGTACCCACACGCGGCGAGGCCATACGGGTAATCATCAGCGCCGTGACGACAGAGAGCGGAAAAGACAGCAGAGCCGCACCAAAGGCACTGACCAAAGTGTTCACAATAATGAAGGCCACGCCATAAACCTGATTATCCGCGCGCCAGCGCATGCCCAGCAGGAAGTCCCAGATGTTTTGCTGCTCTGCTCCATACGAGGGCAAAAATACTCGGATGCCGCGGCTGGCCACGAAGAAAAATATCAGAATAATCATCAGCCCGGCGAGCCAGCCAGCGACCGTAAAGCAGCCACGGGCAAAACGATCCGTATTCCTGATCCTTCGCTGAGCTTTTGTCTGCATATTGCTTTGCAACGATGAGTCTGTGCGCTGCTGCTCGTTAATTTGCGTCATGCCTTCCCCATCTCCTTTCCGCCTGCATCATCTTTGCCTGCATCCTTCTTTCTGCTTTATCGATAGCATGGTTTGGGTCCGAATCATTTCGATATGATTGATCCAGCTTCACGGCTTTATCCGTTTTCACAGCTTTACCCATCTTCACAGCTTTCGAAAACTATTTGAGAAAACCATTTAGTCTGACTGCTCTGTTTTGAAAACTTCTATCTCCTCCAGCTTAGGGAAGAAGTTTTAGAGAAAGATCATGTCCATGTAAATTCGAGGTAATGTCGGGCAAAAAGGACAGGCTTCTGCTATTCTTGAATGGAAAATTTTCAAATAGAAAGTGAAACTTTGTTGGAAGCAAATACGATTAAGAATGTCTTTCATGTAAAGGCCGCTTCTGAACAGCGCTCGACAACAGCTTTGTCAGAAGCCGTTCAGAAAAATCGAGGGTCTGCCGCCAACTTAATTTCTCGCAGGGAAAAGCTTTTCACAGATTCTCCCGAAGCCGTTCAGAAAAAAGATAAGCTCATAAGAGGGAGCTACGCAAAATGGATACGCCAGAAACAAAATGCCCTATAACAGCTCCAGCAGAGGAGGATCAGGCCGAAAAATCATGTGAGGTAAAGATGTCTTTTCCAAAAGCCGCTCCACCAAAAGTCTCCACCGCTCAAAATCCTGCGCCGACCCCATTATCCGGCAAAGCCAGCTATCGCATTGATAAGCTCCTCGCAGCCTCCTGCTGCGGCAGCAGGAAAGACATTAAAAAGCTCTGTCGTGACGGAAGGGTTCGCCTGGGGAATCAGACGATCGGCAATGCAGCGACAAAAGTGAGCGCCGAAGAGGCCAAAGAGCTGCTGCTAGACGGTCAGCCTCTGGAGATCCAGCTCACCTTGCTGATCATGATGAATAAACGGCCCTCCGTGCTGACCGCCTTAGTCGACCGACGCGAAGCGACCGCCGCTGATGATCTGCCGGAAGAGTTGCTGGAACGCGGACTTGTCCCTGTCGGCCGTCTGGACAAAGATACAAGCGGCCTGCTCCTTTGGACCAATGACGGCACCCTGAATCACCGTCTCTGCTCTCCCAGACATCTCATCTCCAAAGTTTACCGGCTGAGCTACAGCGGCTTGCCCCTGGGCGAGGAAGATGTGCTCAAATGCGCCGCAGGGCTACCTCTCGATGACGGACCTACCCTCCCCGCCGCCCTGCTCCTTCCGCTGTCGGCGGAAGAAAAACTCAATCAGGATCAGCCCGGACGTTATTTCGAGGAACTTATCGGATCCACCTTCGCGCCGGGAGCGCTCAAAGCCGCCGAGGCCGAAAAGCTCAGGACGGTTCTCCTTGAGAGCTGCCGCCAAGTTGCCGCAGAGCGCCGCAGCCTGGCTGACGATGAAGCTCTGCTCGTCATCTGCGAAGGACGCTTTCATCAGGTCAAGCGCATGCTTGCCGCCCTGGGACGCGAAGTCACAAGCCTCACACGAATCCGCGAAGGCTCCCTGTCGCTTGATCCCCGCCTTGACTCAGGCGAGTGGCGCGCACTCGATGAAAAAGAAAAAGCCTCCCTTTACCTGGAGGCCAGCCTGGAAGTTCCAGAGCTTTGAGCAAGTAATGACTATGGGCTTTGCCTCATAAGGCTGTCCAGGATTTTGAGACAATGCCAATCGCATTAGTTGCGCCGATCCACCTTTGTGGAGATAAGGTAAAAGCATTACTCCCTGCTTCTCATCTAAAGGAGTCGAATTCGACCCCTTTAAAGTTTTTGGTTTGTGGTTCACGTCCCGCGGTTGACATATCTTTGTTTTTTCTACACTTTCCTCAGCCCAATGCGTCATTGACCTGGTACATAATGGTGATTATTCCAATAAATAAAGATGCCATTTTTTTAGTTTGGCATCTTTTCCCTCTTAATCAGCGCAAGTGATTTTTTCAGCTTAAACTCGATAGCGAGCGCATAACTAGGTCAATGTCTTTGTTTTCAAGTTCCTGAATGATGTGCAGATATGTCTTTTGTGTCGTTGTCATACTCGCATGGCCAAGACGCCGGGCCACGCTAGCGAGAGATACCCCTGCAAATAAAAGGAGCGAAGCATGTGTGTGGCGCAATCCATGAAGTGAGATTACAGGTATATGGCAGGCTTTGCAGCGTTTTCTGAGAATATCATTCACCGTTGAATTGTACACTGTTGAATGAACGAAGATAGGCTTATCCGCTGGATGATTTCTGAGTAATTCGGAAAACTGGATAAGTGTCTGCCAATCAAGCTGTATTTTCCGTACAGACGACTTGTTTTTAGTTGGCTGAAATCCACCCTTGCCCTTGTAATCCCATGTCTTCGTGATCGAGAGGGTCTGATGGGCAAAATCGAAGTCACTGGGAGTTAGCGCAAGCGCTTCGGAGAAACGCATACCTGTCTTTGCAAGTAGAAGAATAAAGTAGTCCCAGTTCACCTTATCTTTCAAGTCAAGCGAAACCAGCAGTGAATGCAGTTCGAACTGGTTAAGATACTTCATTTTCCTTGATGCTGGATGTTTCCCCTTTATAATGGCTTTACGCGTAGGATCACGCTCAATCAGACCATCATCAACAGCATCCAAAATCGCGCCTTTAAGCTGGTGGTGAAAATCCATCGTTGTCTGACGCTCATGAAATATAGCGTAATCATTTAACAACTGTTGATAAGCAATACGATTCATATCGCATACTCTCAAGTTTGGAACCAGTTTTGTAAGCCATTTCTGGGTCATCCGGTACTTATCCATCGTAACCTCTCTTATCGCCTGAATATTCCGCCTCAATATGAGCCACCAGACCGGCCAACAGGAGCCATCATTCCGGTCATTGAGAGCCAGTGTTCCGGTCACCGGAACCACCGGTCCAGAAATCCAGATCCACCCATACAAAAGCAAGAACGACTCACGTGACTTTCCTTCATACTGTAGCAGCACGCCGCGGGCGTGACTACAGTAAAGGAGGTCATTTCCATGACCCAATACCGAGAAATCCTACGGCTGAAAAGCTTAGGATTCAGTGAACGGAACATTGCACGAAGTTGTGGTGTTTCGCGTAATACCGTGAGAAAAGTTTGTGAACAAGCTGCTTCACAAAACCTCTCCTGGCCACTTGGTGAGACCATCACAGATCGTCGGCTTGAGGAACTGCTATTCCCAAAGGAGAAGCTTGTAAGCAACAGGCGCCTGCCAGACTTCAACACCATTCGTAAGGAACTGTTGAGAAATGGAGTAACCAAAAAACTCCTGTGGATTGAGTATTGTGAAGCGTGCCGTCAGAATCAGGATCAGCCACTTATGTATTCTCAATTTTGTTACCACATTCAGCAGGAGGAACAAAAGCGGCGTGTAACCATGCACATTCCTTCGAAACCCGGCGAGTAAATTGAGGTCGACTGGGCAGGAAAACCAGCCTGCATCATTGACCCGGATACGGGTGAGCTTACAGAGTGCTGGCTGTTTGTCGGTGTCCTGAGCTACAGTCAATATACTTTTGTTGAGGCATTTCTAAACGAGAAAACTGCAAACTGGATCAAAGCTCATGTTCACATGTATACCTACTTCGGCGGGGTTACTCCCATTCTGGTTTCGGACAACTGCGCGACAGCCATTAACCGCAAACAAAGTGACTGGTATACCCCTGAGCTGAATCGAACCTATTACGAATTTGCAGAGCATTACAACGTGGCGATTCTCCCTGCCAGAGTGCGCCGACCCAAGGACAAACCCAATGTCGAGGGTTCGGTCAGCATAATTTCCACTTGGATTACGGCAGCCTTGAAAAACGAGCAATTCTTTTCTCTTGCCGAGTTAAACAGCGCCATTCAGGATCGCGTAAGAAGTTACAATGCCCATTTGATTCAAAAAAAGGAATGCAGCAGGCTCAGTCTGTTTCTTGGGGAAGAAAAGCCATCACTGGCACCTTTGCCTGCCACACCCTTTGAACTGGCGGAATGGAAACAAGCGACCGTTCAGTTCAATTATCACATCGCAGTGGAAACAGCGCTGGCGGAGAGCCACCAGCGCGGTTTCCAGCCATCGATTACCACTCAGGCAGAAAGCTCAATAAAGCTCTCATTGAGCGCCTGGCTCGCTGTGAATAAATCGCGGAAGCTAGAAACATTTTTATCACTGGCGCTACTGGTCGTGGTAAAACCTATCTTGCCTGTGCCTTAGGGTTGGAAGTCTGCAAACGCTACTATTCTGTCAAATATTTCCGTCTACCGGATCTTTTACTGGAATTACAGGCCGCTCGAGAAGAAGAAAAATTTACCTCTGTCCTGAAAAAGTACACGAAGCCTGTTTTGCTTATTCTGGATGAATGGCTGTTGTTTAAGCTTTCCGAAGCGGAAGCGAAAAATCTCTTTGAACTGATTCACAAACGCCGTATCTATTCCTCTACCATTTTCTATACCCAATTCCGAGAAAGTGAGTGGTACAGCCAAATTTATAATCAAGAAAGTACCCTTGCTGACGCTATCATGGACCGCATCTCCTACAATTCTTATAAAATCGAGATCGAGAGTAGCGATCCCCAAAAGGACGTTTCCATGAGACAAGTCTACGGTTTAGATCCCTCTCTTGCTAAATGAGATTCTCTTTACTGGCTCTGCTTGTCCGGTTCGGTGGCTCTCACCGCACCGGACAGGCGGCTCCGCCGCACCGTAATAAACATTAGACTCATCTACACTAAACGTCTTTACACATCCAGTTTTGTTTAGTCTAAAGTTTCAGCTTTCATCTTGCTAGACGGCCTTGGGTTTGACGCTCACTCTTATTTGATCTAATTTTTTCACATAAAACTCCTTTCTTGTAATAAAAAAGACGATGAAGATATACTCTCCCCGTCCTATTATTTGTATCTTAAATTGAATGTTTTGTTAAAAATATTATATTATCATCTAATAAAGTAGATATGAAAAAAGTGCCTAAAATTATAGGCACTTTAAGAAATTTGACTCAATCTTTTTATTCATATACTCCACTTTTTTTGAAATTATATTGTTCGAATTAAATCTATGGTCGGTCTGTCTAAAATTCTCTTTAAGGAGAAGTGATAGATTATTAGATTAATACCATAGACGACTAATGAAAATCCTAAGAAACTTTTATAGTCATAATATTTTATTAAAGTACCCATTCTTAAATCAGGGGCTACTAAAGATATTATAAACATAACTCCTAAACTCACCATAATAGAAATTATAAAGGATTTTACCTGTTCTTCAATAAATTCTTTTTGATAGATGTTCTTTAGCTCATCTACGTCCATCCCACAAGAGTAAAGGCTGCCGATTTCTTTTTTTCTGCTCATAAGACTTAAATTAATGGATGAGTAACCGTTTGTGATATTTAGTACAAAGATGATCGATGCTATTCCTATTACAATTTTTATAAAACTTTTCTCTGCCTTATATTCATTTGTTACGATTTCTTCATCTATTATGATATTAAATCTATCTTCAGGTGAAAGTTGTTCCCTGATCATGGCTTCTACATATTCTTTTACATCTTTGGTTTCAGAATCTTTTACCTTCATATTTAAAGTGTAGGCATATTCCGAATACTTCTCATCACCTGCTTCTTCCATAAGTTTAAAATAGGTGTCAAAATCTGTATAAACTTTTACATCGAAGGGTCTTGTTTTCGACTTATATTTTCCCAAATCTGTTATCGTCTTTGAAATTTTAATAGTCTTCTTATAATCATTTGCAAAGTTAATGTCTAAAGTCTGTGGGTTTTCAAAATAGGGAATTCTATTTGCCTTAGCTATTGGAATAGAAGAATCTTCTTGAATTGTATTGTAGAGGACAAATTCACCCTCCTTTCCTCCAAGTTCTTTTAAATCTTTTTCTTCCAAGGCGATGATAAATCCATCCATACCCTTTGCCTTATATTTTTCTATATTCTTTTTCGCTTCCTCATCTAAACCTGCTGCCTTTGCTTCTTTTGAGAATTCGTTATTGTTTTCTACTTGAACATATTTATCTTTTGAAATATAAGACTTTTCGTTAGGAATTTTATCTACAATTTCTTTTAATATTTTTGGGACTTGGTTATTTTCGCTAAAATAGCCCACAGAAAAATTATAGCCATCATCGTAATGCGAAAAATCTCTGTAGTATATTGAGATGCCTGTGATGATTATAAACGCCGAAATTATAACTATCCCTATTGCCGAAATATATCTCTGTGAATTTATTGATGCCAAGTTGTTGCGTTTTAATTCCTTCCAAAAATCTTTGGCTCTTTTCTTCTTAGATTTTGAAAAATCTATATTTCCTCTTATGCCGTCTATAATATTTATTTTAGAAATCTTTTTCGCAGGGGATTTAATAGCTAATGCTACAATCACAAAGGAAACTACAAGTATCGCCAAACTTAATAAGGGATTGAATTTTACTCCTTCAAAGGCACTTACTCTTTCACCTTTTGTTATGTTTTTATACAAACAATACATAAAGAAAAATCCTGCAATGTGTCCTAAGAGTATTGGAATTGCAGTTGTAACAAGTCCTTCCTTTAGAAGTAAGAAATAAATTTGTCCATTGGTAGATCCTATAGACTTGTAAATGGAAAGCTCTCTAATTTTCCTAAGCCCCCAAACCCAAAAGATGTTTTTTATAAAAAACACAAATATTGCTATGCATCCAAGAACCGATAGAACAAGAACGGCCTTTTTCATTATATTTTGTAAGAGTTCGTTTTCTACTCCGTAATAATTTATGAGGCTCTCTGAAAATTCTAAATGAACATCTTTACCAAGTATTTTGTTTATTTCACTTTGTATCTTATTTCTATTCTTATAAGCTTCTTCGAAAGAATTAAACTTTATAAATGTTCTAAATGAAGGCATTTTATCTTGTAGCCCTAGAGCAAAATTTAGTTTACTGTACTTATTGTAGACGTCTCCATAAACACCGACTAAATTAAAGCTTTTAGAACCTTGGCTCTCAAATTTTTCCCTGCCAGTATTTGCACTTGTTGGACCTATCTCTTCTCCATCTAAAAACCTTTTGCCTAAATCAAGTTCTATCTTGTCGCCTATTTTAAGTTCATTTTCCTTTACAAGACTTTCAGATAGTACAATTTCGTCTTCCTTTTCAGCAAATCTGCCTTCAATTAATCTTGAATACTCCCTCATCTTATTGATTGCTTGGTCTTGGTAGTTGATAACAACTAAATCGTCAGCAAATTTTCCATTGTCAGGATTAAGAGACATTTTTCCGACCAAATCTATATCTTCAATGGACTTTAGTTTTTCAACATCTTCATTTGAAAGTTCTTCTTTAATCTCTCCATGATAAAAGCTTGAAGCCATGTAATAACCATAGTTAGCCTTCATATTTGTATATCCGTAATAAAAAATCACAGCAAAAAACAGACTTACAATAAATAATGAGATGAAAATAGGAAAATTCTTCTTATTCATGTTTCTCATCTCCTACAATTTTTCCATCTACTATTGTAATAATTCGATTTGCTTGTAGGGCTATTTCTTCGTCATGGGTGATTAGGATAATCGTCTGTTTTAAAGTCTTGTTAAAATATTTAAAAATTTCAATTATTTCCTTAGAATTTTTTCTATCCAAGTTTCCAGTCGGTTCATCTGCCAATATGATAGATGGACTATAGATGAGACTTCTCGCTATGGCAACTCTCTGCTGTTGACCTCCTGAAAGCTCACTTGGGAAAGAGTTGAGTTTACTTTCTATACCAAGTTTCCTAACTGTATCTAATAAGGTTTCCTCATTGATTTTCCTTTTATCAAGTTTTAGTGGAAGTTCTATGTTATGTCTGATTGTTAAATTTGAAATCAAATTATAAAATTGATAAATTAGTCCGACTTTCCTTCTTCTGAAGTATGCTAATTCTTTTGAAGAATACTTAGAGATGTCGTTACCATCTATATAAACCTTGCCATCATCTGGACTATCTACTCCTCCTACAATGTGCAAAAGTGTAGATTTACCAGATCCACTAGGGCCTACAATGGCAACGAATTCGCCCCTTTCTATTGTAAGGTCAACTCCATCTAAAGCAATGACCTTGGAGTTTTCCTCTCCATATTCTTTTCTTAGGTTTTCTACTTTTAATATTTCCATAACTGCCTCCTTTTTCTTATGTCAAGGTAAGCATATAAAAGTAAAGTGATTTTTAGGTGACATTGTAAAATTTAATTTCAAATCTTGCTCCAGCATCAATATTGGAAACAGAAATTTCTCCGTTGTTTTTTTCGACAATTGTCTTCGCCATAGCAAGACCTATTCCAAAGCCATTTGAGTCGGGTGTTTTATAAAAGCGTTTAAAGATTTTTTTAATATTTTCTTTTTCTATTCCTCCTCCATTGTCTTCAATGATTAAGCTTGTATATAGGGGATTTTTGTATGATGAAACCACAATTTTGTCACAAGTCGGTCTATTAACAGCATTCTTTATAATATTGATGATAGCTTCTGCCAGCCAATAAAAATCTCCACAAATGCTATTTTTCTTTAAACTCTTCTCTATTTCTACATTGATAGATTTTCTTAAATCTAAACTATCTAAAGCATAATCCACTAATTCATCTAAACGAATTTGTTCTTTTTTCATAAGATCTTTGTTTGCATCAAGGCTTGATAGTTTAAGCAAAATATCTGATAGGGAGTTTAATCTGATTGTTTGCCTTTTTAAAATCTCTATATCATCCTTATCTGGAAAGTCCATCTCCAAACTATCTATGGAAAAAAGCATAGATGTAATAGGAGTTTTAATTTGATGGGCGATATCTTCTAGGTATTCTATTTGCTTTTCACTATTTCTAGTACTTGTCTCTTTTGCTTCGACTATTTCTATAAAAAGTTTGTAAATCTTATCTTCTAAAATCGAAAAATCGTCTTGCTTCATAGGAATTTTATAGTCTTGATTCTTCATTTTTTCTATCAGATCTATAAGCTCATTTATTCTATTTTTCTTTCTTTTTTCTAAAAAATAATAAAGAAGTCCCAGACTTATTATCCAAAATACATATATCATCTCAATCCATCCTATATCCAATTCCTCTAGCAGTAGAAATTACTTCCTTATCAAGTTTTTCTCTGATTCTCTTAATAGTTGATGTGAGAGTATTGTCATTTACAAACCTATCCCTATCTTCCCAAAACATTTCTAACAGCTGGCCTCTCGTATAAACTCGGTGAGGATTTTTAATAAATAAAACTAGGATTTCATATTCAAGTGGAGTTAGATCTATTTGATTACCTTTAAAATAAACTTTTGAATCATTTAAATCTATTTTGATATCCTTGTAAGTAATTTTTTTGTCTTGACTTAGAGGTATTGTCCTTAAAACCGCATCAATTCTAGCCCTTAATATTGCAAGGGAAAATGGTTTAGTTAAATAGTCGTCTGCTCCTTGATCTAGGGCATCAATTATAAAATCTTCATCATTTTTTACTGTTGTTACAATAACTCTTATGTCCTTATCTTTTAATTTTTCTATCAAATGTTGGCCATCTTTATCTGGTAGATTTATATCAAGTAGTGCCACATCCATGTCTAGATTCATCTTATAGTTTGCTTCGTAAAAAGATGATGCAAGCTCTACCTCATAACCCTTATTAACTAAATACTTTTCCATTTGTAAGGCAATTTCTTTATTATCCTCTATAATCAAAACTCTCTTCATTCTAACCCTCTCATACATTAACCTTTGAAATCTATTAAAAAATTTTTTTCATACACAATAGCTATACTATGTCAGCACTTATGACCGCAACATAAAAACCTGCCCTGCTTAGATCAGCTAATTTATTTCAATGTAGAGTCACTAACGTTTTTATCAATTTTCAATCTTCATTATAAAAATTAAACTGGGATTCATAACAACCCCAAGTTTAATAATTAGCGTGTTCTTTTAATATAATTTTGATCCTGCTGGAATATTATCATCCAACATTATTAAGTTAAGTTTTTCTTCTCCGTCATACTCACAAATTGCAGATATAATCATGCCTTTTGAGTCGATTCCCAAGTCAAGTCCAAAATAGTGTGTAAATTTGTAATTAGCTTTCGTTAGTTTCTTTGCCTAAGCGACTTCAGCCAGGGGGCATTGTTGGCGGGCAAGGTCAATGAGCAGGTGAGTTCTTGCCTTCAGTTCCTGTATAGCAGCCTTGTAGTAGATTTTACGTATGGTAGCCCTGCGATCATTTTCCTCCATGCGGTGGGCTCCCAGAAGCCTAATGGCAGAGCTTGTATTGGGAAAGATTCCAATCACTCGAGAACGACGTTTAACCTCTTTGTTGAGCCTTTCTAAGTAGTTTGGAGGTTCGCGTGCACCTACGCATATCCTTGGGTAAGAGCATGACCGTCATGGCTTCTTCAAAGCCTGCGTCCAGCCTTTCCATAGCCTTTGGAGCTTTCTCAGAGTAATCGGCAATAATTTCATCCCGCCTGGCCCTCGCTTGTCTTAGCGTTTCACAATTGAACATGTCCAGAAGTTCGCTCCGCAAGCCTAATTTCTTGACCGTTTCAGGATCCTCTTCGGTGACGCTTTTCAATAGTTCTTCGTCATAGTCGTTCTCTTTTAAGAAGCGTACTTCTTTGTCGGAAAGATATTTATAAAAGATAAAGCCGAGGATATAATCCTTGTATTCATTAGCTTCTATTTTGGATCGCATCTGGTTGGCCGAAGCCCAGATCTTTTGTGCCAGCTCTTGTTTATTCATCTTCCAGCAAAATCCTTCTCATTTTAAGTTTGTGCTTGCTCTCTCTAATGATGACTTATGTTAATCTTCTGATGGAATATCCTTATTCTTTAGCTTTACTGCTTTTTTATTATGACATTTATTATTTGTTTTGATAGTATTTTGCGGCTGTCCAGGATTTTGTCCGCACCCCCAAACCGAATGAACTGATGGGGTGTAGTCGAGTTAAATCACCTATAACAGCTTGAGTACGAAAGATTAGCGTACTGCCGCTCTCATGCCACTCTGCGGAATAGTGTATAATCAAAACATTGCTTATATTTCAGATACGTCTTGACAGGGGGGTGCTTCATGCGCGGAACCATTAGAAAAATAGATGCCAATAAGGACGACCGTTTTAAGTTTTTCGGCGAAATTGCCGGCGACGACGGCAGAACCTACCGTTTTAATGACTATAACTGGGCGAACAGCGATACCCCCCTTGAAGAGATTCAGCTTGACCAAGAGGTCGAGTTTGAGCTCAAGGACCCCACCACCCGGGGTTATGTCTATCCGAAAAATATCCGTTTATCAGGCCAAGAGGCGGACAAGCCTATCCCCAAAAAATACACGCCCTCATCCCATAGTCATGGCCGCTTTCAAGACTTTATTTATGTGAATACCGATATCATTTCTCTGACTTTGCAAGAAGTGATACCCGGCTTTTCCGAGTCTGCCAACAGCATTTTCCGAACCCTCGCGACCCATTACAACGAGCTCCAGGAGTCCGATTTTAAATTCTCCGGATTCGGTCGGGCGGAGACCGTTGATTTTCCCACGGGTTATAGAACCCCGGAAGGTCAGGACATTTTGCTCCACTGTACTAAAAACAAATTTGAAAAAATTCCCTGGTATGCTGACCAAATCCTCATTGCAGGAAAAAAGATGGGCTCGGTCTTCAATATTTTCGATGGCAACTGGTATGACATCGAACAATCCATTGGCGATATTCTCCCAAAATGTAAGGATTCGGCTCAAGATATTGTCCGGGCCATTGAGAAAAGATGCCTTAATTCTGAAGAAGTCCTGATCTATTTAGATCATGGTCACACTTGTCCTCCCGAGGATGCCGATGAACTCTATGTCCCTACCGGGTATTTTGCCCCAGAGGGCCAGGAGATTTATCTGCTCTGTACCAAACGCAAAGGCAACCGGGGCTATGGCTGGTATTTTAACTCTGCGACGTATGCTGGGGCCGGCTTTAAAATGTTTGACAAAAAACTCTGGCTGGAAAAATGGTCGGGTCCCCTGGAGTATGACATGCTTCAGGAGCTGGCCAACCAAACCCTTCAGGAACAGTGGTCTTTTGGTGCCAAAGAAAACTTCGGCATCCTGCGCAGCTATCTGCAATACACCTTTTCCCACCAGATCCAAACCGATAATATCGGCTTTGATGTTAGTGGCCAATATGCCGCTTTCAATACGGGTTTGCCCGACCGAAACACCTATAAATATCTGTACGCGGTTTTCGAGCATAACGAGGAACAGTCCGCCAGAGAAGTCCACCCCTTATATTACCAGCAAAGCTATTGTCTCCAGGGTTTCACGGTCCCCGGCAGAGGCGGCCTGGGCAAGGTTCTTTCGGAAAAGATCGGCCTGCCCAAACCCCCTGAATATTTCAGCACGCGGGCGGAGACAGTCTGGCAACTTGGCTTCAACGAGAGCAATCAAATCACCATACCAGAATATGACGATGCCCATATTCTGATCCAGCGTTGCGATCGTATCCCCCTGGATTTCTACCGTAACCAGGCCAACAACTCTCCCCAACTTCTGGCCATTCTGAACTCCGCGGATTCCGACGCGGAGAAATACAAGCAAATTCGGGACCTCCTCAAGCCGGTGGTCATTGATCATCAGCCGAACGCGGAGATTACGAATCTCTACCGGCAGCTTCAAAATGCCCTTGAAAATGTCATCGGTATGGCGGTTAAAAAGCTGGCTTGGAACTGGCGGGCCGTGGTTCCCTGCTACAACCCGGAGCTTGAGAATTCCTGCTTCCTCCTTCCGGTTTCCTTTTCCAACTATGACCAGCCCGACCGCGCTATGATTGCCTCTTGCAATGCAACGAACCAAAACAATATCTACACCATTCACACCGTGATTTTCCTCAACTGGGCCTACCTCGATGCGCGCCTCATCTGCCGCCCCGAGTCTGAATGGCTGGTCGCGGATAAGATCAGTGATGAGGAAGAGTAGCTCAAATGCCGAGAATAAATGTCCGTATACGTTGATCTGTTTTAATGTTCACTTTGGTGACATTTAATATTTCTTTGGATAGTATACCGAGGCTTGAAAGTTTTTATTTATTATCAATTCTCGTAAAAAAGCCCGCTGAGGGGTGTCAGCGGGCTTTTGACTATGCTAATGTGATGTTTACGGGCAACTAAGGTTTGCTGCGTTTTCCCCAGGTTGGCTGAGGAGGCACGAGCTACCCTGCGGCTTGGCTGCCTGGAGCCATGTTTACGAGTTGCATCAACTGGAAAAGCGTGCATTTGTGTGCGTGCTTTTTCAGCTGGAAAGGCGGCGTTGTTGTGCGCGCTTTCTCAGCGGGCCTGTCTGCCAAGTTGGGCAGAACCGGTTTAATACATTTTTGCACCGGCGGGGATGCGGGGATCGAGCATCAGGCAGCGGAGTTTTTCGACGCCGTCTTCGTGGTGTACGGCGGAGATAATCATGCCGCAGGAATCGATGCCCATCATTTTTCGGGGTGGCAGGTTGGTGATGGCGAGGAGGGTCTTGCCGAGCAGTTCTTCGGGTTCGTATGTTTCGTGAATCCCGCTCAGGATGATCCGGTCAACACCTGTGCCGTCGTCGAGGACGAATTTCAGAAGCTTTTTGGACTTTTTGACTGCCTCGCATTCTTTGACCTTGACGGCGCGGAAGTCAGATTTGGCAAAGGTCTCAAAGTCAACGAAATCCTCAAAGAGCGGTTCAATTTCGACCTTGCTGAAATCGATGGCTTCTGCAGGAATAGTCGTAGCTTCACAGCCCTGTGCAGCTTGGGTCATATCCGCCGGGTTAACGAAAGCTGAAATAGCTGCAGCGTTCTGCTCCGTCACGTCCGCTTTTGCAGCGACGTTTTTGTCGAGGGGTTTCATCGTTGGGAACAGCAGGACATCGCGGATGGAGCTGTTATTGGTGAGCAGCATGACCACGCGGTCGATGCCGATGCCAAGGCCTCCGGTGGGCGGCAGGCCGTATTCCATCGCTTCGACATAATCTTCATCCGGAATATTGGCCTCGTCATCGCCCTCCGTGCGCTTTTTCAGCTGAGCGGCGAAGCGCTCGCGCTGATCGCGGGGATCATTCAATTCGGAATAGGCGTTGCCGAATTCCATGCCATGAATAAAGAGTTCAAAGCGCTCGACGATATCGGGATGGCCGGGCTTTTTCTTGGTCAGGGGCGAAATCTCGATGGGATAATCATAAATAAAGGTCGGCTGAATCAGGAGGGCTTCACATTTCTGCTCAAAGAAGAGATTCATGATATCGCCCTTGCCCATGGTGTCCTTGAGATCCTCAAGCTTGTGCTCGATGGCGAATTGCCGTGCCTCTTCGACATCTTTGACCTGATAAAAATCGACGCCGCAGGTTTCTTTAATGGCGTCATTCATGCTGAGGCGGCGGAAGGGCGGCGTCAGATCGAGATCACAGCCATCATAGCTGATTTTCAGCGTTCCGTTGACTTCCTGGCAGGCCGTGGTGATCAGGTGTTCGGCCATATCCATCATGCCATGATAATCGGTATAGGCCTGATAGAGCTCGATCATCGTGAACTCGGGGTTGTGGCGGACGTCAATGCCCTCGTTACGGAAATTGCGGCCGATTTCGTAGACACGCTCCAAACCGCCGATAATCAGGCGTTTCAGGTAAAGTTCCGGCGAGATGCGCAGAAAGAGATCCATGTCGAGAGCATTGTGGTGAGTCACAAAGGGACGCGCCGTCGCCCCGCCGGCAATCACGTTGAGCAGCGGAGTTTCCACTTCAATATAGTCGAGCTTATCCAGTTCCCGGCGGAAAATGGAAATAATCTTCGAACGCTTGATAAAGGTATCCTGGACTGCCGGATTCACAATGAGATCCAGATAACGCTTGCGATAGCGCGTATCCGTGTCCTGCAGGCCGTGGAATTTTTCGGGCAGAGGGCGCAGGGATTTGGCCAGCAGCTTGTATGCTGCGTTGCGGATGGAAATTTCTCCGCGCTGGGTCCGGAATACTTCTCCCGTCACTTCGACCAGATCGCCGATGTCGAGATTTTGCCAGGCTTTATAGCTCTCTTCGCCCAACTTGTCGATCTTGCTGAAAATCTGAATGCGCCCCGCGCGGTCCTGCAAATCGACAAAGCTCACTTTGCCCATACCGCGCTTGCTCATGATGCGCCCGGCTACACAGACCGTCTTGCCTTCACAGGCGTCAAAATTTTCGGTGATCTGGCTGCTGTGGGTGTCCTGTGCGCTTTTTGTGATTGTAAAAGGGAGCTCGCCCGCGGCCTCAAGAGCCAGTAATTTATCCAGACGGAACTGTTCCTGTTCGCTCAGTTCTCTTCTATCTTCTGCCATAAAGTCCTGCTTTCCTTCTCTCATCTTCCTCACTCGGCTCTTATCCTTTATCCCCCGGGATTAAGGCCTGCCGATTTTGATAATCTTATAATCCATCGTCCCCATGGGCGTTTTAACGTGCACCAGTTCGCCTTTTTTCTTGCCGAGAATGGCCGAGCCGACGGGGGATTCATTGGAAATTTTGCCGCTGAAAATATCTTCTTCACGGGCGCTGACCAGAACATATTCTTCTTCTTCGCCGTCGGCAACGTCTTTTATCAGAACCTTGGAGCCGAGCGTCACCTCTTTGTTAGAAATTTCCGACTCGTCGATAACGCGGGCGTTTTTCAGAATTTTTTCGATTTCGGCAATGCGAAACTCGTTGTTGGCCTGGGCCTCTTTGGCATCATCATATTCAGAGTTTTCCGATAGATCCCCCTGCGAACGCGCCTCTTTCAGCCGTTCAGCGATCTCCAGGGAAATGGTTCCCTTGCGTTCGTCGAGTTCTTTTTGCAGATCCTGAATGCCCTCCAGGGTCATATCAAAAACTTCATTGGCCATACATATTCCTCTTTCTATAGTTTTCAGAACATTTTCTTAGAAGACTATACCATTTCAGCCGCTTCTGTCACGCGACTTTGTGGAAATTTTCTTCTCTGCCTTAGCTACAGGCTGCTTTCTCAGCGCAGCTCATTTTCCTTGCGGATCACATCGTGTGCGCCGCCCTCTACGATACTCGTCGGCGAAACGACCACGAGGCGGGCTTTCCGCTGAAACTCCGGGATAGAGATGGAGCCGCAGGAAACCATGGTGGCCTTGATTTTCGCCAGAGAGGCCCGCACGTTCTCTTTGAGCGGCCCGGCATAGGGGACATACGAATCGACGCCTTCTTCAAAGGCCATGCGCCCTCCTTTGCCACCTGCATCATAGCGCTGCCAGTTGCGGGCGCGGTTGGAACCTTCGCCCCAATACTCTTTCACATAGCTGCCCTTTAAGGAGATCAGGCGTCCGGGAGCTTCATCAAAGCGGGCAAAATAGCGGCCAAACATGAGGAAGTCCGCACCCATGGCTAGGGCGAGAGCCATGTGGTAGTCATAGACGATGCCCCCGTCTGAACAAATGGGAATGTACTCTCCGGTCTTTTCCAGCCAGGCATCCCGTGCTTTGGCCACAGCCATCACAGCGGAGGCCTGACCGCAGCCTATGCCCTTCTGCTCCCGGGTAATGCAGATGGAGCCGCCGCCAATACCGATTTTGATAAAGTCGGCACCCGCTTCCGCCAGATAGTTAAAGCCCTCAGCATCGACCACATTGCCCGCCCCAACGTAAACGGAAGAGCCATAATTCTTGTGGATCCACGCGAGACAGTCGCGCTGCCATTCGGAGAAACCATCGGAAGAATCCATGCAGAGTACATCTGCACCGGCCTCAACCAGGGCCGGAACGCGTTCCTTATAATCGCGGGTGTTGATTCCGGCTCCGCAGAGCAGGCGTTTATGCGAGTCAAGCAACTCCAGCGGATTCTCCTTGTGGTCGTCATAATCCTTACGGAAAACCAGGGCGAGCAGATGGCCGTCCTTATCGATCACGGGAAGTTGATTGAGCTTATGTTCCCAGATGATGTCGTTCGCTTCGGTCAGACTCACCCCGGCCTCAGCGTAAATAATCTGATCCATGGGCGTCATGAAATCACGGATTTTGGTATCGGTAGAAAGGCGGGAAATGCGGTAATCCCGCGAGGTAACCAGGCCGAGAAGCTTGCCGTCAGGACTGCCGTCATCGGTGATGGCGACAGTCGAGTGGCCTGTCTGCTCCTTAAGGTCAAGAATATCTGCCAGCGTATGATCTGGCGTCAGATTGCTGTCTGATGGGACAAAACCGGCTTTATAGGATTTAACCCGATGCACCATCTCCGCCTGTCGTTCTACAGGCTGCGAACCGTAGATAAAGGAAAGGCCACCGTTGCGGGCCAGCGCTATAGCCATCTTATCGTCTGAAACCGCCTGCATGATCGCCGAAGTAAAGGGAATATTTAGTCGCAGAGGGGATTCCTCCTCTTTTTTAAAGCGAACCATGGGGCTGTCCAGCTGAACCTTGTCGGGGGTGCAGTCGACCGAGGTGAGGTTGGGCAGCAATAGAAATTCACTGAAAGTGCGCGACAATTGATCAAAAACCACAGACATGAAATGCTCCTTTTCCCTTGGATAAGGCAAGGCCCGCGAGTCTAAGTGAGGAAGAAAACTCGCGGGCCGCGGCCTCTGACATTATTTTTCGTTTCTTCTCTTCAAAGCCGCTGCCACAAGACCACGGAAAAGCGGGTGGGGCTTTGCCGGACGGGACTTAAACTCAGGATGGGCAATGGTGGCCGCATAGAAGGGATGACCGGGAAGTTCCACGGCTTCCAGGAATTTGCCGTCAGGCGAAACTCCGCTGAAACGAAGACCCGCCTGGAGCAGCGGACCCTGATAGGCAAAATTGAATTCACGCCGATGGTGATGGCGCTCCGAGGCTTCTGTCGTGCCATAGAGCCGGCTGAGCAGGCTCCCCTCTTCTAAAACCATGGGGTAAGCCCCACGACGCATCGGCTGGTCGGGGAAGGGAATCTGGTCGATATGCGCCTGCTGTTCGGCACTGAGGCAGGCATAGTAGAAAACATTACTGCAGGAGTGCTCGCACTCATCCGTATGCGCATCTTTGATATTCGCGAGATTTCGAGCGATTTCGACCACGGCCATTTCCATGCCAAGTCCGATGCCGAGGAAGGGAATTTCTTTGCGTCGGGCATAGGAGGCCACTTTGATCATGCCTTCCATACCTCGGGGGCCGAAACCGCCCGGGATCAGGATGGCATCGTTATCTTTGAAGACCTCGTCAAGTTCCTCATCGCTGGATTCTTCAAGTTTTTCAGAATCCACCCAATTGAGGGCCATCTGAATTTCCCGCTCGATACAGGCGTGCTCCAGAGCTTCCACAACGGAATAATAAGCGTCGTGCAGAGCCGTGTATTTGCCGCAGATGGCAAAGGTCAGCACCCGGTGGGAATTGCTGATTTTATCGAGAATGTTTTCCCAGGAGCTCAAATCCGGTTCGACAAACTGAGCCAGCCCCAGACGTTTGCAGACCTGACTGGCCAGCCCCTGTCTTTCAAAATACATGGGAAGCTCATAAACCGTATCGACATCGACATTTTCGATCACGCACTCGACCGGCACGTTGCAATAGAGCGCCAGTTTTTTGCGAATGCTCTGATCCATGGGCACCTCGGTGCGGCAGACTAATATATCCGGCTGAATGCCGTAAGAGAGAAGTTTCTGCACCGAGTGCTGGGTCGGCTTGGTTTTGATTTCTTTGGATTTTACCAGATAAGGCAGCAGACAGACGTGGATAAAAAGACAATTTTCGCGACCAACCTGATAACTCACCTGACGGATCGCTTCAAGATAGGACTGGCTCTCCATATCGCCGACCGTGCCTCCGATTTCCGAAATGACGACATCCGGATCCTTCTGACGGCTGATATTAAAAATATGCTCTTTAATTTCATTTATAATGTGTGGAACGACCTGAACTGTGGCCCCATTGTAACCGCCTTCACGTTCACGCTGGATGACGTCGCGGTAGATCATCCCGGAGGTGATGTCACTTTCTGCGGAGAGATCGACGTTCGTGAAGCGCTCGTAGTGACCGATATCCAAATCCGTTTCGGCGCCATCTTCTGTCACGAAAATTTCGCCGTGCTGAATCGGACTCATCAGGGCCGGATCCACATTGATGTAAGGATCAAACTTCTGATTGCGAACGCTCAGCCCCCGCGCCTGTAAAAGGCAGCCCAGAACCGAGGCCGTAATGCCTTTTCCCAGGCCGGAAACGACACCGCCGGTCACAAAAATATACTTGGTTGACATTGTTTGTTCGTTCCTTCCCTCTCGCGTCATGGACGGACACAACCCCGCCAGGTCGCACAAAATCAGTATGATTTTATCGATTCTTACCCACCTCTGTCAATGAAAAAGAGCCTGAACCAAAGTGTTATAATAACGAGGACTACACGCACAACGTGCTTTTATCTAAAGGGAGTTTTGAGGAGGTAAGTCGCATGATTGCTGCTCCATTTTTTCTGAGCGTTCAGAGCGCCATTTCACCTGCCCGCTTATCTCAGGTCATTGTTGCCTTTTTTGCCATGGGGATGCCCCTGGTTTTAGTGATTTGCGGGTTCATCTATCAGCGTAAAATCTCTGCGGCACGCGCGGCACTCGCTGAAGCCACAGAAGAACTCAGCAGCCATCTGGAAAAGATGGAAAACTGCAGCATGGAAAACCTTCCGGCGGTCACAGAAGCGATTGAAGCTCTAGGACAAAAGCGCCTGAGCAGCGCCTGGCAGGCTCTTAAACGCGCCAGTGTGCTGCGTTATGGCGGGCGCTGGATGCCCCCGCTCGACGGACTTTCCATGAGTGAGAATTATATTTCCGCCGAAGCCCGCTCCGCCCTGAGTTTTAGCCCTTCCATCACCATCGCCTCACTGGGTTTGCTGTCTGCACTTTTCCTTTACCTTTTTATCGCCATCAGCGCTGTCGGCTTCCAGAAGGGTCTTGCACTGATTCCTCTGGTCTTCGCCTGTATTATTGCCGCAGTGCTGGCCAACGGCTCTCTTGAATTGAGGCGTGAACTGAGCCAGGCTCAGGAGGGTTTCCGCACGCAGATCTGCGAAGTGCTTCCGGTCTACGACGATAACCGCGGGGCCGCCTTGCTGGTCGAAAGCCTGGCCGAGCATGAGCAGCGGGTGAGTGAAAGTTTTCGCGACTTCCAGGGCATTGCTCAGAAAATGGCCGACGCCGACTTTGGCAGCGGCATTTATAAAGCGGTTTCCCGCATCATGAAAGATGAAATTTCGCCTCCCATAAGGCAGTCTGCCAATGTCCTCGCCGACCTTGCGACCCATCTGGATCAACGTCAGATGCAGGGGATGGAAAGCCTGGCCGGAACCTTTTCTACCTCTGTTGCCGCCTCTCTGGCGCGCGAACTCAATCCCCTCAAGATGGAGCTGGATCGTCTTAATCGGGTGATGGCCGATACACAATCCTTCGTCCAGAGCAGTATTGATGTCCTTCAAACTTCACGCGACGAAAACATCGCCCTCAATAAAGACATCCGTGACTCGCTGCTGCTGATGGGTCAGGCCAAAAACGATCTGGCCAACGAAATGCTGGAGCTCTCGGATAATATCCGCGTGGTCAGCGAAAGCAGCAAAGCCATGAGCAAAACCTATGCCGGTGAAGAATATGGCCTCAGCGAAAAGATCAAGCAGCTCGCCATCTCCATGGAAAGCTCGACGACCGTTCTTAGTCAGAACCTCCAGGGCAGCAGTGAAATTTTGCAGCTGATCCATGAGATGCAGGATGAACAGGGGCGTCAAAATGATGATCTCCATGAACGCCTGAGCAATCTGATCAGCGAGCTGAAGGAGATCAGCGAGACGCTTCGCCTGAGCAGCAAGAATTTCACTCAGGAGTCTGCGGTCTATGTAAATCAAACTCTGAAAAGCTTCGACCAGGGACTTGCCGAAGTTGTGGAGCGTCTTATCTTTACAGCTTCCGCGATTCGAGATGCGGTCGATGCCCTCCCCGTGGCGCTTCGCCCCGGCAAAAAGGAGTAATCACCGATGCCCCAGCATCCCGAGTTTCCCGATCCCTTTCTGGCTGCCCAACGCAATCCCATGCGGGACTTCGCCCGCTCTCTTTTTGCTGAGGAAAGCAAAAAGCCTGCGCCGCGTGAAGAAAAAGTCACTTCCGGAGTTTCGCCTGCCGGGGGATCGCCTTCTGGCGTTTGGCCTTCTGGAGTTTCATTTGCCGAAGTTTCACCTTCAGGCGTTCTTGGGGGTTCGCCTTCTGGCGTTCGCAGGGTCAGGTTACAGCCCAAAGCTACCTGGTTTGCCGAGGAGCAGGACGGGGAAGCAGGGCTGAAAGCTGAGTTAATATCAACTGCCCTGGAGGCCGACCAGTCTCAACAAACTGAAGAATCTCATAACTCCTGGGAAATACAAAGCTCAGCCGAGCCTCAACAGCCTGGGGAAGTTCAAAGACCAAAGGAATCTCTAAGGGCTGGTGAAATTAAGAGACCGCTACAGTCTCTGCAGTCTCAGCAGTCTGGGAAAATTCAAAGACCGATGGAATTTCAAAGGCCTGGTGAAGCCCAGAGGCTTGATGACTTTCAAAAGCCAGGGGATATAGAGCGGTCTGGAAAGTCTCAAAGAACTGGAGACGTCCTGAGTGAAGGTGCGAGCGAGCACCCGGACGGAAGCAAAAAAGAGGATAGATCCTCCGGACTGAAAAGAGCTGCTAACACGCTTGATAAGCTTGATACGCAGAAAACGGCAGGCTCAGCATCTGTCTCCGACAGTCACTTCACGCCCCCGGAAAACTCAGACATCAGCAAGGGAATGCCTCTTCCATCTGCCGCTGCCAAAAGCAGGGAAGGTCACGACAGCGAGCGTATAAAGGACAGCCAAAACAGCTTGGTGGCTTCTCCGTCGGGTCTGCAAATGCGCCCGATCAAGAGCGGAAAGCTGCGCCCACCATTTTTTGTGCCGCGCAGCAACTCCAGCCTGGAAAGCTTTGCCGACGCCGTCACCTTTGGCCGGCAGTCGTTGCCCCTCCCGCGCGAAATGCAGCTGGCCCAGCAACAGGCCCATCGTACCTGGCTCATTGCCCAGATCAACCATTGTGCAGACAAGCACGCCCTGAGCGAGTTTGCATTTTCTCTCAACTACCGGGATCTCGCCGTCCTCTTCCCTGCCCTTGCTACGCTAACACGGGGCGCCGAAGTTGATCGACTCATCTCCATCATCATGATGCGGGCCAGCCACTATCTCTACCTGCAGGGCTGGCTCACGCTGCAATTTGCCTACCCTCGCTCGACCGTACAAAAAGGCCTGGCGGAGCTCTGCCATATTCTGGCCAGACAGACCGGCAGCCTCTCCCCCCAGGAGTCTGAGCAAACGGAACAATGGTTTAAAACCCTGAGGCTTGGCCCTCAGCGCTTTGACTGGCCGCACCTGGCCCTGATCTCGGAACTCTCCATGCCCAACACCCGGCACTTTCTCGCAGCAATTATCAAATACCTGCAGGAAAGCAAAATGCCCCTGGAAGCCTTTTTCCAGCGCTATGGGATTTATCCCGACCTCCCCCTGGGCATCGCCATCCGCAATCAATGGGATATGTCGGAGTTCGAGCGGCGAATCAATCGCCCTTCGGTTTTTTAAGGCACGTTATGCCCAGCGCCATGAAAGAAATCGACCTGCACGGCCTCAACCGTTATCAAGCCCAGATTAAAATCGAAGCGGCTCTGAAACATGTCTACGGCCTTTACCGCATTCGCCTGATCCATGGCTATCACCATGGCGATTCGCTGCAAAAATTCATCGAAGAAAACTATTCCCACGATCCCCGCATCCTGCGGCTCGAACGTGTTTCCCCCGGCGTCAGCGATCTCGTCCTGCGCGAGCTGCTGTAAATTGTGGCGCTCTCTGCCTTTTTTATATTGTCGCGTTCAACCTGGCTGATGAATCAAAGATAATGGGAGTCATTATACGACTGCCTTGAAAATTCCTTGACAGGAAAAGTCTCTGAAAATTATCAGCTGAATGCTGTGAGCTTTTCGTGGCTTTTAAAAATTAAATGCCCCTGAAAATTTGCGTTTTCAGGGGTTTCACAAGATAGGGCGAGCCGCTCGATCTCGCATTTTTCAACATTATTGCTTACTCAGGGCGGCTTTTCGCTCTTCAATTAACGTCAAAAGTTCTTCTATATCGTCCATGTCGGCATGGCTGCGGATGAAGAGCCGCGCCGTTCTTCTGTAGCGATCCTTTCTGGCTTTTTCAGGATTTCGCGCTTCCCAAGCTCTTGACGCGCGTTTTTGTGCTTCACTGGTCTTTGTCATGTTTGTCTCTCTCTTTCAATTTAACGATCAACAGGGCTACTGCAGCGGTGCAAAAGGCCAGCGCTGCGATAATCTTAATTATACGTCCAAAGTCATACGGTGCTAAAAGCTCAGTACAAGCAAGCTTACTTGCACCGCTTAAATGTCAGCCACAAATTCAAACAGCTAACGATCAGATTCAGAATAAGTATCACCGTCAAAGTTGCATTCATACTGTTTTTAGGCTATGGTATAGGCAGATAGCAGGGGCTTACGCCCCTGCATTGGCCCTAGTCTTTGTGATTGTCCTTATAGTTAACGATCAGGTCGATGATCTCAACTATCAGACTGACCAGGGCTATTATTATGCCTATATCCACTGACCTTCCTCCTTTCTTTTGTTTTGAACTTATCTCTAAGTTCTGTCCGTGTTATAACGCCGGTGTTATATATCATCAAGCCGTTTTCACATATTATTTGCACAAATTTCAGCCCTTGTTTTTGTGCATATTGCTATTTTCAGGCAAATAAAAACCGCCCTGGCGAGCGGTACTTCAAAATTAATACTGTTGATTTTATCCTGGTATAAGAGATTGTATTTTATCAGCTAAATCTGCATGGAAATTTGCCATATAGCGTGATCGTCCATTTGTATCGGAGTCCTGAGCGTAGAAAATCTCAGCGTCATGAACTTGATCCAGTAAAGCAAACGCTTCTTCGTCAGAGTAATCAAAGTCAGAGCGAAAATCTATATTAAAATCTTGGAGCAATTTTCTTTCATCTTTATTTAGATGAAAAATCATTTGTTGCTCCCTTCTATTTTTTCAATCAGCTTTGAATGCGTTTTATGGATCGTAGTAACCACACCAGTTTCCAGATTAATACTTAGTGTAGACTTCGCGCCATTAACAGTATCTGATTTCACAACACCAATGTATCACATCTCAAGGGAACATGGGGGACATTTTTTAGTTGTTGGCGTCTTTCGGCTATAAGCTGCTCCATTTCCTCAAGATCTTCTTCCGTGGCTTTGTCTCGCAAAAAACGTCTGCAGGAGGTCCGGTCCGTTAAATACCTTGCACGCTCTTTGTTCTTTTCTCTCCAACGCTTGTCGGCATCAGGATTGTAAACTGCTTTGCGCTTTTTACTTCCGTCCATGTTTGTGATTCTCCCAATAATTCAAAATTGAAAACCCAAGATTGACAATCATCAAAATTAAAATAATAACTTTCATATTGTCTTTTCTCCTTATATTTTGTAAAGTCGGGGTAGGGAGTTCCCGCTCCCTACTTTGTGCGACTTACTTGTCGTTTTTGTTGTGCTGATCAAGGTAGTTTAGCAGTCCGATAACTGTTTGGATGACTACCAAGATCAGCATTATTATTTCTATCACTTTTGGCAGCATCCCTTCCTTTGATCTGTCCTTAAATATCATAGTAACGTTAAATTGAGGGCGAGGCAGCTGTTAAGAGAGTTTATATAAATGGTCGGATATTAACATTAAATTCTGCTAACCCCGTTTATAGCCCCATTACAAGCACTGAAAGTGACCAGAAAGATGTAAAAATTTAAAGAATCCACAATCATCGACACGACATTTTTAAATATCATTAAGAGCAGGGTCCAGTAACCCAACCAGCAACCCAAATTTAGCGTTATAACCCCAATATTAAACATTTGTTAAAAAACGAAAACCCCTGAAAACATGCGTTTCAGGGGTTTCGCATTTTCTGAAAAATACTGTGGCGGAAGCGGTGGGATTCGAACCCACGTGCCGGTCACCCGGCAACCGCTTTTCGAGAGCGGCGCGTTACGGCCTCTTCGCTACGCTTCCATGATAACCGTGCTGATTGACAGCCGAAAATGCTTTTGCATTATAGCCCATGCAGCAGATACGGGCAAGCCGTCAGAATGGATGACAAAGACGTCAAAGAAACGCTATATTCACTGATTCAGGTGTTTTGTGGTTTTTTAATGCTAACAGTAACTTAGAGTAGCATTAGCAATGTTCAGATAAACTATTGCCAGTCCATTTACAGGCCTGCCATGTGACCTATAGCTGATTTTGTCGTCAGGACAGCAGAAAATCCAATAAATAGATTGATTTTATGCCATCATACGATTGAATAAAACTGGGATCCATAGATAAGATCATTTTTTCATAGTTGTCTGCGACCTTTTGAAGCGGTGCTAATTCTCGTCGCCGTGTTTCTGGAAGCTGCATACTTTCTGTGACTTGAATGTACATTTTGTGATCTGGTTTTTCGCAAACAAAGTCAATTTCGGTATCTCCAACTTTGCCGATGGAGACGTGATAATCGCGTCTGAGCAACTCCAGAAATACAATAATTTCTAAAATATGTCCACGATCTGCATCTCGATAGCCAAGGAGCAAATTACGAATTCCCAAATCCACAATATAATTTTTTCCCAAAGTCTTTAAAAGCTGCTTGCCTTTGATGTCATATCTCCCAACGGGATAAAAGATATACGCGCTGCTGAGCATGGCCATATATTTCTCCACCGTTTTTCCAGCGATGCTTTTGCTCTTTCGGCGGTCGATGTCACCTTCTTGTGAAAGGACAGCGCCAATGCTGTTTGGAGAATTGAAACTTCCGATGTTCGAGCAGAGAAAGAGTATGATCTTCTGTAGCGTGGAGGGATCAGCAAAGCTGTTTCGCTGCAAAATATCCCGCAGCACAACTGTTGAATATATACCCTCTAATGCTTGATTGATTCTCACTTCGTTAAAGTTATATTCTCGCAAAACTGGCATGCCACCAAATTTCAAAAATTTTTGAAATTTCTCTTCGAGAGAAACGGAAGGAGCAAATTCATAGAACGTTAAAAACTCCTTGAAAGAGAGTGGCAGCATACGGATTTCTACATACCGACCGGAAAGCAGTGTGGAAAACTCCGTTGAAAGCAGATATGCATTCGAGCCGGTAATATAAATATCGACATCGAAATCCAGCCGAAATGACTCAATAGCCTTCTCCCAATGTTTCACGTTCTGAACTTCGTCGAAGATGAGATAGGTCTTCCCCTCCTTTGGAATACGTTCACTGACATAGTCATAGAAGGATAGATAATCCGAAAGTGTACGATATCGCAGGGATTCCAAATTCATATGAAGGATATGATCCTCAGGAACGCCTGTCTCTATTAAATCTTGCCGGAATAATTCTAATAGTGATGACTTCCCACAACGCCGAATACCGCTTACGATTTTCACCAAATCGACGTCTTTGTGTTGAATCAGTTGGCGCAAATATTCAGGCCGAGCAATGAGTTTTGCCATAGTGCACCTCCCACCCTTTTTAACAGGATATCAAAAAAACAAACAATTGAAAAGTTTTAGACTTGAGAGTCAGAAACTTGTTTAAATTTTGGTGTTTTCAACGAGCAGGTCTGAAATTATTATTTTGTTTTTCGCTAGATTCCTGGTAAAACCAATGAAATCTTCATCTTTTTTGATCCATTTCGCCATCATTTATGATCCTTTTCTACTCTCGTAAAGGTCTATAGGGAGAGGTTTCACTTGACACCAGGAGTACTCTCAGCGTGATCCGTGCAGTTTTAGGTTAATTTCCACAAAAAATGACACAGGCAGACGTTAAAACTATTTATTTTGCGAAATTATGTATTTTTATTGATTATGCTCCTGACTTAAGTTAAAATGCCTTCAGAGTGAAATAAAGGAGAATGTTAAATGCCTCCAAAGGATACATATTTTCACATGAATCTGGCCTCAGTAGCCCTGGTGACGGCTCATGTTGATGAGCTTGCTCAATTTTATGCGAAGCTCCTGGGTTGGAAAAAAGTCCCGCTGGATGATGCCAGGGGCGTTTTGCTGGAGCCTCCTCAGGGCGGGCCGGCTTTATTCATTAAAGATAAGAATGAGGATGCTGTCACTAAGCAGACTTCACGTTGCAGCGGCAGTCATGGCGCAAAATCTGGCAGCAGGGTTCAGCTTGATTTTGCTTTCGATAATAAAAGTCAGATGAATGAGGCCCTCGATCACGCTCTGGCTCTTGGCGCCCGTCTGAATCAGCAGCAGGATGGCTTTGATGCCCAGCATGAGGAATACCGCTACATTCGTTTTCTTGACCCGATGAGCAATCCGTTTTCCTTTGTGCTCTCGGCCTAGGGCAACACTGCGGGAGCAAATCTTGCCGGGTTTATCCGGCTGACATGTCCGGGCGTTTTATCCAGTTAGCTCATCCGGCAGACTGAAACTTAGATAAGAACGACGGGCGAAAACTTAGTCTTCCATCTCCTCCTTTAAGATGAAAACTCCCGGACACGGCTCCGGGAGTTTTCCTTTTACGATATAACGGGATTTCACGAAACAAAAAGCTTGAAAGAAGCAAAGAGAATTTATGAATCGACAAGATTTTACAAAACGAAGGGTTCTACGGAATAAAGAGTTTTACGCAACAAAAGGGTTCCAGTAGCGCCCGCCATTCCAAACGGTCCAGAAAATGGTATAAAAGAGCAAAATAAAGCCCAGGGCTATGGCCGCGAAATCCTCCCAGACTAAATCCCTCGACATGTACCAGCTGCGTTTCTTGTGCTTTCCAAAGCCGCGCAGTTCCATTGCGTTGGAAATCACTTCGATGCGATCGAAGCTGCTGAGGATCAGAGGAATAATGATGTTTGAAGCGGCTTTCAGACGCTTGAACAGGCTTTCTTTTTTGGACATTTCAATGCCCCTGGCCTGTTGAGAGAGGGAAATCGCCTGAAAATCAGAGACGAGGCCAGGAATATAACGCAGCGCCAGGGCGACGCCATAGGCTATGCGGTAATTTAAGCCTAAACGGTTCAGTGAAGCGGCAAATTCACTCGGGTGTGTTGTCGCCACAAAGAGGATCACGATAGGAATGGTGGCCGTGTATTTCAAGATGACATTGAGATGATAGAGCAGCTGTTCCTGAGTGACGGTATAGCGCCCGTAAATCGTGAAGAGCAGATGTCTCGAATGATAGATATCGACCCCCAGTTCAGGCGAAAAGAGATAGATCAGCAGATTATTCATGACGAGAAAGACCAGGGTGAAGATCAGCATGAAGCGCACTTCCCCCAGACGAATATGAGAAAGGCGGAAAAAAAAGAGAGAAAGCAGACTCAGAATGAGGAGAAAGGGCGTATTGAAACTGAGCATGGCCGCCAGCATCCAGAGGATCAGGAGAGCGAATTTGGAAGCCCCGCTCAGACGATGGACAGGAGACTCTTTTTCGATGTAATTAAAGAGGTTGACCACTGTTCACACCTTTCCCGGACTGCTGCTCACGCAGGCGTCGCTCAAAATCCATAAATCGCTGGACAAATTGTTCCGGCGCGGCAATATCACAGAGTTTGGCAAGAGCAAAAAGCGAAGTTTCTTTGAGGCAGGCCTCGGCAATGAGTTCAGGCCTGGTCAGGACAGCAGAGGGTAAATCGTCCGCTAAAATACGCCCATCTGTAAAGACGACAGCACGTTCTGCATATTCCTGCATAAGGTGCATATCGTGGGTAATCAGGACAATTGTGAGCCCTCGCTGACTCAGCGAAAGCAGGAACTCCATGATTTCCGTGTAATGGCGATAATCCTGACCGGCTGTCGGCTCATCCAGAATAATCATCTGGGGATTAAGGCTGAGAATGGCCGCAACGGTCAGCCTTTTCTTCTGTCCATAGCTGAGCGCCGAGACAGGCCAATTGCGGAAAGGCCAAAGGCCGCAGACCCGCAGCGCTTCTTCAGAGCGACGGCGAATCTCATCCTCCGGGACAGCCCTAGCTCTGAGACCCAGGGCGACTTCGTCAGCGATCAGGGTCTGTGAGAGCATCAGGTTAGGATTTTGCATGACGTAAGCGATGTGATCGGCCCGCTCTTTGACGCTGAGCTGCATCAGGTCTTCATCGTCGAACAGCAACTTTCCCTGCTGCTGCTTTTCAAACCCGCAGATGACTTTGGAAAAAGTCGATTTTCCAGCCCCGTTTTTGCCCACAATGGCCATCAGTTCACCTTGATGCAGCTTAAGGGAAACGCCGCGCAGCGCAGCAAAACCATTGTCATAACGAAAGTGAATATCCTCAGCCTCGAAAAGCAACGGACGACCGGAAACCACTTCTCTGGGCGGCGTCTGTTCAAACCAGGCCTGCAGTTTTTGTTTTTCCTCTGCTTTCAGCCGAAGGCTGCGAATACTGTGAGGCTGCATTTCAGGATAAATATCAAGACCGGCGTAACGGAGAGCCGTCAGATAAAGGGGCTCACGAATACCGTGCTGTCTCAGCAAGCCAGTTGAAAGCAAGTCGTCCGGCAGTCCGTCAAAAATAATCCGGCCTTCATCCATCAGGACAATACGATCGACATCGCGGTGCAGGACATCTTCCAGCCGATGCTCAATAATGAGAACGGCCGCACCTGTCTTTTGCTGCAGCGCGTCAATCAGCTCGATCGCGGTCTTTCCGCTGGCCGGATCCAGATTTGCCAAAGGCTCATCAAAGAGCAGCATTTCGACGCGATCACTCAGAATGCCGCCAATGGCCACCCTCTGCTTCTGGCCGCCCGAAAGCTCAGTGGGAGCATGCTTCAGGTGCCCGCTGATTGCGACGGCCTCTGCCGCCTCGCGGACCAGTCGATGCAGTTCTTCACGCGGCAGGACGTCATTTTCGGCGGCAAAAGCCAGATCTTCGGCAACCGTCATACCGATAAACTGACTGTCTGAATCCTGAAGAACCGTCCCTACCGTTTTGGAGATTTCAAAGAGATTCAGCGAAGCGAGCTCCTGTCCTTTTAATTTGAGGCTGCCACTGCTTTTTCCCCGTATCGAAAAGGGAATCAGGCCGTTGATACAGTGGGCCAGTGTAGACTTGCCGCAGCCTGAGGGGCCAACAATGAGCAATTTTTCCCCGGGATAGATTTTGAGACTGATGTTCCGAAGCGTCGGTTCAGCCTGAGCAAAATACTGAAAGCTGAAATCCTGAAATTCGATCAATGGCTGGGGCAAAATGAATCCTCCCGACCTCAGGCTATTTCAGCGGAATTATTCTTTTTCGAGCGAACCCTGCTTCGGTTTGGCATTGGCATAGGCCAGACAGAGCAGTGTGCCGACGACACCGGTCGCAATGATATTACTGACTCCGGCGAGCAAGCCCTGCGCAAAAACTTTATTAGCAGGTTCACTGTAAATCAGAATGTCCAGAAGCGGAGCCATCCCTCCCCAGGCAATCACATGAGCAATCAGCTGCGCCACATTGAAGACCACCATATCTTTTTGGGAGAAGACGCCGTCATCCAGTTTCATGTTCTTAGATGCAAAACCCATGACAAAGCCAAAGAAACCAGAGGCAATCACCCAGCTCCACCAGACACCCCAACCGGCTGCCATATCATTAAACATGTGACCGATCAGTCCTACAAGAAAGCCGATGACCGGCCCATAGAGCACGGATACCAGCGCCTGTACACTGTACTGAATACCAAAAGTCGTATTGGGCAGAGGACTTGGCACAGAAGCATAACGCATCAGCACAAAAAACAGCGCCGTGCCAATACCAAGAGCCACAACGCCCTTTACCGAAAATGATTTTTTCATCATAGAATTCATACTTCACCCTCTTTTCCTTTTTTTGCTCGCAACTTTTGCGGGCAAAGCAGCAAAATCATTCTATCCCATTCAGGCGCACTCTGCCACAAAGGCCAGAAACTACCCTTCGCTGCTTTGCTCCTTCACCTGGCCCAACTGCAGCTCCATATTTTCGCGAATGGACTTGAGCCTCTTCCGGTGAAAATCGTTCTTAAAGTCTTCCATGAGGATAGAAAAAGCCACCTCAAAAAATTGGCCGGCAGGCTGCCTGGCTTCTTCACCTGACAGCATATAAATCATGTAAAGCCCTTCAAGAATGGCTTCGGAAACAAGAGGATCGCCATTGGTGCAGGCCATAATCTGGCTGAACAGGAGATATAACTCCTCATCTACAGAATAGTTCTGATAAACAATTTTGCTCTCCCCCTTCTCCCGCACAACGATATATTGGGTACCGGAAGAAAATAATTTGCCCAGCAGCGTGGAAAGTTTATTGATGCAGATGATCGCCGTATTGGGATCGTTGATCCCCGGACTTAAGGCCATTAGGGCAATTTCGCTCAATTTGACCATTTCGTGGTGATAATCTTCTTTTTCATTTTTGAATATATTGATGACAAAGCAAGCCGAAAGCTTTTTCTGCAACTCGCTGCTCATCTCTTCATTTAAGGCCGGGCATTCAAAAAAATTCAAAGAAGCCAGAACACTGCCTTCCGGCGTGTATTCGCCAATATGCCTGCTGATGAGCAGCTCCGCTTTACAGCCTTCAATTTGCTGGATGATTTTGAGAAGGTCATCGAAAGCGATATCAAAAAGGTAGCCCGTTTTTTCCGCTAAAATATCCTGGCTGCTGCTGACGCAATTTATGTCGAATCTCCTGGCCTGATTTCTCAGTTCCAGCTCTTCGTCGATCAGCTTATCGCAGTCACCGGAAACATTTTCAATAATATTGGACATTTTAAGATTATGCAGAACGCGCTGTGAGAAGACGACAAAGCCGATCATGGAAATGATGGAGTAAATAATCCCCAGAGTTCCTGAGATAACTCTTTGGCTGCCTTCCACATTTTGCAGCATAAAGAGGCTGATGACGCAGTAAAAAAAACCTCCAACAAAAATGCCGTGGAGGGTCAGAACATCCGCCCTGTCAATAAAATCCTGAGCCATACGGGGCGTCACACTGCTGCTGTATTTATTGAGGACCGTAATAATGGTCGTCAGTGCGAAAATGCTGATGGTCAGAAATACCCCGGAAATATTGGAGAGAAAAGTGAGGGACACATCAAGTGGCAGCAATAAGGAATCAGGAATAATGCTTTTCAGTTCGACAAATCGATGATCGAAGAACCAGGAAATCAAGAGCAAAAGGAGAGTCAGCAAGGAAAAGCGCGACATTTTTACAACGTTTTTGTGATTGATCAGCCACAACCTGAGTTTCGAAATCATAAAAGCCCCCTTTTTCTCTCTTAGCTTCAATTTGCAAGCAGGATCACTATATTCTCATGTCACTGGCCTACGCTCCCCTGATGGGGATATGTTTGCATCTGAAGGCTGGTTCTATGGCAAAAGCTTATCCTCGTCCAAAAGTCCGGTTCTCGCCTGACTAGAGCCTTTTAAGCGTATGACAAGACGTTTCTATATTAACAGTCCTGAGCTCAGGCTTAAAGGCGCAAAAAAACCGACGGAGCTGATTCCGTCGGTTTATGTTCAGATCTGATGAATATTGCTTCGCAATAGACTATTTTTCGATTGCGTCGGCGTATTTTTCGGTCCAGGCTTTCATCCCGCCTTCGAGGGTGAAAACCTTGCTCATGTCATGATCCAGAGCTTTCAGCACATTCGTGCCTGCCTGAGCATATTTCTTGCCGGAGTAGCAGACGAGGACGATGGGTTTGTCTTTGCCTTCGACGGCTGTTTTAATGACTTCTTTGCCTTTTTCAAAATCTTTGCCGCTGACAATCACATCCAGATCGGCAGGAATGGCTCCGGGAATGTGTCCGGCTTTGTAGTCATCCGCCTTGCGCAGGTCGACGATCAGGTATTTGTCGGCATCGAGGTTTTCCTTGACATCGTCAACACCGATGTATTCCATTTTGGCGTCTTCCACAGCGACGTTAGCGCTGTCTGTACCGGTCTTCTTTTCATCTTTGGCGCAGGCACTGAGCAGACCCAGGGTAAGGACCAGAATCATTAAGATCGCCAGAATTTTGCTTTGTTTTTTCATGAAATATTCCTCCATTTTCATCGTAGCAGTGTTTTTGCTGCAAGAAGAAGTCACAAAAGTTCCGGGATACAGCCGCTATGACAAGTGCTGTAAAAAAACTCCACGGCAAGCGAGAGATCATTCGCCTCTCACGTTCGTGAGTTGAATTTGACTTTTTTTGACGACTTCAATGCGTGATCATAACGATCCTCGAATGGACTGTCAAGGAAAAAGTCCTCTTTTCGCATTCAGGCTCTATTTTCCATTTCTTCAATCGTTTAAACCGATCAGTACAACTTGACTTGCAAGCTCTTCGGTCCTAGCATAGTCGGGCATTTGTAGATATTCTATTGAGAGTGATGAAAAGATTTGAGGTCAACATTGCCGATGAGTACACTCTGGCAGGACAAACGAAAAGCTGCGCTCTTCCTGGCCATGATCCTGGCCGGTATTCTGCTGGCTGTTTTTCTCTTTCCTCATTTGTCCCGGGACCGTCTGCAGGAAAAACTTGCCGTTCTGGGTCCCTGGGCCGGTCCTCTTTACATTCTTTTATTTGCCATCTTACCCGGTTTTCTCTTCCCCACTGTCTTCCTGGTCGTCCCCGCTGGAGCCATTTTCGGCTTTGTCTTGGGGAGCATTTATACCATGATCGGGGCCACGATCAATATGGCCTGGATGTATTTGCTCGCTCGTTATCTCTTTCGGGAACAGGTGAATAAGTTCATCAGCCACAGACTTTCACCCGGCTGGCAAGCCAAAATTCAGGCGAACAGCGCGGGCAGAAAGGCTTTCTATACCCTTCTGGTCTTGCGTGTGACCCCATTGATTCCCTACCAGTTTCTGAACTATGCCTACGGCCTCAGTCCGGTCAATTTCGAAACTTATATGCTGGCCTCCATCATCGGTGTTGCCCCGGGTGTTCTGGTCTATCTTAATTTAGGTGACAAAGCCTGGGATCCTTCGTCGGCTGAATTCTGGATCGCCATGTCTCTCTTTGCCGTGCTTATTCTGGCGAGCAAGCTGCTGTCCAGAATTTTTAAGTTGGAAAAATAAGAACTGATATTTAAAAAAACTTGAAATAATAAAACAGAAATAAAGAAGAAGAAATATAAATAAGAAAAGGAAAGAAAAACGATGACTTATTCAGAAAAAAACCCCGCTCCTGAAGCAAAAGGACTTAAGCGAAGTCGTCCTTACATCATGCTGGGCATGATCGTGGTCGTATTGCTCATCTATCTCTTTGTTCCTTCGGTGAACCAGGCGGTGAAGCGTATGCTCACCCCGCTTAGCTCTGGCCGCGTCGATGCTGTCATCGAATATTTGAGATCCTACCAGGGCTATGCCGCCCTGGTCTCGGCGGCCCTTATGGTGCTCAGCTCTGTTCTGGCTCCTATCCCCGCCTTTCTGATCACACTCTCCAACTCGGTGATTTTCGGCTGGTGGAAAGGCGCGCTGCTGTCCTGGTCTTCGGCTATGCTGGGAGCGGCCCTCTGCTTTTGGATTGCCCGCTGGCTTGGCCGCAATGCTGCGGAAAAACTTGCGGGTCAGACCGTCCTCCGGGGTGTCGAACAGTATTTTGAAAAATATGGTTCGAAAACGATTCTGATCTGCCGCCTGCTGCCCTTTGTTTCTTTTGATGCTGTCTCCTACTTCGCCGGTCTCACCCCTATGAAATTCTGGCCGTTCTTTTTAGCTACGGGACTGGGTCAAACGCCCGCAACTATCGTCTATTCCTATGTTGGAGGTCAGTTAAGCGGAGGCGCTCAGAAGCTCTTTATTGGCCTTTTAACTCTCTTTGCACTGGCCATTTTTGTGACCATTTTGCGTGGCCTCTGGCAAGCCGGTAACAGCAGTGATCAGGCAAAGGCCACGCCAGCAGAAGTCGGTGAAGTAAACACGGTCAATGAGACAAGTGCGCACGGTGAGATTCCCTCTCATACTGAGACAGATCTGGCTATGCGTGATGCTGCAGCCAAGCCTGCGCACAGTGAAGCCCCTGCAGACGCTGAGACTGCTCTGCGAGATAAGAGCGATGAACAGAGATAGCCGCCTCGCCATGAAGCTGCAGCAGACGCTCTCTTTTTCGCGTCTGCTCCTGCATACGGATAAAACCCCGGCCATCTTCTGGCCGGGCTGCGCCCTGATGAGTCTGGAACCGCAGCTGCTCTACCGCAGCTGCGAGCTTCTTAAGCGTCTGGAACCGCAGCTCGGTTTTTGCTCCGCCTGCTGTGGCCAGCCCAGCCGCTATCTCTTCCCCGAAAAATTCGCCAAACAGCAGAAGCGTCTGTTCCAGGAGCTTACGGCCAAAGGAGTCGAGCGCATTTATACGGCCTGTCCGAACTGCGAAACGGAATTATCCCGGCTGGGGCCTTTTCAAGTTGAAGCCATCTGGCCTGCTCTCGTCAAAGTCCTGCATAAGTCCGATGTGGTCGATCGCACGGGAGAAATCCTGGCACTTCATGATCCCTGTCCCCAACGAGATCGTCAGGATATCCAGGAGGCAACCCGCGAGCTTATCCGGCTCACAGGAGCTCAGATCTACGAAGTCGCAAGATCAAGAGACAAGACCTTATGCTGCGGCAATAAGGGAATGAAAAAGACGCTGGATCCCCAAATGGCTGCCAGAATACGACACGAACGCCTCAAAGATTTTCCCCCGGAGCTTCCCATCACGGCCTGCTGTCAGGGTTGTCTGGGATCCTTTGCCGCTGAGGGCCGCTGCACACTTCACCTGCTGGAGGTTCTCTTTGGCCCCAGTTCGAGTCCCTCCTGGGGAAACCGCCTGAAATTCAGTCGGGATATTAAGTCTCATAAAAAATAAGACAAGTCTCAAAGAAGTCAAGTCTCATGGAAAATAAGGAGCCTGGAAATGATCGATGCCCGTGGACGAAAATATTTCGATCCCCTTTTTTCTAAACTGGCGGATCAGCTGATCGCCTGGAAGTTCAAACCCATGCAGGTCACAAGTCTGGCCCTGCTGCTGGGGCTTCTTGCGGGGCTCCTGCTCTATTTTGAATACTTTTTCCCTGCCTTCCTGCTGCTCTGGTGCTCCGGCCTTTTTGATGTTCTCGATGGGCAGATGGCCAGAAAACTGGGCTGTGCTTCCCTCTGGGGAGCCGTGCTGGATATCGTTTCCGACCGAATCGTGGAGCTGGCCATCATCTGGGCCTTCGCTTTAAGACGCGAAGACAGTCTTCTGGCTTTGCTCTTTCTCACGTCCTCTATCCTGATGTCCATGACCGTTTTCCTGACGACAGGCATGGCCACGGAAAAATTAAAGCAAAGTGGGAATACGCCTGCAAATCAAGTTTCAAAACATCAGCGGGGTGTTCAAAAAAGCTTTTACTATCAGGCGGGCCTTATGGAGCGTACCGAAGGCTTTATCGCCTTCTCCCTGATGATGCTTTTCCCCTCTCAGCTGACACTCTTCACGTGGATTTACGCGGCCCTCATTGTCTTTACCATCGGGCAGCGCCTGCTCGACGCCTGGCAGCTTTTACATCCCGGCAAACTGTGACAGGACAAGCGAAGCAGAGCTGGACTGAGCTATAGCTGGACACGAGCCGCAGAGCCCTGACCTCAGGTCGCAGGGTTTCTTAATTTTCTATTGCCTCAGCATTGTGTGGATGTATTCGACCAGCATATGCACCGCCGGGGCATTTTTCCCGCCGCGGGGAATGATGATATCGGCATATTTTTTGCTGGGTTCGACAAATTCTTCGTGCATGGGTTTCACCGTGGAAATATACTGGCTGAGGATACTCTCCACACTGCGCCCTCTCTCCCGGGTATCCCGGCGGATTCTGCGCAGCAATCTTTCGTCGGCATCGGTATCGACAAAAACCTTTAAGTCCAGGCGTTTTCTCAGCTCTGCGTCTTCAAGAATAAGAATCCCCTCCACCAGAATGACCGGTTTCGGCTCTATGTGCAGGCTCTCCTTTTTTCGCGTGTGCCGGGTAAAGTCATACATGGGCACGTCAACAGCCATGCCTTCTTTGAGCTGATCCAGATCGTCGATCAGTTTGCTCGTTTCAAAGGACTTGGGGTGATCGTAATTGAGTTTCGCCCGCTCTTCCAGAGGAAGCTCATCATGTGCCCAATAATAGTAATCGTGACTGATCAGAGTGATGTCATCCTGAAAAATCTCCCGCAGTTGACGGATGATCGTGGTTTTTCCGGAAGCGCTGCCTCCCGCGATGCCAACGATATAGGGCTGCTTATTCATAGACACCTCTTTCACTCAGTTCCACGTGCTGCTCAGGCTCAAACGCTTTTCAAGACTTTCGGCGCCCGCAGGAAGACCGCCGAAACTACCAGACCCAAACCTACAGGGAGAAGCCAGCCCAAGCCCAGAGCATAGAGGGGAAGAATCCCTTCCGGCAGGCTCAGCAGACTTTTGGCCCATGTGCTTTGAGATATGACAGCAGGACAAGCCGCAAGGAAATCAAAAAGCGCCGGAATGATCGCGAGAATAATGGTGATGACAAAAGCTTTATCGCTCAAAGGAAGTATCGCATCCAGCAACCAGAGCGCGATGAGCGTGATGGAAAGCGGATACAGGAACATAAGAACCGGCAAAGACAGCTGGATGATGGTGTTGAGACCGAAATTGGCGAAGATAAAACCGATGATGACAAAGAGATAGGACCAAGTCTTATCCCGTGGGCCATTGGGGAAGAATTTGACAAAAGTTTGTGAAAGGGAAACAACCAGGCCTATGGCCGTTTTGAGACAGGCAATCGTGATCGTCAAGGCCAGCAGAATCTGACCGAAAGTCCCAAAATGGTGGAGCGAGGCCCGGACAAGGATTTCACCGCCGTTTTGCTGCGCTTCCATACTGCCCTGACAACTTGCGCCGAGATAGCTAAGTCCGAAATAAATCAAACTCATAACAACCAGAGAGAAGACCGATGATTTCGCCGTCTCCGCTGCGCTCCGCCTGCTGTCTTTCACACCGAGCAGCTGAATATTGGTGATAATGGTGATCCCAAAAGCTAAGCAGGCCAAAACGTCCATGGTTTGGTAGCCATCCAGGACACCCTTCTCAAAGGGTATCGCATAGGCTTCCTGCACTGGAAATTGCGCCGGATTGCCCATGGGCATGAAGAGATTTTTCAGAATAAGCAGGGCGATTAAAAGAATAAACAGAGGTGCCATGACTTTGCCCACCACATCGAGAATTTTCGAAGGCCGCAAAGAGAAAAAGAGCACGAAGAGGAAAAAGGCCAGAGAATAGAAGAAAAGATAAAGGCTCTGCTCACCCTGAATCAGCGGCGCAATGCCAATCGTAAAGGCCACAGTCGTGTTCCTGGGAATGGCGAAGAAGGGCCCGATGCTCAGCAATAAGAGAAGAGAAAAGGCCAGGCCAAAGCCTTTGCCTGCCCGCTCCGCATAACCGCGAAGGGTGGTTTTACGAGAGAGAGCAAAGCTGATAATGGCCAGAACGGGCAACCCGACCGCTGTGACCAGAAAACCCAGAGCCGCAGGAACATACGAGGCTCCGGCGTTTTGCCCAAGGATAGGGGGAAAAATCAAATTGCCCGCGCCAAACAACATGCCAAAGAGCAAACTGCCGACTGCGATAAGCTCATGAAAGCTCAGAAACTTCTTTTCCTGCATACGTCTCTCCTGACTTTCCTGAAAATTAAAGTCGCGCCATTTTTTCTTACTGGACTCAGATCATTTTCATTTGTATAGCTGAGATCGCTTTCGAGCATATTCCCTTAATTAACTTTCGTCCAGTAGTCTTAGATCACTTTCAAATCCCGCACCGTCAGTTCATTGCCGGTGATGAGATAAGTGTTAAGGCTGCCACAGTACGGGCAGGCTTTGCCATAGGCTGTGGTTCTGAACGTTTGCTGACAATCCCGGCAATAGGATTTAGCTTCAATGATGACCATGTTCAGTTCACAGTCCTTCATGTATTCCGTTTTCCTGATGGCCCAGTTATAGCAGTCACGAAAGTACGAGGGGATGATGGTGGACACCTCCCCCACTTCTAACGTGACTGCTGCAACCTTCTGCACTCCATTTTGTCTGGCAGTCTTTTCCACCATATCAATGAAGTGCATGACCAGACCAAGCTCATGCATGATAAGCGTTCCCTACATCCGGATGCTCACGGTTAAAGGCCTTGTTGGCACGCTTATACGCCTTGCGGCGGCGGCGCATTTCTTTCGCTTCAGGCGTGCCTGCATGAGTCAGAATTCTGAAGGCTCGCTTCATCGAATAGCCCATCACAGCTGCCGGTTTTTGCTCACCTGCAAGCATATGGGTCATTTCCGGAAGATCACGGGTGATATGAATGGCATCAAACTCGCAGCGTGTCGTGCAAAGACCACAGCCGATACATTTGTTCTGGTCGACCTCAGCAGCGCCGCAGCTGAGGCAGCGGCCTGTTTCAAGATGAACCTGCTCCTCGGTCAGAGTGAGCATGCGATCGCGGAAGGCATCGCTGATGGAAGCATCCATCGGCTCTTCCTGACGTCCGGCTGTATCGTAGGAAGCCGGAAGCGTGATGTCGGCTGTATCAAAAGCTTTGTACTGATGGCGTTCACGGCCAATGGTCATATGCGCCTGGCGAACATAACGGTGCAGCGATTCAGCTGCGAAATGCCCCTGGGCAATGGCGTCGATGACAAATTTAGGCCCGGTGAAATCATCACCACCGACAAAAATATCTTCTTCGTCGGTTTGGAAGGTCAGCGGATCGGCCATGGGATAGTTGCCGTGGTGGTATTTCACCTTGCTGCCATCGAGGAGACCGTCCCAGAGAATGGTCTGACCGATGGCAAAAATGATAAAGTCTGCCTCCACAGTCATGGTCTCGTCTTCGTCATAGAGGGGCGAGAAACGGCCACTTTCAGGGTCAATGGTTCGCGTGCAGCGTTTCAGGACCAGTCCTTTCACCTTCTTCTGCTCGTCGACCAGCACTTCTTTTGGCCCCCAGCTGTTGATGATTTGTACCTTTTCCACCTCTGCTTCGGCAATTTCGGATTCGCTCGCAGGCATTTCCTCCCGCGTTTCGAGCGAGATCATGCTCACCTCTGAGGCGCCTCGTTTCGCTGCGGTCATGGCGCAGTCAATGGCAACGTTACCACCACCGATGACAACGACTTTGCCCTTGAAGGGAGCTTGTCCGCCGCTCAGAGATTCCTGGAGATAATGTACGGCATAATCCGTTCCTTCCACCGTGTCGTTGGGGATGCCGGGAAGTCTGCCGCCCTGGCAGCCTACCGCGACATAAAAGGCCTTGTAGCCCTCTTCGCGCAGCTGATCCAGGGTGACATCGCGGCCCACCTGGCACGAGGTTCTGATGCTCACGCCGAGCTGGCGCAACACTTCGATCTCGGCTTCGATGACATCTTTTTCGAGTTTATAAGAAGGAATGCCATAGGTCATCATGCCGCCGGGTTTTTCATTTTTTTCAAAAACCACAGGCTTGTAGCCCAGAAGCGCAAGATAGTAAGCGCATGAGAGACCGGCAGGTCCGGCCCCGATAATGGCTATCTTATCGTCAAAACCCTCCTCGTTGGTCGTGGGAGCGTTCTTCGGGGGAATGTAGCGCTTTTCAGCCTTCAGCTCACGATCAGCAATAAATTTTTTCACCGCGTCGATGGCCACTGGCTGATCCACCGTGCCGCGTGTGCAGGCGGCTTCACAGGGTTTATTGCAGATACGGCCACAGACGGCGGGGAAAGGATTGGCTTTCTTGATAATGGCCAGGGCCTCATCGAACTTGCCTTCATGCGCCTTTTTCAAATAGCCCTGAATGGAAATATGAGCCGGGCAGGCTGACTTACAGGGCGCTGAACCGGATTCATAGGTGTTGCAGAGACGCGCCGTATCCCGGTAGTTTTCATCCCAGGCATATTTCCCCCAGACGACGTTATCGGGAAGAATCGTTTTCGGATAGCTCTGCTCCGTTCCGTCTTTTTTGAGCAGCTTCTGGCCCAGCTTCACCGCGCCCGCCGGACAAACCTCAGCGCAGCCGCCACAGGCGACGCAGTTCTCTTTTTTCACCTTCGCCCGGTACGCGCTGCGCACCATGTTGGGCGTATTGAAAAGCAGAGCGGTTCTAAGCGCATAGCAGACCTTCACGTCGCAGTTGCAGATATCGAAGATCTTATTCTCGCCATCGATGTTGGTGATTTCATGGACAAAGCCATTTTCTTCGGCCTTTTTAATGATTCTGAGAGCTTCTTCCACATCGATGTAGTGGGCGCGATCCGTTTCGACCGCGTAATCCGCCATATCGCCCACCTGGATGCACCAGTTTTCCGAGTCATCGCCGCAGCCTTCGCCCATTTTTTTCATGGTTGCTCTGCAGGAGCAGATGCCGCTGGAAATGTGGCCCTCATATTTTTTCAGCCAGTAGGAGATTTCCTCCAGGTCGACCGATTTGTTTTCAAATTTAATCGCCTCTTCAACCGGAAGGACGTGCATCCCAATACCGCCGCCTCCGGGAGGCACCATCTGGGTCACTCCCTTCAGAGGAATGAAGGTCATGCGCTCAAAGAAGTTTCCGGCGGCGGGATTGCGATCGACGCGGTCCTGGCTCGAATTAAAGAGTTCCGCGGCTCCCGGAACAAAATAGGGAACACGGTAGCGCTTAATCCGCGGCCTGTCTTTGAGTTCGCCGTCATGGTCGTAGTTATCGCCATAGTCGTACTCGATAATACCGATATAGGACATCTCGTCCAGGAGTTTCTGAAGATCCACAGGCTCAAAACGGGGGTTCATTTTCAGCAACTCTTCATAGGTATAGAATTTGCGGAGCTTCATCTTATTGGCGACTTCGACCATATCATCATTCAAAAGCTCTCTCAGGCCCCAGTATTCCGGGTCGTCGGTCGTGAGTCCTTTAATTTTGTGGGGAATGCAGTCGGTAATTTTTCGGCCCAGTTTGACGTAATTCTTTTTTAACTCAGCTTCTCCCTGATATTTTGAACGACAGGTTTTAAACTGTTCAGGCATCCTATTTTCTCCATTCTTCTATGGCTTTATCCAGCCAGGCGACAACGTGTTCCAGACCTTCTCCACTGCGTGCCGAAACGGGCAGCAGCTCGGCCCTGGGATTGCGGATTTTTAAATAGCCGGCAAATTTGTCGACATCAAAGTCAAAATATGGTAACACATCGATTTTATTCAGCAGAACCACATCCGCTTTTTCAAACATGAGCGGGTATTTTAAAGGTTTGTCATCGCCCTCCGGGACAGAAAGAATCACCAGATTCTTGCTGGCGCCCGTGTCAAACTCCGCCGGGCAAACAAGATTGCCGACATTTTCCAGGAAGATGAGGTCAAAAGCCTCTGCGCCAACCTCATCTAGACCCTGCCGCGTCATGGCTGCATCGAGGTGGCACATGCCGCCGGTGTGAAGCTGAATCGCGGCCACTCCCGTTTTTTCGGCGATCGTCCGGGCGTCTACATCACTATCGATATCCGCCTCCATGACCGCAATCTTGTACTTATCTTTCAGGGCCGGGATCAGCCGCGTCAGAATACTGGTCTTTCCCGATCCCGGGCTGGACATGATATTCACAAGGAAGCATCCTTTTTCGCGCAGCTTTTGACGCAGTTCTTCCGCCTTCTCATCATTGTCAGCGAAAACGCTTTGCTTGACTTCGATAATTCTGATTTCTTCCATAATCGTCTGATTCCTTATCCTGAATTCAGGAAAAACTTCCGGCCCGCTCATTGGCATAAGTTGTACCGAAGTCTTTCCTTCCGCATGCTCTATCGATAACAATATCTTCTCAAAGCGAGTGGGTGAAACTTCCCGCAAGCCCTTCTGCAAAGCCTGACCGGAAGTTTCTCCCCACCTTCTCGTCTTGCTTCATCTGAGTTCAGATTCAGACCGGGAAAAATCTCCGCACGAGTTCGCGTGAATACTCTGCGGTTTCTTCCATATCGCCAAAAGCCATGACCTCACCGGCATAGAAGGTATTCTTCTCGCCCTGCAGGGCCTCAACCTTATCGTACCAGCCATCCGCATAATCCTCGGAGCTGACATGCGGGAAATAGTACCAGTCGTCGATACGTTCGATTTTTTCCACAGGCAGACCGGATTTCTCCATGTCCTTGAGGGTTGTTTCTTTGGCTATATCAAAGGGGACATCTTCCATCCCCGCGTGATTGCGCAAAGTGAAAGTGACCAGCGGCTGAGGTCCGCAATCCGGCCAGCGATGGTAAAAGACCATGAGGTGACCGCGCGTCTCATTCGTCATATTCTGGAAGTAGTAATAGGAAATATCCGGCGCCTTATCTTCGGGCGGACGAACCGCCATGGTGAAGTACTCTTTATGCACAATTTTCGAGAAAAGCTCCTTCTCCTCTTCGGTGGGATCGCCGTAACCCAGGAAAAGCTCCAGAGGTGTGCAGATGATGAGCTTGTCGAAGCTTTCCGTCTGCTCATTGTTGATGGTCACGACCACCTTGCCATCCTTACGCTCAATGGCTGTAATTTCGCTATTCGTCTGAACAGGATGTTTCAGATGAGCATTCACACCCTGCCAGATGGACTGTGTTCCGTCTTTCCAGGTCCACAGCAGGCCAGTCTTGAGGAACTGACGAACCGTGAAGGCATCGAGATACTTCAGGACGTAGGCCGCGGGGATTTCATCAAAATAACCATAACCAAAAGAGGTAAAGGGCCCCTTCCAGATTAACTCGGCATCTTCGCAATGATTCTTTTTCAGGAATTCAGAAAAGGGCATCGAGAGATCTTTTAAGTTCGGATTTTCGCCCTCAATATGTGCGAGCTTCAACTCGGGAGAAGGACAAGGCCCATCATAACGTCCCTGCGCCACACCGCGATGCCCATTGACATCATAGCCGACATATTTGGTCTTCAGCAATTTCGTCATTTTTCTCAGGGCCAGCAGCTTTTTAATCAGCGCCAGCTTGCTGGTTTTGGCCGGGGTACCATCGGTATTCATAAAACGGCGTCCCATGGGCGGACCATCTTTATGCGTCGCACCGCCAAACTCCTCGCACTCACGGACCGCAAAATACGTATCACAGCCCATGACCGCGCCCATCTCAATGGTACGGTCTTCCCACTTTCCCGCTTTGTTTTTAACCGCCATCAGGGGCGAACGGCATTTGCCGCCCACACGTTCGCTTTTTTCGTAAATGACATAGTTCGTGTAGCCATTCTTCTCCAGATACATCGCTGCCGAGGTTCCCGCAGGGCCGCCGCCGATAATGCAAATCCTCTGATTCTTGTCAGGTTTTACCGTCTCCATCGTGTTCTCTCCTTATATTTGTGATTGCTCAAATGATCGATTTCTTAAATGATCAACTTCTCAAATAACCGTTTTTCTGAATGATTGAACTATGGTTTCTCTGTTATTGTTACTCTTATTGTTTCTCTGACCCATCACACATCATGCTTTTGACACATCATGCTTTTGTTTGATTTACATGATGCTTCCTACTTCAGCATAACGCCCTGTGTTCATTCTGGGCTGGAACATAGATCAGGCTTTCTTTTGCAGAGCCGCTCTGAGTTTTCCCTGCGGATCCGCCAGCAAGAGGCGAATGAGCCAGATAATAAGTCCCAGCGCGATGACCGAAAAGCCTAGGTAGGCATCATTCAGCATCTCTTCCGCAGAGGGTGCAAAAGACGCAGCACCTTCTTCGATGTACGCAAAAACGGCATCCACCAGCCACATGAGGGAAGCGCCCCAGAACATCAGCGAGAGAAAAGAGAGCTGCATTTTATCCTCAGAACTGCGATACCAGCAAACGGTCGCTATAATCGCCGCAAAAATCGTCAGAAGTAAAGTCATTGCGCCCCTCCCGTAGAATCTGCAGACAGCTGCTGCAAAGAGCGCTTTTCAATCGCCGACGCAGCCAGGCACATCAGCCCCCAGGCTGCCGTCGTCAAAAGCGCCATCATCACGCCGGCAGTAGCCATCTCATGCAGCATAACCCCGGCACTTTCCGGGTCGGAGGCCGCTGTCAGGAAGGGAAACCATGGTACAATTTCGCCATGCCAAAGATGCTCAAAAGCAAGCAGCGCAGAACCGCCCCAAAGCATATGTGAGAGCCATCTCAAGCGCCGGCGCAACTTCCGCACACCCGGACTTACTAAACTCGCCGGACTTACCGGACTCGCCGGACTTACCGGACTTGCAGAACTCGCCAAAGAATCAGGCTGAACTTCTGCCCTCTCCTCTTTTTTCTTCAAAGCCAACCGAAGAAGACTGACCACAATTGCCTCGCCTGTAGGCACCAAAAAGCAGGCCATAACTGTTCCCTCCTGAATTTAATTTGTTTTTGCGTATTCATTCTCTCCACTATAACATAGTGCAGCAGCAAAAAGCACAAATTAAACGTGAAAACTCTGTGGGAATTTGTTCATGTTTCAGGGATATCAGCTACTCATTCGGAGAGTGGACAGGACCGTAAGACAATGAAGATGCGCCATTAACAACAAATTATGCTTATTTTAATTTTATTCATGCCCCTGAGTGAGGGGCGACAGGAAGGCGGGGCAAGAAAGCTTACTAGGATGGAACATTATTTTGTTGACAAAGTTTTTTTCTTGAGAAAATAATAATAGATGAGCAGTAGTTTAAGGGGCGAGAACGCATTGACTGGCCATAGAGGCAAAATATATATGCTAGTTGTTTAAGGCTATCTTGTATACTGGGTATATATCTTTATGGTGGAAGTATCGGTTCGAATCCGGTCGCTCATTATATTAAAAGCACTCTTCCGAAGGGGGTGCTTTTTATTTGCTGAAAAGGAAGCTCAAACGAAGGAAGTGATTCAGCGTGGGCAACAATCAAAACTTGATCCCATTTCAATTCTCGCACCTGCGTGAGGGGCGACAGGGATCTTGTCCTTGTAATGGATATTAATTTAAGATTTCAATTCACGCCCCTGCGTAAGGGGCGACGCGGCGGGCTCTGTCTCCAAGACTTTTGACGCATTTCAATTCACGCCCCTGCGCGAGGGGCGACAGGAACACACAGAACTGGGTATATATCTTTATGTATGAAATTGCTTATAATATTTCAGTTAAGCAACTTCTTTATATCGAGTATATACATATTCATAAATCTGCTGACGATACAAAGAGATACTAAGCTCATCGTAACACTCCGGCAATTCTTCCCAAAGGGTATCACGAATAAGATTATCAATAGCTGCTTTTGTTTCCTGCTTATCTGTCCAGTGGTCAAATTCTGCAATTTTAGTTTTTATTTTCTGTAGTAGTGATGCTGCAACTTCTTTGAGTTTCTTGATGTCCGCTTTACTCAAATCGTCACGGAATAACATATCATAAAGAGAAAGTTCCTCATCACTTGTAAAGCCTTCACGGATATAGCGTTGTTCTTCATCGCTCATTTGATTAGCCAAATCCATCAATTCCATGAAAGTCTTCTCAATGGTGGCTCTGTCCTGCTCACTATTATAATCATCGATAATTTGCTGATAGCGTTCGTAATAGTTCATTCGATCAGGATTAGCAAAAAGCATACTGTCAAGTTTCTGCCGGATTACTTCCTCTAACTCCTTTAAAAGCAGATTCTTTTTCTTAACCTTTGCAAACTCTCTGCGAAGAAGGTCAAAGTCAATTGCACTGATATCAAATCTGCATGATTCTTCACCCAGCATAGCAGGTGTATGCTGAATCTTAACATACGCACTTATAATCCCATTGATTTCAATCATAAGATCAGTGGTATTGATGTGTTTACGTTTTTTCTGTAATTCAGCATTAATAGCGGAAATAGCTTCATACTGTTTACGAGTGTGACCGCTGATATCATCTCTGTCAGTATATTTCATTAGACGATTCAATTCAGATGCATATGTAGTATATGTTTTCTTATCCTCAATCGAACCGCATACTGCATTAGCTGCTTCCTGAAGGTAGGATAGTTTCATAAAATCATAAGCATTGATAAGCCTTTCCAAATCAAAATCATGCTCACTCAAGAATTCATCTGCTTTATCAATAGTTTCGATAATACGAGCAATAAGTTCGTCCTTATCTATTGTAGGGTTTGAACCTCCATTTCCACCTGCATGTGCAGTATAATCTGCAAGAGCCTTTCTTAACGCTTTTACGATTCCAATATAATCTATAATCAAACCATTGCTTTTGCCTTCGCTTACACGGTTGGCACGTGCTATGGTCTGCATAAGTGTATGAGCCTTTAATGGTTTATCGAGATATAAGCATGAAAGACATTTAACATCAAAGCCGGTAAGCCACATTGCACATACAAATACAACACGGAGCGGATTTTTTGAATCCTTAAATTCTTTATCTAACTCACGCTTTTCCATCTTAGTACGGTGAGTCTTTATGTCTAAATTGCACTTTTTGAAGGTTTGGATTTCGTTCTGTTCCTGACTGATTACAACAGCCATTTCAGTTTCTTTCATCCATTTGATTTTTCTTTCAAGTTCAAGAGCCTCTTGTTGACCGGCATCTTTTAAACTAGCTTTTAGGATTTTGATTTCTGCTTTCCAATATTCCTGAACATAATTATACATACGGACACAGGTAACTTTGTTTAAGCAAACAAACATAGCTTTTCCGCTTGTCCACAAGTCAGAGTAGTGTTTCACAAAATCTTGGGCGATAGATTTCAGTCTAGGCTCGGCTGTGAGCAGGTGTATCTCTTTTGCAAATTCGGTTTCCAGCTTGTCCTGTTGGTCAACATCAAGGTCAGCATTTTCGATAGCATCAAGGATTTGATTCGTGATTTCAGGGTTGTGTAAATCTACAATCTTCTCACCACGATTTTCGTAATAAAGAGGTACTGTAGCACCATCTTCAACGGCTCTCCTGAAGTCATAAACTGACACATAGCCACCAAATGTACGAGCAGTGATATTATCACTCGAAAGTAATGGCGTACCTGTAAAGCCGATGCGTGCAGCAGTAGGTAACAGCTTTATCATGTTATCAGCGAAGATACCATACTGGCTTCGATGCGCTTCATCCGACATGATAATAATATCGTGATCAGGATATATAGGCTTTGCATTTGGTTTATTAAACTTCTGAATAAGAGTGAATATGAAGCTTGGATTACCTTGCAGTTTTTCAACAAGGTCATCTCCACTTGTCGCAATAAATTGAGCCGCTTTTATATCTTTACCAAGAAGTCCACAATTCTCAAAGGTATCACTAATCTGCGTATTCAGTTCATCACGGTCTGTAAGGATAACGAAGGTTGGGGTTCCTTCTATCTTTCTTCGCACCTTTTTTGCAAAAAATACCATTGAATAGCTCTTGCCTGAACCCTGTGTATGCCAGAATACACCAAGCTTACCGTCATTAAGTTTTCTTTCAGCATAGGCTTTCATCGCTTCGTTTACACCGAGATACTGGTGGTTACGAGCAAGTATCTTTGCAGTGAGACCCTTAGAATGGTCAAATAAGATAAAGTTCTCAAATAAATCAAGAAAGTTTTCTTTCTTACAAATACCACGAAGTATTGTTTCTAAAGCAACACTTCCTTGGTCTTCTTCGGCAAGACGCTTCCATTCATGGAAGAATTCAAACTTACTGCCAAGTGTACCGACCTTAGCCTCTGTTCCATTAGAAAGCATTAGGAATGCATTGTAGTAGAACAAATGAGGAATGGTATCTTGATAGTCGGTGTAGTTATCATCATAGGCATTCTGAACATCTACAGTATTTTTCTTGAGTTCTACAAAGAGAAGTGGAATACCATTTACGAAGCCTACAATGTCAGTTCTTCTGCGATATAAATCTCCATGGATTTTTAATTCCTTTATTGCCAGGAAATAGTTGTTATCAGGGTTCTGAAAATCAATCACTGCAGCCTTTTTTGTTTCAGTTTGTCCATTTGGTTTTTTAACAGTGACAGGAATACCATCACGAATTAAAAAATATTTTTCTTCATTTAGCTGTAGCAGTGAAGAAGTAGACAATCTCTTTTCTAAAAGCTGCTGTGCCTCAATGATCTGATTTTCATTTATCCACGGATTGAACTTTTTAAGTGCCTCTTTAAAATAGCGAACAAGCAGAATATCTTTATAACTTTCTCGACCGAAAGAGCCATTCTTACCCAGCACTTCTGTATTATAGGCAAACTGAACATCCCAGCCTAATTCATCACGGAGCAGATTACCGGCACTTTCTTGTACTAATATATTTTCGGAATAATCGTAGCTCATAGTTGCTCCCATTTGCTTTAAAAGCTTTCTAACTTCACATTAGAAAAATCAAATTGGTTATTTAAAAAATCGATTATCATATTAGACAACCCATGCAATTCTATTAAATATTCTTGATAACTCTTTCCATTAAAGCACTTTTCAATAATTCCATAAAATGGTTTATCAATATTTTCGAAAGATATGACTCCTGCATTTTCAAGATTATAATGCATCATACAATTACGTACTTTTGTCTTAAATAATACTTTACCTAACTTAAGAATATCGTAGATTTCTTTGCTCTCAATAGTTATATCCTTGTTGTTTTCAGTATAGTTTTTTAAACGTTCCAACGCACGTAATGTGTAATAAGAAACGATATATTCCACCCTGAAAACCCATATATTTCCATCTAGGAACAATGGTCTCAATATGTACTTAACGAAATTCATATTGCACAATAAATGTAAATAGAATAAATTTATTTCCTTCTTTTGACCTTTAAAAAGCAAATTATTTCTCTTATTTGTGTTTATATCGCAATAATAGTTAATTGAGATTGATTTACGTTCTCTTTCGATAATAGGGAAATTTGAAGAATTTGCTAATCCTTTTCTGAATGAGGCAACAAATGAGCCTATATGGTAACCTATTTGGTAATTCTTCTCCTTTATTTTAGGGCCTAATACATTTTCGACCGACAAAAAATCTGCTAACTGCTGAGTATTACCGATTATCTGTTTTTCTTCAGTCCAGTACGTTCCTAAATTCAGATGAATATTTTTTTTTTAGAAATCCAAATCTGAGTTGTTCTTTAAAATCTCTATCTTGTGCATCATCAATTGCTGCTACACGTTTTTGAGATTTGCTAAAACAATCAGTATACGCCTTTATGTGGTTGCGAATATCTTTAAAATTTTTCGCTATTGATTTAGGAAATAAATCTTCTCCCATATACTCTTGGCATGACTGGACAAACAATGCATAATAAGGAATAATTTCCATTATAAAAATAGGATCTCTTTCAGTTTGCAGCAAAGAATATATCGATTCTGCATCCTCTTGCATAATGCGAATGCCAATTAAACGTTCACATTCTATCAATTCCTTTTTACTAAAAGTAGACATGATTACACTTTGATTTCTCCACTCATCAGTTTAGGTAATAAGCGGTCACGGGCTTCAGACAAATAATTGCACATTTTTTGGTTTACTTTTATCTCACTTAAAATAGGGGATACAATCGCTGAAAATTTTTCAACTATGCCTTGCGACGGCATTATAAATGGCATAGCCTTTATTATTTTCGAATTTACAGCTTTTGAAATTGACGATGTATTTCCTAATGTATCATATTCAAAATTGCTCAAATAACAGTATGTATATGCCTGTAAAGAATCATTAACATAAAAATGAGCAATTGCTTCGTTTGTACACATTTCTGTTGTCGCTATTGCAACTCGTCCAACTGTCAACTTGAAGCTAACGAAAATAGTTCCAGACGGAACAATTTTCATTTTATGTTTCTTTATGGCTTCTTCGGTTAATCCTTCACTTGTCTTAAAAGTGAATACACCTGCATTTCCCATATCAGATATTGAAATCCATGGAATTCCGTCATTTCCATTTACAAACCATTGCTTCTCTGCTCTTGGTGGCGTTTTCCCAATAGTAATTTTGAAAAAGCATTCTGCTCTATCTTTTGTCCATCCATCAGGCACACCATCGACAATCTCCACATCCTCATATCCCGGAAAATGCAAATCAATAAACCATTCCTTGTAGAGCCTCTTTGCGGCTTCTTCGAGGAGTTTGATTTGTTTTTGGTTGTTTTCGATTAGGTCATCATAGGATTTTAGTATGTTACCTATTTTGTTCTGCGTTGCTAAATCAGGACAAGGAAAGGATAGACCTTTAATGTGTGCTGGACTTATATTTGCTTGATTTGCAGCACCTCCTGCTTTAGTAGCAAGTTCAATTTTTACCGTATCCTGAGAAAGATAATAATAGATATAGTTTATATCAGCTTCGGCATTATCCTTGATGGTTATTTTTCCTACACGCTGGTTTAATAATGTTGAGTCATAATACTTTACTCTTGCAACACGGCCTACTACAGATGCCCACTGATTAATATGAGATCCAGTCATAGCAATCAATACATCATCATAGGAAAGAATATATTTCTTTTGTTTTTCAGCCACCTCATTCGAAACATATGTTAAGTCATCTAATGTTACACAAGGAGGACTAATATTCTTTATTTTAATAATAGGTACGCCTTTATCTACAAAATCTTTTGTTTTAAAAGCGAAACCAGAGAGTATATCAATGTAATCATCTAATAATTCTTCATTAAAACTCATAACCCCATCTCCTTCATATTCTGTGAGATGGTATCCATCAAGTCATTTGATTCAGCCTGTAATGACAATAATTCACGATGGATTTCAGCCATGCGTTCTTCAAAGTCCACGCCATCATCTTCAATGGGTGCCACACCTACATAAGCTCCAGGAGTAAGTGACCAGCCCTTTTCTTCAATCTCAGAAATGGATGCTAGCTTACAAAGACCGAGGACATCAGCATAAACGCCTTCGCCGAATTTTTCATAGAGCCAGTTTGCTTCCTTAGCTATTGTGAGAATTTCAGTAAGTTCAGCAAGCTTTGTATCGTAGACTTCCTGGGTCTTTTTCTTTTCACGCTTTTCAGCTGATTCAACGGCTTTCTTTGCTTCTGAACGAAGTGCTTTTGCTTTCTCTGATAATTCGTGTACCTGTTCTGCGAAAGGTTTATCACTACCCAGAGCAGAGCGGTATTCATGAAGAAGAGCAGAGTATTTATCAATTTCTCCACGATAAAGCCATACAATCGCATTCATATTCTTAAGTTGCCATTCAGACCATTCGTTAAGCGTACGGTCAACGACTGTATAATAATTTCTTGCATCAATGAAAAGAACCTTGTCCTTGATAGCATCAGCCTTTCCCTTATCAAAAAACCAGAGAGAGCAGGGTAATGATTTGGTATAGAAAAAGTTATTCCCAACACTAATCATCGCATCGACATGACCTGTTTTAACAAGACTTTCTCTGATGATTTTATCTTTGCCTTGACTATCTGTGGCAGATGAAGCCATAACAAAACCCGCACGACCTGTTTCGTTAAGGTAACTGTAGAAGTAAGAAATCCAGAGATAATTAGCGTTTCCAACTTCTTTATTTTTATTAATGCCTGGCATACCAAAAGGCAAACGTTTCGCACTTTCACATGATTCCGCCTTTACCTTATCTACATTGAAAGGTGGATTTGCCATCACATAATCGCAGCAACCATCAAGGTTGTGAGCATCGTGATAAAAGCTGTTAGCTTCATCACCGGATTTAATAACACCCGTTAGTCCATGAACTGCCATATTCATAAGACAAAGCTGAGCATTATATTCAACCTTTTCCTGACCATAGAAAGTCATCGTGCTGTTAGCGTTCATTCCTGCAGCATTTACAAAATCCCCGGACTGAATGAACATACCACCGGAACCACAGGCCGGATCCAGTAAGACACCACTTGTAGGCTCAATAATATTCACAATCATCTTTACAAGAGATTTAGGTGTAAAGAAAACACCATCATCTGATGCGATGTTCTTGGCAAATTTATTTAAAAAGTACTCATAGATTCTTCCGATAATATCTCCGCCGACCTCATCAAGCGCGGAGTTATTAAATATACGAAGAAGTTCTGATAAAATCTCATCAGAGAAATCCATATAGCTTTTAGGGAGTACACCGACTAACTGTTCACTCTGATCTTCAATAAGCTGCATAGCGTTATTGACGATTTCTCCTAAACTATTCATACAGTGACCGTCTTTATTAACAAGTCCTGCAGAAGAAATATCTTCAGGAAGATTCAACAAGTAATCATACTGTGCTTCCTTAGGAAGATATAACGCACTCTTAGCTGCGAAATCACTTGTCTCAACAGGCATAACCTGACCACCACGAGATGGACGTCCTTTTAAGATTTCCGCTTCAACCATCTTGTATCTGCTATATGCGTATCGTAGGAAAATAAGTCCAAGCACAGGCATACAATATTGATTTGATGTTAACTTGGAACCTGCACGTAATAAATCCGCAGATTCCCATAATTCTGATTCAAGTTTTCTTATATTAATCATTTTGATTTTTCTCTGCTACAAATTCCAAAATATCGTTGGGTGTGCAGTTTAAAGCCGTGCAGATACCTTCCACTTTCTCCAGCGATATATATTGCCCCGTGCGTAGTTTCGTAATAATGTTGGCGGAAATATTGCTCATTCTCATTAAATCCTGATTGGAAATATCTTCTTCAATCATACGATGTAAGAGTTTTTTATAACTAACAGCCATAGTCCCTCCTTATTTTATTAATTTATGCTATCACGGTTCTGTGAATATACCAACGATATAAGGAGCTGGTTTCATCGGAATATAGCAGATTAAAAAACCTCCTTTGCCATTCATTCTTTGTAAATACCTTTAGAAGGGATAAGCCTTCCAGAAAAGGAGGATAAATATGGATCTGGAGAAACGACCAAAAGCACTAAAGAACAAGAATATCTTTTGTTCATGGAAGTACGAACAGCAAGAAAACGGCAGGCTCACTAAGCCGCCTTATAACCCTATAACGGGAAAGAAATTTGATTCAGACATCTACCTGTTTAATTGTCAAATCGGCAACGTTTTGACAATGTTCCGCCACCGTGGGCTGTTTTCCATTAGGCAGTAATGATTTCGCATAATAAGTCATTAATAGCATCAGTCCTTTATATCAGCCCCCCATACACTCAGTCGAAAAACTGCAACTCAGCCCTCTTCTTTGATATAGGGAACACCAAGCTGTGCAGGAACATTAAGCTTGCGTCGCGCAACAGTCAAAACAATGGTAAGAATATAGGGCAAGGCAATGAAAAACTCGTTCGGGATAATACCAGCGCTCCCTGAAGACTGCATATAAATGCCGATGGCCTCCGCTAAACCAAAAATAAAGGTCCCGATAACAGCTCCGAAAGGAGTCCAGTTTCCCAGAAAACAGATGGCAAAGGCTATCCAGCCACGACCCCCAATCATGTTGGAGGTAAACATACCCAAAAAGGCAATGGAGTAAAAAGCACCGGCAATCCCACCCATAAGTCCTGAGAAGATGACAGCGAGATAGCGTATTCTCGTGATGTTAAGTCCTGCTGTATCGACAGCCACGGGATTTTCGCCACAGGAGCGCAGGGACAGTCCCCACGATGTCTGATATAAAAAATAAGCCATTGCAGGAATAAGCAAGTAAAGGGAATAAGTGAATACGGTTTGTTTGAAAAAAATTTCACCTATGATAGGAATTTTTGAAAAGGGTTTTAATTCTATGGCTGAAACCGTGGCAATGCGAAGGGGTGAGGTTGGTACGCCAAAAAGAACACGCTGAAAGAAGGTGCAGAAGCCACCTGCAAAGAGATTAAGAGCAGCTCCCGTCACTACCTGATTCTGTTGCATAGTAATGGTGATGAGGCCATAGATCAAGGCGAGGCAAAGCCCACAGAACATTGCCAGCAAAACACCCAGTATGGGACTTCCTGTGTAATAAGTACCGACGAAGCCACCCCAGGCTCCCATAAGAAAGATGCCCTCAATTGCAGTAATCATCATCCCTGATCTCTCTGCAATGACTTCGGAACTGGCGCCAAATAGAAGGGGTGTGCTCATGGTAAGAGCTCTGCTTAAAAGACCCAGAATGATGTTCATTACTTAAGCTCCTCTGCTTTTCTCATCTTTTCCCTCTTGATATGTAGCTTGATCCGGAAAAAGTTAGCTCCGATGACAAAAGCCATGACGGTGCCCTGCATCAGGGGTACAAAGCTTGCCGGTACGTTAATACCCGGCATTCTGCCCATGAGCATACCGATCACCGAAAGTGCACCGAAAAGAATCGAGGCAAAAATGATGGCGATGGGATTTGCATTTGCCAAAATGGCAATGCCCAATCCTGCTGCGCCGATGAAGGGATTAAAGTCCTGAATCAGCATATGCTGCACACCGTTTATTTCGGTAAATCCAGCCATCCCGGACAAAGCGCCGCTGATAAAAAAGGTCATGATAAAGATAGCGGGCGCTTTAATTCCTGCAAGCTCTGTGGCCCGCTGATTATAGCCAACAGATCGCACCCGAAAACCAAACGGAGTTTTGTTAAGCAGAACCCATATACCTATGGCCGTAAGGATGGCGAGAATAAAGCCATAGTGTAAGCGTGTTCCCGGGATAAAAGATGGAATCCAGGCCGCCCTTCCAAGGGCATCAGTTTGTGGATATTCGCCTTTATTTTCTTTAAGCGCCGTCCGCAAAAGATAATTCATGAAGGCTATGACCGCATAGGTCGACATCATGGAGACTAAAAATTCATTAGCCTGGAAGCGAGCTTTCAGAAAACCGATAAGCCCGCCGATCAAACCTCCGGCCAGTAAAGCGGCAAGAAGCGAAAGCAGCAAAAGTGTGAATGTTGATACTTTTCCCTCTAGTTGCAGGGACAGCGCAATTGAGGCGATGGCCCCTGCGTAAAACTGCCCCTGTGCACCGATATTGTACAGACTGGCCTTATAGGTAAAGGCAAAGGAAAGTGCAGTAAATATTAAAGGCGTTGCTTTTAGAAAAACTTCTGCGCCGGTATAAGCATCTGTAAAGATCGTTTTCAAGGCCTGGCCAAAGACATTAAGCGGGTTAATTTTTAAAAATAAGAGCATTAAGCCACAGATGATCAGTCCCAAGCTCACTGCTACTGCATTCGTCCAGACTAACACAGTGGTTTCGTTGTGATGGTTTAACTTGTTAGCCATTCATAGCTCCTTTCCTGTGCTGTCCTATACTTCTTTTAAATCGGCTGGCATAATACCGGCCATCATGAGACCCACACTCTCTGTATTGAGCCTGTCCGGAGTAAAAACACCCATGATTTTTCCTTTATACATGATGCCGATTCGATCACTCAGTTTGAAAATCTCAGATAATTCCGTTGATATCAAAAGGATAGCTATACCCCGTGCAGCTGCATCAAGAATCTGCTCCTGAATATAATGAATCGCCCCTAAATCCAGGCCTCTTGTTGGCTGATTCAGCACTAACAAATGATGGGCAAGACGCATTTCTCTTGCCAATACCCATTTCTGCTGATTTCCTCCGGAAAGACTACCGGCTCTGATTTCTGGTCCAGGAGTTTTGACCTGGTAATCCAGAATGGCTTTCTGAGACTCACTCGTCAGAAGCTTTTGATTGATAAACGGCCCGTTGTGCCATGCAGGATCAAAGGAGGACTTCAGGTAGAGATTTTCCATCAGATTCATTGGCATCACTAAAGCATCGCGGTAACGATCTACCGGTACGTAACCGATACCCTGGTGCATCCGTTCACGAAGTGACATCCCATTTAAAGGAACTCCATTAAGGAAAATATCGCCTTCATCCGCCGATCTGAGGCCACAGATCAACTCACAAAGTTCCTCCTGTCCATTCCCGCTTACCCCTGCAATTCCGAGGATTTCACCTGCATTTATTTTGAAATTGATGTGATCTAAAACACAAAGGTTCTGATGACGAAGCGTTACATTTTCAAGCACCAGGCCGCTATCTGTTGAAGTTCCCCGATCAAAATGTCTTTTTTGCAGCGCGGAGAGCTCATGTCCAATCATTATTTGGGAAAGCTTCACCTCATCTGCCTCAGCGCGTGGAATATCGCCCCAAACTTTACCGTTACGCATAACCACTATGCGGTCAGCAACATCCAGAACCTCACGCAATTTGTGGGTGATTAAAACCACCGCATTCCCATCTTTAGCATACTGGCGGATAAAGACGAGCAGCTGATCCGCTTCCTGTGGCGTTAGAACTGCCGTTGGTTCATCCATGATTAAAAGTGAAGTATGAGAAAAAAGAGCTTTGACAATTTCGACCTTTTGCTGAATACCCACGTCGAGGTCTTCGACTTTAGCAGCGGGTTCAAGCGGAAAGCCATAGCGGTCTGAAATTTCTTTGATTTTTGCAGCTTGCGCACGGAAATCAATTTTTCCCCGAACCTTACCTAAAATAATGTTTTCCGTGACCGTATGGGCTGGTACAAGGGAAAAATGCTGTTGGATCATGCCTATGCCGTATTTTAAGGCATCTGCAGGCCCGTTCACGGCTACAGTTTGTCCGTCAATTTTTATTTCTCCGCTATCTGCCTGATACAAGCCATAGAGAATTTTCATGATGGTACTTTTACCAGCACCGTTCTCGCCAAGCAGCGCCAGAACTTCACCGCGATGAATGGAGAAACTTACCTCTTCGTTGGCTTGTACTCTTGCGAAACGCTTTGAGATTTGACACAGATCAATTTGTGACCAGCCTGGGCTAATATCCGTCATCTTCATCGCTCCTATGTTGAAATAACAGCGGACAGCAGCTTCATTCAGCCGCTGTCCGCCACTGAAAATTCTAACTTGCTCTTCTCTCGAATTTATTTATCTTTAAAAAGCACGGTTAAATCTGTCTTATCTGCTTTGTAATCTTGAACGGCCTGATCAACAGCATCTTTAATCTCCTGCGAGATGGAATCAGTATAGATCGGCTTAAAGATATCTTCTTTAATCCCTGCTTCATGAACCATTTTGCCTTGAAGCTGACCTTCCGTGTATTGCTTAATAGCCCACACATAGAAATTTTCAAAATCGAAAAGAACTGAGGCGACTACCGTCCCTGGTGCCACGGAATTCTGGTCACTGGAAAAGCCTACAAAGTTGACGCCCGCATTTTTTGCCGCTTCAATAGAACCCAGGCCAACCTCATTGGCATAGACAAAGAGTGTATCCGCTCCGCTGTCAATCATCTGTGCGGCCATCTGTTTGCCCAGCGCTACATCATCCCAGCTATTCGCATAAGCTCTCGTCGCTTTAGCGCCTTCAATCTTGCGTTCTCCTGCTATGCGCACTGCGGTCGCCTCATAAACATCAAGGAGATGCTCCATCGGTTTATTAGGGAAGCCTCCGATTGTGGCAAAATTTCCGTTGCTGCTGGTATAACCGGCAATAATCCCGGCAAGATAACTGGCTTCATATTCTTTAGGAAAAATGGGGGCCACGTTCTCACTGTCCGCTCTTGAACCATTCACCACACAGAAGGTAGATTCCGGATAGTTGGGAGCCACAGCAGCTGCAGGTTCATCAAACTGCGAACCGGCAGCCATAATTAAATCATATTTGCGCTCGGCATATTCTCTGAAAGTGGATTCATAATCTGAAGACTGGACATTTTCAACATACTCCATTTTGGTGCCAAGCTGTTTGTTGCATGCCAGCAATCCCGCGTAGTTCGTAGCATTCCAGCTCTGATCGTTGATGGGGCCAGGCAGAATCAGAACAATTTTGTAATCCTCAATCGCCTTTTGTCCTTTACTTTTATCTTCAGCTTTACCTGCAACGGCCTCTTGATCATTACTCTTGTCTTCGGCTTTTGTGACATCAGCTTGTGTTTCCGAACTCTCTTCTCCCTTCGTTTTTGTCTCAGGCGAAGGGTTTGAAGGCTTACTGCAAGCCGCAAGGCTCAGCAGTAATACAAGAGATAGCAGGATGGATAATACTCGAGAATATTTTTTCATACAGAAGCTCCTTTCACACAATTTGTAAAAATTATGTGCTTTTAATTTACTGTATCTGTACAAGTTGAACAATTAACAAAAATATCTTTATGGGGAAAATATTATCTTTATATGCGCACAATATGTGATCAGGCGACACGCTATCTGGATGAAGAGTCCTGGTGGCGGCGACGGAAATCCTGAGGCGTCTGGCCTTTCCACCTTTTAAACTGCTTGCTAAAGTAACGGCTGTCAGAAAAGCCTACACGTTCAGCAATTTCACTTATGCTCAACGGGCTGTTCAGAAGCAATTCGGCTGCTTTATCCATGCGAAGTTTAGCCAGATATTGCAGGGGACTTGTGCCGGTCACTTCTTTGAAACGACGACATAGATAATTGGGGCTGATAAAAGCTTCCTCAGCCAAGTCTTTCAGGGTGATCGCTTCCATATATCTTGCATGAATGCATTGAATAACCTTCTGAACCATGAGGTTGTCAGACAGTGGATAATCCATTTTTTCTACTGCTATTTCATGGATAACGTGTTCAAGTTCTTTCAGATTCGTTGGCTTTGTCAAAAAGCGGCGGACACCCAGCTCAATGGCACGTTTTGCATAGTCAAAACGGCCATAGCCGCTGAGGATAATAATATCCATTTTGGGATAGATTCTGCGAAGCTCCTGGATGAGATCAAGCCCTGAGGCTCCTGGCATTTTGATATCTGTGATAAGCAAATCCGCAGCATTTGACGAAAGAAAATCAAGACAACCCTCAGAACTTGAAAAAGCATCGACACGGCTGATATCCGGACAGTTTTTCAGGTAAGCAGAAAGGCCCTCGCGAATTTTTGGCTCATCATCTACAAAAACAACGTTCATACGAGATTTCCTTCCTCTCTTTTCCTGGGGATATTTCTCAACTTGGGCAGAAGAATCCAGAAGCAACTGCCTTTTCCTGGTTCCGACTGAAAATTCAAGCCGAAAGCTTCACCAAAAAGTAAATTCAAGCGTTTATTAATATTTCTCAAGCCATGCTTTTCCGAAAAACTTCCGTCCGCTTTTATCATCTTTTTAATGTTTAAAGCTTTGCTTGCATCAAAACCATGACCGCAATCTCTGACAGAAATCTCCAACTTTTCATCGACTTCCCGGACTGCGATCGTCAGGTTTATTTTTCCATCTGAACTTGCTCCATATTTTATCGCATTCTCAATCAACGGCTGTAAAATAAGTCTTGGTACAATGAAGCTTAGAAGGTCTTCGGGCATGTTCCAGGTGACTGACAGCTTCTCTTCCAAACGAAATTTTTGAATATTCAGATAGTCTTTCAAAAAATGTAATTCCTGCTCCAATCGCACAAAGGCTTCATCCGCATCTGTCGAATAGCGAAAAATTTCACCAAGGGCTGCAATCGCCTCTGCAACCTCCAGCTCTCCATGTGAAATAAGCAACCATTGCATACTATCCAGCGTGTTATAAAGAAAATGAGGGTTGATCTGAGCTTGAAGAGCCGAAATTTTCGCTTCTTTATAAGCAATCTGACTGAGATAAACCTCATGAATTAAGTGGTCAATCTGATCGGCCATCGAATTGAAAGAGCGCATCAGCTGTCCCATTTCATCCGTTCCCCTGGGATGCACACGGACGGAGAAATCGCCTTCCACAAATTTCTTCATCGCCTTCCTTACCGCATGTATAGGACGAGTAATCGTTGTTGTAATAAAAATAACAATTAAACTGGTGAGTATTGTTGTTATGACAGTAAATTGGGCTACCAGGCGTATCAGCTCCGCACTGCTTGGGAAAGCTGCCGAAGCTGCCTGAATACAAACAAGCGTCCATCCGCTCAGTCCTTCATATTGTTGCCTGATAAAGTAACGTTTGGCAGGATTTCCCAGATAAAGTGTTTCCGCGCCTTCTCTTAGTCCACGACGGATTTTTTCATTGGAATCCTTATCAAAGCTGCGGTTTGCCGCAACAATGCGCATATTTTGGTCAAAGATCAAATGGTACTGATGATTTAAGGAAACTGGATTGCTGAGAAGCAGGGGCAGGAATTCACGATGGCTCAATTCAAGCATCCAGAAACCCGTTCTGCCCTTTTCTTCTGGATCATTTAGACGATGCATAATGTAGACACAGCGTTCGTCTTCCTCATGAGGCTCCTCTAAGGCATGATTTACCGGGAGTTCCCAGTGCGTATTCGCAGTATACTTTGCTGATCTTTCTATCCATTCAGTCAGCTTTCCCGTATCATTCCCTATCTTCCTCTCCTCCAGAGGAAGATAGATCTCATTATCCCAAAAGAGATAAAGCTTATTCACATGTTGTAAACCGCGCAAGGTGGCTTGAGCAGCATCCTTCAGAGCAGGCAAACCCTCAGGATCAGCTTGAGCAAGAAAGCTCATTGTCGCTTCATTCTCAGAAAGTTCATTTAGCCGGGTATTGATATCTTTGATCATCCTTGTCACGTTACTCGTGACGAGATTGGTCATTTCACTTAAGGCGGCCTTTTGATCCTGTTCAATCGCCTTTCGTGCTGAATAAACTGAAAAGGACGCAATGGCGAGCGCCGATAAGACTAAAACAAGAACGAAGAGCAACACGAGTTTGACACGGAAAGGCATTCGAAAAAACATTGTGAACTCTCCCTTGATTAAGTAAACATCATCTAACTGTCTATTTTCATTCCTTTAATTTCTTATCTTTCAGCTTTTCAGGAATTTGGCAGCTGGCGGCAAGACTCATAATTCCGCCATATTTACTCCTCAGAGCCAAAGCTGTCATCGTAAGTGGCGTATTCACCTGCTCACAAAGCTGCTGCTATATAAGATGACAATTTGTTTATATCTTTTCATTAATGATCATTGAAAGAACCGTCAGTTGCTATGATCCTGACGGTTACATAATGAATTGTTCTATATGACCTACTATTATTTCAATCCACGTTTTTAGCGTCTTTTTGATTATACCATTTTCTTTTTCAATGATTTCCAGAATTTGGGGCTTGATTTTTTTATTTTGTTAACCTACTATTGAAATTAATCAAAAAGGGAGGATCAAAAATGCCTCTAAAACTCGCCCACTTAAAAAAGAATAATGGTGACCAACCTATCGAACAATCCTTATCTGATCATCTATTGGCTGTGGGAAACGACTGTAAAAACATGGCTGCTTTAATCGGACTGAGTACTTTGGCCTTTCTCATTGGCGTATTCCACGATCTGGGTAAAGCAGCAGCTCTCTTTCAAGAATACCTCCGGGGAGCCAAAATTACGGTCAATCATTCTTCGGCTGGGGCTCATTTTCTTTTTATTAAAGGACATGATTTTCTCTTGAAAAAATACGGTCAGATCAATCCAGAGCTGACCGCTTTCCTTTGCTTTTTAACCTATCCCATTTTGCAGCATCATGGTCTTTTCGATGTGGTCAATTTTTCTTTACCCAAAGATATAGAGGGACAAAAGGTTTATCTATATCCTTATTACCGGATTCTTCAAAGAAATTCTGAAGAAGACCTGAAGGAAGCTCTGGAATATGGTGAAAATCTTTCCCAAAAATTCGACCTCAGCCTGAATACATTGTTAGAGAAAGCCTTCAATGAATGGAAGATATTTGATGAAAAGCTCCAGAAAATGGCAGAATCATCCTTTAACAAGGCCGAGGCTTATGCCTATTATCAAGGCTGTGGTATCCGTCTTCTCCTGTCCATTTTGAAGGAAGCAGATATTTACAACTCCGCAAATTATTTTCGTGAAATGCCGGATCGAAGATATTCCAAAAAAGAAATACAAGATATTTGGAACGAATGCCAGGATCACATGGAAAAAGCCTCTTCGGACTTTGAAAAGAAGGCCAATGCAAGTGAGTTGGGACGTATAAGATGTCGACTATCATCAGAATGTAAAAAAGCTTCCAAGCTACACGAAAGTGGCTTATTCACTTTAGAACTTCCCACTGGTGCAGGTAAAACTGCCAGTGTCCTTCGATTTGCTGTCAATCACGCTCAAAATTTCCAAGATCAGAGGATTTTTTATACCACGGCTTTTCTTAGTGTCCTGGAACAAAGTGCTGACTCTGTCAAAAAATTTTTAGGTGACCAGGATTATATTTTAGAGCATCATTCCAATGTTGTTCGAGATGACGCAGATGTAAACCCGGATAGGCCTATAGATGATATCGAAAATCAGGAGGATAAGGACGAAATTTCCTCGTATCAGTATCTTATCGAGTCATGGGAAAGTCCCATCATACTAACGACTCTCGTCCAACTGACAAACACTCTTTTTGGCGGTAAAAGTAGTCAGCTTCGTCGATTTTGTAAGCTTATGCATAGTGTCATTATTATGGATGAAGTGCAGAGTTTACCTCTCAAGGTGATCTACAATATGAACTTAATGACGAATTTTTTAACCGTCATTATGGGTGCTACTGTCGTTCACTGCACCGCGACGACACCCATTTATGATCACCCGGTCATGGCTCACCCTGCGCTTTATAAGAAGATTAGTGAAAATTCTCAATCCCTGGCCAAAGTAGAAGATAGTGAGCTCTCCTGTTTTGAGCGAGTTGAGTTTTATAGCTTGTTGGGCAATAACAGTTCTGAAAAAATTTCTACCACAGACTTTGTTGCCTGCCTGTACAACAAGATGCAAGAAGCCCTGAGCGCCCTGATAATCTGCAATAAAAAATCAGAGGTAATGGATCTTTATCAAAGTCTATTAGAAAAGTCAGGTGATGCAGCTGATCCTAAAATAAAGTTTATTTATTTAAGCACTAATCTCTGCCCTGCCCACAGACTACAGCTGATTCACCAAATGGACGAGCTCTTGAAAGCCAATCGTCGTGGTGAGGAACACCGACTGATTTGTGTGAGCACCCAGCTCGTTGAAGCCGGGGTTGATCTCGACTTTGATCTTGTTTTCCGAGAGGCCTCAGGACTGGATAGTCTCATTCAATCTGCAGGGCGCTGTAATCGCGAGGGAAAGAGAACGTACAAGAAAAAGAGGATCCCAGGGAAATGCTTTGCCTTCCGTTTACAACAAGATGAGTTGAAAAATCTTCCCGACATTCAAAAAGCTCAAGATGCTTTTTTAGCCTCAATGAGAAAATTTGCCGAAGAGGAAAGCAAACTCTTTGATCCCCAAAAACTGAAAGAAGATTATTTCACCCGCTATTACCAGCAAAACGAAACTTCCATGATGTACCTTCTTCATAAAAGTTCAGGAAAGCGATCAATCCTGAATCTCCTTTCAACAAACGAAGAAAGCTTGAATGACTTTTATACTAAGATTCCCCAGAAAGGCATTGAGTTTCACAATTTTGACACGCAAACTAAATTCTTTTCTCTTCATCAAAATTTCAAGTTCGCAAGTGAAAACTTTCGCCTGATTGAAGAGAAAAACCAGATAACTGTACTTGTCCCCTATCAAAACCAGGCGCTTTTGGAACAACTTTTTAAAACCGAAGAAACTCAAAATTTTACTCTGGCACAAAAACTGCTCCAAAAAGCATCAATCTATACCGTTGCACTTCCACAATCCTTTATGGAGCAGCACCCTGAGGCTTTTTACAGTCTTTTTGATCGCCGAATCTTTATTTTAGACGATGAATGGTACGATCCGGATTTAGGTCTGAAAATCAATGATGGGGAGAACAATATGTCGATTCTTATTGAATGAATGCAGGTTTATTACAAAGTTAGTATAAAAGTGATATTTTATAATTAGTGTTAATTTAATATTCAAGAAAGGAGCTGTTATGACAGAAAGAGCAGAAAAATTTCAATCTAAACCTTTCTATTGTCGGATCTTTGGGGATTCTGCACTCTTTACGGATCCCAGCACAAAGGCTGGCGGTGAAAAATTTACTTACTCAGTCCCGACCTATGAAGCTTTAAGAGGGATTATCGATGCCTGCTACTGGAAACCCACCATTAGCAATATCATTGATGAGTGCAAGATCATGAACCCCATCAGAACTCAGACTAAAGGCGTGTTACTTCCTCTCAACAACGGCAGCCAGGATCGCTATTACTACACTTATCTTACCGATGTGTGCTATGAAGTAAAATTCCATTTTATCTGGAATGAAGACCGACCGGATCTTGTCTCTGATCGTGATGAAAAAAAGCATACACAGATCCTTCTGCGTTCTTTAGACCGAGGCGGCAGGAGAGACATTTTTTTAGGAGCCCGCGAATGTATAGGATATATTGAACGTCTTTCCGCCTCAGATTTTGAAAAAGCCAACACGGCTTATGAAAACCAGCAGCTGGATTTTGGCATACAGTTTCACTCCTTCAATTATCCAGGCTTAGAAAAAATCAGAAGTGAGGCAGGCAAAAAAGAAAAGACAGAACCTTTGATTTCAAATTTTACGCATACCCGCATGGTAAATGGTCACATTCACTTTGTAAGACCAGAAGACTGCGATATTCACCACGAGATCTATCAGTACACTTTATCGGCTTTAAGAATGCCCAAGGTCGAATACGCTGAGCAAACAATAAAAGAAACGGAATATCAGGAAGGAGGAATGTTCACGTGAATCCTTTATCCTCCCTATTGGAAACTTATCAGCTCGCAGAAAAATCAGGACTTGTCGACCAGCATTTGGGAGAAACGGATCCCATTCTGTTACCGATTTTTCACGACAGTAAAAAATCAAAAGGCGAAGACGCTATTGAGGTCTTGCTCGATGAAAAGGGTAAATTTTTAGGGGCCAGATTTTTGCCCAAGGACGTCTACCTTGAATTTCCTGTCTCAGAACTGTCGATTGGTCGATCAAGAAACATCGCGCCGCAGCCCCTGGTAGATAATTTGCTTTATCTTTCAAAATCAATTTCAGTCGCCCAAAAAAAGGAGGCACACCATCAAGTCTATCTGGAGCAACTAGAGACCTGGGCCAAATACGAAACAGCACATCCGCAACCTTTGTTGCGCAGTATTGTGACTTACCTCTTAAATCCTGATAATGATATTTTCCAAGATGTTCTTCCCGCCCTGTTTGGCCAAGATTATCGTGATTTGGGAGGAGGATTCGTTGAACAAATAAATGGAAAGAAGAGCAAAAAATATAATTTTGCTGAGATATTTGCAAGCTTTTCAGTTGAATTTTCCGACCCAATGATTGGGACGCGAACAGTGACAAGGGATCGCGACCTGCATCAGCACCATATTCAACATGTACTGGAGGGCTTAAAGGATAAAGACTCCGGACACTGCGATATTTCTGGGGAAGAGATTTACCTCACGAGCAAACACCGAGGTCTTTTGGGAAATGCCAAAGTCGTTGGTGAAAGCAACCACTATGAAGTGTACCGCGGCCGTTTTTCCAATGGATCAGATCTCATCCACATCGGACTGATCAATTCCCAAAAGATCTTTCTGATGCTTAAATATTTTTTGGAAAACAAGGATAATGGGCATATTTTGAGCTCAGGATCTTACTTAATTAATTGGTTTAATCATGATATTCAAAATGAAAATAACTTTCAGCCCGACAATCTAAACACATCTAACAACCTATTGACAGGCATGCCGACGAGTGAGCAGGTGTCAGAGCTGAACTACAATTTTGGAGGTGAGGTCGCCACAAATTTTGCCACGATGATTTGTGGAAATGGCAAGTTTTCCTTAGATGAAATTTCATACCAGATTATGCTTTTAGAGCAAACCAGCAAGGGACGTATCGCCATTAAGTATTTCCGAAAATTTCCCGGCTCACAATTAGCTGAAAATCTGGGACACTGGTACCAGTCGCTAGGCTGGCCTGTTTATAAAATGCAAAAGCAAGCCTACAGTCTATATGTTCCGCCAATCTTTGGAATCGTCAACACACTTTATGGAGAGGAGCAAGAAAACAGCCCCTTCTTTACAATTTTAGGGGATCGAAACAAAGCCATCGCCGGGCATATCACAGAAAATTTAATTTCTTCTGTAATGGAGAGGAAACCGATACCCGCAGATCTGGCTGCAAAAGCGGCCAGGAATGCAAAAAACAGATCCCACTACAAAAAGCACTGGCCGATCCAGTTCCAGATGGACTGTATCATCCTGCAAAAGTACCTGAAGGATTTACCGCAGCAGCATCCAAAACATTTAAAGGAGGACAAGAACTTGGCTTATTTAGACGAAACATGCAGCGAGCGCTCATATCTCTATGGCAGACTTCTGGCTGTCTATGACAAAATTGAAAAAGATGCTCAATTTTCCAGAAAATCTGCACAGATGGATCAGAAAGAGATAAGTCAAACTAATCCGGCTTACGATAGAGAAACCAATGCAGCCAGACTGTGGACAGCTTTTATGGATCGACCGACGATCATTAATCGCACTCTGTCAACAAAAATTCAGCCCTATCTTAGTCGTTTAAAAGCACTAAAGCCAAAAACAGCAAGCTATTACGAAAAATTAATGGGTGAACTTATATCCAGAATTTATGAGGCTAAAAAAACAGATTCAAAAGAGGCATTAGATGAGATGTTTCTTTTTGGCTATTACGGACAAACTCAGGCTTTTTATCAAAACAATAAAAAAGATAATGATAAAGAAGAAAAACAAAATGCTGAAGACAAAAAAGGCATGCAGGAGGAAAATTAAATGGCAGTATTGAATCACAAAATTGATTTTGTCGTGACCTTTCTGGTCAAAGACGCAAATCCGAATGGCGATCCCTTGAGTGAGAATCTACCTCGTACAGATGTTTTATCTTTTGGTGAAGTGAGTGACGTCTGCATTAAAAGAAAAATACGCAATCGCTTGCAAGATGCAGGTTATCCTCTCTTTGTTCAGGCCAAAGACCGGGTCGATGATGGCCATTTTTCACTGGAAGAACGGTATAAAGCCAATATCAAAGAACTTGGAGACAAGCCAAGCGAAGAGGAGATTTACAATTATTGCTGCAAGAAATGGATTGACACTCGGTCTTTTGGACAAGTTATTACCTTCAATAATTTATCCATTGGCATACGCGGCCCAGTTTCTATCGGTTTAGCTAAAAGTCTGGCGCCCGTTATCGTCTCAACAATGCAGATTACGAGAAGTACGGATGGAATGGCTTCTACAACCGGCAAAAGATCATCCGATACCATGGGTTCAAAGAGTTTCGTCGAATTTGGCGTTTATGCGTTTTACGGAAGTATAAATCCCTACTTTGCTGAAAAAACAGGATTTACTGATGAAGATGCTGCTGCTCTTAAAGAAGCATTGCGTACTCTATTTGTGAACGATGCTTCTGCTGCCAGACCTGATGGAACCATGGAGGTAAAAGAAATTTTCTGGTTTGAGCATCCTGCAAAATTGGGCCTTATCTCCAGTGCTAAAACCCATGCCCTCGTCATTAGAGAAGCAAACTTTGATCCGGTAAATCCCGTGGAAGATTACGACTCATATCAAGTTCATTTGGATATGGAAAAAGTTAAAGAACTAGAAGATAAAGGCCTTAAAGTCGAGCAAATTAAAGGGTATTAAAATGGAGGATCTGATGATTTCCGGCATTCAGCATTTTGCTTTTTGTCGTCGCCAATGGGCTTTGATTCATGTTGAAAAACAATGGGAAGAAAATTTTCTAACCGCACATGGACAATTGATCCATAAGAGAGCCGATGATCCGGAAATTATAGAGAAAAGACACGATATCGTCAGTATCCATTCAATGCATGTTCGCTCTGAGAGGCTCAAAATTGAAGGGATCTGCGATATCGTGGAACTCCATCAAAATGAAAACGGCGTTTATTTTCCACATTGGAAAGATAAGTTCACGATCTATCCTCTTGAGTATAAAAGGGGAAAAGAAAGGACGGATCACAGCCATATTCTGCAACTGACCGCTCAAGCCATTTGTCTCGAGGAAATGACCGCTTCTACAATACCCGAAGGGGCAATCTACTACTTCTCTTCAAGGCAGAGAGTTAAAGTCCTTTTCACGTCCGATCTTCGAAAAGAGGTCGAACAAATGGTTGAGGAAATGCATGAATATATGGAAAAAGGTTACACCCCTAAGGTGAAACAAAAACCTAAGTGCCGTTCTTGTTCAATGAAAGAGCTTTGTCTCCCCGAATTGGGAAATCGGAAATCTGCAAGCAGCTATTTGAAAGAGATGTTAGAGGAGGACCTGTGAAAAAACTGTTAAACACTCTTTATGTCACAAATCCTTGCTATTTCCTTGGCGCTTCAGGGGATAATATCACGCTAAAAGAAAATGGGAAGTTAATCCAACGTTATCCTCTTCATAATTTGGAAGAAATCGTGGTGTTTTCGCATTCCGGGATCAGTGCAGAACTTTTAGAAAAGTGCACAGAATTCTCTATTGCCCTATCGATTTTAAATCCCTATGGCAGATTGAATGGACGTTTTATCCCCCCTTCCGAAGGAAATGTGTTGCTTAGGAAAAAACAGATTGAAACCGTATTAGATCGTTCAGCTTCTCTTGCGATTAGCCGGAATATCATCGCTGCCAAAATTATCAATACCCGGAATTTTCTTATTCGTTTTCGCAAGCAATATAAGATGCGTATTGATTCAGATACTTTTGGAAACGTCATTGACCACTTAAAAGAGTCAAAGGATAAAGTGCTTCAAAGTACATCTGAAGAAAATTTAAGGGGAATCGAAGGTGATGCACAGTCTGCTTATTTTGGCATTTTTAATCAAATGATTCTCAATAACAAAGAAACTTTTGCATTTGAAGGCAGGAATCGTCGACCTCCTTTGGATCCTGTAAACGCAATGCTTTCTTATGCTTATACGTTACTCGCTTTGGATTTTGCAGGAGCACTTGAAGCCGTTGGACTTGATTCTTACATCGGATTCTTACATACGGATAGGCCAGGTCGAATTTCTCTTGCCCTGGATTTAGAAGAAGAACTCAGAACGATGGCCGTTGACCGTTTTGTCCTGCGTCTCATCAATCTGAAGCAAATGGATCATAAGGATTTCATTTTTCAGGATAGTGGTGCTGTCATTTTCACAGAAGATGGCCGAAGAAAATTTTTAAGCGAGTGGCAGAAGCAGAAATACACAGAGCTTCAACATCCATTTTTGCAGGAAAAAATATCTTGGGGACTAGTCCCACATATCCAAGCTTTACTCCTCGCACGTTTTTTACGAGGTGACTTAGACCAATATCCACCTTTTTTCTGGAAATAATGTCAACAATGAATATTCTGCTTTCTTATGATATAAATACCAAGACAAGGAAAGGACGATGGCGTCTCAACAAAATTGCTAAAATTTGTCTTGATTATGGTCAGAGAGTTCAAAATTCCGTCTATGAATGTGAAATTAACTCCGAGCAGCTTTTAAAATTAAAGGAGCGAATAAAAGAAATCTATAATAAAGATGAAGATTCCATCCGGATTTACAAGCTTGGTAAAGACTACCAAAAATCAGTGATTCATTATGGCATCAAAGAAGTTTTTAAGCCTGACGACCCATTGATTTTATAATATTAATGTAATTTTTGAACATGGTCGCTGGAACCATGAAACTTTTTAAGATATGCTTTAAATAGTTGCAAAACCAAGAAGCATCTTGAAGCAAACCTCTAGCGATCATCGTTTTTCTACTTGGTTTGCCATTGGTTTGCCAGGAATTTAACCCCTTTAGGCAACTCTGCCAGAAGTAGTGAATTCCTATTTTGCTAAATATAGGCACAAATTCATGAATTTTACTATATTTAGCGGTCGCACCCCTCACGGGGTGCGTGGATTGAAATGCCTTGCATAAGGTCAACGACAATGGGCTTTGCGTCGCACCCCTCACGGGGTGCGTGGATTGAAATTATCTTCAATTGCTTCGTAGGCAAACCATAAACGTCGCACCCCTCACGGGGTGCGTGGATTGAAATCGCGCCAGCTCAGGGATAGCCGCTGCATCGGATAGTCGCACCCCTCACGGGGTGCGTGGATTGAAATATCCTTGTTTTCTCTGGCCATGACTGAAAACGGCTGTCGCACCCCTCACGGGGTGCGTGGATTGAAATTTTGGGCGTAAAAAAATCAGACCTTGATCCTCGCTGTCGCACCCCTCACGGGGTGCGTGGATTGAAATCACTCCTCAAGCTCGCGCTCTTTGGCCTCTTTGTGTCGCACCCCTCACGGGGTGCGTGGATTGAAATATCTCGCAAATCGTCTCTAATAAACAGCACGTGTCGCACCCCTCACGGGGTGCGTGGATTGAAATACTGTTCCGGGGCCTCCAAAGGGCAAGGGACGCCCGTCGCACCCCTCACGGGGTGCGTGGATTGAAATGTTCGATATCGATCTGTTTCCCGTGGGTAATCCGTCGCACCCCTCACGGGGTGCGTGGATTGAAATTCCGAAAAAATCATCCTTATATTGAAACTGCGTCGTCGCACCCCTCACGGGGTGCGTGGATTGAAATTTATACGTCAGTGGACATGGAAAATAAGGTAAACGTCGCACCCCTCACGGGGTGCGTGGATTGAAATATCCGACAATGAAGCCTGTAAAACTGATGGGAGGTCGCACCCCTCACGGGGTGCGTGGATTGAAATGATTCGCATCTTGCCCTGAGCTGGCCACTTGTTTGTCGCACCCCTCACGGGGTGCGTGGATTGAAATCGGCCGGGGTATCTCCTGACTTTGAGGGTGCAACGTCGCACCCCTCACGGGGTGCGTGGATTGAAATCGTTTTTGAAGATCTTGTGAAAGATCACCCGCTGCGTCGCACCCCTCACGGGGTGCGTGGATTGAAATTTCAAGAAAAAGCGCGAAGAAGCACTCGAGGAAAGTCGCACCCCTCACGGGGTGCGTGGATTGAAATCGAACATTGCCGATCAGAACTTTGCGGGGAACTCGTCGCACCCCTCACGGGGTGCGTGGATTGAAATGCCAAATTCTCAGCCAATGTGTTAATTGACTTTGGTCGCACCCCTCACGGGGTGCGTGGATTGAAATGTCACTTCGTACATCACGCAGCACACTTTTAAGCGTCGCACCCCTCACGGGGTGCGTGGATTGAAATTTTATCGAGATAAAGGGATGACGGACGCTGAGGCCGTCGCACCCCTCACGGGGTGCGTGGATTGAAATGACTAATTCTTTAGGATAAGACGGCGCAAGTTTTGTCGCACCCCTCACGGGGTGCGTGGATTGAAATCGTTTTCGTCCTTGTAAGTTTCGGCGAGCTCATGTCGCACCCCTCACGGGGTGCGTGGATTGAAATTTTCCAGGCGTCTTTTACGGTTTCTGCGCCAAGCGTCGCACCCCTCACGGGGTGCGTGGATTGAAATCGTCACTGCTAAGTGTCGCCGTAGCCTTGGACAGTCGCACCCCTCACGGGGTGCGTGGATTGAAATAGAGCTTGAACAGGACTGTTCTGTATTCGGGAAGGGTCGCACCCCTCACGGGGTGCGTGGATTGAAATGTCTTCCCAGTCGCTATCATTAAGCCAGTTAATGTCGCACCCCTCACGGGGTGCGTGGATTGAAATTATCAATTCTTAATAGACGCCTTTGCAAATGCTGGTCGCACCCCTCACGGGGTGCGTGGATTGAAATAGCGCTGATGAAGCACTGAAATTTGGCCTCATCGTCGCACCCCTCACGGGGTGCGTGGATTGAAATTTTATCCTGATTTTCCCCGTTTTCGTCCTCCCAGGTCGCACCCCTCACGGGGTGCGTGGATTGAAATTTTTGCCACGCACTGCTCGAAGCTCAAGCCGGTGTCGCACCCCTCACGGGGTGCGTGGATTGAAATTGCGAAAATTATTGTTAATCAGCCGATATCCTTGTCGCACCCCTCACGGGGTGCGTGGATTGAAATTGTTGCAGCTAAAGCAGAAAAATACACGGATAAAGTCGCACCCCTCACGGGGTGCGTGGATTGAAATTTTTGTGGCGCTTGTGTGGGTGGCCGCTGGCGGCGTCGCACCCCTCACGGGGTGCGTGGATTGAAATTTCAAGATGTCTTGAAGTCTCACAAAGCATTATTGTCGCACCCCTCACGGGGTGCGTGGATTGAAATCATGGTTAGTTCGTTTGTCATTGGTTTTGCTCCGTCGCACCCCTCACGGGGTGCGTGGATTGAAATCAGATGCCAGCACTGACGCAGGTGAAAGAAAAATGTCGCACCCCTCACGGGGTGCGTGGATTGAAATCCAAAGTCGTTGGAGGTATTCAATCAGTTATTGCGGTCGCACCCCTCACGGGGTGCGTGGATTGAAATTCTCTCTGCAAAGTCTGGATTTTCGGAGGCTAGGGTCGCACCCCTCACGGGGTGCGTGGATTGAAATTTTCCAGCTCTCCCTGCCTCAGTCGAACTGAAAGGTCGCACCCCTCACGGGGTGCGTGGATTGAAATCTTTTGCGGCGTCTTTGATGTTGCATTTATTGACGTCGCACCCCTCACGGGGTGCGTGGATTGAAATTCTCCATCTTCCAGGAGCAATGGCGAACCATGCTGTCGCACCCCTCACGGGGTGCGTGGATTGAAATCAGTAATAACAATTTATCGCTGGGAAGCATTCTTGTCGCACCCCTCACGGGGTGCGTGGATTGAAATTATTTGCTTGTACTTAGGATAACGAATAATTTCGGTCGCACCCCTCACGGGGTGCGTGGATTGAAATCAAAAAATCCGAGGACTTAATCCTGCAACTGGCAGGTCGCACCCCTCACGGGGTGCGTGGATTGAAATTGTCGGAAAGAAGCACATATGGCTATGGCGAGCGTCGCACCCCTCACGGGGTGCGTGGATTGAAATAGGAGGAAGGAAACATGAGTGAAAAAAAGCTTACTTACGCTTTAACGTAAACGAGGGAACGCAGAAATGCTACGTTCCCTCGTCCGGTCTTGTTCCCTTTTGGAAATTTCTGAGGCTACATTTAGATATGCTCAAGGCACCGCCTTATTTGTGCTTACTCGATTCATCCTGGCTCGGACCTTGAATCTATGATTAGAGCTCGGGAGGATCTTATTTTAGTATGCCGCTTCGGATGGATCAGGTTCTTGTGTCCGATGGATTTTGGTCTTGTACCTGTTCGAAAATGCGTCCAGATCACTTAGCTGTATGCTCAGGATCTTTTTTTAAGCATAAGGCCGACTAAGACCAGACCCAGTCCCATGAAGATGCTGAGAGCAGGACTGGCACTCCCGGTAGCTGGCAAATTATATATTTTTTTCGGAGTAGAGGCTGTTGATACCGGAACCAGAGCAACGATGTTTTGGTTGGGCGGAGGTACAGGGCGCAAGGACAGCCCTTCAATAACACCGTGATCGTCAGGCTCAGGCTGCGGGGCTGGCGGATTAATTATTTCCCACTGAGCCACAAAGGTTGCGTTACCTTTCACCGTATATGTATTGCCAGGCTGATATTCCGCCTGATTACTCTGCCAGGCTATAAAGCGATATCCGGCTCTCCCTGGGGCAGCTTTAATCGTTATATTCTCATCAATCTCATGTTCTTCCACTTGCTGTTCACTGCCATCAGCAAACTCACCGCCATTGGCGATATACGTGATCAGACAGGCGCTGTTCTTAAAATTGACATCGTAGTTATTAAGAACACTCTCTCGGGTCAGCACACCGTGCGTGACATCCGAGTCAGGGTGGAAGTTAAGATCCGTAAATTTATCATAGTTACTTGGCGGATTAAAGAGGCCTCCTCCGGCTTTGTTGTTCTGAAATAAGGTCGTATTGTCAATAGTTAGTCCGAAGTAGGCACCATCTTCTGGGGTAATGGAATTTTGATAAATATAAGGAGTATAGAAAATCGCACCACCTTCGCTGCTCTCAGAAGTAACACTGTTTCCCTTAAAACAAGTGTTAGTAGAAATATCCACCTTTGAATCAGGTTTAATCTTTCCTTTGTTGTCTACACCATTAAAATATAGTGCTCCGCCTTTGGTTAAAGCTGAATTGGCAGAGAAGTTGCAATTTTTGATTGTGGCCACCGCATCAGCAGAATAAATCGCCCCGCCACTTTTTCCCGCTTTGTTATCACTAAAGGTCGATTGCTCGATGTCTCCACCAAGAGCATATATTGCGCCACCCCAATTAGCCTGATTTTGGTTCAGTTTACACTGAGATATGTTTAGTCGGCATGAAGCTGAGATTGCCCCGCCTATGTCCGCCTGGTTGTTAAGGAAGCTTGCATTTGAAATCTGGCTTTTGGCATTTCTACTCAACCATATAGCTCCCCCTTTATTTGTGGCGCTATTTCCCTCAAAGCTTCCGCCCGTGATGTTCAAGGTACCAAAGGAAGCAATGACACCGCCGAAGCCACCCTCACTACCCTGCTTGGTGGATGAGTTATTGATAAAGCTTCCGCCCTTTATATTAATGGTCGTATCAGCACTATTCCCACAAATGACGCCCCCTGTGGTATTCGACTGATTATTTTGAACGACAACACCTGGCTCAACTGTCAGACTTGATTGGCCTTGCATATAAATGGCTGGGCCGTCTTGTTCAACAACATCAATAAAGTTCTGGACAGTAACGCCGGCACCCAAGGTAAGCGCGCCATTGTCAGCAAGAAATACAAATTCACTAAGATGGCTGCCATCCAAAGTAAGGTTCTCAATACGTACATTGCAATCCTTATACAATGTAAAAAATACCCACTTGCTTTGTGTCCCTATAGAAAAAGGCCCGCCATCTGCTGAGCGCAGCAGGATGTTTACCTTGCTCTTGCCCCAGCTACCCTCTGTTGCCGTAATGGTATAATCCCGATTTACTGTAATGATATATAAATTACTAGTATCTTCCTGCTTACAATTTTCCATAGCATCATGAAACGTGTTGTAATCCCCGACTGGTTCTTCAGACGCATCAGGGTCGACGACAGGCCGCTTTGTCACGGTAAATACAGGATTACCTCCTCGAACGGCTTCGGGTACGAGATCTTCACTTGAGCCGAAAGTATCTCCTTCATTTGTAGGGGGGTCGGGGAATTTATTTGGATCAACTTGCCCAGGCTGAGCCTGAATCTCATTTTCTTCTGCCGGTATAATTGTTTTTTCCTTATCAGCTTCTTTAAGGCCACCTGGCTCGGAATCAGGATTCTTCAAAGGATCCACTACCACTGGTTGTTCAGGGTCGTTAGGCTTTTCTGGTTCTGGGGTTGGTGGATCTACAGGCTCTAACTCCTTTTGGATTTTTCCAGCTTCTCCTGTTTCAGGTTCTTCTGGGTCAACAACTAGGTCATTCTGATCCATTTCAGTCAACACATCGTCGGCATTTTCCTGCCCCTGAGCCTGTACCATTACGGCCTGGCCGTCCATTCCGGCAAAGCCATAAGTGGATACCGATCCAAGCAAAAAGGCGAGCAGTAATAGTGCGAACATAGCGTATCTCTGCACATGTTTGCTCAATAATCTTTTCATGTTCATCTCCTGTCCTGATTTATGCTCATCATGATTCTGTTGTGCGGGGCACCGTAAGCTTCAATACGTGATTTCTCGCAACCTTACAGCTTTTCAAAAAACCAAATAACATTATAAGTGAAAAACCTTTGTTCAGGAATCATAAAGCAAGAGGAAAAAAGACAACGTAATTACAGAGACATTAGGTTTTGTTTAATGTTGTTGTCAGTTTTATTTAATTTGTCAGCTTGCTTTCTTTTTTAGATAAATGGGAAATCACATACACACATAGATATAATATAAGTCAGCCGTGAAAAGAAAAAAGGATAAACATTCTTAATTTTACGTGCATGAAGAAAGGGTTAAATATGTTAAGTGTATATTGCTACGAGCGCTGCTCGACGTGTCAGAAAGCTTTAAAGTGGTTGGATGCAAATGGCTTAGAGTATCGTGTCATGGATATCAGGGCCGACCATCCAAACGGAGAAACGCTTCGAAAACTCTATCTAATGAGTGGCCTTCCACTCAAACGCTTTTTTAATACCAGTGGTATGCTCTATCGCCAGATGGGTTTAGCAAAGAAATTAGCTGACATGGGCGAGGAGGAGCAGATCAAACTGCTTGCAACGGACGGCATGTTGGTAAAGCGTCCCCTTCTGTTTGGAGACAATCTTGTACTCTGCGGTTTTCGCGAAAATGAGTGGTCAGAAAAATTATTATAAATGGCGGATGTTTTTACTTTGATTTAATTTTTACTTTGATTTAAACCGATGCATTGATCTTGCGTTGCAAGGCCGCATGCGTTGAGATTCCCAGGGAGGCATGTGATGTTAAAAGCTTATATTGTTCCTCATCCGCCCATTATTCTGCCAGAAATCGGGCGTGGAGAGGAGCTGAAAATTGCTGCGACGACGACGGCCTACCAGGCTGTTGCCGATGAGATTGCCGAACTGAAACCCGATACGATTGTCCTCAGTTCCCCCCACTCCCCGCTCTATGCCGATGGTTTTTTTGTCGCTGGGGGAAAGATGGGCAAGGGGGATTTTTCCGCTTTTTCGGCTCCGGAAGTCAAGGAAGAATTTTTATTCGATAGCGAGCTCAGTGAACGCCTCTGTCGCATCAGCCAGGAGAAAGGCCTCGCGACGGGTCTGGAGCCGCAAATCGGGGGAGCAGATCACGGGGTGCTTGTTCCCCTGCATTTTATCCGACAGCGCTATCGCGATTTCAGGCTCGTCCAGGTCGGGCTTTCAGGTCTGTCCGCCGAGGCGCACTTTCTTTTTGGACAATGTATTCGTGAGGCCCTGGAACAACTGGGGCGCAGGGCCGTTTTTGTCGCTTCCGGCGATCTCTCGCACGTGCTCCGAAAAGATGGGCCTTACGGTTTTCGCCCGGAAGGTCCGGAGTTTGACCGGCAGATTGTCGAACTCCTTTCTCGTGCCGCTTTTGACGAAGTTCTGAATATGCCTTTGGTTTTCTGCGAAAAAGCTGCCGAATGTGGCCTGCGCTCGTTCCAGATTTTAGCCGGGGCGCTGGACGGCGATGAGGTCACCGCCAAGCGGCTGTCCTACGAAGGTCCCTTCGGTGTCGGTTATGCAGTGATGAGCTTCAGCCTGAATAACAAAGCAGATAGCAAAGCTAACGATGAGAATCGTTGGACTCAGCCAGGCTGTGCTGAAGGTGAGCGGTTATCGACACTACCAGGCAACGCTGAAGGAGAGGCTGAGTCTGCCCTGCACACTGACGTAGAGAGGGAGCGCTCGTCCACTCAGGGAGATAAAGCAGAAGGAAAAGAAGCTCAGAACAGCCCGAAGCGCGAGGCCTGCGCTCAGGATATTACCGAGCTGGCCCGGAAGAGCATCCTCTATTTCCTCGAGCACAAAGCTCTCCTGCCACTCCCGGAAAACCTTCCTCAAAACCTGCTGACGACCCAGGCCGGCTGCTTTGTCAGTCTGCACAAGGGGAAGGCTCTGCGCGGCTGTATCGGTACGATGTGCGCCTGTCAGGATTCTCTGGCTGAGGAGATCATCTACAACGCCGTGACGGCCGCGAATGGGGATCCCCGCTTCCCTGCTGTACGCCAGGACGAAGTGGCCGAACTCGATATCTCGGTCGATGTTCTGGGCGAGCTGGAAGACATTTCTTCCCCGGCTGAACTCGATCCTCAGCGTTACGGGGTCTACGTTCAGCGTGGCCGTCGCAGCGGCGTTCTGCTGCCCCGCCTCGAAGGCGTTGAAACCATCGAAGAACAGCTCGACATCGCTCTTGCCAAGGCTGGTATTGCGGCGGAGGAAGATTTTGCGCTCTCCCGCTTTGAGGTCAGGCGCTATGAGAAAAACCGCTAAAAAGAAAAAACGGCCGATCACCTTGGGCTGACCCGTCACTTCACCAGCTCAGGGACGTCGAGCGCAGTGTGTTGTTTCTTTTGCGCTATCTTTGCTACAGCAAAGTTCCAGGAATGAAGAAAGAAGAATGAGCATGACACCGTCTGAGATAAAAAGTCCCCAGAGTACCATGACCTGCACTCTCTGCCCACACCGCTGCGCCCTCCGCGAGGGGGCCCTGGGCTTTTGCCGGGCCAGAAAGGCTGAAGGCGGAAAAATCGTCCCACTCTTCTACGGAAATCTCAGCAGCCTCGCCCTTGATCCCATTGAGAAAAAGCCGCTGCTGCACTTCTATCCGGGCAAAAACATCCTTTCTGTCGGCAGCTTGGGCTGCAATATGCGCTGTCCTTTCTGCCAGAACTACGAGATTTCGCAGTGCGACGAAGCCACCGCTCCGCTGCAGACAACGACACGGAAGGTCGAGCCGGAGGAACTGATAAAGCTCGCTCTGCAAACCCGTGTCGAGGGCAATATCGGGCTAGCTTTTACCTACAACGAACCTCTTGTCAACTTTGAATTTGTGCTCGATACAGCCAAACTGGCCCGCGACCACGGACTCGAAACGGTTCTCGTCAGCAACGGACAAATCAACCCCGAGCCGCTTGAAGAACTTCTGCCCCACTTATCGGCCCTCAATATCGACCTGAAATGCTTCAGTGAAGAAGGCTACCGCAGCCTCGGCGGCGACTTTCAGACCACGCTGAACACGATCCGAAAGGCCTCGGCCAGCGGAGCTCACGTCGAAATCACCAGCCTCATCGTTCCCGGCCTTTCGGACTCGACCGAAGCCATGGAGAAAGAGGCCGCCTTTCTTGCCGACATCAACCCGGACATGCCCCTCCACCTCAGCCGCTATTTTCCCCGCTACAAAGCTCATGAAAAAGCTACTGACCTCACGCTGCTGAATGAACTCCAGAAAATCGCAGCAAAAAAGCTCCGCTATGTGCACCTGGGAAATGTGTTCTGAGTAACTGGCCCATCAGCTTTGTTGGCGATGGCAGAGCTATCACGGTGCTGACTTTATCTCCCATGACTGGACTTCCTCAACCTACACAGTTCATGCGGATCCTAAACGAAAAGCTTAATGCTAACAAGGCTTTTCTGACCATCCTTTTGGCTAAGAAAAACCTTGCGGAAGCAGCTGCCTAGAAACAAGAAACAACTGTTTTAAGTTATTTTAGTAAGAGAAGGCTCCGAGTGAAGCTGCCACGCAGTCCTCACTCGGAGCCTTTATCTTGTGTTCTGCAACGATCGCCTGCAGCTATTTTTTGACTTTACTGCGGGCGAAGACGAGGAGCACCGCCAGGCTCAGGAGCATGCCGACGGGAGGCACATCACGAGATTCACCGGTACGAGGGATGCGATGCACCTTGCGGCTCGGCGTTTCTGTGATCGGGGTTACAACAGGGGCCTGTGTCACCACAGGGGGCAGCACACAGCTCGGTGGACACTTGATTAAAATATCCGGATTCGGCTCCACCGGTTTGCCATAGCTATTGCTGATCTCCAGCACGGGCGTTTTGTCGAAGAAAATCTGCTCAGGTTTATTGGGATCTTCTAACTCAAATTTGTCGTTGATCGTCACTTTGACTTTTCCCGAAGTCTCATCCTTCTCGATCTTGATCTCCAAAACATGCGGTTCTTTATCTATGCTCACGTTTTGCGGGGCCTTATTTTCTTCCTGAACTGTGAAATAATAGCTCCCCTCCTGGGTAAATTCGAGAACCGGATCAAAGACAAAGGGTGCACCCTCTTTTGTTCCTGCCTGGTTTCGGGTTCTCAGTTTGGCATTCGGGCCAAGCTGTGTGGGATCAAAGCCCATCCCCGGGTTGCTCCTCCCCTCTGCGCCATAGCTCAGCGTAAATTCATAATCCTCAGCTTTGATTTGCTCCGAAATATCTCTTGGGGCATTTGCATCGGTTTTGTCCAGTAATTTTTTAAGACCCTGAATACGAAGCTTGACAGGCCTATCCCAGCCAGCATAAATATCTATTTCAGGCCTTCCAAAAATTTCGGTAACTTTTCTTTGGTATGGATCGTTCTGTTCAAACTTAAAGCGCTCTGCTTCGGTCTCAAGACCATCGGGTTTAAAATCACTGTTGTACCAGCCTTTGAAACGATGATTCTCTCGTGTCGGTTCTTCACTGTCTTTTTCAAGTTCGGGTCTCGGCTGAATGGCAATTTTGTTGTTTTTCAGGATATAAGACGAGGCCCCCTCAGCGAAATAATAATAAAGCTGATCTTTGATCGGATCATCACCAGTCTTCCCGTTGAACGTTACCTGTTCCGGATCCTGATCATTTCTATTGCCGTGGTAAATGAGTTTGCAGCGCTGACCCAGCACCACTGTATTCGCGTTGGGGTTGAGGACAAAGTCCCATTCTCCGGTACCGCTGTGATCATCCTCTTCGGCCACTGGCTGATTGTAAATATCCTGTGAAGCTTCATCTACTTTACTCAAATAATGGAGGATTTTTGCGTCATCGAGGGTCGGGGCATACCCATTCGTACCTTTTGCGACCGTGTAGCCGATCTGGCGGATGGGTGTTTCGCTGAGACCATGGCCATCATTCATTGCCAATTCACTGATGGAAACATTGATATGGGAGTTAAGTTCACTGTCGAGATCGCCCGTAAGGTTAATCCAGGATTGACCGTCGAGGACGCGGATATCACCTGCATCAAATTGCGCTTGAGGCGTGATTGTTATCGGTAAAAAAGCATAAACATTCTGGCCACCATATTCTTCCGCTTTCAGCGGATGGCCCGTGGCTCCTCGAGAGCCCTGTGTTGTATTGCCTTTCAGTGTCATCTGATCCAAAAAGAGATCTCCGGCATTGTAGATGCCACCACCGAGACCAGTATTAAATGACCATCCCAGCCTTGTCCGTGCTGTACCCTCTGAAAGGGCAGCGCCACCGCTGATGGTCATCGTCCCCTGATTGAAAATCAGACCTCCGCGTTGTGAGCGGCCTTTCGTATACGATCCCCCATTGATTTTTACCGTCGATCCTGGTCCGGCAAAAATCTGTCCGCCAATAAAATTGGGACGGCGATTATCATATGCTGCAATAGGCAGATCTATTTGATCTAAAGATGTAAATTCATCGCAGCTTGTCCCCGTATTACTAATTGTGACATTGTTCAACGTAAGATCAACCGTCGCTTTGCCACTCATCGCTGTACCGATGTTGATCGCCCCTCCCGCATTGCTGGCGGCCACGTTTTCTATGGTACAGTTAGTGATATGCGATGTCGCTATGGAACCTTCTTCAAAGCAGATCGCGCCGCCAAACTTGGCAAGCCCACCCTTGTTTTTGTTCATAGCATTTTCGCCATCATCGGGATTGTAGGTCCCCGTGAAAGTTGTGTTATCAATATTGAGAGTCGTGAGCGCTCCACTGGCTACATTGATAAAGCCACCTGCATACCCAAGGTGCGGTGTACCCTCTTCTTTGAATTGAGAATTTGTGATCTCACATTTCACATTGCTGTTCAATTGAATCGCTCCACCGCTGATACCCGTGTTATTTGCATCTTCAGGTACGATAAAGGTTCCGTCATCAATCGTCAATTCCGAATCGCGCGAATAAATGGCGCCGCCAGTATTAAAGGGATAAGCCGTCGTAAAATGACTGGATATGGAGTTCATGGTGGACGTTATAAGAAAAATACATCCCCCCTGACTGCCACCCCCCGAGCTCGGCGCAGCACAGTGATTACCCTCATACGTGCTATTACTTTCCTGGACATTGCCACATCCGTCGATAGCTATTGCGCCGCCACAGCCATAAGGGAATGATGTATTATTTGGATTATTTATTCCCGTGCTGTTATTTTTAAACGTGCAGCCCATCAACTCAAGCAATGATGCTTTATTTGAATAAATGGCTCCACCGTGAGCTGCCGTTAGGGGATTTGATGTCTTGTCGTCTGCCTGGTTTGAAGAAAAAGTGCATTTCTCCATGCTGAGGCTGCCGCCGATATGGCGAATGGAACCACCTTCGGCATTTCCGACATCACTTTGAGATGAGCCGTTCTGAAAAGTACAGTCGGACAGTGTCAAATTCGTATTATTTTCCGCATTGATATGGCGGCTGCTGCCTGACCCATCCATCGTGATTGCATTGATATTGATGTCCGCCGCCGTCGTGAAGTGGAACATGCTGGCCAACCCTGATCCCTTAAGAGTGTGACTGCCTCCGTTAATGGTCAGAGTCTTGCCATCCGTGTAAGCTAAGTCATTCAGTTCTTCGTTGAGGGTAAAGTCAGCAGTGACATTGATCGTTTCGGCACCAGCTTCCAGCGCCGTTTTGAGTTCATCAAATGTACTAGCATCCACCGCCTGAGCCGGACCTCTCATCGGAGGTGCAGCAAAAAACTGCATAGGATCTGAATCTTCCGAGAGTCCTTCCAGACCGGGCTCTGTTCCGGGCTGTGGCAAAGTCCCCCCTTCAGGAGGTGTCGTACCGGGAACTGTCCCTGTTCCAGTCTCGGGTTCTGCACCTGGAGTTTCCCCTGTGCCAGTTGCCGCACCCGGATTTTCACCTGTTCCTGCTTCTGTACCCGGATTCTCACTTGAGCCAGTTTCTCCGCCAGGGTTTTCGCCCTCTTCACCAGGCCCGGGTTCTTCGCTTCCGTTATTGCTTTCTCCGTCTTTAGGAGTCACCACTTCTGAGTCGCCGGAAGGCTCATCTCCACTTTCGCCGGAGCCCTCTCCCGGGTTAATACCACCGGAGGAAGCAGAACCGCTTCCCTCCTCACCGGAACCTTGAGGAGCAACTTCGCCTGTCAGGGTCTTCAAAAGCTGATCTTCATTGTTGCCAACTTCATTTGCGTTGACCAGAGAACCCTGTCCAGGCAGAGGGAAGACAGACAAGAGAAGGGCTGAAACCAGACATATGGCCATGAGGATACGCCAGGAGTTTCGTTTGCCAGGGGAAAATAAACGAACGTGCTTTGAATGACTCATGTGAAGGATCTCCTCTTCATTACATTAATATTTCACTTTCACCTATGATCTAAGATTTAAAATTTTAGATTACAAGACTAATTTTTAATTATTTAAGTTATTGCTCATATTGCTCAGAGTATAACAGTTTTCGCCGAAATTGTGATTTTTGTCATATAACTGTAAAGAGTTTTGTGACCCGGCACATTTGTTCTTTAATTCCCTGGTACATTCATTCTTTTGTTCTCCTGGCTCACGCATGTTATACGTTTTGTCCTGAAAAGGTGAAAAACCTGTCTTGATGACGTTATTCTATCTAGATGAGCTCATTTCACATCTGGACTTATTCCTGAAGCTCACCATTGTAGTCCGGACAGCGATAGCGGGCTTTGCCGATGGTCTTTTTCCCGTATTCAATCGCTTCGACAGGGCAGCTGCAGATACAGGCCATGCAGTGAATGCAGTTATTCCCCCACTGGGGGCGTTGTTCTTTCAGTACAATATTGTTTTGCACGCAGTTTTGAACACAGCGTCCGCAGCCAATGCAGGCTTCTGTCGAACGAAAATCCCGGCTTTTGACGACAAAGCGGCGAAAAAGCACGTTGATCATGCCTGATTTCAGCCGATCGCTCGGGCTACACGGAAGTGGAGCAAAATCCTGATTCTGCTGAATCCGCTCCAGCCCCTGTTTTAAGGTCGGCAGAGCTGTGACGATGATCTCACGGGCTTCCTTAGGCTCGGGTACGGGGAAAAGCGCCAGATAATTTTCCGGCATGACGACCGGCAGCAAGCCTCTGAAATGCAAGCCTTTTGTCTGACAGAGCTTTTGAATATACGCCGAGGCATGGCCCACATCGTCACCGCAGCTCATGATGAACCAGGCGTCTTTGCTTCCGGAAAAATGGCTCTCCTCAATAAAATGGCTGAATGCCAGAGGGAGACGCCAGGCATAGGTCGGCGAACAGAAGACATAGGGCGTGGTCGAAGCAAAGCTTCCAGCCTCATGTGTTTTAATATACGGGCGCGCGTCCGTCACTTCATCAGCCAAGAAATCGGCCGCTGCCTCCGCAATAAAGCGGGAATTCCCTGTGCCTGTGTAAAAAATGATCATATCTTTATTCCTGAATTCCTGAAAAATCTGTTTTCTCTGATTTCTTAAAAAACTGATTCCTGAATAAAAAGCTCTGACAGAAAAATAAATTTCCGGATTATCCCTGCAATCAAGGCTCTCGCCTCTTCTTACCAGCATTGTATCATGGAATTCCAACAGGCAAAGTTTATGAGCCTTGATACTTCATTGTCGGCTCACTCGCGAGATGAAAAATCAAGAAAACATCCCTGTGGATGTCAAAATCGAAAACTTTTTTCTCATGGCTATCTTGACATAAAAAGTATCGTTTATTTATACTTATTTTGCGCAAATTCATCAGGACTGTAATGCGAACTGTCTCATCACAGGAGCTTATTAAAACAGCTGAGTAATACGGTTTCACACTCCTGCGTGGACTTCAGGATCCGGCGTCATCCTGTCGCGGGGTGCCACGGCTCCGTTGAACATAGATATACAAGGAGATTGTATATGATGGAAGTCCAAGTTGCCCCGTTGATTATTGTGGTTGCCTATTTGCTCGGCATGTTGATTGTCGGTTTTCTTGTCGGAAAGCTGAAGATTAAGAGCAGTGCTGACTACATGGTGGCTGGCCGACGTATGGGCCTGTTTATGGTCGCCTTTTCACTCTCCGCCAACAATGTGGGCGGTGGAAGTACGACTGGCCTGGCCCAGAAAGCCTTTGGCAGCTGGGGAATGAGTGCCGTCTGGTATGTCCTTGCCGCTGCTGTGGCCATGATTCCGCTCGCCTTCTTTGCACCCAAAATTCGTAGAACCATGGCTATCACCATCCCAGAGGTTATTGGCCGACGTTTTGGCAGGCTGGCCTCCTCCTTCACAGCCATTCTGAATATTCTCGCTCTCTTTTGCCTGACTTCTTCTCAGATTGCGGCTTCAGCTTCGGTGGTCTCAACCCTGACCAGGATACCTCTAAATGTCTGTCTCCTGATCTCCGGCCTGGTCGTGATTCTTTACACCACGCTGGGCGGGATGATTGCCGATCAAATATCCGACATGGTTCAGTTCATGATCATTTTGCTGGGACTGGCTATTGCCACACCTATTGTGCTTCACGATGCGGGTGGATGGCAGGCCATTTCTGAAAAACTTCCGGCCGCCCAGCTCAGCATCGATAGAATTGGTTGGGTGGTCATTATCGGCTATATCTTCAACTATTTCTGCACCTTCCTCAGCGGTCCCGAAATGGTCTCCCGCTTTGAAAGTGCTAAAGATGAAAAAACCGCTCGAAACGCTTCTCTGCTGTCTGCAGTATTGATGGCCGCCATGGCGATTTTCCCAACGCTTCTCGGGCTTGCTGCTCTTGCCTTAAAAGACAACATTCCAGGCTTAGCTGAAAACGGTTCGAACTCCATGATGGCTGTGACGAGTTTATATGCTCCTGCCTGGATTACAGGGCTGGTTTCTGCAGCGATTATTTCGGCCACTATGTCCAGCGCTGACTCAAACCTGCTCTGCATGTCGACCATGTTTATTCAGGACATCTATCTTAAACTGCTGCACAAAGGCCAACCGGAAGATAAGAAAATCATTTCCATTACACGACTTTGCAATGTCATTTTCTGTCTGATTGCCATGGCCATTTCTTTTTTGGGTATCAGCCTGGTAACCATGAACACCTTCGCTTTCGCAATACGCTGTGCGGGACCTTTCGCTGCTTATGGACTGGGGCTTGTGGTGCCACGGGCCACGAAAAATTCCGGCTTACTCTCTATTCTCAGCGGAACCATCGGAGTTATCATCTGGCAGGTTCTCTCCGGCGGTGGCTTCTACCTGGGTATTCTGCCCGTCGTTTTCGGCTGCGCTGTCGGTGTCATCACTTTCTATCTTGTTAATCTGATTGAATGGAAGCGTGGAGTTGAAGCAGCTCCTTCCGCCTACCTGAGCGCCGAAGAAAAAGCTGCCCTCATCGCAAAAGAAAAAGCCTGATCAAATCGTTCGATCAAGTCTGTCAGGGAGCCATTCCATTTTTTATCAAGCTATCTGCAGGCGGAAACGATTTCGCTCCAGAGATAGCTGCCAGCCAGGCCACCCTCACGCTGGATGTAGGGAAGGCCTGGCTCTTTAAGTTCCGGCAGGGTCTCGTCTGCTTCGCCTCGAACCCACGCAAGCACACGACTGTGTGCTGTTTCCAGACGTGCGCGGAGAGCGCCCATGCGACCGTCGATGATTTCGAAGCCGTAGGCCTTGTTGGTGGATTGCCACAGCACGCGCCAGCTGAGACGCAGAGCCTCCACTTGCTCTAAGCTTTCCAGCAAACCCTCTGCCAGGTCTTTTGCGCGCTCCCTGTCATCCTGAGCCACTGCTGCTTTGATGTTTTCGTGCCAGCGGCACTTGCCTGCCAGCACGCGGGCAAGTTTGGTATAAAACTCCATCACCTTCACGTAGGGGCCACCTGCTGCGGCGCAGGCCTCATATTCCACCGCCAGTTTTTCATAATGGCGCGCCATCGGCAGTCCTTCGGTATCTTTTGCGAAAAGCTGGACGAGAGGATCCTGATAAAGCAAAAATTTGGCGGCATTGACGGGCATGCGTAAGGCGGAGTTCATCCCCGGCACCCGATTAAATCTGGAGAGGCCCAGGAAAGGCGCGATGTCCGCGCCACAGCAGGTGGCAAAGCGCCGGGCCAGCCAAGCCGCGTCATAAGTCCCGGTGTAGGCAAATTCGGCATAAAGCTGCATGCCCGGAAGGGCGGTGAGCAGGTTGGTCTCTGCGCCGTCATCGCCCCAGGCTGTCGCCAGCACAAAGGGCACGCCCGCCTTTTTACAGGCGCTGAGTGCCGGTATCGTCGTCGCCAGCGTTTTGTCATAATCCGGCGTCGGCCCTGCCCAGGTCCAGATCCCCCCGGCAAAGAGCGGACGTTCGGTGAGCCTTTGATGTTTTTCCAGCATCGCCGAGTAATCACTCTCGTTGTGATGGTAATAATCCCAGTAAATCAGCTGCACGCCCGGCACGACCCCCGCCGTCTCAGGCTGCGGATCCCCGTCGTAATAGCCGTTGGTGGGCGAGCTCAGGCGGAAATACATATCGCTCCAGATCATCGGCTTTAGACCCAGCTCATCGGTGGTCTCCTTCACGCGAAGCAGATGCCGCCGTATGATGGCGTGCGGGTCTTCGTAGCCGTGAGCTGCCAGATGCGCCCCCAGGCCGAGGCCGTCCGCTTCGTCCATACCGATATGAATACGGCGGCTGCGATAGGGCGCAGAGGCCGCTTTGAGCATACGCCGCAAAAGCGCATAGCTTTCCTCACTGTCGGTCAGAAGCACTTCATCGTTATCCGCATAATGCGCCATTGCAGGCCAATGCAGGACACGATTAAGATGTCCTAACGTCTGGATGCAAGGAATAAGCTCGATGCCGAAAAGTGCTGCGTAATCATCGAGTTCGCGTAATTCTTTCTGGGAATAGCGGCCCCGCATATAGCCGATATAGGGCTCGCCGGGAACTTCATACGTGTCCTCGGTATAGAGCATACCCACATCCAGGCCCATCAGAGCCATGCGCCGCAAAAAACTGCGCAGCGTATCGGGGCGCAGACAGGCGTTGCGCGAGACGTCGAACATCATGCCTGTTTCAAAGCAGGGTTGCTCCTCGCGTCGGAACTCATCCTGATCCCACGCTCCGCGCAGAAGTGAGAGCGCACGATAGAGCTGCACCGGCTTATGCCAGCCCATCCGTACATGCGGTCCCTGCTTTTCCACGACGACGGCTTTCGCCCGAAAAACTTCCACAGGAATTCCTTCAGACGCGGGAACAAAGCCCAGCAGCGGACCGAGTTCGGCCATGGCCTCATCAAACTGCGGCGGCATTTCGCCGCTGAATACCAGATATTCAGGCTCTTGTTTCATCTTGTTTGTCTCCGGGATATAGCAAAATCGCGATGTACTTTTGCTCAGAGGTCGGAAGCATCCGGATATTTTTCGGTATCGAAGGTGTCAAAATCAGAAAGATCCCCTGCGTCATAGCCTTTTTGAAACCAGCGGGTGCGTTGCTCACTGCTGCCATGCGTAAAGCTTTCCGGCTGGACGTAGCCTCTTTTCTGCTTTTGAATGGCATCGTCGCCAATCACCCAGGCCGCAGATATGGCTTCTTCAATATCGCCTTTTTCGAGATAACCCGCTTCGCCCTGATGGCGTGCGACCACGCCTGCCAGATAGTCGGCCTGGAGTTCCAGTCTGACGGACAACTCATTGGCTGCTTCCGACGAGCTGCCGCGCTGCGCCCGGTGCACCTGATCGAGAATACCCAGTTCGTTCTGAACATGATGGCCGACTTCATGTGAAATCACGTAGCTCAGTATGAAATCGCCTTCGTCGGCCCCGAACTCATCGATCAACATGCGATAAAAAGCGAGATCCATATAGATACTGCGATCAAGACTGCAGTAGAAGGGGCCCATCCCTGCTGAAGCAATCCCGCAGCCGGATTGCGTATTATCCTGAAAAATCAGGAGCTGTGGCTCCTTATACCTGTGCCCGTATTTTTTCAGAATGTCATGCCAGGTGTCCTCGGTATCGGCCAGCACAACCCCACTGTAATCGTAGAGTTCCTGCTCATCTGCGTTCAGCTGCAACTCCTGTGTCTCAACAGGTCCGGGCTGAAGCGCGCCGCCATTCAAGGCGATATTGATGGCTGCAAATGGATTTTTCGTTATGAGAAAGGCCAGCAGGCCAAGAATCAGACCGACACCGCTAATGGCCGCTCCTCTCCTGACTCCTCGTCCGCTGCTTTGCATGTTGCTGCTGCTTCTTCGTCCCTGCCACCTCATAGATTTGCCCTCTTCTTTCCTGAGTTTATCTTTCTACTGACTTCATCTGACTCGCGTACAGTTTAGATCTTCTTCTCTTTCTGTACATCATATACCATCCGCACCTCTTTTCGCCTGCCAAATATCAATAACCAGCATGCAAGCATGGCGATAGCGCCGCCTGTTGTGACACAGGCTCTATAGTCAAGAATTTCGCCCAGAAACCCAATCACCAAAGAAAAAACACTCGCACCGGCCGTGATCAGAACGCTATTGAAGGCGTTAACACGTGAGCGAAGCTTTTCGGGGATATAACGCTGCACAGCTGCATTTCTCAGAATGGCACTGTTGCTGCCGAGAAATCCACAGAGTCCGCGATTGACCAGCATCAGCGGATAAGACAGCCAGAGCAGACACATATCCATCGTTTCATAAACCTGATAGACAAAAAAGGTAAAGCCAAACTTCTTTTTATCAGGAATATTGATTCGGTATTGCAGTGCACTTCCGAGGCTACGCCCGGCAAACTCTACGACAGAAAAGGCGGAGTACATGGCCGCGGTAAAACCCGGAGCCGTACGGAAGAAGGCTACTAAGACAGGGGAAAAGCCACTGGCCACGCCATTAGTCACCGCCATGTACTCGTAGATGCTGCGAAGGCCGTGCTCCTTCTTCAAATACTGCGCGGCTTCGACGATATCCCCTGCCCATGCCTGCAGAGAATATGCCGGACGTTTTTTCCGCTCCGTTTCGTCCAGCTGAATAAAGCTCTCTGTGATGGCCGCCGCCAGAGAGAGGACGCTCTGAGCCATGATGATCCAGGCCACTCCCAGCGTATCCAAAAGAACAGCCGCCAGGGGAGTCATGACGACCTTTAAGATCGGATAAAGCATGGAGGTCACCGCGAAGCCTTTTTGCTCGGCTCCTTCCGGGATGAGCTCGGGAAAGATGCTGGTGAAAGCCAAATCATCAACCGCTCCAAGGCAGGCCAGCAGTAATGACGCGCCCAGATAAGCCGTATAGGAAAATTTAGAAAATAAAAGCCACAGACCCATTCCGGCAAGGAAAAAAGCATTTGCAATATCGCCCGCTACCAGAAAAGATTTTCGGGGGAGGCGATCCATGAATGGCGCAACCAGAATTGGGAGTAAAAGGTGCGGTAAAAGCTGAATGGCTAAAATAAGCGCCGATGCCAGGGTGCTGCCGGTTTCATCAAAGACCAAAAAGGCTAAGGCAAAGCCTCCCGCGATTGTGCCTATGGCCCCCATAGCGGACGCCAGGATGAGCAGGCGGAAATTTCGTGTCCAAAGTTTTGCTGTTTTCATCTGTATCACCTCTGCAAATAGTCTAGCAATGCAGTGAAACAGATGACATACCCTATATTTGGGAAATTTTCTTTAAAAATAATAACTTAACAGCATTTTAGAATTATCCTTCAGGAAAATTATCGTGAAGTTCCTTTGTGAAATTCCTCCATCAGCTCACAAGCTTTCTTGTACTGCCTGCTGGCCTTTAACCATTCGAGCACCCAGGGCAGGTGAAAACTCGCATAACCGGCCGGCATTTCTCTGCGAAGGCGATTAAAACTCTCCATAAGCAAGGTGCCATAGTCTTCCTCGGTAAGATAATCCGGGTGTTCCAGGCGATACCGAACTAGAGCCAAAAGCTGCCGTGCAAGCGAGGAATCCATATGGTCGCTGACCAGTGATTCTGCCTGTTCCAAGGCGTTAAAGGCCTCCTCACGGCGGCCCGTCTTTTCACAGCAGATGGCGAGTTTATGCAGAGCCATCATGCTGAGGTCTTTCTGCCCGGAGAACCACGTGTAAGCCTCCTCATAGCGACCGATCTCAATCCAGGCCGAGGCCGTATTGTAACCAATGATCTGCAGCACTCTCTGATCTTGCAGATCCTCAGCAAGCCTCTGCCCTACCCGATAGTGCCGTTCCATATTGGGTAAATCCTGCAGATTACAATAACTGTTGCCGAGCAGGAGCTTGGCCTCCAGCATATACCGCGCCATACCCTCCCGGCTTGCAAGCTCATAAGCCGTCTGCAGCGTATGGATGGCGGCAGTGTAGTTCCCGGCTCGATACTCAGCTCTCCCCAGCCTGAGAGTAGTATAGGCATTAGGCATGAGCTGCAGCGCTTCAGCCATCTGTCCCTGCAATATCCGCTGCTGAGCAAGCTGCCGCGTGTCCATACAAAACTCAAGAGCCTTATCCAGGGGTTTTTCCGAAGACAGTAAAGCTAAATCAAGCCAGGCAGGGACAGCTTCATAACGTTTGAGCTCGATTCCCTTAAGAAGATTGCTGAACTTTGCCAGGCGACCTTCAAAAAGGGCCTCCCAGGCTTGATCCGCAAGCTCAGCGGCTTCTCGTTCTAATTCCTTATCGCTTTTCAGACCCAGCCGTTCCAGGAGGAGCCGCAATATTTCCTCCGACGGCTCCGCCTTGCCCGTTTCGATTTTAGACAAATACGAAACGGTGCAAATCCCCCTGCACAAGCCCGCCTGGCTCCAATTTCGCTGTATCCGTGTGCGGTAAATAATATAACCCTGGTAATGAAGTTTCTTGTCCATTTTAAAGCGTCCGGTTTAAACAGTCTGAAGATTCATCTTTTTAATTCCCTGAGAGCTTCCTCGACATCTGCATATCGCTTTGTCGTTTTGCTTTTCAGCAACTCATCGGATTCTCGCAATGCCAGAAACGTCTCAGCGTTAGGCTGCTCCATTTTTACTGAGAAAGGAAAACCTCCTGAGCGGATCGCCTGACGTAAAAAGACGTTAATGGCTGTGGTAAGATTCATGCCCAGCTCCTTAAATAAGCTTTCACTTTCCTGCTTAACTTGTTTATCCATTCGGACGCTGAAATTAGTCGTTTCGCTCATGATTTTGCCTCCTTTTACATTTATTATATATCTATTGCAATGCAAATGCTATTCAAATTAAGACAAAGAAAAAGACGACCGGTTGATCACTGTCCGGTCGTCTTTTTATGGTCTCAAATATCAAAACAGATCCACGTTATGATTGGTCATAAATGACTTTGAGCATGATTCAGGCGGCTCTGATTACGGTTTCAGGCTTTTTCTCAGCAGCAGCAAAGCCACGAACACCAGCAAGTCCACGCCTAAAAAGGCTTTGAGTGCAAAGAGGCTGCTCACTTCACCGGTCCGTGGGAGTGGCTCATAAGGATGAGTCGTTGTCGGCGGGCAGGGAATTGTTGTGGTAAGAGGGATTGTCGGTGGAGTCGTTGTGCAAATAATCGTCGGTGTGGGCGAAGTTGTCGTAGTTGTTTCCTCAGGTGTGTCGCTAATCTGGTTTTTAATGATAATGGAGTAGTTGACATCTGTCGGATTTTTTTCGTTTTGATAGCTGATTTTGTAGTTTTTCAGATCACTGACCTCCTCGACGGAATAACTAAAATCAATCATTTGACCGTTGTCAAGACCCTTAGATGGCAAATGTTCAAAAACATATTGCCAGTTATTTTCTTTACTTAAGGAGATCGTTTCCAATTTCAACTCACTTGCTTGACCTTCATTGCGAATAAGCTGCACGTTGACCTTCTCAGGGAGATTTTCCGTCAAATCCTTTCCGTCCTTATCCAGCCACTTTTTCTGAACTTTAAGTCTGACATCCCCTGGTTCGCCGATCTGTATGTCAGAATTGGACGAAATGACACCGCCACGAACATCTGCCGTATTATTTTCAAAAATCAGCCAGGCCTGGTTCCTGTACCGTTCATACCAATCCGAAACTTCCATTTTTCCATACAAACCAAAAGTTGTCGTTCGTTCGGTATAATCACTAAGGTTTATAGGGTTGTCTCCTTCTTTGTATAAATGACCCGCATCATCGGCATACCAATTGATTTTTTCTCCCGTGAAAGTGCGGTCAACCACCGTTGCTTTGTGGATTTTCGGATCATTAACTGATTTTATACTGGAAATAGTTGTGTTTTCACCTTCAAATTGAATATCATGGCCACTATTCTTGTATCTTGTATCTACAAGCGAGTCGATCAATTCATTTGTCAAAGCGGCACCGCCAAGTGTGGAATAGCTGTCCATGTGGACAGTCGGGCAAGCCCAGATGGCGCCGCCGGCCGCAGCTTTATTGCCGGTCATCAAAAAATTATGAAGCACCAAAGTCGGCTGACCATGCAATGAATAATCTATTGCACCGCCCGCATAGCCGGAATGGTTACCGGTAAAAATACCGGAATTGAGATCGACAATATCCCCATTTTTTTGATCCAGGAAAAAGTAGATTCCACCCCCAAAAAGTTGAGTTTTATTTTCAGAAATCGTATTGCCTTCCAGGATGATGTGCAAATTTTTTCCTCTATCGTTGAAATTGCTGTCGATACTGATTCCGCCGCCGTGGGACCAATAGAGATCATAAGTAGTATCACTGACCGTTGATTGGTTAGCAGAAATTGTATTTCCTTTGAGTTCCAATAAGCCCTTACCAGTAAAACTAATACCGCCGCCGAAAGCATAACTAACCGCTGAAACAAGATTGTTTTGAATGGTGTTACCCGTGATAAAAGTTTTCGTATCCTGGTTATTAGTGGAAATTCTGACGGCACCGCCACTTCCTGGAAATATATTGTGAAATTGAGCTTGATTATCGTGAAAGTTATTATTGGTCAGTGAAATCTGAACGGGGTTGTTGCCATCATCAGCATATACAACCGATCCTCTATCTGAAATTGCAAAACCACTTGCTTCGACCGAGTCAACGGTGAGGTTGCAGCCATCAGTATAGAGCGCGCGACCTGTGTACTCTTGGCCAGCTTTTTTTATTCCGATTAAAGTGCCATTTTTAAGAGTAAAGGAACCCGCGCCAGAGACATAAAACAAATTCTTATTCGGCTCTAAGGACGATTTCAGGGTCTGACCGCCTAAATCGATCGTCAGTTTTTTTTCAGCTGGAATAGTGATCCCTGTTGTTATTTCAATTTCATCTGAAGCCGTATCAACAAAGAGGGTGTCATCTGGGTTTGCGGCATTGATAGCCTCAGCAAAGCTTGTGTAGGTTTGGTCCGTTTGATCGTTAATGTGGATACTGACGCTGGAAGGAGTGGGGGAAAGTAAGGGGACGCGGATCTCATCAAGGGCATTGGGCGCTTCTGCAGGATCAGGCTCCTCGGGAGTTCCGTTAATAGTATCGAGTGCATCAAAGAGGGTAGGCTCCTCTGGAGTTTCGCTAACGGTATCAGGGCCATCTGCAGGGTCAGGTGTCTCTGGGGTTCCGCTTACAGTATCAGGCACTTCTGCCGGGTCAGGTACATCCGGAGTTCCGCTTACAGTATCAGGCACTTCTGCCGGGTCAGGTGTCTTCGGATCATCGCTAACGGTATCAGGGGCATCTGCTGGGTCAGGTGTCTCAGGAGTTTTGCTAACGGTATCAGGTGCATTTAAAGGGCTAAGCTCACCGCTCGCCTTACTAATACTCACAGGTTGAAGCATCACTAAAAGCGCACATGTCAGTGCTATACTAAGCACAATTTGTCGAAACTTTTTCATTTCCTCACATACCCCCAAAGGCAATAAAAAAACCAGCTTAGTGCTAGGCCAGATTTTGCGAAAGACCTGCTTTGCTGCTTTTTCTATTTCTTCTCATTTAGATTATAAAAAACTAAATGACAAAGGAGTTACGAACAAAAGGCGAATGGAAAACAAATATAAATAAAGATAAAAGCTCGACAAAGATACCATTAGACTATCAAAATGAGACTTGGTGTATGATTCACTAAACTTTAGACTTTGTAAATTCATCCATTCATATCAGGGCAAAGAAAAAGGACAGGAATTGTAGATGTTTTCCTATCCTTAGATGGGTTATGACCGAAGAAGCAATACAATCAACGTTTCCGTTTCCTCTGAGTGCATGAGCCGGCCGAAAGAATACCTGAACCGTGATTTTTCTTTATATTTCAAGGCTGTTTTCATTCAGGAGAAAATCAAAAATCCCCATCATCAAAACTCCCTCTTCGCTATATAGAGGGGCAAGAGCATCTTTTGTGATGATGATTTTTTTGAATCCATCCTGCGTCAGGAGTAACGGTCTTTGTTCCTGTTCTCTTTTAGCCTTATTCGGAAGAGCCAGCGCTGACTGAATATAGTACCGTTTTGATCCCTTATTGCAAACAAAATCGATCTCCCTCTGTTTACGGATATTCTTTCCGCTTCGATCGACCTCATTTGTTTTGACGACCCCGACATCCACATTAAAGCCCCTGACTTTTAATTCATTAAAGATAATATTCTCCATAGCGTGGGTTTCTTCGACCTGGCGGAAATTGATCCTGGCGTTCCGAAGTCCCAGGTCTGTAAAATAGTATTTAACAGGAGTATCTATATACTTTTTCCCTTTAATGTCATATCGGAAAGCGCTGTCTATCAAAAAAGAATCTTCAAAATACCCAATGTATTTTTTAATCGTATTCTGACTCATCGTCTTGTGCTTTATGCTTCTAAAGGTATCGGAAAGCTTGCTCGGATTGGTCAGCGATCCAATGGCTGATGAAAGAATATTTAATAGCTCCTCCAATTCCGACTTGTTTCTCACTTTGTTTCTGCCAACGATATCCGAAATATAGGTTTCTTCAAACAAACGTTTCAGAAAATCCACTTTTTGTTCCGGTTCAGCAAATTCAAGTACCAACGGAATGCCGCCGTAAAGCACGTATTCTTTCCATGCGCTCTCTTTTTCTCCCGAATAGACACTCATAAACTCTCTGAATGTCAGCGGACTCATATGGACTTCATCTCCGCGCCCCCTGAATTCGGTGATGATATCTTTAGAAAGAAATTTCGCGTTGCTTCCGGTCACATAGACATCTACATTTTCCATTCGCGCAAGACTGTTCAGCACGGCTTCGAAATCTCCCATTAGCTGAACTTCATCTAATAGGACATAGTACATTTCCTTATCCTTTATCCTGCTTTGAACATAAGGGAAAAACACTTTCGGATCGCGGTACTCAATGTTCTCGTACAAGTCAAATGCCATTTCAACAATGTGGCTGTCGGCTACATTTTCTGAGGACAAATAATCCCGAAACAGATTAAAAAGAAGGTATGATTTTCCGCATCTTCGAATCCCGGTGATTACCTTGATCAGCCTGTTATGTTTTTTTGAAATTAGCTTGTTTAAATAAATATCTCTTCTAATTACCATTTCAGTTTCACCATATTGCATTCGCGTGCGCAATTCCGCATTTTTCTTCAATATCATTTTAGACCGTTTCCACAATCATCGCAACATTACATTGAACATTTTTACGTAATTCCGCATTTTTGTGCATCGCAAAGGAACCCACAGCACTTCTCTTTTAACATCGTCATTCTATTTTGAAAGCCAGCAGAATACAAAGAAAAGGACAGGAATTGTATTGGTTTCTCTGTCATTAGCTGGGCGAGTGGGTTATAACCGGAGAAGCAATACAATCAACGATCTCGATTCTTTTGGGTGCATGTGCCGGCCGGAGAGGTGCATTTTGTTCCTTGGCGGGTGTATTTCACTTTTGAGTGGGTGCCTATTTGCATCTGTACAAGCTTGAAATCACCTGAGCATATTCCTTTTCTATCTTAAATAATAATGTTGCAAAATTTTATTTTCATAAACCAAGCTTGCCCCACGGTTGCTCATCAATTAACTTCATTCTATAAAGCATCGTCTGTAAAGACATCATCTATCGGACAACTCTCACCTTGAACTGCTTGATCACAGCCTGTTTCGCCATAGACCTTAGACAGGGAATTTGCCACGGGTGTGCGCAATGGGCAGGCAATAACGTAAACCTTCCAGGAGGAGCGCCACAAGAATAAAGACTAAATATCCTTTGAGTTGGTCGTAACTGGTCAGTGGATAATAAAGCATCCAATTGGGGAAAGCGCGATACCACATTTGGAATTGCGTGCACAGCAAAAAGCAGAGAATAAAACAAATCACTGCGGAACCCAGCAGGGCAAAAAGGAAGCGCTGCAGGCTGAATAAAAAGAAGTTTATGCAGACCAGACGAAGACCTTCTAAAATTGCCCAGTCAAACCACAACGATAGAAAGAGAAAGAAAAGGAGCATCAGACTGCTATACATAAGAAAATACACGACTTCATCTCTTATGTTGAGAGGGTCGTGGCAAGCGTGAAACACTTCACTTCCAGGTTGTTCCCAGAGGTTTTTCTTAGCCAGGAGCGGCCAGTAAATGGAGAAAAAGGGAATTGTATGCTGATATAAGAGAAAAATGTCATGCTCCCCTTGAGTGGTAGTGCCATACTGCCCAAGGCTTTGGAAATAGACCCAAAGCGTGAGCATAGGCAGGACGAGAAAGAGAAAGAACGGCGTGACAAAAAAAGCCTTGCCCATCGCCTTACTATGCCGAACCGTCCGCCAGACGTAATCTATGATGGTATGTTTTTGATGATGCACAGGTAGCCATCCTCTAATTCTGGTGAAACACTGGGTATGTTTTGGAACTGCGCTGAAAGGACGCGGCTATAGAGCGTTTGCTTCCGTCTGAATTGACGGATAACGAGATAAGGACTTTGAAGCGCCGACTGTTCTTCTTCTTTTACTTGATAAACCAATCCCTGCGCTCTCTCCTTGATTTCCTCCTGGGACAAGGGACCCAAAACCTGACCAGAACGAATCAGCAGGATATTGGGGCAAGTGGTTTCCACATCTTCCACTAAGTGGGTGGACATGAGAATAATTTTCTTTCCGGAAAGCTGGGCGATGATAGACTTGAAACGGGTGCGTTCTTCAATATCCAGGCCTGCGGTTGGCTCATCAAAAAGCAAGATGTCCGGGTCTCCCAGGAAAGTCTGAGCGATACCCACCCGTCGCATCATGCCGCCGGAAAACGTGGCTAATTTCTGGTCAAGACAATTTTCCAGATGAACCAGTTTCGTTACACGGTGAATTTCCTGAGAAAGACTTTCTTTTGGCAAGCCTTTATAGCTTGAGATCAGTTCTAACCCCTGGCACAGGGTAAGTTGCGGATAGATATTGAATTGCTGAGGCAAATAGCCCAGGTAATCAAAATAGTCCTTGCGCTTCTTTACTGCCTGGCCATTGACTCTGAGCGCACTCTGAGCTTGGGGAAATAGCAAACTAAGACAGCGCAGAAGGGTGGTCTTTCCAGCCCCATTGGGCGCGAGCAAGGCATAGTTTCCTTTACTTACAGTAAAATTTACGTCTTGCAGGATCCGTTTTCGCTTGAAAGAAAATGCGAGATGGGCTACGGAAAGGGACTCAATCGGTTTTTTTCTGTTTTGTTTCTGTTCCTTGGCCATATATTCTTCCTGTTCCAGTTTACTGCTGTTTTGTTATTTCTTATCTATTACCGTGCTTCCGATGTGATAAAACTGCGGAGAAATTCCCCACTGTCGCGCTCGTCCTGAGTATCCTTCAGATAGGCCAAAGCAGCCTCGTACAATGCTTCCTGTCCTATGGATTCACTGGCTTGCCAGTAAAGGATAGTACAATCGCTGGCCAGCAAACGGCGATGGGCTTGTTTCACTTCCTGGGAAACAAAGAGAGAATTGAGTTCTGTATTCAATTTTTTGTACCGGCTTCTTGCCTTTTCAAAAAAAGAGTCCTGCACTTCCCCCTGTGCCACAATCTGATACAGTTCTGCCTTGTTTGCCGTAACGGTGAATTGACTGACCACAGAATCAGCCGGTTCCTGGAGCAGCGTATCCAGGAAGGACTCCGCCGACCGATCGTCGCTGGCGTCAAACAAATACTTCCCCAACTTGTCGTTAATAAAGGAAAATGACTGCCTCTGGCAAAGTTTGTACAGTTTAAGTAATTGCTCTTGCTTCGCTTTCCCTTGCTTCCGGATATCCTGATCACTTAACCCGGCCAATTCTGTCTGATAGCGTTCCGCGAATTGAAGAAAAGTAGCAAAATCGCTATTCATCAAATTTAAGTGTTTTTTCAAATCGCGTTTTTCCGGGAGAATTTGTTTTAGCGAGATACGTTCCTCCAGGTCAGGCAAAGGCCCGGATAGCAGCCAATGATCGGAAAAATCAGCAGCACGAAGTTCGGGAGATTGGCTGACGATAGTATGGACATAAAAAACCACAGAGGATGCCGGGTTATCGGCTTTCTCAGTCAGATGAACGCGCCGCAGAAGATCAAAAAAATCCTGGACTTGCTCTTCCCGTTGCAAATAAAGGTAAGGATAAACAATCGTTATTTGACCCTCCTGCGCCTCCCTGTACCAGCCCTTAAAAAGACTAACACCATTGCTACGCCCATGAAAGAGTCCTGCTGGTGTCAAGGTCAAATTGGTAAAAAGTCCCTTTGCAGGGGAAATTTCTAACGCGAATTCCACATCATCAGGAAAAGGCAAAGCAACAAAATCTGTCTGTTCCGGCTCAAAGACTAGCTGTTTGCTCAGGCGCGGCATATAGGGAAAGAAGCCAGGCAAACAACAGGCCTCGGTATTGGCAAAATAGCGGGGTGATTGGCCCTGATACTGGAACGACACTGTAAAATCACCAGCATGCTTCCGGGAAAGCTTCCCTGTGGGAAGAAGAATGGTATCCCCTTCTTGCACAAAAGTTACCGGACTGCCGTCAAGCTGCACCTCTTGCAGGCGATAGCCATGATAGAGGGTAAAAGTAAGGAAATCCTGTAAGGGCGCCGCCTTTTCGGGGAACTTTATGTGATAAGTCAACCGGGCACGCAAATTGGCAGTAAGGGAAAGAGAACCCTCAATACACTGTATTTTCAGTCCAGCAGCTTCCGCTGTTTCCTCCTCCCGCATTGGCTCTTGCTTACTCAGCGCTCTGTCTTGTTCTCGATAAAACAAGGCATCTTGCGCATAGGCCTGTTGGCTATAAGGAAGTAGGGAAAAATCCGTTGTATACCAGGAAAACAATAAGACAGCGCAAAGGAGGGATAGTACAGGCGCAATCCATCGGGCAATGACCTTTTGCCGGGTCCAAAGCATACTCAAGAGCCAGAGAATCAAGCATAAATGAATCGTTAGCTTCAAACATTCTTCCGTCAGGACGGGGTATAATTGGTCAGGAAAATAGCTGTTTTTTTTGTCAGGAAGAAAGATTCGAAAAAGCGCAAACGTCTTTGCCAAAAAGGGAGAATCACTGGTAGAAACCGGCAGGAGCAGGACAAGAAGCTGTTCTCCCGCAAAAGAAAACAGATAAGCCAAAACAACAAGGGCTATCCAAATCGTATCTCTTCGGAAAAATTCCGTCACCGCAAAGCCATACAATACGCCCAGGGCAGGAAGCAATGCCGCAAACCAAAATGTTATACCAATCAGATACCGCAGATAGGAGCGATCTGTTAAGTGAATATGGATGGCGATGGTGACATTTATTGCCACAATCAGCAAGCTTAAAAGGCACAAATAAGCCATCAGGGCCAGATAGCCCGAGAAGAAATCACGGCCCTTGCCCCTGGCGGTAGTCACAATGGTTTCATGAAGACCAATGTTCCGGCTTTCATAAAAAAAAGAAATTGCTAAGGTCAGAAAGACGAGAAATAAAATCGGACTGATCTGGAGAGGAAGGCGAAAAAAATCTGGCGGAATTGGATCTTGTCCATTCGCCTGCCAGTAATATCGCAAATCAAAGGCAGAAACAAGCAGAAAGGCCACAAGTAATACAAGAAGTAAAACCCTGATTTTCTTATTCTGAGAAAATCGAATGGCTTGTATTTTCATTGCTTCCCTGAGACCCATGGCATTCGACTTTCCTTTCTGCCTAGTCCAAAATCTGGATTTCCAGCACATAGCGTTCATCGGGCAGTAAACTTAACTTGGAAAAATCTGGGAGAGGCCAAAGTGTGTTCTGTGCCGACGTATAAGTGATGATTGAATCATAAAGGAAAGCCCGGCTTTCGATGAGATCCTTATTCAGCAGGCTTAAAGGAGCAAAACAGTGCAAGGTGTATTCTTCATTAAAGACAAAATGCAAATTCTCTCCTTCTGCGAAACACGAAGCCAAATCAATCTTTTTACGATCTCCTTCTTTCCGCAGATACATCTTCAATTCACTGCCCTCCATATTTTCCTGGCTCGGTTGGGCTCCTAATGCGTACAAGCACTCACCTATACTTTCACCAGAAACAGCAGAAATAAAATAACTACTTAAATCAGAAGCACGGGGGCCTTGGTGAGCAGCTCCCATATTCTCTTCCTGTTTTTTCCACGAGGTCAGGTAGTCTTTGTCAATGACCAGATAATTAGCTTTGTCTATTTCCTTAGTGCGGACAAAAAAGGAACAAGTTTTCTCCTGACTTGATACCTGGACATCCTCGTCATCTTCCAGCGAAGTAAGACTAGCCAAATCTACAGGCACATTATTGATTGTCACGTAATCAACATAAGGCACTTTCTCCTCGGCTGGCCTGGCAGCACGGTCATTGGTGTCATAAGTCGTTTCCAGGATGGTATGTTTTTCTATTAAGCCATCGTCCTTTTCCCCTTCTGCGCCTGTCCCGGAGGACTCTTCTATAGCGGAATTTCTCACTTTCTGCGAGCCAGGAATAGTGGGAGAAGAGTTGGAAACAGTCGACTCTCCCGGGCTGCAAGAAGCCAGGCAGATGACAATGAATAGCAGAAATAAGACAATTTTAGAAAATCTCGATTTCAGTATTCTGAATTTTTGATCTACTCATAACGTACATTAATCAGCGTGTCCTTCTGTCTAAGTAGAGAATGAGGATCCGATCATGGACAGGAAAGCAGTAAGTGGCCCTATTAACCAGAACTTAAAAGAAGCGCGCAAACTAAAGGGATATTCTCAGGCAGAACTAGCCCGGTTGATGAACGTATCACGACAAACCGTCTCCAACTGGGAATGCGGTCTCAGTATTCCCGACGTCATGGCCTTTCACAAGCTGCAACAGTATCTGGAAGTCCCGGTCAAGCAGTTGCTTGGAAACGAGGCCATCGGTGATGCTATTGCGAGCAAGGAAAACCTGAACGAGCACGAAATCGCCGTTCAGCTTACCAAAATGACTGCTTTTTATGCCACCGAAATTGATAGAAGGAAGATGATTGAGCGCAGAGCACTAATCGTCATAGGCTTGATAATCATTCTCGGTATGATGCTGCTTATGGCGATGAAATTGTTTTTTTATCCCAGCCGCATTGTTATCCAGCCTAATATCGAGTCAACGGAACATGTGGATAACCCGTAAACGAATCGTTCCGGAGGAGTAGAAATTGAAAAAATATCTTTGCCTGATTCTTGTTGTGACCTTTGCCATCTTTGCTGTGCCGCAAACGGTATCGGCTTTTGTGTCCGGTTCCTCTATTAAAGGTCATATTTTGTGGCCTTGAAAGTCAGATATAAAGACTAAGAAAAAGGACAGGAATTGTAGATGTTTTCCTGTCCTTAGATGGGTTATGACCGTAGAATCAATACAATCAATATTTATGCTTCTCTTGGGTGCATAAGCTGGCCGGATGGGTGCATTCTGTTCCTGAAGGGGTGCATTTCACTTTTAGGAGCTTCCTTTAGTTCTTTTGCTTGTTCCTTGAATTAGCTTGAATGAAAAAGATATTGTAGATACTTGACCACAACCTAATAAACAGTCGGCCGATGCTGTAAGCGATAAAATATGAGATAAGATCGCATATATCGAAGGCACCCAGCGAATAATTAAATTGAGCGAGTTCTACCAGAATAAATGCAATGGCAACATAGATAAAATGAGGAGTGATGTTCAGGCCCCAAAAAACGATAGGAAGGGGCAAAAATGCAAGGACGTTGTTCAAACATTCGCGACCGTGATCTTGCTTAAAATCCTGCCAGAGCACAGCTGGGCTGATGTTAAACGCCTGGTCTCCAACATTTTTCATAAAAAGCAGGTAAAATAAGATTATTGCATATAATATGGATATTAGAATCCAGGCACGGCGATAAATTCCAAAACGCAACTGCTCAATATAAAGGAATACACACACAGCTACAATAATGCTGATAACTGCAACCAGCCCCTTGGCTTGAGCATTGGATAATTGAACAGCACTGTTCTCAAGGTAAGTAGCACTTACTCTAAGGCATAAAGCAAAGCTAAGCACGCTTGCGATGGTTGCAATGAATGCAAGAAGTATTTTTTTAACAAATATTCTTATTTTCAATCCTTATTACGATAAATTATGCTGGGCAGGAAATCAGTACCTTCCCAGCACGGCTTAGAAGCTCAAATTGTGTCAGTAATTATCGTGATACGGTGAAATCCCCATGAACAGTGCCATAGTATGACGTGTAAAGCTTAAAGTAGTAGTAGGTCGTGGGTGACAAGTTATCAAATGCAAAGGTTCCCCATTGAAAACTCTGAGATACAACTGAACTGCCCGTCCTCACCAATCTACCATTTTCATTGTAAACCCCAATGAAGAAGTTTTCAGCCGTTGATCCGTCTTCATATAGCAGAACGTTGAAATACAAAGTGCCATTGCTATTAGGTTGGAAAAGATAATTTGTGTAGATTCCTGTTCGGGAAACCTGCGAGAATGAACCCGCATAATTGCCTAATCCCCAATTCCAACGTATGGCAGCATTAGTATCCCTTATGATGCTCATGGGTCTGGGGATATCCCTAATGTTCAGAACCCAAGTAACACCTTAGGAGCACCGCAGTTCAATGCCTACGTGAAGGTGAATTTAACCGGCTTCCTGCCTGGCGTGGAGTAACCGTCAAACCTGTGGGCGGTTAGATGGTATCTGCATTTGTTGTTTGAAATGGGCAGGTGTGAATTTGGAAATTTTATCGTTTTCGCCAGCCTCTCGAAGATTGGCGGCCTCGGTGAGGGTGTATACAAAGTAAGTGTAGGGGTCCACGCCTGTCTCTTTGGCTGTTTCGACGAGGGAGTAAAGGATGGCGCTGGCCTCGGCCCCCTTTGATCCGATCTGTCCTCCGGCCACAGAATAAAAAAGGTCATGGGTTCTTAGCTCTTTACCGTAGTGCTCCTGCACCAGACTGCAAAGCCCGTCGATCCCTTTCATGACACCACACGTCGACACTTTGTCCACTTGCTTTCCGTTCCTGAAGGGTTTCGTACCACGCATTGAGTTTCGCGTCTTTTTGTAAATCACCCAGCCTTAGACTCATCGCCCCTCCTTGAGGTCACTTTCATGGACGTCTTCGGACGTCTTCGAACGTCCTGAGACGTCCCCTTTTTTTGTCTAAGTCTACGGGCCCTCTTTACATGCTTCAAGACGCACCTGGGTTTGACGCTCACAGTTTCTCCTTACTTACATGTACAGTTAGCGATTAGCTGCTAGCTAATTATGGCGCACGGCCCTTGGATTGGCAAGCTCAATTCGATTGGTGTTACACCCTCCTTCCAATCTTTCGAAGCTGAGTCATCAGGAAGATAAATACTAAGATCAACAACACCATGTAGAGGACGCTCAGGATCTCACAGCGAGATAAGAGCCGATTGAACTCAGCTCCATCGGGGCTAGGCTGCTGAACTCGGCTTCCGGCTTGTTCAAGATAAAAGGCAAGGTCAAAAATATCAAGGGGAGGCAGGAGTTCTCCCGGAATATCGAACTGAAAGTCGATGATTCGATTTAAGAGATAGACCGAAGGGAGAAAGAGAAAAAGGAGAACGCCTATTTTCCTTAAGATTGCATTCTTTTTATTCCGGACCACTTCTTCAAAATAATAATGTTTCTGCTCTTCCTTGAACCAGTTGTGGAAATGAATGCTCTTGCGCACGATCACAATGACAAGAAGCGCGAAAAGAAGAATTTCACTTAACCAGATCAGTCCGCGCGGAAACTGGCTGAGGATACTCGCGCACTCCCGGTAGTCCATTATTTTAAGGCTGTCCAAATCCATCTCGGGGAGTTTGCTCTTCAGCATTTCAGTCAGTTTTATTTTGAAAAAAGGCGTCTCGTGATCGGGGATCCTTAGTGCACGCATCACAAGGCCATCAGATGCAATGTCTGAACGTTCAAAAGGATTCAGGAAATTTTCTTGTACAAGATCACTGTCATTAATGACAATAACTGCCCTCTCGGCAAGGCCTTCCTGGACACCCTCTAAATAGAGTTCTACCGTTCCGGCAAGAGGTTCTATCCTTTGTATATCCCTCAGCATCAAGAACAAAATCGCGCCAAGGAGAAGTATGAGAAAAATGGCCACAAAAAGCATCCTCTTTTTCATGGTTCCTCATGGCCTCCATCTTCCAGGACACGGACAAACATGCCTTCACGCAAGGGCCGGTTGGTGTACTGTATAATGAGGTCTTCCCCTGAAAATCCGCCTGTAACCGCTGCACTTTCAGTATTTTGAGCCTCAACCCTGACTGCGACCCGTATCACTTCAATGCGTTTACGCGCTGACTTTTCCTCTGCCAGCACATAGATCACGCAGTCAGCCCCCTCATAGTGGAGACACTCGCAGGGAACCACTTTTTGATAGAATCCCAAAGACTCACTTTTCTGATCATAGGGATCTTCTTTGATCTCGGCGCTGTCTGCTTTAACTGTCATTACGCCGGGAGTCATCAGATGCTCCACTTTCTGGGTCAGCAGCGTAAAGGTCGACATGAGAAGGAAAAAGACGAGAATCGCTTTGAAAACCTTCTGTTTATTGCTTTTCGGTTCCCGGTAGGCTTCATTTTCTTCGTTTCTTTTCACCGGGCCGCTTAGCCTGATCCCCAGAACCAGATCTTCGTAAGAGTACTGGTACAGAAGAATCGGGAGAATACTGAAAAGGACACCGCATGCAAAGGCAATCGGGCGAAAGCGAGCATTGGTTTGCAGTGTAACTGAGAGCGGCATGGTCAGGATATCTTCCAGGAAGACAAGGGGTTGTTCCACCATCGACCAGCTATTGATAAAGGTCAGAACCATCAGCGCCGTAATAACCGAGCGCAAAGCGGGCAGGACAATACGGATAAAGAGCCGCCATTCACTGCAACCGTCAATTAGTCCTGCCTCCAGTGTTTCCTGACTGTTCCCCAGCATATTCTGTGAGACAAGGATGGTTCCGAATGTTCCGAAGATATTCGGCAGAATAACGGCAAGAGGATGCATGAGCATGCGCAAAAATCTCAAGGTGATGTACTGCGCCACAATGGTCGCCTGAAAGGGTAGCAGCATCAGGACGATGTAAAGCCAGAAAAGTGCTTTGCGACCTTTCCAACGGAAATAACTGAAGCCGTATGCGGCAAGCAGTGAAAGCGGGATATTGAAGGCCAAAATCACGCCGGTATAGAGACACGAATTCCAAAAACCCTGAAAGAAATCGGGAGTCTGTAGAAGTACCCGCGCATATTGCAAAAAACTTACCCCTCCCTCCATCGGGTTTGTCAATGAGTAAACGACCACCATGACCAAGGGCAAGATACAGATGATCGCAACGACGTAAACGATAAAATTAATAACAACTTTATGCCTCAAACCGCGCTCCCACATAACCGCACCTCAAATCCTGGTTTCGCTGACTCGTTGAAAACCAATCAGCATAACGGAAATTACAATGATCAAAATGAAGGCCGCAGTACTGAGCCGCTGATAATTGAGTTTATAGAAGTTGTTGTTCATAAAGTGCTGCAGTAAATACAGACTCTGAGGCGGTTTGACACCATAGAGAGCGTAGACTTCGCGAAAGATCTGAAAGGAATTGACACTGCCCATGATAAAGACGAAGAAGATCGTCGGAGAAAGCAAAGGAACGATCACCCTCCAGAAATACTTCATATAGGAGCTTGATTCCAGAAGGAACACTTCTTTATACTCGCGTTCAAGCGTGGAGAGTTTTCCGCTGAAAATGATACACATAAAGCCAATATTCTTGATGATGAAAATGAACATGACCGTACTCATCGCCCAGGAATCTGAAAAGAAATCCTGTTGTTCCAAACCAAGAAAGGGAAGAATCTGATTCACCAGACCGGTTCTCCCAAGAACCCCCTGCCAACCCATAATGCCGGACGCGACCGGGACGATCATGGGCGACAGCATCGCCCATCGAGGGAACTTATACAGCTTATTTTCCATCAGTAAACTCAGAAACAGAGAAATAAAAGTAATGATGGGGACTCCGATCAGGATGAAAAGAATCGTGTTTTTTCCGGCCAATTGGAAAGCGGGATTCTTCAAAAGCTCACGAAAATTCTGTAAACCGACAAAATGAACCTTGGCGATCCCTTTGGTAAGAGCATAGTAGAGACTGATCACGAACGGTACAAAGAAAAATACGATCAGCCCGAACAGACCGGGGAGGACAAAGTAGAATCCGTACCGTCTTCGCTCTTTCATGTCGCACACCTTTTTGCCCTTTTCATCCTACTCAAAAATCCTGACAGTGACGTTGTCCTCCGCAATCTGGATGGCTTCATCCAAATCGATCTCATTCCTCATATAATGCTCTATCGGTTCCATGATGTCTTGTTTCAGATAGTCCAAATCGTAGAGGTAATCTACCAGGCTGGCATGCTTTTCAAACGCTTCGCGGTACTCCCTGAGCTTCCTGCTCACAAGTTCCTCGTTCTCACTATGGAAAGAAGCCACCGTATTCTCCTGCTCCGCGTTATCCAGCATCATCCGCAGCGCATCCTGATTGAGAGGAACCGTTCTGGTCGTGAGATCCAGACTTTGAACTTCGGGATTCAGGAGGAAATCCAGAAATTTCAACGCGCTGTCAATCCGCTCGCTACGAGCATTGACGGAATACATATAATTGCTGTAGGCAATGCGGTTCGGATTTTGTTCACCGCGGATCATGGGGATCATCCGAGAAGCATGCTCCAGGTTATATGAGACAAAGTCAGCCTGGCCGTCTCTCAGAATGCGATCCATACTCGTCCAGGGACGCAGCAAAGCGCCCTGCAAACGATCCTGCAGATCATATTCGATGTTCTTGGCCACAAGATTGTCCGAGAACGAGGCTTTTTTGAACTGTTTGAGTAAATCCTTAAACCAGTCCTGATTCAGATCGAAGGTCTGGTTCTCAAAGTCGATCAGGTCGGGCATATTGACGATGAGTAAATCAACACCCATGCTCATCCAGGGAGAGGCCCCCGCAGTTTCAAACGCTAAGAGGTGATGATCCGGAGCTTTTTCTTCCAGGATTGGAAGGAGATCCAGAACCTCCGACCAGCTCAGATCTTCGGTGTCAACTTCCAGACCCAGCTGTTTCGCAAGCTCCTCGTTCCACTCGTACTGGTTAAACATATAGAATACCGGCAGGCCGCGGATTTCTCCGCCAATGTTCAGTCCCTGCAGAACTGCAGGGTTGAGCTGATCATAATGGCTATTATTCTTCAGCCACTCGCCCAGCGGGTAGAAAACATCCGTCACTGCCAGGTTCCTGAATGCCAGATGAGCGCCACCCGTCTTGACAATGTCGCCGATATCTCCTGCGATGATGCTAAGCGCTAATTTTTCACCGTACTCTTCCGTATGATTCAGATATTGTTCCTGGGTATTGTAGGCATAGTCGTACAAAACATGCTCTTCGGGATATTGTTTCTCATAGCGCTGGATCGCCTCCATCATGAAGTCGGTGCGGTAAGGTGCCGTAAGCACCAAAGTGACTTCCCTCTCCTCTCGCGCACCTTCTCCTCTTTCATAAGCCACTAACCGGTTCATGATGGCGCCGGGGTATTCCTCAGCATTCTCGCCATTAATGTGGAGAAAATTGAAATAGAGCGTATTGTCTTTGGCCGGCAGCATATCCGTTATCAAATGAAGTTCTTCCAGGTAGTTGCTGTCTTTGTTGAACGCATAGGGCTTACCCAGTTCTTTGCCCGTTTCAGAGCTGAGAGTATGTAATTTCCGGTCGCTATCCAGAAAGTACAGTTTTTCCTGATCAAAACTGTAGCGCGGGATAGCACCATGTGACAGTTTTTTATTCTGAAATAAATCCTTCAGATCTTCAGAACCGGCACAGAACAAACCGTAATGCTCACCTTCTGTCGGTGCCTGTGAATAGATGAATCGTCCCTTCCCGTCGATATCAAAACCATTTGTACTTGCGTAGGTGGCACGAAGATTTCCAGACCAATCATAAACAAATAGGCTCGGTTGTGTATCCGTCTCGGCATAAAGAAAAATCGCATTTTTGTCGGCAGCGGCACGGCGAAGAGTTATCCCGAATTCAGAAAATTGCCCTGCAAAATCATGCAAGACAATGGGATCATCCAGTTCACCTTTTTCGTTCGCGGAACGAACGCTCACTTCTTTTTTCTCGGGATCCGCAAACACAAACCAGTGCTTCTGCTTATAATAGAAATGTGCACTGGTCTGCATGAGCTCCCCGGAGAATAAATCTTCCTGTCGGAAGGCAAGTTTTTCCAGTCTTTCACCGTCTTCCAGGGACTGTATAAAGTAGGAATCCTCATGGACGAGCCTTGCCACCTGACCCTGATAATAGAACAGTGAACTTTCAATACCAGAACTTCGTGGTATGTCTTCAAGTTCTTGCTCAGTAAAGTAAAAATCTATTACCTCTTCCGCAAAGGCAGTGTGTGATGGGAAAATGCTTATTAGCAGTGAGAAGGAAAGGATGAATGTCAACATCTTTGATTTCATGCAATACTCCTTCTAGTTCTTTACTAATATGTCAGTCGAAATTCAGCATATTTCAATTCATCAGTCTTTAGAAGACGGTTAATGAAAGTTTTTGCTGTATCAAGTGATAAAACATTTCCAGATTGTTTATGGGTGATGTAGCAGTATTTGCAACGCAAATTACAATCATCTGTCACAACAAAAGTCACCGTCTGTGCACGTTCATTATGCCAACTCTGTGTAGACTTTCCAAAAGTGTACATTTTTTTCACCTCATATGCCAGCAAAAATTAAATGAAAACTGATAAACAATGAAATTGGTTACATAGCTTATATTAACATTATCTCATTCTCAAAAGCTTCTCAAGTATAATTTGGGGATAATTATGATTTATCAGCCTCAATTCTAAACGAAAATTAACGGAACGCACCACGTCATTATGTCATTATATTGCTATTAATATATATCAATTGCAATTAAATGGCAGTAAATTCATTCTGCTTCTCTTGTCGAATAGGTGAATTACATTTTCATTAAAAGTAAAATGCAACTTCTCTCCGGTCACAAAACTTGTGCGAGTATTTTTGTCTAAAGAATGAGTCTGCTGGACAAGCACATATTCATGTCCTTCAACAGAAAGGTGAAGATGAACTAATGTACCCATCATTTCACTGACTTCTACGCGCGCAGAGATGTGTGGTCGCGGAGCATCCTGAGCACAAAGGACAAGATGGTCAGGGCGGATACCCAAAATAATATCTCCACTGTTCACTGTGGTTTCTTGCAGTTTTTGTGACAGGGAATCGCTCAGAGGGAATTTCTGTCCATGAACGAGCAGCGTGTAATGTTCGTTGTTTTTTTCCAAACCTGCATCGAAAAAATTCATCTGCGGCGACCCAATAAAACCAGCTACAAAAAGGTTCTTTGGTTGGTCAAAGACCTGCTGTGGACTGCCGACCTGCTGAATCAAACCATCTTTCATGACGACGATGCGATCTCCCAGTGTCATGGCTTCAACCTGATCATGCGTAACATAGACAAACGTTGTCTGAATACGTTGGCGCAGTTTGATAATCTCTGCACGCATCTGATTGCGCAAATTGGCGTCAAGGTTGGAAAGAGGCTCATCCATGAGGAACACAGCCGGATCACGCACAATCGCCCGTCCGATAGCTACACGTTGACGCTGGCCTCCTGATAATGCCCTGGGTTTTCTGTGAAGATAAGGGGTAATATCCAGGATTTCGGCTGCAACTCGCACTTTTTTGTCAATTTCATCCTTATTTACTTTGCGAAGGCTGAGGCCTAAGGCCATGTTTTCATAAACCGACATATGAGGATAGAGAGCATAGTTCTGGAAAACCATGGCGATATTGCGATCTTTTGGTGGAACGTGATTTACCAGACTGTCCCCTATGAAAATCTCACCCTCGGTTATCTCTTCCAGTCCAGCGATCATACGCAGAGTGGTTGATTTTCCGCAGCCTGAGGGTCCGACCAGGACGACAAATTCTTTATCCTCGATTTCAAGATTAAAGTCATGAACCGCAACCACACCGTCGTCCGTGTGCATCAGCTGAGGCGCTTCCCGGTCTGGATTTTCCATCTTCTTCCTGGTTATTTTCTTTTCTCCTCTGCCCCCAAAAGGGTAGACTTTCGTAACATTTTTCAGGATTACCTTAGCCATAACTCTGACCCTGAATAAGAAGAATCGCCCCTCCTATCCTCGCCTGCAAATAGGGGTATCTGCAAGCATTGCGTCAAATCTCCACACTGACACACCGCGAGTCAAACGGTCTTCAACATTCTGATCCGCACTGACCGAATAGGTGGAGTCGGCCTGCCGGGTCGTATTATTCCGAATGCTACCATTAACCAGGGTTCACTCAGAACTGATTACAGTATAGAAAAAAGGCTAATTATGTTCAACTGGACGAACCTTGTATTTCCACTCTATTAAGTAAAGAATAGATTAACCCAATTTATTAGTAAATGTTCCTACTCTTTTCCGTTGACTATGAGCAAAAAAAAATTGCCTGATTCAGCTACTCCCCGCAGCTGATCTCTGGTCATCATGTTGCAGCGCCATAACAATCGTGTTCACGTTCAAGTAATTGTGTGACAGTTCAAGTTTCCCGTGTGACAGTTCAAGTTTCCCGTGTGACAGTTTAAGCTTTGCGTGTGACAGTTCAAGCTTTGCGTGTGCTGGTTCAGGCTTCCCGTGTGCGGGTTCAAACTTCGCGTGTGCGGGTATCAGGTAATCGTGTGACAGTATGCTCAGCGGGCTGTGGGAAATCAGATTTTCTTGATAATTCGCCGATTTTCCCCTCCCCTGCATCCTAATCGTGCAGATCGACCAGCTGCAAAGCCGCTTATATCATGGAAAAGAAATAGGACAGAGAATTGTATTCGTTTCTCTGTCCTTAGATGGAGGCGCCACCCAGAATTGAACTGGGGATAAAGGTTTTGCAGACCTCTGCCTTACCGCTTGGCTATGGCGCCATATATGAGAATGACCGTCCTTGGAACGGTCATTCTTTTGTGGAGCGGGATACGAGTTTCGAACTCGCGATTATTTATTTTTTCTGTAAAACAGGCTAAGTAAAATGCCAAGAAAGAAAAGGCCCACCGCAATAAAATCAGTCGGGAACAGGCCTTGCGGGCTTTTCCAAAAAATGATGAAAGGCCATAACAGAAGGATATAAGCAAAAAGGAACAATACACCCCAGTACCAGAACCCAGACTGACTAAAGCTTGCAGCCCACCTGAAATGAAGACCATAGCTGCGTAAATAAAGCCAGTAAAAAAATAGATCATCAAAAATTTTTTAAGACCTTTGACCTTGATTTCTCCCTTTTCATTTGATTCAGTTACTGCGGTAAATAATATAAACCTGGTAATGAAGTTTCTTGCCCATATCCTTTTCTGATACTTTTTCTGATTTTAATACAACATTTCAACAAATGGGTGGCACACGTTATTCCAATAATTCAGAATGACTCCCTGTTCGGGCAAGTGTGAGGACAAGCTCGCCATGATCCACCTTGTAGATCAGTAGCCAATCGGCAAGGATATAACACTCACGATGCCCGCTCCAAGGACCTGAAAGAAGATGGTCTTTGTATTCTTTTGGGAGCTCAACACAAGAAGCAAGAAGGCGAATCACCATGTCCAATTTCTCAATGGGCAAGCCTTGCTTCATCGCTTTCTTATAATCCTTTTTGAAGCGCCCTGTCCAAACAATCTCAAGATTCATCTTTTCAATTCCTTGAGAGCTTCCTCTACATCTGCATATCTCTTTACCGTTTTGCTTTTCAGCAACTCATCGGATTCTCGCAATGCCAGAAGCGTCTCAGCGTTAGGGTGCTCCATTTTTACTGAGAAAGGAAAACCTCCTGAGCGGATCGCCTGACGTAAAAAGACGTTAATGGCTGTGGTAAGATTCATGCCCAGCGCTTTAAATAAGTTTTCACTTTCCTGCTTGACTTGTTTATCCATTCGGACGCTGAAATTAGTTGTTTCGCTCATGTCTTCACCTCTTTTTATGTTTATTATATGTCTAATGCAATGCAAGAGCAATTCAAATTAAAACAAAGAAAAGGACAGGAATTCTAGATGTTTTCCTGTCCTTAGATGGAGGCGCCACCCAGAATTGAACTGGGGATAAAGGTTTTGCAGACCTCTGCCTTACCGCTTGGCTATGGCGCCACATATGAGAATGACCGTCCTTGGAACGGTCATTCTTTTGTGGAGCGGGATACGAGATTCGAACTCGCGACTTTCACCTTGGCAAGGTGACACTCTACCACTGAGTTAATCCCGCAAGTGGGTTGTCTGCTTCGCGGCGCAGGGAGTTGAACGGCCTGACTGCTGCAAAGCGCTTTTGTAATATATCAAAGCCTTTTACTGCTGTCAAGCGAGATTTTTCTTGTCCGCATGCGCTTCAATGTGGACGGACGGCTCGAGCAGGTCGGTCACTTCGCCCAGGCTGATGAGGGCGAGCTGGTGAAGCGCACGGGTGCAGGCGACGTAGAGCTTGCGGCGATCGGTTTCTCCGGCATAGGCGCGGCGGGAGGCGTCGTAGATGAGTATGGCGTCAAATTCCAGGCCTTTGGCTTCCTGGGCGGTGAGAATTGTGATATTGGGGTCCATCCGAGCTGCTTCGGTTCCCTGTTTGCCAGTTAGCGCCGCTTTGGCGTCCTCTTTTTCCTCAGCATCTGAGCAGATGACGGCGATGAGCTCGGCGCCTTTATGGCTAAAGTCGAGGAGCAGGCGGCGGGCAGCCGCGATCTGCTCTTCCTGGTTTTCGACTCGCAGTAAGCGCACCGCGTCGCCATGCCGCTTGAGCGGTTTGATTTGATGATCCTGCATGATACGTGAGGCAAAGCTCATGATCTCGTAGCTGGAGCGATAAGCTTCGGTCAGCTCGTAAAGATTCCTGCCGGGCGTGATTTTGTAAAGCTTTTGCAGCTCTGCGAGATAGTTTTGAGGCAGTGGAAAGCGAATCGCCTGGCTGAAATCGCCGAAGAGGTTGATCGTCGCCTTATAGCCATCGGCGAGAAGGTGGTGTTCCAGTGGCAGTAAATCCTGGGCTTCATCGACCAGGACAAAGCGCAGGGTCAGTTCGTGCTCCAGGCCTTTGATTTGCTGTGCGATGCGCGCCATCACGGCCAGATCGACGCGGTCGAGCCTGGCTCCACTGCTTTTGCTGCTCAACAGCGGGAAAGCATTGCCCTCCGGGCTGGCGAGAAAAAGCCGGTAAAGCGTATCCAGACTATTCTCCTGGAGCATGGCTCTGAGCGAGTCCTCCAGGAGCTGACGTTCGTGACTTTCCAGGAGGTCCTGGTGGACATCCCACAACTCGTCGCCCAGAAGCTCCAGGCTTTTTTCACAACTTTCCCGACGTATGAGAGCCTGATAACGCGAGTCAATTTCCTCATCTTCGAGGGTGAAATTGGCGAAGGCAATGTCTCTGGCGACAAAGGCCGTGCGGGCATAAGTCCGTACGAAGGCGTCGATAGCCCCTGCCAGTTTGGGCGAAGCGGCTTCGACCAGGCGCTCGGAGCTGGCTTCCTCATAGTCGAAGCTGACGTAACGTCGGTCAAAGCTTGAGGCCATGGCGGCTTCCAGGGCTGTGATACTGACGATGCGGATATTCTCTTCGCCCAGAAGCGGCAGCACCTGAGAGATGTAGTCGGCGAAACGGTCATTGGGGCTGAGAAAGAGAATCTGTCCGGCGCTGAGGTCGGGCTGGCGGTAGAGCAGCCAGGCTGCGCGATGCAGTGCGACGGAGGTTTTTCCGGAGCCTGCCACGCCCAGCACCAGGAGATTTTCATTTTCTCTATGGCGGATGATGCGATTTTGCGTTTGCTGGATGCTCGTGACGATATCCCGCATGTGAGCGGAGCTTGGACGCGAAAGGATCTCGCTCAGGTTTTCATCGCAGATTTCTTTGCTGCAGTCCTGAACCTGTCGAACCTTGCCTTCAGTGATGCGGATATTCTCTTTTTTTTGCAGGCAGCCGACAATTTCACTTTCCGGCCCCATAAAGGAAGCCGGACCCACTTCGCCATCATAAAAAAGCGAGGCCAGCGGCGCGCGCCAGTCAATGACATAGTCGCGGCAGCTTTCAGGGTCAAAAAGCGAGCGCAGGCCAATGCGGAAACGCTCTGCAGCTTCGGCCTCTGCGCCCTCTCCAAAGGAAAAGTCGAGGCGTCCGAAGTAAGGGCGATCGAGAAGTCGCTTGAAATCTTCAAGCTCCTTATTGAGTTCCATGGCCGCATGGAAGCGGCGGCGGAGTTCCTCCTGGATGACCGCATTGTCAGCCGAATTGGCATCCGACTTCATCTCCAGGCGTTCGTCCCAGGCCTGATGTTTAAGCTCCAGCGTCTCTTCACTCAAGGTTTGAAGCTGCCGGGAACGTCGCTGAATCTGGCTTTTCAGCCAGCTGAGCAGCTCGTCCAGAACCGCCTGTTCTGCTTTTATTTTATTTTCGCTTTGTGGGTCGAGCATTTTGCCCTCACTTTTGCTCATGCATTCTCTGAACATATTTTTTTATTATAACCTGCCGTCTCACGGAGATAAAGTCGCACGGGAGGATATTTAGTGCTGTGCTATACTTTAGAAAATGTTTAAGACAGCTGATTTTTTCAGATATCTGATTTATTTGGATTTCTGATTTCAGAGAAACGAGACCATGGACGAGAAGATAAAGATTCATGCAGGAAAAGCTTTCGCAGCTGAAAAACCGGGCGGAGAAAAGGACGAGAAAAAGGCTGGGTCTGCTTTGGTGCGCCATGTGCCGACTCAGGAGAAAGCTATGTCTGAGAGGCCGCGTACTGCTGAGCCGGATGCACTGAGAAAGCCTGAGCCAGAGGCACAAAGCAAGGTTGCACCGGTGAGATCGAGTAAAGCTGCGACGACTTCGCCGAGGAAGATAGACACCGCTGCGGAAGAGAAGGCCTCATGGTGGAAGCGTCTTTGTCCTCATTTTCGCGCGGCAGATTTTCTTTTTTGCCTGGCGGATGCCTTCCTGGGCGAAAGTCTGCTCGCCCTCCTGCTTTTTTCCGGTGAGTCCGGTCTCTTCGAAAAAGCTTATCTGGGACGCTCTTTCCTGCCGCTTCAACTCGCTGCTTTTTTTGTATTGTTCCTGATTTTTGCCCTGCTGCGCGCACGCTTTGAAAAAGCGCCGCGCGAAAGTCAGACCATTCTTCTGGCCAATTTATACTATCTTGGCCTGGCCTTTTCAGGGAAAGATTTCCCCACAAGTTTTGGCCTTTTTCTGCTTGGTCTCCTCTTTCTCTGGCCGCTGCGTCACAAGCTGGAACATGATGCTCCGCGCTGGCCTAAAGTCCTCAGTCTGTTTTCGCTATTGTGTGTGGGCCTTTTGCTGATCCTGAGCATCTTACAGGCTCTGCCTCATTTTGCAGCCATGTTTGACAGTCCGGAGCTGAGCCCCGGCGGTGATGCTTTAGCCAACCACTATTTCTATCTCGAAAGACGTGAAGCGTGGGTATTTATTATTGCCATGACCGTTGGATTGATGGTTTTTGCGCTGAGGCTAATGACAGAATACCTGGACAGCAAGCGCAAAGTTGCTCTGCAAAAAGATCAGCTGCTGCCCTTAAAGCTCCTTCTGGCCATTTTTCTGGTTGCCGCCCCTGTGGTCTGCCATTTTTATTTTTCAGGCCGTCTGCTCCTGGCAAAAGTTTCTTCTTTATCCGCCGGGGGTAAGAATTTTGCGCTTTTCCGGCAGCTTTTCAACTCCATGAGCCAAAATGGCCTGCCGATCAGCAGTTTGGCTACTGATGGCATTGGCTCTTATTTTTCGCTGCATCTTTCGCCACTGCTCTATGCCTTCCTGCCTTCTTACCTGCTCTTTCCCCGACCGGAAACCCTGCAGCTTCTGACGATCGTGACCGTTGTCACTTCAGTCATCCCTCTCTTCTACCTCTGCCGTCACTTTCATCTGGGGACTTTGGAAACGGGTATTCTTGCCGCTTTTTATCTCTTGCAGACCGGACTGATCTGTTCCGAAATGCAGGGAATTTCCGAGGCCATCCTTTATCCGCTCTTCCTTAATCTTTTCTTTCTTGCCCTCTTTGAGCACAACCTTGTCGGGCTGATCGCCAGCTCTTTTTTCCTGCTTTTAATTCACGAAAACTCAGGCTTTTTCCTGCTTTGCGGCGCAATTTATCTGCTTGCTCATACCCTATCCGAAGAACCGAACATGCTTGCGAAATCTGCGCAGCCTGCAGTTTTGAGCGAATCCACAGCTGGGAGAGCATCTCGAAATCGCAGTGCAGCCAACGCGCTGAAAAAATCAAGAGCTTGGAGGGATGCCACCGCGCCGGGCGAATCCGCAGCACTGAGCGATGAAGAAAAATTAACTCAGCTGCAAAAGCGGCGCAAAAGCGCAATCATTGTCTCGGCCATCCTTATCTGTGTGGCTCTGACCCATCTGCTGGCCTGCAATCTGTATTTGGCCCGTTTCGGAAACGGCCTTTTCGCCGAACGAGGCCCCCTGCTTGCCCAGAACGGTCAGCTCTCTTTTCTCAGCATTCTCGGCGACGTCTTTCAGAACCCGGCCTATGCTCTGCACCTGATCTTTGAACCCCGGAAGCTGCGATATCTTGTGATCAGCCTGGCCTCGATGGGGTTCCTGCCCTTTTTCCTGCGACGCAAACGGGACATGATTCTCTTCCTCCCGTTGCTATTAAATTTGCTCTCTGAAAATATTGCTGAGTTTTCTTTCGGTACACCTTATTCCTACGGCAGCCAGACTTTTCTTTTTCTTGCCGCCCTGCTCGCTTACCTGGAACTCAAAAGACCAGAGCATACCCGTTTTCTCCGCTCCGGCGGAAGCGCCCTTCTGGCGGGCGGTCTCTGCGCTTCGATGCTCTTCAGTTTAGGCCTGTTGCGCAAGGAAGAGCCTTATCTTATCCGGGCTGAAGAAAATAAGGCTCAGTCCCTTGAGCTGCGTCAGAATCTGAGCAAAATCCCCCGGGACAGGCGCATTGCTGCCGGACAGTATCTCTGTTACGACCTCGCGGATGTCATGGAACTCTACGATATCGATCACAATCCCAGCATTCGCTACGGACGCGACATCGACCTTCTTCTCATTGATACAAGGCATGCTGATCTCTGGAGCCAGTCCGTTGCCGCCTGGTATAAAGATAAGGGGTTTGTCTACTCGGAGGATTTGTCCGGGAAAAGCCTCGCTGCCTTTGTGCTCGATAAGGAGAGCCGTCTAACGGATCATGAATCGATTGAGGGCAACGCGGCTGAAAGTCAATCAAGCGAGACGAAATCAGCCAGGAGAGACTCGACGGAAAGCGACTCGACCAAAAATGATGCTTCCGAAAGCAATGCATCCGGAAGCGATTGATCGAAGGGCAACACGAGCTAAAGCGATTTTTCCAGTGATGCAGATGAAAAGGCCGAAGGCAGCAGCTCACCGAACGACTGACGAATCAGGCGTCCATCAGGGTTCATGGCCAGAAGTACAAATTATTTTTCCTTGAGAAACTGGCGCAGCCAGGTAATTCTGCCCGCATAATCCTGGGCCAGGTGACCCAGTTCTTCGCGCATCTGAGGGTCTTCAGTGTGGTCAAGCTGCCAGGCAAAAAGCTTGCGCTCAGCTTCTTTCAGCTCGATCAGGGCATCCCGCTGCTTGTCGCGGAGGCCTGATTTATCCGCATAGTCATCGAGAACCTCGCGCAGATTGGCGGGCTCATCGCCCTCATCGGCATCAGATTTGGAAATCAGGTCATCCCGCTTGTCACTTTCCTTTTCCAGAAGGTTTCTCCAGACTTCTTCTGTTTTACGATATTGCTGAACCAGTTCCTTTAAGGATTCTGCCATAATATTTACCTCTTTCCTGGTTTTACCGGCATTTAATTTTCCGGCGTTTAAAGAGTGAAATCAAGTTCAAGGCTCACGGGGCAATGATCTGAGCCATGAATTTCATCGTGTATTTTAGCATCCAGAATATGCGGACGCAGGCGTTCAGAGACAATAAAATAATCAATTCTCCAGCCTGCATTGCGGTCACGGGCACGTGTGCGATAAGACCACCAGGAATAGCGGTTGCGGGCTTCCGGATAAAGGGTGCGGAAGCTGTCTAGAAAGCCTGCAGAGAGCAGCTGGGTCATGGCGGCGCGCTCCTCATCACTGAAGCCTGCACTCAGGTGATTCGTATCAGGATTTTTCAGGTCAATTTCCTGGTGCGCAACATTCAAATCTCCACAGAGTATGAGGGGTTTCTTCTGATCCAACTGCTTTAAATAGCTCAGGAAAGCCTCTTCCCAGCGCAAACGATAAGGCAGGCGAGCCAGTTCATTCTGGGAGTTTGGGGTATAGCAGTTGATGAGATAAAAGGGTTCGTACTCCAAGGTGAGCACCCTGCCCTCCTGATCGTGTTCCTCCAGGCCGAGGCCGCGGGTCACCGAGATGGGTTTGTGCTTTGTAAAGGTGGCTGTTCCCGAATAACCTTTGCGTTCGGCATAATTCCAATAGGATTCATAACCGTCAAAGGAAAGCTCAATCTGTCCTTCCTGCAACTTTGTTTCCTGCAGCGAGAAAATATCCGCATCCGCTTTTTTAAACTGTTCAGCAAAGCCTTTTTTGACGATCGCTCTGAGGCCATTAACGTTCCATGAAATGAGTTTGAGCATGACCTGCCCTTTCTTTAAGTTTCCACCGGAACTTCCCTCCCGGGAAGCTCGCGTTCTTTGTTCAGTGCTGAGTCCAGAAGTAAATTCTCTCGTTCATTCGTTTATTCTATTATAGCATGGCTATTTTCAGGCTTCTCCCGCAGAAGCTGGCAGGCCAGAGCACCTTCAAGATGCGCGAGACCTCCGGGTAAAGATATAGCTGGACCCTTGCTGAGACGGGCTGGCCAATACAGCTTAATACGCGTCGAGACCAGCGGGAAAGATATCGCAGGACCTCTATTGAGGCTGGCAGACAGGAAGCCTTTTGACCAGCGAAAGCTTGTTGATTTTGGCGTGTTTTAAACATATGTTACCGAAACATTTCGTGCATATGTTATACTAAATATGGAAATAAGCAGGGGCTCACTATTTTCAATAAAAAACCCCTGAAATGACGGAGGTAAATCTATGAAACATCAGCTCAAATGGCTTCTCAGCCTCGCTCTTGTGCTCACTCTCGCACTCTCCTTCCTGCCTGGAAAAGTTCAGGCTGAGGATGAAAAGCTGGCGGGAGAAATCTCAGTCCAGGCCGAAGAAGGCTGGATGGACTACTACGAGGCCGCCGCAAAACGTGTCAGCGACAAATATCCTGACGTCAAAATCACTTTGATCGAAGTCGGCGCCTTCGACCATCTGGATACCCTGGACCAGACCGATGCTTCTAACCCCGATGTCGCGGATCTGTTCGCCATTCCTGCCGACCGCCTTTATGGTCTGACAGACAGTGAAACGCTCGCCGCGATTGACTCTGAAAAACTCGTTAAAGAGATTGGCGGCTGGGAAGATTTTGAATCCTTTAACAAAGGCATCGGCGGCAACTTCAAAATTGAAGATGAATATTTCGCCTTCCCCTTCAACATTGAAACACTGATCAATTTCGTCAACACGAAGAACGCCAAAGAAGCCGAGATTGATCTGGAAAAGCCCATCGAACTGAGCGAAGTTAAAGATGCGAAAACTGTTCTGCTGCCGATTTTCGACGCCTGGTATGGTGTTGCGACGACCAACTCCGCCGACGTCGAACTGCTCGGCAAAGACAGCGAAGAAGAAGGAAAGTTTTTCACTGATCTGAGCCAGGATTGGGCTGATCTGCCCAAGGAAAAGCAGGAGCTTTTCACGGCCCTTTATGATTATTGGAAACTCAATGCCGACGCTGAAACCACCCTCTTCGATCCCGACGCAGGCTGGGGCTATATTGATGATACTTTCGCCAGCGGCAAGGGCGGCGTGATTCTGCTCGGCGGCCCCTGGGACAGCGCAAAATTCGCCGGTCTCGCGGATGACGGCAAAGATCTCATGATTCGTCCTATCGACCAGCTGACCATCAACGGCAAGCCTCTTAAACACTGGCAGGGTGGCTGGGGCCTCGCGATCAATTCCCGCATCGAAGATGATCCCGCAAAAATGGCCATCGCCGAAAAGATGATCGAAGAAATCGTTAACCCCGAATATGCTGTGGACCTCTTCAAGGCCAGCGGCAAAATTCTGGAGAATGTGAAACCCGAAACTTATACGGAATCCGAAGATCTCGAGCAGATCGACAAAGATACGATCCTCGCCGTGATTGAATCCTATAAAGCTGCTCCTGCACGCCCGCTCTTCAGTGAATGGGGTCAGGTCTGGGATACCTGGAAGAACGCCGTTCTCTCCTGGAACTCCGTGAAACCGGAAAGCGCTGAAGCAGCCTACAAAGAAATTCAGGCTTCCTTCACCTCCATGATGGATAACATTAAATAAATTCAGCTGTGGGTTACAGCAGGCGGGAAGCCTCCCTTCGGAGGCTTCCCTTTTCACATAAAGACAGAGTCTTTTTATTTATCGGGATTTTTCAGTCATTAAGTTAATGAATTTTGTGCTCTTTAGCTCTCAAGCTCTCAGCTATTGAAATCTTAGCTCTTGGTCTTTAAATGATCAGGAATTTAACTTGTCGAAATATGGATACTGCACTGAGAAGAAAAAAGAAAAAAGACGAGAAGCTGCTGCTCTCGATTTTGCTTCCTGCCGCAGCGATGATTTTCTGCTCAGCCCTGGAGGCGTTGATGCTGGTTAAAGACAGCCGCAGCTACGAGCTCTGGCTCTCTGCCAATCCCTCCGGGAATGCCGATCGCTTTATCAGCATGCATCTCATGATTTTCCTTTTTTCTTGTCTTTACCCAGCAGCCTGTTCGCTGTACAGCGTCTTCGCTTTGCCGCGGACAGGACCGGATCTGCTCTACAGGGCTGTATGGGGAATGCTGGGACTTTGTGTCCTCGTCTCAAGACTCCTCGCCTTTCGCTTCGACTCGCTCTTTTATGACCTGGGGCTTGTCTTTTTGCTCCTGCTGATTGTGGCCATTTTTCGCAGCGGAAAACGGCAGGAGCACGGGGTTGTTAACAAAGAACTACAATGAAGGACACAGAACTGATCTGAACGAAAAAAGCCGAACGTAAGGCCCAGATACAGTTCTTCAATTGACTGCCGGGAGAAGAGGCCCGGCCATGAAAAACACAGAAGGAGGGACGAAGGCGATGAAAATTGCGCCAAAAGTCATCGACCAGATCGGCGAAGCGCACGAGCGGAAAAATCTTTACCTGCGCGAGCTTGCCGCTCTTGAAGAGAAAGCGGCGGCTGCGGGAGGAGATGAGCTCAAGGCGCTGCAGAAAAAAATAGCCGAGCTGCGCCGCAACAAAAGCGAACACCCTTACCAAAAGGAGCTAGCCGCCTATCGGGCTGCAGAAAAAAACTTTCTGGCTCAGCTCAAAGCGGAGGAAGCCCGGGAAAAAGCGGGTCAGCCTGACGATGATCCTGCACTCGCCAAACTTTCCCGTGAAATCCGGCAAAGCCAAAAGGAAGAAGCTTTCTATGAGCCTTATGTTGAGCTGACTTATGATGCTGAACTGGCCTGGCGAAACGCAGTTGTTAAACTTCGTCATCTGCCTGAGATGATGGAAAACCGCCGCCTTTTAAATGAACATATCGCGCGCGTACAAAAGGAAAAACAAACGGCCGCAGCACATGGGGACAGTGCCATCAAGGCTCAGATATCCGCCGAAAAAAAGCTGATTGAGAAAAAATATGCGCTTCGCAATCAGGAGCTTAAAGAAAAGCAGAAGTCCGGAATGATCAGCCCCAAAGCGGTCCATAATGAGAGCCGCGTCTTAAAGCGGGCGAAGGCTGAAGAAATCCAGATGCTGGAAATGAAAGACCCCCTCTGCTCAAAGACAGAGGAACTCCGCGCTCTGCAACACCGGCATAAAGTTGAATTAAAAGAAGAGCGCGCCGTCATGCAGGCGGATCTCTCCGACCTTTATCGCCGTATCCCTGTGGAAACCGAAGATCACCTGCCGCTGAGAGCCTGGGTTGGCAGTCTGATTCCAGGACTTTCGCAGCTGCTGAATCAACAATTTGTCAAAGCGCTGCTCTTCTTTCTCAGCGGGCTCTTTACCTTTCTGGTGGCCATCCCCTACGCTCTGGGTTTCGGAAATTTCCGCGGTCAGGGCATCGCCGGTCTCATCAGCCTCGCCGAAGGCGGCAAGCGGGTGGACCGCTCCATCATTTTTATGATCGAGGGCATCATTGCCATCATCCTTCTGCTCTTTGCGGCTGCAGCCTACTATTTTCACATCCGTGATAGCTTCCACGTGGAAAAGCAAAGGCTCAAAGGCATCCGCCCCAATCGCTGGACGGAAACCCGGCAGGAAATTTCCCGGAATGGCTTCCCCTATATTGTGTCTGCGCCGGCTCTGATCGTGATCGTCTTTATCGTTCTGCTCCCGGCCATCACCACCATCCTGCTTTCCTTTACCAATATGGATCCAAAAAACCAGTCGAAATTTGTCTGGATTGGCCTGGAGAACTATAAAACGCTTGCTCTTGGTCAGGGGGTCGCCGGAAAGGCCTTCTGGCTGATCCTCGGCTGGACCGTGATCTGGACTCTGGCCGCGACAACGCTGGCGATTCTCATTGGCTTTTTCCTGGCCCTGCTGGTCAATCAGGAGCGCATTCGCGGCAAACGCTTCTGGCGGACGATCTATCTGCTTCCCTGGGCCGTTCCCGCTTTCATCACGATCATGTTCTTTTCGATCATGCTGGCGCCCAACGGACCACTGACCGAAATTATCTCCGCCATTGTGGGGCACACGGTCAATGTGAAAAGTGATACGACACTGACGCGCATCGCCCTGGTGATGCTGCAGGGCTGGCTGGGTTCTTCTTATATCTTCCTGCTCTGCACGGGCATTTTACAGAGCATTCCCTCCGACCTCTACGAGGCGGCCGACATTGACGGCGCGAGAGGCTTTCAGCGCATCCGTCATATCACGGTCCCGCTGGTGCTTTTTCAGATCGCGCCGCTGCTGGTGACGCAGTACACTTTTAACTTCAACAACTACAGCATTATCGCCCTCTTCAATGATGGCGGTCCCTTCTTCCCGAGTCTTTACGGCAACCTGGCGGGCTCTTCGGACATTCTTATTTCCTATATTTATAAACTCACCATAGATAAGCAATATCAGGCGCTTGGCGCGTCCATCACCGTGATCGTCTCAGCGGTGCTGATGTTTATCTCCTACCTTGGCTTCCGCAAGACCAAGGCCTTTAATTCTTAAGGAGGCAGAGCGATGCAAAAAGCCAAAACCAAAACCAAAGCCAAAAAAGCAGAGCAGCTCTATCTCTCTGATCGGCGGCCGCTCACAGCGATGGGGCGCGTCATGCTTGCCCTCTCCTACCTGCTTTTAATTCTCTGGGCGGTGGCCATTCTCTGGCCGCTCCTGCAGATGCTGGTCTCCGCCTTCAATGGTGGCCAGAGCAAATACATCTCTCTGACCGGCGATTTTCACTTTTCCCTGAAACATTTTAAGTTTCTCTTTGAAAAGACCTATTTTCTCATCTGGGTCAAGAATACCCTCATCATTGCAGCTTCCAGCGCCCTGCTCACGCTGCTGATCGTATCCTTTACGGGCTATGCCTACTCCCGCTATCGTTTCAGCGGACGCAAGGCCTCGCTCATGAGCATTCTGCTCATCCAGGCCATCCCTGTTTTTGCCGGGATCACGGCTTATTACACAATGCACTCCATCATCAGCGCCATCTTCCCCTTCTTTACCAGGCAGGCTCTCCTCGTCCTTATTTATGCGGGCGGAGGGATCGCCTCCAACACCTTTATTCTCAAAGGCTACATCGACTCTATCTCCTCCGAGCTGGACGATGCCGCCCACATTGATGGCTGCAGCAACATGCAGGTCTATCGCCTGATTATCATGCCCATTGCCCGGCCCATGCTCGCCATCATCGCCCTCTGGTCCTTTATCGGACCCTTTATGGATTACATGATGCCGCGCATCCTGCTGACTAACCCGCAATCCTACACCCTGGCGACGGGACTTTTTACGCTCATCAATGACGTGCGAAAAATGAACCAGCCAGCCTTCGCTGCGGGCGGCCTGCTCACGGCCGTGCCCATCATTATTCTTTTCATCAGCCTGCAGGGCCAGCTGGTCTCCGGCCTGTCTCAGGGCTCTGTCAAAGGATAAAGCCCGGATACCTGAGAAAGCCCGTATGCCGATGAATGATGCATTCTCGGATAACGGGCAGAGGAAATGAAAAAAGAAAAGGAAAAGAGAAGAAAATGGACGTTAGCTTAAACAATATCGGAAAAAAATATGAAGGACGGGAGAAATTTACCATCCGCCACATCGATCTGGAGATTAAAAGTCAGGATTTCTGCGTTATCCTCGGGCCTTCAGGCTGCGGTAAATCGACGCTGCTGCGCATGATCGCCGGGCTCAACTCGATCACCGAGGGCGAACTGCTTTTCGGCGATAAGCTGATGAATAAAGTCGAACCCAAAGACCGCAACATCGCGATGGTTTTTCAATCCTACGCTCTTTATCCGCATATGACGGTTTACGACAACATGGCGTTTTCCTTAAAAATGCGCAAGGCCAGCAAAGAGCTGATTCACGAGCGCGTGATGGAGGCGGCAGAGGTCTTACAGATTAAAGACTATCTTTATAACCGGCCAGCGGAAATTTCCGGAGGACAGCGTCAGCGCGTCGCTCTGGGCCGCGCCATGGTGAGAAAGCCGGCCGTCTTTCTCATGGACGAGCCGCTTTCCAACCTGGACGCCAAACTGCGCGAGCACATGCGGGTCGAACTGGTGCGGCTGCATAAACGCCTGGGGACGACCTCTATATACGTCACCCACGACCAGACCGAAGCCATGACCATGGCAACGAAAATCGTACTGCTCAATAATGGCGTGATTCAGCAACAAGGTCCGCCCGAAGAACTTTACCAGCACCCTGCGAACCTCTTCGTCGCAGGCTTTATCGGCACACCGACCATGAATACCTTTGCCGGGCAGATCGAAAGCGGCCAATTTGTGAGTGAAGGTGGCAGCTTCACGATGGCAGCTCCGGAAGGCATGAGAGAACTCTTCGCCGCACACGAGGGCAGAAAAATCACCCTGGGCGTGCGCGGCGAGCGTTTTGAAGAAGGGCTCAGCGATCTCAATCATCTGGAGATGAAGGTTGAGGTCATCGAAATGCTGGGCAAGGAGCAGCTGCTTTACTGTACGCTCAAAGACGGTAAACAGTGCGTGATCTCAGCTCCCGGTTACAAAAAGTACACCACCGATGAAGACGTGGTTTTTCATGTCAAGCCTGAAGCCATGCACTTTTTCGATACTGAGAGCGGCCTGCGTCTGGAAAATTTGAGCGAAAAAAAGTAAAAGCTTTTTCCCGACTTTAGCACGTGCTAAACTTGAAGGACAAAATAAGTCCGCCCAAAAGTCAGGAGCGGCCCGGCCAAACCCGGAAAGGGAAAGTTTCCCCTTGGAGGTCAAAATGACAACAAACGAAAAAATTGCCCAACTGCGCGAGCGGATGAAGAAAGATCATCTGGATGCCTATTACGTAAATACGGCCGATCCTCATCAATCGGAATATATCAGCGATTACTACAAAGAAAGGGCCTGGCTGACCGGTTTCAGCGGTTCTGCCGGCTATGCGCTGGTCACGATGAAGGAGGCTCTGCTCTGGGCCGATGGCCGTTACTTTATTCAGGCAGAAAAACAGATTACGGGCAGTGAATTTCGTCTCATGAAAATGGACACTCCGGGCTATCCCGACCTGATCAGCTGGCTCCAGGATAATCTTACCCCGGGGAGCAAGCTCGGGATGTGCGACTATATGGTGTCTCAGGCCTTTTATGAAAAGCTGAGCGCCGCGCTCTCACCCTGCAAGATCCACCTTGTCGCCGACGGCTCTCTGATCGGTGATTTCTGGCAGGATCGCCCGGCTCTGCCCAAGGGCAGGCTCTTCCTGCATGAGCTTCAGTTCACCGGCAAGACGGCGGCGCAGAAGATCGCCGAGTTGCGCGGGAAAATGAAGGCGGACAGAGTTGAGGCTCAGCTTCTCGCAGGCCTTGATGATATCGCCTGGCTCTACAATTACCGCGGCAATGATGTGGAAGACAACCCCGTGGCTCTGGCCTTTGCTCTGATCACAATGAAAGAGGCCAAACTCTTTATCGACCCGGACAAAGTGGGTCCTGAAGTCAAAAAGAATTTAGAAGAGAATGGCATTGAAGTCCTGGATTACGAGCAGGTCAATTCTGCCGTGCATGAGCTCAGGGAAGAAAGTATTGCCCTGAATAAGCAGCGCATCAACCGCCGTCTCTTCCGCACCCTGCCGGAAAAGATCCGTGTCGTCGACCAGCGGGATTATCCTGCGCTCATGAAGGCCTGTCTCAGCGAAGTCGAACTGAAAAACCAGATGAAAGCTTACGTCCGCGATTCTGCGGTCATCACCCGTTTTCTTTTCTGGGTCAAACGCGAGGTCAGCAAAGGCAGCCACATCACCGAGTGGGATACAGTCGAAAAGCTCCACGCCCTGCGTCTGCCGCTGGAAAACTTTATCCAGGAAAGTTTTTCAACCATTGCCGCTTATGGCCCCAATGCCGCGATGATGCACTATGCCCCCAGCCCGGAGAACAGCGCTGAACTCAAAGCCAGAGGTTTCTTTCTCTGTGACTGCGGCAGTCAGTTTTATGACGGGACGACCGATGTCACCAGAACCATTGCCCTCGGCCCTCTCACGGACGAAGAGATTCATGATTTTACGCTCACGCTGAAATCTCATATCAGTCTCGCACGGGTGATCTTCCTCGAAGGTATGACGGGCCACTACATTGATATCATTGCCCGTGAGCCGCTCTGGCGCGAATACATGGACTACAAGTGCGGCACCGGTCACGGCGTCGGATATGTTCTGGGCGTCCATGAGGGTCCTCAGCGCATCAGCAAAGCTGGCGTTGGGGCGGCCGTCCTGCATGAAGGCATGGTGGTTACCAATGAGCCGGGAGTCTATAAAGAGGGCAAACATGGTATTCGTTTGGAGAACGACTGTGTGGTGAGCTTTGCGGGCGAGAGAGACGGGGATCGCTTCCTGCGCCTGGAGACTTGCACGCTTGTGCCGCTGGATCGCAGCGCCATTGATGTTACCCTGCTCAGCGACGAAGAACTGGAGTGGCTCAACAGCTATCACGCCCGCGTCGAAAAAGAACTCCTGCCCCTGATGAGCAGCGAAGAAGAACAAAACGAACTGAAAGCCGCCTGTGCTCCCCTGAAGCGTTGTGCGTCATGAGTTTGTGTGAACAAAAACCAATGATTAAGGGCGAAGACTTGTCAGCCCTCCGGGCTTTAAGCGAAAACTGCAGCGCCGAGCTTCTGAAAGCCGACAGCCATGTGCAGACGGGTCCTGGGCAGCAGGGCCCGGGAGAGTGCAAGACGCTTTACTTTGTGCGGCACGGAAGATCGATTGGTAATGAACTCGATATTATGGGCGGGTGGACCGACGTGCCCCTCTCTCCAAGCGGCCTTGCTGAGCTCGCCGAGTTTAAAGAAAAAGTGCGTTATCCTCAGGCCGACTGCCTTTATCACTCCGGCCTGAAAAGAGCCAAAGACACGCTGAATTTTCTCTATCCGGGAATGCTCGAAAAGGCCCGGGAAGACTGGCGTTTTTCTGAATCATTTTTCGGGATTCTGGAAGGGAAAAATCTCGAGAGTGATTTCCTTGATCGCTTCTTCCGCAATTTTTATCACAATATGCCCCAGGGCTATGGCGAAGAGACCTTTGCCGACAGCAGCAGGCGCGTCGCTGAGGCGAGTCTGGAGGTGGTCGATCGTCTGATTGACGAAAAGCTCTCCTCTGCCCTGATCTTCTGCCATTATGGCTGTATCAAGGCGGCTCTGCGGGCCTTTTCCGCTCTTCCCCTGGACGAGTTATTGAACGTCCATATTCCCAATGGCAGTCTATGGAAGTTTGATTTCGAGCCAAAAGGTCATCTCTGGGCCTGTACGGAAATTTATCAGCTGGAGGCTCAGCATTTTGAGCCGATCAATCCTGAGCCGGATCCCGATGGCAAATTAAGGCTGGCCTGAGAAAAAGTACCGTCTTCCCGCCTTATCGCTCAGTTCCTCAAGAGGCCAGTCATAAAGCCTGCTGAGGAGAGGAGCTGATAAAACCTCTGCCTGCTCTCCCGCAGCAAAGATCCGGCCTTCTTTCATCAGCAGAAACGTATCGGCAAAGCGCGCAGCCAGGTTGATATCATGGATCACACAAACGATGCCCGTGCCCCGCTCTTTGCAGAGATTTTTCAAACTTAGCAGAATACTTTCTTCATAACGGATATCCAAATTGGAAACCGGCTCATCGAGTAAAATAAAATCACTTTCCTGCGCCATCGCCCGGGCACAGAGAACGCGCTGTTTTTCGCCTCCGGAAAGGGTCGAAAAATCCTGTTCGAGCAAGGCTTCACATTGACAGCGCCGCACAGCCTCGGCCACGGCTTCGTGATCTTTTTTGCCTGGCCTTGCAAAGGGCGGAATCCAGCAGTGGCGCGCCATCATCAGCAGCTCGCCAACGGGCAGCCTGAGCTGCGTCTCACTGTTTTGAGGCAGATAGGCCATCAATCTGGCCATTTGCAGCCGACTCAACTGTCTGAGGTTTTTTTCGCCCAGGAAGATATCTCCTCGCTGTGGACGAATAAAGCCAAGAATGGCTTTAATTAAGCTGCTCTTCCCTGCCCCATTGGGCCCGATCAGAGCGCAGAACTGATGCTTTTTAATCTGGGCCGAGACATCGTTCAGGATTGGGCGCGGACTGGTCCCCGGCTGCCAGAACAGCTGTTCTACACGGAGCAGCGGCTCCGCGCTCTCAGCTTCTGCTCTTTTTATTTTAGAACTTTTATTCTCCGACGGGATCATGGCTCAGACATTTCTTCCTAATTCCAAAAACTTCACAAAACTCAGCCTTTAATGCATCAAAATCTGCCTCTGCGGCGCTGCAGAATCAGTCCTGAAAGGAAATAGGGCACGCCAAAAATAGAAGTGATGATGCCGACAGGGATTTCTACCGGAGCAAGCATTGTTCGGGCGGCCGTATCACAGAGTAAAACAAAGGACGCGCCAAGCAGCAGGCTGATCGGCAGAAGGCGTCGTAGATCATGCTGTCTCAGCATGCGCACAAACTGGGGAATGATGAGACCAACGAAGCCGACAATGCCGCTGACCGCCACAATTCCCGCCACCAGCAGCGAAGAGACGACGATCAGGCGTTTTCTTACTGCTGCAGTATCCAGTCCCATGCTGAGGGCTTCTTCTTCTCCACTCAGCAAAAGATTGAGACTGCGTCCCTGAGTCAGGAGATAAGTCAGGCAGGGCAGTGAAAGGATGAGCAGAAAACGCACTTTATCCCAGTTGGCTGCCGAAAAAGACCCCAGCGTCCACATATACACCCGGGCAATTTCATCGTGATGAAAAAGCATGAGCAGCGATATTAAGGAGGACAGCAGGGTGCCCATGGCCGCACCAACCAGGAGCATACTGATCGGGGCATTTTGCCCGCTGTCTCCGCCTGCTATAAAGTAGACCAGAGTGACCGTGATCAGGGCTCCCAGAAAGGCCATGAAGCCGATGGAACCCAGTCCGGCAACACCCGTGGGTTTGAATCCCGTGATCACCGCCAGCGTCACACCGAAAGCTGCACCTGAGGAAACCCCGAGAATATGCGGTTCAGCCAGCGGATTTCGAAAGATCGACTGAAAGACAGCCCCGACAACCGAGAGCCCCGCTCCGGCCAGAATGGAGAGAAGGATTCTCGGCAGACGCAGTTGAAAGACGATCGTGCGGTACTGGTCTCCCCATTCTGCTCGCGGAACCCATTGATTTAAGAACGGCAGGCGTTCGGCGATAATCTGAAAGCTTCCCTGAATATTCAGTCTTGAAGAACCGACTGAAATGGCCAGAAGCAACAAAAGAAAAAGAACGCCGACAAGCGGGAGCAAAATCAGGCTCAGCGGGACTTGTCGGCGTTTTTTCATAGCTTATTTCCGGTGTTTCAGCTCAAAGACTGAGATCTTCAGTGAACCGGCGCAGCCACTTTGGCAAAAAGCTCGGCGAGCTTTTCCACGGCGTCCGCGTTGCGCGGGCCCTGGCGGTCAATCTCATTGTTATCGACCGCGAAAACACGGCCCTCTTTAACGGCGGTGAGCTCAGTATACGGCGCAGTCTTGCCAAAGGCTCCATCGCCTTCTGCGGCCCAGGACGGGATAATGATGACGTCAGGATCTTCTTCGATCAATTTTTCAGAAGAATATTGCCAACCCTCAATATCTTTGGCGATGTTATCTCCACCGGCCGCTTCAATAATATCGTTGACAAAGGTCTTGCCGCCTGCGGTGTAGTCTCCGCTCTCACCAAAACCGACCACATAATAAACACGGGGACGCTGCTCCGGTGCAGCCTCTTTTACAGCTTCAATGCGTTCGCGGACAGATTTTTCGAGAGCTGCAGCCTTGTCATTGAGGTTAAGGACATGCCCTAAAGTGAGGATAATATCGTAGAGGCCATCCAGGTGTTCACTATCGTAAAGCATGAGGGTGGGCAGACCCAGTTCATCAAGTTTTGCCAGGGTTTCATCGCTCACATGAGTGGAGGCTAAGACCAGATCCGGCTTAATTTCGGCAATTTTTTCCAGATCCGGCTCCATCAGCGTGCCGATGGAAGGAATATCTTTGACTTCTTCAGGATAATCACAGTAATCGGTTCTGCCCTTGAGTCGATCCTGGGCTCCGAGAGCAAAGATCAGTTCCGTCATATTCGGCCCGAGAGACACGATGCTTTTGACTTCATCGGGCAGGGTGACTTCGCGATCGGCGCTATCTTTAACGGTCAGCGGGTAACTTGTCGCCTCAACGGTCTCCGCAGATTTCGCATCGTCAGAGGCCTTTTCACTCTGGACGCTCTGCATTTCTTCAGCATTGCCCTGTTCATTCACCGGCGGAGTGAAGATGATACTGCAGGCGCTCATCATGAAGCTCATAATGAGCAAGAGACTCGTCAGCAGTAAAACTCTGGATTTGTTTTTCATAAGATTCCTTTCTCTGCATTTTTACATTTTTTATCATCTATTTTCAAAAAGCTTGCTTTTTCATTTTAGCACAAGAGTCGCTATTATTCGCGGCCCGTCAGCTCTTCGTTCATATGGAAAGAACCCTGTCTATGCTGCCTGCCGCTCTATGTGAGCGGAAAGGAGGCAAGCCACGAAGAGCAGTAAAAGGGAAAGGGCGAGCACAAAGAGGGGTGAGGCAAGTTTCATTCCCTGCATGGTATAGAGGGCCCAGCCATGTGGAAAGTATTGGCCGAAACGCCGCACATAGACTGCAGGAAGCTGAAAGAAGCAGCCACCGGCGCAGGCCGAAAAGATCAGGAGCAATAAGGCGACCATCATGCGCCGCTGCGACGGGAAAAGACCTGTGAGTGAGGTAAAAGCCAACTGACTCAGGAGATAGATGAGCAGGATAAAAAGGTTTTGCAGCGGGATTTCGGCCTCTGGGAAAAAGATGTGGAATCCAAGATTAAGGAGGCTGATCTGCGCGAAGCCGAGCAAAAGCAGCGCAAGAATCTCGCTGAAGCTATCGAGGAATAAGCCTCCGGGAAGCCTTCGAACTTTTTCACGCTGACTGCGTTCGGCGAGGCCAAAACGCCCCAGGACTGCAAAGAGGGAGAGAAAGAGCAGCTCTATATTATATTCAGGGATAAAAAGCAGCGGCTGGGCTGCCGAATTGGTCTCGGCCCCTTCGATCTTCATGCGAATGCCAAAGGCCGTTTCCGCTTTTCTCTGAAGCTCCGCACGGAAATCCGCTTTCACTTTTTCTTCGCTGATCCCCACTTGCTGACCCACGCTCAACAGACTGTTTTCCAGTAAAGATTCAGCCAACAGGGGATTCAGAGCAATGGTGCTCTCCTCGAGGACGAGCCCCAGGGCCTTATGGGCAGAACCGGAAACCAGGACGAGCGCAGGCTTCTTCGCCGCATCAAAATCTTCGGGAATTCTCAGCAATGCCGCAATTTCCTCGCGTCCCAGCGCTCTTTTGCCGCCTTCTTCGTCGAATTCTTTCCAGTGGACCCCACCCGAAAGCAGCCAGGAGACGAATTGTCGGCTGTCTTCATTTTGGGCGAGATCGACACAGCCAAGGATCAGTCCGGAAGCCTCATTACCCCGCATAGCGAGGCCAGCAGGCAGGCTGAGCAGGAGGGGCAAGAGCACGAAGGCGATAAGAGCAGCAGGTTTGCCGCTCAGGCTTTTCATTTTCAGCCAGATGAGGTTAAGACATCGCATCAGGCTCGCCTCCTCTTCTTTTCTCCCCAGACAAGAATCGCCAGGGGCAGGAGTGCCGGAGAGATCAGTCTCAGCCAATTCAGCGAAACACTCTGTCGGTAAATCAGGCCGGAAAAAAACAGCAGACTATTTTCCATGGCCGGAGCCAGAGGACTCAGGCTGAGCAAACGGCTCAGGTTTTTTGGAAAAAGTTCCAGGGGGTAAAGAGCCCCTGAAAAAAAGAGCAGGAGCAAAAGACCCAGCCAGGAAAAAGCCGCCCGGCTGCCTGGTCGCAGCGGGAGCAGAGCCGCTGCAGCAGCATAGAGAAAGCTGGTCAGGAGAAGGCAGAACGACAGGAGGGCCAGTGTCACCAGCTGGGCCCTTCCATCGAGGCTCAGGCAAAGCCAGGCGAAAGGCAGAAGCAAAAAGAAGGCGAAGAGCAGCGCCAGGACGCTATGACTGAGGAGCACCGGAACAGCTGCGCCCAGATGCGCTTGCCGCTGGCCCATGGAACTGTGAATCACCCGACCGCGGATATCGAGAAGAAGCATGCCGGGGATGAGGCATAAAAGGAGGAGAAGTGAGGCAAGATAATAGACCGGCCCAATATAGGGGTTCATCTCCTCACTGCGAATCATGCCGTGGCGCATACTGAAAAGGTTCAGCTCGCGAAAAACAAGTTCAGTCAGTTTCGGCCAGGAGTTCTTCTCATCCCCGGTATATTGGGTATACAGCTCCTGCCAGCTCAGGGCCGCGGCCTGAAGATGGGAGAGCATTCTTGCCGTATTGAGCAGGAGCGGCCTCAGCCGCAGGCTCTCCTCCGGCATCTCTTCGCTCAGGCGAACGAAGACAGCTTCGTCGGTCATGGACGTCCCCACCTTGGAGAGAAAGCCCTCAGGGAGTTTCATGAGCATGAGCGTCTCCCCTTCAGCCAGGCGCTTTTCAGCCGTCATTTCGTCTTCCAGATAAACCTCATCAATAAAAGCAAAGTCCTCCAGCTGCTTTTTCAGCACCAGGACAAGCAAAGGGTTATCCTCCTGCGTGATGAGAGACACCCGATAACGCAAGAAGTCAGGCAGGCCTCCTGCACTTGCACTTTCCTGCTCCTCCGAGGGCTTATCCTGGCTCAGCAGCACCGAAGTCAGAGCTGAGAGAAAAAGAGCCGAAGCCAGAAAAAGCAGGATCATGCCGGGCGCATAGCGCTTCAAATCATGCCTGAGGCAGACGAAGAATTGCCGAAGTCTGATCACAGTTCAGCCCCACTTGAAAAATGGCCATCTTCCAGTCGCTCCACCCGGGTACAGAGACGTTCAAGACGCCCCGGCTCATGCGAGGACAGAAGGATACAGGCATTTTTTCTGAGTTCGAGTATTCTGGCTTCCATAAGCTCCGAACTCTCCTGATCTGCCCCGACAAAAGGCTCGTCGAGAAGGATAAGGCCATCCGTCACACAAAGGGAAACCGCGAGATTGGCTCTTCTCGCCATGCCGCCGGAAAGCTTTCTGGCCTTCACCTTCAGGAAAGATTGAATCAAAGGGTCTTTCGAACTGTTTTCTATAAAAGCATGACGCGAGGCCGCATCCTGAAGGCTGAGAGCCGCCCAGTAACGCAGATTATCCAGAACCGTCAGTTCAGGATCAAGGGCAATCTCCTGAGGAACCCAGGAAGTCTGAGCACGCCAGAGGCTGGAGAAGGGCTGCGTACAGCCACCCAGAGAAAGCTCCCCGCCGTCGGTCTGCAGCACAGAAGCCAGAACTTTCATCAGGGTCGTTTTGCCTGAGCCATTCTGGCCGGAAATGCCAATGCACTCTCCTTTATTTGCTGTCAGGCTGAGATTTTTCAGCACTTCACGGGAGCCAAGCCGCTTATCCAGCGCCTTAATCGAAAGATAAGGTCTATTCTCCTTTAACACTGTGCTCCTCTTTCCTCCGGATTTGAAAAAGCCCCATTCGGAGGCAATCCGAATGGGGCCGGTCAACAGCTGAGATCAGGGTGCGACAACGGTCGTTTCTGCAGGAATTTCAGCCTCTTCGGATTCCATCTCCGTTGGAAGCAGAGCATCGCTCTCGCTCTCTTCGTCCATATCGTCCATGTCATACATGTCGTCGTACATCTCATCCATATCGTCCATGTCGCTGCCAGCGTCCATGAGTGTATCCAGACCAAGGCTCTGGAGAATTTCCATCAGCCTGGGCATGAGCTCAGAGTTGGAGCTGAGAGCAGACATATCCTCAGAATTTGAGAGGTCGTAAGCGTTTTCCGGGAAGTCGCTGCGGAAATCGCTATCTTCGACTTTAAGGGGCTTGTTATCGATCAGCAGGGTAATCTTGAACTCGCTGCCTTCGATCTGAGGAACAAAGGTGATCTCCATGTGCTGCGTGCCATCTTCTTTCAGCTCACCAAGATATTGAATCTTGACGGTCGTCTTGGGAGGGGCTTGCTGCACAGAGGACATCTGCGATTTCATGGCTTCGAGCGAGCGGCCCTCGGCCGTGCTCATATTCTCAAGGACATCGTCATCAGGAATGACGAGAAGAGCATTCAGCGTGCCGCTCAGGAAAGCCTCATTCTTGTTCTCCGGGTTATTCAGCTTCATGCCGCTGTAGTCACCACTAAGCAGTGGCATATGATTCGCCAGCAAAGCAAAACCGCCAGTGGCCAGGCCTTCGCCATCCAGGACGTATTGCCCACTGAATTCCAGACCTTCTTTTTGCTCGTTGTAGAAACTCAGCTCAAAGGCATGATTGGCCTGGAAAGCCGTCTCAACAGCATAGAACTTGTATTCCTGATTGTTTCCGAAGAACAGGGACAAGCCGCGGTTTTCACCTTCACTGCTCTTGTAGAGTGAAAGCAGGAGAGGCTGTGCGACGGCTTCGCCCTTACTTGCCAGCTCTTCCCCGAGCCCTTCCAGCAGTTCATCGTAGCTGGGCAGGTTCTCTATTGCCTTCTCAACTTCTTCCATGTCTTCGTCAACGTCCTCGAGTTCATCACCCATGGCTTCGACAGGTTCTTCACTTTCAGCAGCCGCCTCTGTTTCGGCGGGACCCATTTCTTCAGAAGTTTCTTCAGTCGATTCGTCTGATTCGTCGGCAGGTGCAGTCTCTTCCTCAGCGAAATCGTCCGCCTCAGTTTTAGCGTCGGCACGCATCGCTTCATAGAATTGTCTCAGGTCTTTGTTTTCTGAGAGGCTCTTCAGGGCTTCCTGCAGCATGGCCGGCATATTTTCCGCCGAAACGAGGTAGGACTCCGTATTCAAAGCCTCAGTAACCTGCTGCACTGTGAGATTCGTGACGCTGTCTTCCTGTTTTTCCCAATACTGAGCGGTGCGCTCCTGAATATCTTTCGCCGCAAGAACAAACATTCTTGAAGCGTCAAGACCAAGTTTAGTCGCTTCATTCATGCTGCCCATGCTGGCGGCCTCCTTCGGTCCTGCCAGATTTTTCAGGGCCTGATCGTTCAGCCGCAGGGCTTTATCCAAAATCCCCGGAACTTCAATCACAATTTCATCATTGACGGAATAAGCATGAATGCGCAGACTTTTTTCAGCCCCTTCGCGGGTCAATTCAAGATCGTAATCCGCTTTCAGTTCTTTATCTGAGCCAACGGATGCGAGAACCTTATAATTGAGTCGGAGAGCGTTCAAAATCTCCAGAATCTCCTCGGGAAGCTGCGATTCTGCATCGAGTTTCAGGCTGAGGGTACCTTCTGCTCCTCCTTTTTCCTGAGCCATGGATTGGTCGACAGCCGCCAGGGCATCGTCAAGAAGATCCGCATGGACGGGCAGACCCGCTCCCACTAAAAGCAGGAAGCTCAGAGCCAAAGCCAGGAAAGCCTTAGCAAAGCGTTTATTCATGGTCATCATCTTTTCTTTTCCTCCTTCATCCTTCATCTATTGCACAGGCTGGACATTCCCAGGAGGGGCAGCCGTAGCACAGAAATCCAGATCTTATATTTATAATAACATGAATGCCGCAGCATAACATGAAAGCAGAGCATTCAAAAAAGAAATTCAGGATGATTTTACAGAGATCTAACTTGCTTTTTTTATTTCGAGCAAAGCGCTGTCTTCATAGAGCCTCAGCACTTCCATAACTTTCGCAGTAATCAGCTGGCAAAAGGCCTTGCAGCCTTCCGTGGAAGGATGAATCGCATCTTCCTGGAAAAATTCCGGATGACTTTTTGCATAGCGGTTCCACTCGACCAGCCAAACCTGATCGTGGGTTTTGGCAAAATGCCTCAGCGCATCGTTGCGCTCTTTTTCCTGTCCGGCATAAGGCAAAACAATGGTGAGTAAGAGCATGGGCCTACCATCGAGGGCCTTCCAGACCTCTTCGAGATTGTCCTCATCAATGTCGCCATTCGTGCCCAGGGCCATGACGAGCATCTCACCGAGCATCTTATCCTGCACAAGGCTTTGATAGTGCGTAAACGCCTCATTGGTCTGGCGATTGGATTTGGCATCCAGATAAAGACCCGGAAGGTAGGGATCTATGGCGTAACCGGCAATCACCGAAACCGAATCCCCTATCATGCTCAGAGGAAGGTGACGATAGCGCTCAAAATCTTTTAAATCAATTTTCCAGGCCTCGCCATACTCCGCAAAAGCTGTGATATCTTTTTCCACAGCTTCCAGGGTCCACTGCTCTTCTTCACTGAGTTCAGGCTTTGGCGGAAGCTTTAAGCGTCCGCGCAGAGGGTGCCCATTGGGACCTGTGGGTTTGCTGTCCGGGGAGGGTCTTTCATGCTTTGCCGTCGCCGCAGGTTTTCCTTCCGTAGGCTCTGTCCCATCAGCTGGCTGTTTTCGGGTTTCTCCGGGGCGAATTTCACTGTTTCCGGGTAAAGGGCTGTTTTCGTGATTCTGCTTCACGGCAGGTCCCTCTTCCGTTCCCTGCTGCTCCTCCGTTTTTTCGGCCTCGCTTAAAGCTCCCCAACCGCCTTCTGCGGCTTCACGGAGTCCTTTTCGCTTCTCGGCCAGGATCGACTCCCGTTCTTCCAGCTGGGCTTCGATCCTGCGAAAATCCTCGCCGCCGCGCAGTCGATAGACTTCCTGCCAGGGCAGGGTGAGCAGCACGATGGCCAGAAGCAGCGATAAAACACGTTGCAGGAGTTTAGGCCGGGACAGGGCATCATTCAGCATGTAGGCCAGCTCGCTGATAAAGAGGGCTCCGCTGATTTCAAAGGCATAAAAAAGCAGCAACGGCATCTGCACATTGGCAAGGAAACGCTCGCTGAGCGCAAAAAAAGGAAAATGCCAGAGATAGAGGCCATAGCTGCGGCGAGCCAGACCCGCGACAGGAGCCCACCGACCGATTTTTTCAAAAAGGCCTCCGCCCCGGCAGCTCAGACAGAGCACTGCCGTACAGAGAAGGCTGTAGATCATGAGGCCATAGCGAATCATGAGGGCATTATCGACAGGCAAAAAGAAGGCGGCAATCAGCAGGAGGGTGAGGAAAAGCAGTACGCCATCGCGACGATGGCCGGAACTTCTTTTTTCCGGCTCAGCCTCAGCAACTTTTGTGTTGACGGCCATAAGCGCGCCCGCACTGCCCAGGGTAAAGCTGAAAAGCCTCGTGTCGAGGCCATAATACACGCGAGTCGGATCCATACCAGGTTCGTCAAAGAGCAGCAAAGCGGCATAGGAGAGAACAGAAATCAGTAGAAATTCGCAGATCCAAAAGCCTTTATAATCTTTTCTGTAGCTGCTGCGAACGAAAAGGATGAAGAGCAGATAAAACTGCATCTCCAGCGAAAGGGCCCAGAGGTGCGTCAGGGGTTTAAGGTAACCCTGTCCTTCAAAATACGATTCGCCATGAATAATCTGCCAGATATTGTTATATCCCAGGACTGATGACCGCAGCTGCAGCCCGAAATTATCAAGGAAAGCCGGGAAGAAAACGACCATGAGGATGGCAACCGTCACCAGCATCAGGAGCAGCGGCGGCCAGAGTTTCCCGATACGGCTGAGAAGGCTTTTTCTGATCGTCCGTGCGGGCAGCTGACCCTCTTTTTCCAGCACAAGGGCGCGCATACTTAAAAAGCCTGCCAGACAGCAGAAGCCCACAACTCCTAAATAGCCATAAGGAAAATGCCCGCGGTCCAAATGAAAGAAAAAGACCCCGAGCAAAAAGAGAGCGCGAAAAAAATCAAAGGCGCTGAGATGTCGCTGCTGGACGTGAGACTGCGTCATGCGCCGGCCTCCGGAAGATTGAGAGCTGCAAAACCACTAGCGCAGGAGCAGCAGGAGCATAATCACACAGGCAAGGAAAACGACTCCCGAAAGGATCGTGGGAATCCACTTGCTGAAAGCGCTTTTTTGTGGATAGGACTCATAGGGGTCCCCACCCAGGGTGTTGTTATAAGCCCCTCCACCATAAGCATCACGCTGGTAAGGATCAGCATAGGGATCGGCGTATGGATCCGCATAGGAATCGTATGGATCTGCGTAACGATTCGAGGCAGCCTGCGACCTATAAGGCTCCGCGTAAGGGTCATAAGTCCCCTGTGCAGCAGGCTGACCATAGGGATCGGCATAAGGATCAGCATAGGGATCAAAGTTTCCCTGGGCTGCAGACGAACGCCCATAAGAATCTTCATAAGGAGCGGGCTGCATTCTCTGCTGATACGCATCGCTGTACGCATTGGCCTGCGCTGCGTATGAACTGGAATAGTCCTCACGCTGGCCGCTGCCACGACTATTCTGAGTTCCGGAGAAAGAGTTATCTTGTTCATTTCCACTGCCATAGGAAGAGTAAGAACCGCTCTGCGGCCTCATCCCCCTGCGAGCGGAATCCGCTTTCATCTGAGGTCCGGAACGCTGCCGCTGCGGCGGAACAAACCCCGGCATAGTATAGCCGCTTCTTTCAGGAGCACGCAGCGGTTGTTCTCTGCTGTTTCGCCGAGCCTCAGGAGGCACCTGTCCAGCGCCTCCAGCCTGCTGCTGATAAGCTTGATAAGGGCCATTTCCACCCTTTTGTGCATGTCGGGGAAACTGATTATTTTGTGGCATTTCAAAACACCTCAATCCTGTCGCGGCGCTCAAAGAATCACATGGCCTGTTTCTGACAGGTGCTTGCAGCCCAAAACCGCGCGATAAACTTTTGCTTATCTTAGCAGATTCACGTTAAAGAGAACAGCGCAGCCGGGCAGCTGTAAAACTTATTTGATCTCTATGGTCGAAGGTTCCCAGTGCTCGTTCGGCTCAATACGCAGCAGGTCGGCGACAGTGGCTGCCACATTGGCCAGGCCAAAATCACCCTCTCTGAAACTCACACCCTCCACGCCGTAGAGTGCAAAAGGCACCGGCGCCAGGGTATGCGAGGTCTTGGGCACGATCGGGTCACTGTCATTTTTCCGCGGCATCTCCATCTCGTCGCAGTTGCCGTGATCGGCCAGCACCATCATGCTGTAGCCCGCCGCGTCACAGGCGGCCTCCAGTCTGGCCAGGCAGAGATCAACCGTTTCGATGGCAATGACAGCTGCATCGTAACTTCCCGTGTGGCCGACCATATCGCCGTTGGGAAAATTACAGCGAATAAAGCCGTATTTCCCCTGCTCCATCGCCGCTATGAGTTTTTCGGTAATCTCATAGGCCTTCATCCAGGGCTTCTTGTCGAAAGTCACCAGGTCGCTGGGAATCTCTTCCCAGTCCTCCAGCTCTTCGCTGAACTTCTCCAGGCGATTGCCATTCCAGAAGTAGGTCACATGGCCGTATTTCTGGGTTTCTGAGACCGCATATTCGGCTATCCCGTGCGCAATCAACTGCTCTGACAAGGTATAGCGGATCTTCGGAGGACTGACGAGATAATGCTTCGGAATATGTAAATCGCCATCATACTCCAGCATCCCGGCATAGAAAACATCCGGCACTCGGATACGGTCAAAGGCCTTAAATTCAGGTCCTCCCTCAAACGCCCGGGAAATCTCCAGAGCACGGTCACCGCGGAAATTAAAGAGGACAAAGGAATCGCCATCATTCACCGGGGCCAAAGCTTTGCCGTCGCGGGCCACCACGAAAGCCGGGAGGTACTGGTCGGAAATTTCAGGATCGGCTTCACGTGCCGCCAAAATGGCCTCACGGGCTGAGGCAAACTGCGGAGCCTCACCCAGAACGTGGGTGTGCCAGCCCTTCTCAACCATACCCCAGTCTGCTTCGTAGCGATCCATGGTGATGAGCATACGGCCGCCGCCAGAGGCGATAAAACTTGAGAAAGCTTCATCGTTGATTTCGGCCATAAAAGCTTCAAGCTCATCGACGTAAGTCAGCGAAGTCTGCGCGCCGACATCACGGCCATCCAGGAGGATATGCACCGCTACACGTTTGACCCCTTCCTGCTTGGCCTGCTTCATAAGGGCTTCCAGGTGCTTGATGTGAGAGTGAACATTGCCATCGGAGAGCAGGCCAAGAAAATGCAGCGTTCCCTTTGCACCCACATGAGCGATGAGCTGCTTCCAGCAGTCCGACTGGAAAATGCTCCCATCTTCAAGCGAGAGATTGACCAGCTTGGCGCCCTGAGCATAAATCTGACCGCTGCCAAGCGCATTGTGGCCGACCTCGGAATTGCCCATATCGCCATCGCCGGGCAGGCCTACAGCCGTGCCGTGAGCCTTGAGGGTACGGAAAGGCCCTTTTTCTGCCAGGGCACGCAGTGTGGGAATATTCGCATGGAGAACCGCATTGCCATGATCCTGGGTGGTCCAGCCCACACCATCCATGACGACGAGAAGCAGAGGCTTCACACCCTCTGCCAGATGAAAACGATTTAATTTGATTTCTTTTGACATAGTGACCACCTTTCTGCTCAATTATAGCAGTTTATCGCCTGCTTGCCCCTTACTACAGATATTGGGTTTATGACCCCAATTGTGAAATCTTTCGAATGTGAAAGGGCCCCATCCGGCATTCATCCGGATGGGGCCAATAAAGATGCTCAACAGAGTTTGACACTATTTTCAGACATCAACGCAGACGTTTGCTATATGCGAGCAGGGCTGCACCCAACACTGCCGCTATGAGACCGAAGACATGAGCTGAGGTCTGTGCCGAACCTGTTCTTGGTAAGTTCACCACAGTGCGAACGGGTTTAACGGTAACCAATTCCGTCACTGTTGGCTGTGTACGCAAAGGCATCATAACGGTGAGTTTTCCCGTATCTGGTTCATTCGTCGGTTTAACCGGTACAGGAGGCGTTACGGGGCTTCCTTTATATGACGCCACGAAGACAGAGTTCATTACCGGGCCACTGGTCGGGATATCAGCTCCCCATTTATCAAAAGCTTTATCACCGCTATTTGGACGCGCATTACCGGGGAAATGATCCGTGACCTTCGGATCGTTCCATTCCAGACCCTCCAGCACATCTATCACAGTGTATCGATGTTTGCCGTCCGTCGTACCATCCTCAGTCGCATCGAAGACAATACGGACATAGCCGTCTGGCATCGGACTCAATGGATCCTCATGAACATTGACATAAGGTTTATTGACGACTTGAATAACGACTTGTTCACCATTCTGGTCAACAACGACGGAAGCCGGATTGCCTTGTGTATCCTTCGGCCAGATCGCATCTACGCCTGTAAGAGGCACGTAGCCTGCAGCCGCATTTAACTCCTGGATTTGATATGAGCCAGGCTCCAGATTATCAAAGAGCAGCTCGCCACGCGCATTAGTTTTGCCTGTAGCGATGGGAGTTAAACCATTTCCAGGTGTCGGAGCATACATGATCATGCGTTCCACAGGTTGCGCCTCCATTGCTGTCTCCAGACTTTGACGCAGAGCCTCGTAGGCATCCCGTTCAAGCGTTTCTGCCTGCAAAGTCGCAATTTGAGTTTCAAACTCTGCCAGCGTACCAATATCAGTCGGCATCAACTCATTCACCTGATCAGGGCTGAGCAGGTAACTCTGCATCAAACCAGTCTGAGGATCACAACAGGCACTGATTTGTTCGTCCGTGTAGCCCAGTAAAGTCAATGAAGTCTTCAGGCTATCACTTTGGTTAGTCTGTTGAATCTGTGCCTGAGCAAGAGCTTCCTTTCGGTCACTAAGTTGCGCCGTGTCTTCAGCAATTTGTTCTTCCAGCGCAGCAATTTCTGCCTCAAGAGCCGCCATTTTCGCTTTTAAGTCGCTCATTTCTGCAGCGGTAAAGCAAAGCCTAACGCCATTAAAGGCCTGGGGTTCCTGAGGGTCAATGCTGGTGACCTCATCCTGTCCGCTCTCTGTTTGCGGATCAGCTAAGGGATCAGGATTCGGGGTTGATTCAGGATCAGGTTCGAGACCTGAATCTTCATCCGGAATATCATTACCCTCTATACTATCAATACCATCAGTACTATTAAAAGCATCAGCACCTTCACTATTTAAAGCATCAGCACCTTCTGTTACCACAACGGTTACATCGATTATCCTTATGCTGGAATCTTCAAACGTGAGTGTAACATGCACAGTATAGATACCCGCTTCAGTTGTGCTCAAACCTGAGTCATCAATCAGGACCTGAACAGACTCGGGAAGAGCTTCTCCATTAAGGGTTATCGCAGATACAATTTGCTCTTCCGTAAGCACTGTACCTCTCGTAACATTAACTTCACCAGCAGTGAGTACCGGCTCAGACTCTTCCGGCACTTTGCCTTCTTCCTGAGCGATTGTCTGCTGCAATTGTGCAAGCTGTTCTTTTAAAGTCTTGAGTTCCGCCTGTTTTGCAGTTATACGCTCCGCCACACTGTCAGGACGGGCGGCCTCCATCGTTTCCAGGAGAGATTTCAGTCGCGGTCGAACAGGAGCGCCAGCACTACCGCCCTGGCCGCCACCGCTGGTCTGTAAGAGACCGAATTCGGCGCCTTCAACACCTTGACCGGTTAGAAAATCAATTTTCTTTACAAGGATAGACTGCGGTTTTGCAGGAGTCTTCGGCGTGAAGTTCCAGGTCCCTATGAACTTCGCATCCGCTCCCGCGATCGTCTTTTCGTCTGCGTCGTAGCCTGCGAATGTCCACGTCCCTTCTTCTGTCTCTACCGTCGTCTTTGCCGGCGCTGTCGGCGTCACTTTTGTCCCGTCCGCTTTTCCCGGCTCCTCCGCTGGCGTTAACTCCTTCACTTCCTTTGGCAGCTCTCGCCCTGCTTCTCCACTCTCGTATTCATACGTCACTTTGTACGTTGGAGTCGGTCTTTCCTGGTTAATGACTTCGATCATGATGTCATTTTTCGTCGAAGTGATCTGCTGACCGCCGCTGAAGACAACAGTACCCGTACTGTCAATGGTAAAGGTATCTGTCTCCTGACCGTTGATCTTATAGCTGACCTCATACGGCAAAGTACCGTCAGCATCTTCGGAAAACTCTTCAACCGTATACGTACCCGCTTCGGTCAGATCGAAGTAGCTTGTCTCACTGGTCTTGATTTTGCCGCTTACCTGAGTGGTATCTTTTTTCAGACGGATATTAAATGCGTCACTTGTCTCGATTTCCTCGCCGTTCTGGTTAACAAGCTTTTTGATGATCCCCACCTTAACCGGCTGAACCTGCGGCGATGGCGCCTCATAGTTTTTCGGATCATAAGGCTCATCCTTATTATTCTTTTTATTGATTGTAATGCTGGTTTGTCCGTTGGTGCTGAAAGTATCCTGATTCAGCGTTTCCCAGCCCTCCTTCATCGTCAGGGTATAGGTGAGTTCTTCGCGATAGACCTTTGGAAAAGCATTCTTGTCTACGGCATTTTGAGGTGTGCCAATCGTCCACTTGATTTGTCCTGCTACGCCATTCTCCGGATCAGCATTCACCACTTCGTAATCACCACACGTCACCTGGATATCTTCAGGTGCGTTAAAAGCTGCACCGATTTCGTCCGTCAACGAACAGTCAGTAGGAACCTCCGTTTGCAAATCCTTGTAAATGGCTTGAATGGTATCGTCAAGATTGTTAATCGTCGTAGCACGGAAATCACCTGGCGTGGCCATTCTTTCAAGATATCTGTCAAGTTGAGTGGTCGTAGTCAGACCAATAATGTAAAGACGGTCGAAGTTACCGGATTGCTTCACTTTATTTGCTTCAATGACGGTATTCTCACGAATATCCCAGTAATAATAATTACCGTTCCCGTCAATGCCTTCGACCGCGTAGGGCAAATCAACACCCCAGCCGATGCGGTTGATGATATCGCTGTTGCCGGAATCGGCATAATTGAATGCTCCAGCCGGAACATTACCATTAGATACAAAAGCGTTAAGCGGTGCGTACGCTCCCGCTCCCGAACCCTCCATCGGGCTTGCAGCAGGGCCGACCAAATAGTAACGCCCCCCACATATATTGGTTTGGTAGCATCTGTGGTACGTATTACGCCGTCGGATGCATTCTGTATCCAGTTTCCTGTCGTTGTATCCCCTGTGCTGCTGATGTTTGTTTGCCACGACCACATATTGGTCCAGTCATCGTTTGAGATTTTGTTCCTATCAACTTTATAACCAACCGTTGGACGACCATCGGTAATCAAAACGATGGCGCGCTGGTTCTTATTATCCGTATCCGCTTGCTTCGCACGACCCATGGCGATGTCGCCCATGCGCAAAGCTTTTTGTGTAAACGTACCGCCGCCGACAGGAACCTGGTCGAGCGACCCTTTAATTGCATTAGCATCATGCGTAAAATCATTATGTTCCGTCAGTGAATTTGAGAAAACCTGCGTGCCATAATTGTAGCCATAGGACCACGACTGCAAGGCCATCAGGTTATCAGGATTTTCTGCTAAAGCGACATCTGCTAATTTGCTGATAGCCTGCTTGGCGACAGTCATACGTTGACGCTCAACAGGTACATTCTGCATTTCAACAGAGCCATCAGCTAATCTTTCACCATATTTCATACTTCCTGAGCGGTCAAGAGAGATGAGCAAGTCCGTCGGCTTCGGTTTAGCCTTATACTCAGCGCGAACTGTAATCTTCCACTTGTTCACCTCGCCTTCAACCGGCTCTGCAGTTTTGATAATTCTCCCTTCATCGTTTGCCAGAATCGGATCATCTGTGCCGATAGCTCTGACCGGCATGACAGGCAGCTGACCCAATAGCAGGATCAAAACAACTAAGTATGCAAATAATCGTGTCTTCCTGATGTCCATACATCCTCCTCAAGACGACTCAGATCGTCTTTCTAATTATCCGAAAGATGCTGCTGTTCAGCTAATTTTCAGATAACTTATTAAATTATTAAAGACATTGTAACCTTGAAAAATGCTGACAATCGCGCCGTAATTAAAGCAAAAACAAGCGTAATAATGCTGTAATAAAAGCTTATGTCGAAAAACTGAAGTTGAGGCGCACAGAGGCAGTCATACAAACTGTAATCATCCAGATAGTACATTGCATAATATATACATACTGGCTAGCAGGCTATCGTGTCAGGGTTTTGATGCGTAAAAAAAGAATCTCGGCTTACCCTCGCGATCCAAAACTCTTTCCGCTTCTGTTTCATAGAGCTCACGGATAAAGGCCGAAGTAAAAAGCTCATCAGAGCTTCCATCGGCGACCATAGAGCCTTCTTTCAGGGCGAAGACATGATCGCAGAACTGCGCTACAATATTTAGATCATGTACGGCTGAAGCCATCACAAAAAACCGCCGATGGTTTCGGCGGTTTTAATGATTGAAGACTACATTTTGCGTCCTCTATGTTTGAGGACTTCATATTGCAGCATCTATTTTGATGGATTAAAAATAATTTAAATTATTCCAGACTGATTGTCCCATTCTTATGAATAACATAAGTAAACGTTGCCAGAGGCATTCCGCTGAAATAGACGGTTGAATAGCCGGTACTGCCATTGAACGATGACGAACTGCTAAAATATTGCGCCATCACACCTGTAAAATAGCCTGACATTCCAGTGATTTGCGCATAATTTTCATGTTCAGAACAAAGACCGCTGATGGTGTCGTAAAAGAGAGCTGCTAAAAGGCCATTACGATCATAAATTTTATGAATAAAAGTTTGACTGATCGGCCTTTCAGGATAGGCGCGCAAGAGATCCAGCTCAAGGTCAGAATTGCACCTGGCCACTGTTGTCACAATAAAAAATCCATTGGCTGCTTTTTCCAGATTATTAAGCTTAATGTCATAACCATTGCGGGAAACAGAAATCGTCTCTGCTGAAACGTCCTGCAGAGCCCAAACGAAAGCAGAATTGACACAGACAAACACAAGTAAAAAAATAGCTGCAATCTTAATGACTCGTTTTTGATTCATTGCTGGCCTCCTTTAAATTAATGCGTCAGCTTAATAGCTTCATCAGCTTAATAGCTAATAATATGTTTATATTAACAGCTTTTTTTTTAAAATCAATATTTTTTCTTCAATGTCTCACAGGTGAAGTCCGTGAAACCGTCTGTGCCGGACAAAAAAGGCATCTGAGGCAAACAGATTTCGTCATTTCAAACAATCCGTCCTCTCAGCAATGATCTTATTCAATCTCTTTTTTAATTCAGAAGGAAGCAGTGATTTATCACACATTTCCATCCACTTCGGGCCATGTCGTACGACACTTTGAATGAGTTTTTTCGCTGTTGAAAGAGTTATGTCGCAGTTTTCGGCAAGCTTCAGGAAATCACTTTTGCGGATATTCGCTTTTCTACCATTCATCGCAAGTGCGAATTGTTCCTTATCTGCAGGAATAATCGCGTTTACCGGAAGTAGATCGTATGCAGGCGAAAGAACATATTCTCCCGAACCTTCAGCTGTTTCAATGAGGGAGAAGTTTTTTAAATGCATATCAGAATTACCCACAATAAAGCAGAAAGCAAGTCTAATAAAAAACTCAGTTATATCTATACCTACCCTCGATGAATACTGCTTAATGATCTTTGCACAACGCTCGTATGAGCCCTTGTACTTGTCCTCGGTAAGTCTTTGATCAAGCTGACAGAAATCTTCCATGGCCAACATTTCGAGTTGATTGCCTTTGAGATGACGGTCAATCCTTTTAGTGATATAAGCAAGTCCTGTGTTTCCTTTGATGAGAGCGTGCGGAACGGTTGAAATTCCCGCCATATCAGCCATTGACATGATTAACTGTTCCGACTCAGGCAGTGCTTTAAATTCAGCAACCTGCGGTTTCAGGATATAGCCTGTCGGAAAGTTTACAAGGGTTAATCTCGGCTCTTTGCCGTCACTCGCCAAGTGTAACGATAGTTTTTTCTGAACTCCCGGAACGGTAAATCCCTGGTTGATTGTTTCGGATGCTAATTGGTTTAAAGTCTTATCATCAATGGCGATTTCCGGAAGCTTTGCTATACCGAAAAAGCGCTTAATGCAAGCCTTATGCCATCCCGTTTCATCAGGAGTAAGTAAAGGCCTGCCACAACATAAACAATTCATTCTATAACCCCCCTGATTGAAACATTACCAATTCCATCCCTGCAGGCCACAAGAAGAACTCCAAAGCGGTCGTGACTGTCGATTTTCCAATTAATCGTTACAATTTTAAATAGCCAACCTTCGGGTATAAGTCCGTCGAAAAATGGGAATAAGATTCTTGAGTTGTAAGCCTCAACTCGTAACGGCAAAGTAAGCGAAACAGCAGACGCATTTTCTTTTTGTATGTAAGCTGTATCGTATTTGAAAGAGTAGCCAGCATCGGTCTCTTTGAGGATACCGGCAAAATCATTTCTCACATAAACGTAGGCCGTTCTGAATCCACTCATCTATCCACCTTCTTTTGAGCAACTGCTTGAGCGTTAAACATGGCAAGTGCAACATTTACCTTATCCATGCGCACGGTTTCTTTGCCCTGTTCAAGTTCACGCACAAATCTAAGCCCAAGACCCGAACGCAAAGCGAATTGTTCTTGCGTCAAACCTGTCGCTTTCCTGTTTCTCTTAACAAATTCTGCAATCGGGTTCATTATTTTACACCTCCGGGTAATTCTTTTTAATTTTATACCCTATCGGGTGCTTATTCAAGAATAATGCTGTCTAATATACCCTAAAGGGTATACATTACTGGTGGAAATTAGAAAGTACACCTTTACGGGTATAATTTTGCCGCAAAAGGGATGAAGCCGCAAAAGGGATGAAGTTTTAAGAGGAAGAATTCTTTTGTAAGACGCTCTGGCAAGCAGGCTATCAGGTCCGGGTTTTTACGCGTAAAAAAAGATTCTCGGCTTACCCTCGCGGTCCAAAACTCTTTCGGCTTCTGTTTCATAGAGCTCACGGATAAAGGACGATGTAAAAAGCTCATCAGGGCTGCCGTCCGCCATCATGCATCCTTCTTTCAGAGCAAAGACATGATCGCAGAACTGTGCCGCAACATTCAAATCATGAATAGCTGAAATGACCGTCTTTTTCATTTGATGACAGAGCCTCATGACCTGGAGCTGGTATTTGATGTCCAGATGATTGGTCGGCTCGTCTAAAATCAGGATTGGGGTATCCTGAGCAAGTGCGCGGGCCAGAAGCACG
>SFGY01000087.1 GCA_004556455.1 Clostridiales bacterium | reverse complement strand
GCAGCTTAGCTCTGGACGATCCGGAAATGCAAAAGCTGGAACAGGCCTTTCGCCGTGTTGAGGCAGCAATGGCAGCAGATCCTCAGAACAGCCGTCTACTGCAGGAATACACGACCCTGAGCGCGAAATTCGAAGCCCTCGGAGCGTGGGATTTTGAGCACAATCTTGCCGCTGCTCTGGCGGGACTGGGACTGGAAGCTGATGTCCTCGGCCGTCCTGTTTCTGCTCTCTCAGGGGGCGAGCAGATGCGCGTCAAACTCGCCCGCATTCTTGTCAAAGAACCAGATCTCCTGCTTCTTGACGAGCCGACCAACCACATGGATGTCGCTGCCTGCGAATGGCTTGAGGCTTATCTTGCCCGCTATAAGGGAAGTCTCATTGTCGTTTCCCACGACCGGCGTTTTCTTGACCGCGTGGCCACGCAGATCGCAGAGCTCGACGAAGGCAAACTCTCTCTTTTCAGCGGCAATTACACGGATTATCTTCGGATACGCGAGGAAAACCTCTTTCGCCTGAAAAAAGAAGAAAAAAAGCTGCGCGATCAGCTTGACCATGAAAGCGAAGTCGCCCAGACCATGTTGTCTCATCGTAAGATGACCTCCTATCACAGCCGCGAGAAAAAGGTTCGTAAACTTTCCGAAGCGCTCACCGCCATCAAGGCCAAGACACGGCAAAAGCGCTCTCCCTTCACGCTCAAGCTGATCGTCAATGAAGATCATGGGGATCCCCGCCGTACCCTGATCGAAGCGACAAATCTCTCCGTCCAGTTTCCGGACAGCGATGTCCCTCTCTTCAAACCCCTGGATCTGCGCATTCGCGGCCAGGAAAAGAAACTCATCGTCGGGCCTAACGGCTGCGGCAAATCCAACCTCATTCGTGCTTTAGCGGCGCAAAATCCCTGGCTCACAGGCGACGTCCGGCTTTCAGCCAATCTGCAGATGGCGTTTCTCGATCAATGGGTGCGCTTTGCCGATGAAAGTCTCAGCGTCATCGACGAACTGCGCTCCCGCCAGGATCTGACGGTCGGGCAGGCGCGGGAGGTTCTGGCCTCTTTCGGCTTTTTCGACAGCGATCTGGAAAAAAAGATTCAAGTGCTCTCCGGCGGTGAAAAGTCACGCCTCGCCCTATCCTGCATCCTGCAGGAGAATCCTGAACTGCTTTTTCTTGATGAGCCAAGCAATCATCTCGATATTAAGTCCCGTGAGATCCTGGAAAAGGCCCTTGAGAACTATAAGGGCAGCATTCTGGCCGTCTCTCATGACCGCTATTTTATTGATCGGATCGCCGAAGAAGTCTGGGGCTATCTGGACGGTGGTTTCCGACCCTTCCCCACGTACGACGCCTATCGCCGCGCGGTGCAGGCCGAAGCAGCGGCCACAGCCGAAAACAAAGCGGCAAATCCGTTCCCGGAGCAAAAAGCTACGGTGTCTGCCAAAGGTGAAAAAACTCCACTTTCTGAAAATAAAAACAGCCCTTCTGCGCAAACTGCCGAGAAGGGGTCTGAGCCAGAATTCAAACAGTCTGGCCGCGTAAGTCTGAGTTTCAGTTCCATTGAACTTGCCCTTCTGCCCCAGCTCAAAAAAATCCCCCTGAAGCCGGCAAATAAATCAGAAGAGCGGCGATACCGCGCTCAGATGTCCGAGGCGCTAAAACAATGCGAAGATGAAATTGCCCTCTGTGAAAAACAGAGTGCAGAGCTGGAAAGTCAATTTGGCCAGAATGACAGCAGTCAGCTCTATGAGGATTACGCCAAAATTCATACCCGACTTGAGGCTATGACCGAACTTTATTTTAAGCTCGGCGTCGCCTGCGAATCCGATACATGAAAGCCGTGCGCAGCTGCTTCTCCGGCTTTGCTGCCGCTCATAAAAGCAAAGGCCAGGTTATATCCCCCGCTTTGGCCGCAGACATCAAGGGCTTCACCGCAAACATAAAGTCCCGGAATTTTTTTGCAGCTGAAGTCATCGCGGATTTCCTTTAAAGAAAGGCCCCCACGGGCAACCTGAGCACGTTCAAAACCCATGCAGCCTTTCAGGGACAGTGTAAACGCTTTAAGCTTCCAGGCCAGACTTCTCGCCTTTTTCTCCGGCTGCCGATCAAAATCTTCAAGAGCAGAGACGGCCTTGAGCCCGGCGATGATTCTGGAATGCAACAAACCGTTGAGCAGGGCTTCAGGACGCGCCTGAGTTGAATCTGCTCCCTGACGGCTCTCCTCTTCCGGCGAAAGACTTTCTAAAAAGAAACTTACTGATGAGTGATCTTCTGTCAAGCATCTTTCTGACGACAGCCTCTGCCATTTCTCCGAAAAAAAGCGCGCAAGTTCACGGGCTTCCAGCTCAGGGAAAAAATCAAGCTCAAGCTGCAGAGGCTGAGGCAGCAAATACTCGTCATCCCGGCCTTCATAAAGGCCGAGGTCACTCAGGCAGGCAGCAAGATCCATGGCTGCGATGCCCGATATACCATAATCCGTGATGAGAAACTCCCCTTCTGTTTCTGCCACAGCACTCCCGTCCCGATCCAGAATCCTGCCCCGGCCCTTAAAACGCGCTCCGGAAGCCTTCCGGCAAAACAGAGATTTCTCCAGAATGAGCGGACTTAGCGCCGGAAAAAAAGGAAGACAGATCAGACCGAGATCCTCCAGCAGTCGTTCGCCGGAAAAGGAGCCTCCCAGTTTGGGTGCTGCCGGGCTTCCCGGCGCAAAGATCACTTGTGCTGCAGAAAACTCCGCCCCATTTTCCAGGCAACAGAGAAAGCAATCTCTCTTTTTATCCTTGACAAGCCAGGCCACGGGGGAAGTCAGGAGCAGCCTGGCCCCGCTCTTCACTGCCGCCTCAGTCAGAGCTTTGTGAACTGCAGATGCTTCTTCGGCATAAGGATAATAGCGACCGGCCTCATCTTTGCGCAGAAGCAGGCCCAACTGACGAAAAAGCTGCATATCGCGATCCTTGCCAAGCGCCGTCAGGAGGCGCTCAAAAGAGTCGCGATCGGCTGTAAAAAAATTCTCTGACAGTAGCGGGCGATGGCTGATGTTGCAGCGTCCATTGCCGGTCGCCGGAAGCTTGCGTGCCGCTTTTTCTTCCTTTTCCAGGATGAGCAGAGAAAGCTCCGGCGCAGCTCTAAGGGCCGCGATGGCTGCAGTCAGGCCGGAGACGCCGCCTCCGATAATCAAGAGGTCTGCTGAACGTTGAACAACAGCCATCAGCGCGCCTGACTTTCACTCTGAAATGCCAGAGCACGCTCCAGTTTGCTCCGTCTTTCCGCTTCCAGAGGGTATTTTTGTCGAAATATTTCCAGCAAGTCAGCCAGGTCGGCTTCGTCCCCCGCTTTAATTTCAGCTTCCATTTCGGCAAAGGGACGCTGTTCCCCACGGCTGTTCAGGAAAGCCCCTCTGTCCAAAGCCCATTCGACCTTGGCCAGGTCTTTTTCGAGCAGGGTAAGCCGCCTTTCGAAGGTGACTGCAGCGACGAGCTGCAGCTCTTTCCCTTCCACTCGCTCACAAAGCTGACGTAAGGCCTCATCGCTTTTGCCTGTCTCAGCGAGAGACAAGAGCACTTTCTCTGTAAAGGCCATCGTTGAAG
>SFGY01000010.1 GCA_004556455.1 Clostridiales bacterium | reverse complement strand
CGCCGGGAAAGCGGAGAAAGCCTGCATGAGCAGCTGCCAGAAGATGTTCAGGTTTCCGGAATCGCCAGCGAGTTTTGTGTGCGCGAAACTTGCCTTGACCTGAAAAAGGCGGGCTTTAATGTCCAACTTTTTGTCCCCGGCCTCGCCTGGGTCAATCACGAAGAGCACCTGAAAAATCTCGAGGATTTGCAGAGCCAGGGGATTGTCCTGACGGACAGTCTGAGCGAATAAAGAAAGAGTCACGATGGAAGAAGAAAAAAAGCCCTACAGCGAAAAGAATCAGCGACAGGAACGCCCTGGACGCTCTCAGGGGGAGCAGAAGAGCGAGCCAAAAGGAAAACGCGAAGGACGGCGCAATAACCGTGATTTTGGTCGCCCGGAAGGAGAACGCGGGGAGCGTGCTCCTGGCCGCGAACGTCGTCCCCGTGGAGAGCGTAATCGCCGCAAAACGTATGACCGGGCGAACAAAGGTGAGCGCCGTGCCGACGCTTCTTCAGCTGAGCATGAGACGAAGGAACGTGAGCGTCGGGGAAGCCCTAAAGGGCCTCGCCGACAAAACAAACGCAGTGTTAAAGAACGTGGTGAACGCTGGGAAGATGGACGCCGCAATCAGCGTTTCCAGGATGAACGGACGGAGGATGAGCGCCAGCGTCGTCCACGCCGCGAAGAGAACAGTGAAGAACAGAAAAGCGCAGGCCGCAATTCAGAGGATACCGAGCTGCGTCGCCTGAGTGAGGCTGAGACCGGAAGCTTTGAGCTAAAGGCTGTTCATCATGAGGAAATTCAGCTCACGGAACTTGGACGCCGCAAAAAACAGGAGGAACGCTTACCTGTACCTCGGGCTGAAAGAAAGCGAAAATCCTGGGATAAGCTCGATACTGATGAGATGAAAGCAGAGAATGATCGCCTGGACGAAGAGATTCAGGCGGAAATTGAGGCTCTGAGTCAAATTACGCTCTGAGGCCGCGACCCGAGGGAAAGGGTGAATTACAGATGAACCATGAGGACTTCTCAACTGTCTCGACGCCGCTTTTTTCGGCTCTGCAGAAAGAAGCTGACTCTGGTCGCACGAGTTTCCATATGCCCGGAAACAGGGGAGGGAAAGCATTTCCCTCCCCTTTTTCATGCGGCTTTGCCAGTCTGGAAAGCACCGAGCTGGAGATTAACGATGATCTGAATGAGCCGACAGGACCGGCGCTTCTGGCCGAGGAAAAGGCAGCGGCCTTCTTTGGGGCAGGAAAAAGCCTGTTTTTTACTTCGGGATCTACTGTAGCGATCTATGCCATGCTGGCCACGGCTCTGCCGCCTGGTTCCCGCGTGGCGGCAAGCGCAACCCTGCACCGTGCCTTTGCCCAGGCAGCAGCGCTCCTGGATCTGGAAATCATCTTTCTTCCGATGAAACTTCCGGAGAGCGGCGCAGATGGCAGGAAAGACTGCTCCTCTCTTCCTCGCAGCCCTTTGCCTGTGATCGATACGCCGCGCGCTCTGCAGCTGCTGGAAAAAACAGAGGGGCTGTCCGCCCTCATCTTTTCTGCACCGGATTATTACGGTCACGTGGATTTGCCCCAGGAGCTTCTGGAGGCGGCTCACGCGCGGGGACTACCTGTGCTTTGCGATGAGGCCCATGGAGCGGCCTTTGCCGCTGCTGCGGAAATTTTTCCGAAAACCGCTCTGGCCCGCGGCGTTGACCTCTGTGTGCAGAGTGCGCATAAGACGCTGCCTGCCCTCGCCCCAGCCTCGCTGCTCCATCTCTCGCACAGCTATCTCAGGCGCTGTCCTGAGGCGGCCCGCCGTGCTGTGGCGGCTCGCAAGCTCTTTCAGACCTCAAGTCCTTCTTTTCCCATCGGAGCCTCGCTGGATTTTGCCCGAGCCTATTTGGAAAATGCTGAATGTCAACAGAAAATTCAGCTTCTCCTGGACCATATTGCCTTTCTCAGGCAAGAACTGCCGACTGTTTTTAAAGTCCTTCCTGCTGGTCCGGAAGATGATCCACTGCGCCTCGTGATCTCCTACAGAAGCTCAGGCTTTAGCCTCAGAGAACTGAGCTCGGGGCTGTCCAGTTTGGGTATTGACATCGAAATGGCGGATTTTTCCCGTCTTGTGCTCATTCCCTCTCTGGATCAGCCACGGGAAGATTTCATGCGTCTGAGCGCTGCTCTGCGCAAGCTGAGCCTGGAGCACAAGAGGTCTGGAAGGGCGGAGAAACCTGGGGTTGCGTGCCGGGAAGAAGGTAGCGCTGCTCGGGCTGAAGAGGATCTGCAGCGTTGGCTCTGCCGTCCACGTGCGTTCCTTAAACCCAGAGCAGCCACATTTCGAGGCCTTTTTTCCAAAGTGGACTGGCCCGGAGTTTTGTCGGAACAAGGGGAGGGAGACGAAAGTTTGCGCGTGACCTCTGTGATTGCTCCCTATCCCCCCGGTATCCTGCTCTGGCTTCCGGGAGAGGAGATCACGCGCCGGGAGCTGCTGAGACTTCTGGATTTACAGGCTGAAGGGCTGCACATTCCGCCCTTTACGCTCGAAAAGCTGAGCGAATGAGGAAAATGTTATAATAGAAGCCTGAAAGGCCGGACGCGGGAAAGCGTCGAAGCGAGGAGGGAATAAAGCTGAAACGTGCATTTTTTATCAGCTTTGAAGGGATCGACGGCTGTGGCAAATCGACACAGATCGAAGCCCTTAAACCCTGGCTCAGTGCAGAGGGTCTGGATCCTCTTTTCCCGAGAGAACCGGGGGGCACGGAGATCGGTGAGGAAATTCGCCGCCTGCTTCTAGATAAGAAAAAGCTGGGCATGACGGCAGAGACAGAGCTTTTGCTTTTTCTTGCCGCACGTGCGCAGATTTGCCGGGAGCTGATTGCACCGGCTCTGGCCGCCGGACGCCCTGTGATCTGCGACCGTTTTCTCGATTCTTCTCTGGCTTATCAGGGTTATGGTCGGGGTCTGGGCGCTGAGGCCGTTGAGCAGCTGAATCGTTTTGCTGCTGCGGAGATAAGGCCGGATCGCACCTACCTCCTGGATCTTCCTGTGAAGCTTGCCCAGGAGCGGCTGAACAGCCGTCAGATGGAGAAAAATCGCCTTGATCTGGAGAGCCTGGAATTTATGGAAAAAACCCGACAGGGCTTTCTCAGCCTTGCCGACAGAGAAAGGCAGCGTATCGTCCTTCTCGATGCCCGCCGCAGCCCGGAGGAGATCCAGGCACAGATTCGTGAAGACTTAAGGAGGTTTCTCAAATGAAGCTTATCTTTGCTATTGTCAGTGATGAAGACAGCCCGCGTCTGGTCAGTGAGCTGAATAAAAAAGGCTACCGTGTGACGAGACTCAACTCGAGCGGCGGTTTCCTTCGCTCGGGGAACACGACCCTGATGACGGTCACGGACGACGAAAAACTCGAAGACGTGATCGCCGTGATTAAGAAATTCTCCAGCAGCCGCAAGACGGCCATCAACGCGAACATGATCCCTTCGGGTATGGGGGCTTCGTATATCCCTTATCCCGTGGAGGTCATGATCGGTGGCGCGACTTTATTTGTCGTCAATGTCGAACGCTTTGAACAGCTCTGAGTCACTGATCGGACAGGCGCAAGTCCTTAACCGGCTTGAACAGATTCTGTGCGAAGGAAGAGCACAGAGCATCCTTTTTCTGGGGCCGCGCGGCAGCGGACGGCACAGTTTGGCCAGAGCAGCGGCCAAAGCTCTGCTCTGTGAAGAGCCGCGCTCCGGTCTGAGAGCCTGTGACCACTGTCCTTCCTGCCGCTATTTTGAGGCGCAGGCACACCCGGATTTTAAAGAGATCGACCAGGGCGAGGACAAAGTGATTAAAGTGGAGCGGCTGAGGCGTGAAGTGCTTGCGGATCTGCCCATGAAAGCGCAGATCTCCCGCCTCAAAGTGACGCTCATCGACGGAGATGCGCTCAACGAACAGGGTCAGAATGCACTCCTGAAATCCCTGGAGGAGCCCCCTGCCGGAACCATTTTTTTCCTTACAGGCGAACGCAGCGATGTCTTTCTGCCCACGATTCTTTCGCGTTCGATCCTTCTTTCGCCGCGCTTGCTCGCTCCGGAGGAAATCCGGGAGCTTCTGCGCTCGCGAGGTTTTGATGAAGAAGCGGAGATTGCGCTGAATTTTAGTGCGGGGATTCCCGGGCGCGCGCTGGAACTTGCCGGGGATGAGCATGTCGCTGCCCTGCGTGAGCAGGCCGTAACGGTGCTGACCTCATGTCCGGGACTCAACCCTCTGCAGAGCATGGAAAAGATTCAGCCGCTCCTCAGCGAGAGTAAGGAGCACTGGCTGCTTTTTCTGGATTTCCTGCAAAGTGCTCTGCGCGATCTCGCGCTGCTCCTGGCTGAATCCGCCACAAAGGCGTCGTATCGCCTCATGAACGAAGACAAGCGCGGTGAACTCCGGGCTTTTTTACAGAAAATGCCGAAGGATAGCCCGGCCAGGCGTCTGGATGCGGCCATGCAGGGACTTATCGGCCTGCGCAAAGCAGAGGCGGCTCACGTCAACTTTGAGCTGTCATCCTGGCAGCTGCAGCTTCTGCTATCAGAATGTTTTGATGCGAAAGGAGAAAAATATGATAAAAGTCATCGGAGTGCGACTCCACGAGCGGGGGAAAGCCTGGTATTTTGACCTCGACGGGCTGGACCTCCGCAATGGAGATCCGGTGGTCGTTAAGACAGAGCAGGGCAGCGAGTTTGGCGTTTGTGCCATTGAACCTACGCTCATACCGGATGATCGCCCGGAGCTGATCCGCGGAACCATTCTTCGTCTTGCCGATGAACAGGATGAAGAACATTATGAAGAGAATCTGCGGCTTGAGACGGAAGCGACACGGATCTGTCAGGAGCGTATTCTGGCGCATAAACTGCCCATGCATCTGGTTGAGGCGCAGTATCTCTTCGATAATCGCAATATCATTTTTTATTTTACTGCGGACGGGCGCGTGGACTTTCGTGAGCTGGTAAAAGATCTTGCCTCCATTTTTCATACCCGCATCGAACTGCGTCAGATCGGCGTGCGGGATGAAGCCCGCATGATGGGTGGACTTGGTATTTGTGGCCGTGAACTCTGCTGCTGTTCCTTCCTCAACAATTTTCAGCCTGTATCCATCAAAATGGCGAAAGAGCAGAATCTCTCAATGAATCCCGGAAAAATTTCCGGGACCTGCGGACGCCTGCTCTGCTGCCTGAACTTTGAACAAGCTGCCTATGAGGATGCGAACCGGCGTCTCCCTTCGCGTGGGGATCATGTGCAAACAGCCAAGGGTGAAGGGGTGATTGAAGGGGTCAACTTGCTCAAAGAAACTGTGCTCATCCGTCTGATCCGCGATGACGAAAGCGAACCCATGACACTCCCGGCTTCGGAGGTCACGGTGATCCATGAACGCGGCAGGAAAACGTCTTCTAAAGAATCTGACGATTCATCTGCTCGTCCATCCAGACGCTCATCCGGCCGTTGTTCTGCGCGCTCATCTGGTCGCAATAAAAAAGAAGCTGATCAAAGGGCTGCTGGCGAGAGAAAGAGCAGCTGCAAGTGCCAGGACTGCTCCTGCCCGCAAAGACAAAATCCGGCGGATGCCGAGATCATCCATTCCGAGAGTTTTGATCCGGAGGAAGAAAACGCTGACGAATAAAGCGGAGAAAAAAACGACGGGGAAGCTTTTCCTCATTCCCACGCCGATCGGCAACGATGAAGACCTTTCGCCGCGGGCCAGACGCCTGCTGGCTGAGGCCGATCTGATCGCCTGTGAAGATACCCGGGTCAGCGCCTTGCTGCTGGCCCGTCTTGGCCTGCCCCGCAAAAAGCTGATCTCGCTGCAGGCTCACAACGAACATGAGCGCAGTGCGACTGTACTGCAGGCGCTTGAGCGGGGTGAGAGGGTGGCCTATATCACGGACGCAGGGATGCCGGCGATTTCTGACCCGGGTGAAATCCTCGTCCGCGAGGTTCTGGAGGCCGGTTTTCCGCTGACCGCTCTGCCCGGTCCAAATGCGGCCCTGACTGCCCTTTCCGTCTCCGGTCTGGCCACCCGGCGCTTTATCTTTGAGGGCTTTCTGCCCGCTTCCGGAGCTGAGCGCAAGGCGCGACTCCAGGCCGTGGCCAGGATGCCGTCGACCATTCTCCTGCATGAAGCGCCGCACCGCCTTGAGCGCACTCTGGAAGATCTCTCCGATGCTGGCCTGGCGGATCGACGCCTCTGTCTTGCCCGCGAGCTTACCAAGACCTACGAAACAACCCTTCGTCTGACCGTTGCCGAAGCGCTCGCTCATGTGCGCGAGGAGCGTCCGCGGGGGGAATATGTACTGATTTTGGAAGGAAGGGAAGCCTGGCTGGAACGGCATCCCGAGCTTGTTGGACAGGAGCTGGAAAAGACCCGTGCCGCAGTGGCGGAACAGATTACAGCCTTACTTGCGACAGGGGAGAGCGGCAAGACGATTCGCCGCCGCCTGCAGGCTGAAAGTGGCCTTAGTCGCAATGATTTTTATGCCCTTCTACTGGACTGCGAGGAAAAAGCCGGAAAAATGCAAAAGTCTGAAAGCTAATGCCTGAAGCAGAAGATAAAGCACAGGGCAGGAAGCTCCGATCCGTCAAGTCAGCATTCTGACATTAATTCTCTTCATAGACGAATTACAGCCGCTCGAAATGGACATCCATCGGCAGACGGTAAAAGTGGCAGGCATTTTCCCAATTTTGTCTGAGAATTTCTTCGACGCTCTGGCCGCGGATTTCCGCTGCTTTTTCGGCGATTTGCCGAATCTTTGAAGGATCATTGCGCCGACCGCGGAAAGGCTCCGGGGTCAGGTAGGGGCTGTCCGTTTCAAGCAAGTAACGTTCGGCCGGAATTTCAGCGAGAACGTCCAGGGCTTTGCGGGCTTTCTTAAAGGTGATCGGCCCGTCAAAACCAAGGTAAAAGCCAAGCTCCAGCAGCAGCCTTGAACCCTCAAGGCTGCCTGAAAAACAGTGGCAGGAGCCGGGAAGTGTCAGGAGGCCGTCGCGTTCGGCGTCCTGCAGGATGGCCAGACTGTCGGCAAAAGCCTCCCGTTCGTGAATAATCACGGGAAGACCCAGCTCCGCGGCGAGCTCCAACTGCTGGCGGTAAACTTTTTTCTGGACGTCGCGAGGCGAAAAGTCGTAGTGATAATCCAGCCCGATTTCGCCCAGCCCGACGATCACATTGGGGCGTCCCAGAGCCGCGCTTTCTTCACAGCCACGCCGAAAGAGCTGACGCAGGGCGTCGGCGCTGCCCCCAGGTCCGTCCACCCAGGAAGAGGCCTCGTGGGGATGGACGCCAATTTCGCAGAAAAGACCGGGGTGGGCCAGGGCCAGGTTCAGCGCCTTTTCGGAATCGGCCAGATCGGAAGCGGGGAGAACCACCCGCGCAACGCCTTCGGCTTTCAGAAATTCCAGCAGCTGCTCCCGGTCCTCATCAAAGTCCGGATCCTGCAGGTGAGCATGGGTGTCAAAAATGGGGTAACGACTCATGAAAACTCCCTTGTGTCAGACGAGCAAATCTGGCAGCTGTCCAGAGCCGACGAAAATGGCCTGGCAAACCTGTGGATGCCAGGCAGGATCTCTGCATTGGCCAGCCCTGCTTGAAGCGTAGAAAGAACAGCCTGATAGAAGCTCTCTTTTCTGCCTGACTTGTGTTGACCGTCAATTTTTATGCTTGAGAGCCGCCTTCTTCACTCGTCTTCGCTTTGTAAAAAGCCTCATCGGCAGCCTCGTAGGCCTGAGCGGCGGCCGCCGCTTTTTCGTCCATGAGTGCGAGTGTCGGTTCCAGCTCCATGCGGGGGAAGAGCGCAGCGCCTTTTTTCAGGGCGAGTCCCAGCGGATAGAGGCCTGCTTCACCGGCCTCGGACCACTGCAGTCCCGCTGAATTGGCCTGGCGTTCCGGCCGCTCAAGGCCGAGCTGTTCATCCATGGCTGCCGAGGTTTCCGGCATGGCAGGGCAGATCAACAGGGAGATGCGGCGCAGACCGTCCGCCAGCACATAAAGCACGTGAGCCAGTTGCTCGCGTTTGCCCTCATCTTTAGCCAGCACCCAGGGTGCGCTTTCGTCGATGTATTTGTTGAGACGGCGGACAAAAGTCCAGATTTGCTCCAGAGCCAGAGAAATTTCCAGACTCTGCAGCTTTTCGCTCGCTCCGCGGAAGGCCTCATCAGCCACTGCTGAAACATCCTTGTGGATCCGGGCTTCCTCTTCCGAGTGCGCCGCGGGTAGATCGCGACTGCCTTCGGGAAGGCCTTCGGGGAAATATTTGACGATCATGGAGACGCTGCGGGAAAGCAGGTTGCCTAAATCATTCGCTAGATCGGAGTTGACGCGGTTAATCAGCGCCTCTCCGGAAAAGTTGCCATCGGAGCCAAATTGAATTTCGCGCAGCAGGAAGTAGCGGATGGCGTCGACGCCAAAGATGTCGCCGAGCACCAGCGGATCCACGACATTGCCTTTGGACTTGGACATTTTTTCACCTTTGGAAAGCAGCCAGCCATGGCCAAAAACCTGCTTGGGCAGGGGCAGATCCAGAGCCATCAGGATAATCGGCCAGATTATCGTATGAAAGCGCAGAATATCCTTGCCGATGAGCTGAAGGTCAGCGGGCCAGTATTTGGCAAAATGACCGCCTTCATCCGGATAACCCAGAGCCGTCAGGTAGTTTGAGAGCGCGTCGAGCCAGACATAGGTCACGTGTTTGGGGTTAAAGGGCACAGGCACGCCCCAGTCAAAGCTGGTGCGCGAGACCGCCAGATCTTCCAGGCCGGGCAGGATAAAGTTGTTCAGCATTTCGTTCATGCGGGAGGCCGGCTGAATAAAATCGGGATGACTTTTGTAATAGTCCACGAGGCGGTCGGCGTATTTCGACAGATGGAGGAAATAGCACTCCTCCTGCATTTCTTCCACAGGGCGGCCGCAGTCCGGGCACTTTCCGTCCACGAGCTGTGATTCTGTCCAGTAGGCTTCACAGGGGGTGCAGTACAGGCCCTTGTAATGGCCAAGCGTAATATCGCCCTGTTCGTAGAGACGGTTAAAGATGGTCTGCACCGCCTTCATGTGATCAGCCTCGGTGGTGCGGATAAAGTGATCGTAGCTGATCTCATAGCGCTCCCAGAGAGGGCGCACCGTGCCGTCGACAATGTGATCCACGTAGGTTTTGGGGGAGACGCCTTTTTCAGCCGCTTTGCGCTGCAGTTTCTGACCATGCTCATCAGTGCCGGTGAGGAAGAAGACATCCTCGCCCAGCATGCGGTGATAGCGGGCCAGGCAGTCTGCAATGACAGTTGTATAGGCATTGCCGATCGTCAGACGATTGCTTGGGTAATAAATAGGGGTTGTGACGTAATATGTTTTTGCTTGTGCGTTTTGATTTTTTGTCGTATCCATCGTATAAACCACCTTGAGAAAGAATATGTTCAGTATACACTATCTCTTCCGGGATCGGCTTCCTTAATCTTCTTCTGGAAACTGCTGCCCCTCTGAGGGTTTTCCACGGCGCATTTCTCTGACTTTCTGTGAGCCCGCACGCCCAACATCCAAACACAGAGAAAAAAGTTTCGGCGGCTTGTTCCTATGACTTTTTGTAAACCCGCCTGCTTTCCCTTTGTCGCCGGGCCAGGACAGCCGGTGCGGCGATGGACCAGCCGAAAAAGCCCAGCCATTTGCCCAGAGCGAAATATTGGCCGTGGACGTAGGCCAGGAGACCGGCCTTTTCCAGGTGGAGGGCGCCGTTTTTGTCGAGCAGGTCTGCGCGAACCCGCAGGGAGACGATCTCGGCGATAAAGAGATCGTGAGAGCCAAGTTCCAGGGTATGACGCAGCTTGCAGCCCAAAGAGAGCGGGGCCTCCTTAATGGCCCTGGCGACCTCCAGCCCCTCCATGGCTTCGGGCGTAAGACCCAGCTCAGCAAATTTGTCGACCTCGCGAAAGGATTTGACGCCGCAGTAGTCGCAGGCTTTAGCCAGAGCGATGTCAGGGATATTGAGGACAAACTCACCGGTCTCGCTGACGAGATCGTGCGAGTAGCGGGACTTGGTGATGCTGACGGAGATCATGGGAGGTTTGGAATTGACTGTCCCACACCAGGCTACGGTCATGATGTTGGGTTGCTCGCCAGGTCGACCGGAAGAGAGCATACAGCAGGGCACGGGGGCGAGGTAATTGCCGACATCCATGGAAATCCGTTCTCCAGAGCCTTTTATCTGTTCAGAAGGTCTTTGGCTGACCTTGATTTTTTTATGGACTTTGCCCGTCTGCATGGATTTTCTTTTTGAATTCACTGTTTTCACCTTCCTCTCAGGCCATCCTGCTTTTTTGCGTGCGCTGTGTAGGAGAGCAGCAGGAAGGTCCTCAAACTGTGCAGATCTTCACTTTCTTTATTATAATGTGAAAAAGTGAAAAACACCGTTTACAGTGTAAAACACCCTTTAAGGGCCTGAGATGCTTGAAAGTAAAATGCAAAATCAGAAAATACCTTTAGCCATCGACTGCGATCCGGGCATTGATGATGCCTGGGCACTGCTTTTAGCAGCAGCCATGCCTGAGTTTGACGTAAGACTCCTCTCTCCGGTTGCAGGCAATGTCGATTATGTCTACACTTCGGAAAACCTGAGGCGGCTCGCCGCCTGGTACGGGCTGCCCGGGAAGCTCGGACGCGGAGCTTCACAGGCTTTGGAGATCAGCCGTATTGATGCCGGAGATATCCACGGGAAAGGCGGCATGGCAGGTTTTGATCTGCCGCCGACCGAGCGCCCTTTTGAGCAGGCCTGGTCCTGGGATCTGCTTTATGAAGAAGCTTGTCGGGCGGAGGCAGAGGGAGGCCTTCTGGTTCTTGCCATCGGTCCCCTGACCAATCTTGCCCTCGCTCTGGAAAAGTATCCTGATCTGGCTGCTAAACTGCGCGGCCTTGTGCTGATGGGGGGCAGTGCTGGGCCGGGGAATCATGGTCCCTATGCTGAATTCAACATTGCCTGCGATCCACATGCGGCCCAGCTTGTCTTTGAGTCGGAGCTGAATCTGGCGATGGTGAGTCTTGATGTGACCCATGCCGCAGCTCTCCAGCGGGAAGAGATGCAGGCTCTCTGCGCTATCGATACCCCCTACAGTCCTCTGCTTAAGGCCATTGCCAGCTTCATGCCGGAGCAGGCTGTGCTGCACGATGCGCTGGCAGCGGCTTACCTGGTGAATCCCGAGCTTATATCCTGGGAAGAAGTGGAGATCCGCTGTGAATGTGAGGATGACGTGCATCTGGGACAGACCGTCTTCTCTTTCAGCGGGCGGCGTTTTGAGCGTTTCACCTTTCCACCTCTGTGTGAAAGAACGAGCCGTCCCCTTCACTTGCTGTCGCGCTCGGTGAATCGCGAGGCCTATGTGGGTGAACTTGAACGACGGCTGAATGCTCTGAAAAAGTAAATGAAGATTCAGGTTAAAAACAAGATATGAAAAAAAATGGGCGTCCTTCAGGACAGGAGAACAGGCATCCAGGAACGCAGCGTACTGCCGGAGGAAAAGTGGCGTATCCACAAAAGAGACAAAACCCGGCAGTCCGTCGTCGTGCTGGCGACAGAACCGCTGCGTCGCAGAGCGTTCGGGCAAAACACAGCAACAAAGCCAGACTGACGGATCCTTTTTCGCCGCAGATGGCGGCAGCAAGAAGGCTTCAGCAACCTGAGCAGGCTGCTGCCGGGCGCAAAGTCGCCCCCGGAGAGGGTCGCAAGCCCCGCAGAGCTCAGGGTTCAACCCCAGTGAGCCGCAAACCGCAAAATCTTTCCCCAGCTCAGGGAACGCCTTTAAAAGCGGGTAACGCTGGTGGCAGACCGCTGAAAGACGGACCCCAGTCTGCAGAGGATCGTTCAAAAAAACGTGCCTTAAAACTGGGTCTAACCCTGATGTTTGCTCTCATCATTTGCGGGCTGCTTGTGGCCTGCCTGGATCTCTGGACGACCCTGGTGAAACAACGTTCCGGAGCGGAGCTGAGTCCGACGAGCCAGAGTGAGACGCGCGTCGAGACGACGACGCAAACGGAACGCGTGAGCACGAAAAAGGCGAAACCCTCGCGCAGCCACAAGGCCAGTCAGACTAGCAAAAAAACGAAAGCCCGGAATGAAGCGAGCACTTACGACCTTCACGGCGAATTTGACCCCGGCGATCTCAAAGCTTATGCCGGCAAAACCTACCCTGTTTCGAGCCTCCCCGAAGGGGGTTCCGCCGTCTCAGGGCTTTCGCCGCTGCTCCAATCTTTTCTTTCCAGCCGCGGCCTTGCTCAGGCTAAAGTCAGCATAATTTATACAGATCTGAATGCCGGTCAACGCTATTGCTATCAGCCAGATCTCCGCTATACGGCCGCCAGTGTGATTAAGCTCCCGATGGCCATGGTCTGTGAGCAGCTGATCAGCGAAGGCGTTTTTCCGGAAGATATGAAAATCGTGTTTGCGCCGAGTGAATATTTTAGCTTTGACAGCAGCAATCCTGCCCAGATCGGTCAGCCTGTCCCGCTGCAAAATCTCCTGGCTTCCGCCATCATGTATTCGGATAATTCAGCGACCAGCGCTGTTTTCGGTTATTTTCACCGCCATGGCCGCAACCTGCACGACTTTATGGATGAGCGCATCGGCACCCATTATGCCGGTGACATCACCATGAGCGCACGCGAGGGTATTCAGGCGATAGAAGGAATCTACTTTAATCCGGCCGGTATCGCCGGTTATCAAACCATCCTCGACAATCTCAGCGCTGCAAGCTGGACTTCTTTTCTCAGCGGAGGTATGCCGGTTCAGGTGGCCCACAAATATGGTAATATCGGCGCCTTTAATCATGAAGTCGGTTTGGTGCTGAGCGGGCACCCCTTTGCCTATTCTGTTTTTACCGAAGGGATCAATGCTTACACGGTTCTGCCACAGCTCGGAGCCTTACTTTACGCCTATGCCAACGGGCTGAACCCGGATGAACTCATCGCTAAGCTTCCTGCGCCCTCAGTACCGGCAGCTCCTGCGGAAACAGAGGCTGCTGTTTCAGAGGCCAGCGAAAGTGAAAATTCACCGGGCGCTGCGCTTCCCACGAACGCGGAAAACAACTCTCCATGGGGACGACCCTACAGTACAGCCTCGCCTCTGCAAATCGTTGATCCGGTCATTCCTGGAAATTCCCCGGGTCCAGGCTTCCCGGTCGTGCCTTAGCTGGCTGTATTCTCTTCGCCCGTGTCGAGTTTTCCGGCTTCCTGCAATTTTTTGAGCAGAAATTTTCGGATGCGTGGGGTGTAAATCTGCAGAAGATAATCGCCGGCTTCTTCGTGACCGCCTAAAACAATGGCCTTCTCCCGAATGTTGACTTTTTCCACCTGGCTCAGACGGAAGTCTTTTGTGCCCAGAATAAAGCCGTCGTCGAAGCTTCCCATCTGCGAGTAAAAGATGTCCTGACGAGAGAAGCGAGAAGGCGAGAGGGAGTCCCGATAGACAAAATGACCGTCCTCTTCGCTGCGGATCAGTTGACCACAACTTCCCGCTATGGCCGCTAAGGCGGCGACGAAGATGAAAAAATTGGGAGCAGAAAAGATCAGCTTATAGATCAGACCGGAGGGGTCGAGACAAAGGCTGAAATAGGCGCCGGTAAAAATGAGGAAAAAATAGAGGTAGAGGGCGGCCTGAACACTCATGCTGGCAAAAGGATAATCGATGCCCGGCAAGGCAGCCAGACGTTTGCGCTCTTGCAGGAGCTGAAAGAAGCTGCCTGCAAGAATGAAGACCATGCCACTCAGCAGGAGCGGCAGGACAAAGCGCCAGAAATTAAGAAAAAAAGTCCGGCTTGCGAGCATGGCGGGGATGGCAAGCGCGAGTACGATGAGAGCGGCGATAGCCCCTCTTTGCTTGCTGGAACGGCTCCATTTCATAATTAATCCTCCAAAATGAAAAGCCTTCGTGAGCCTTCGGTTCTTTTTTGAGAAGTCTTCGCGACCCCTTTCAGCTTGTTTGAAAGCCTGTGTTCAGCCTTAAGTTGACGTTTTAGATCTAAAGCTCAGGCCTTCAGCTCTTTCAGGCTCAGCGGGGAAAGTCCGTCGGCATGATCCTCGCAAAACTGCCTGACAAAATCGGGAAAGGATCTTTGCAGATCGCGCAGGCAGCGTCCGACAGCCAGTTTGACGGGCTTTTCCTGTGGACCCAGGCAATTGAGCAGAATTTTTTCCTGCAGCTCGAGGTCGGCATAGGCGCCCCGATCCAACTGGTGCAGCAGGGCGACCCGTTTAAACCAGGGATCATCGGAGTTGCTCCAGCGCAGCACGGTCTTTTTGGTCTGAGGATAGCGTGCCGTCAGAAAATTGACGATTTTCTGGAAATAGTTTCCTGTATCCCAACCCGGCTGATCTTTCATGAGTTTTTCCAGCTTTTTATAGGCATCGTTGGCCAGCAGGTTGCGTTGACGCAGCAGGTACTGCAAAGCCAGATAGCGAAACTCACGGAGGTTCTGATCCCAGCAGCAGGCGACGAAATCCCAGTCGATCTCCGTCTCGGTTTCGGCAGCTTCCCTGAGATAAGGCTGCATAATGCGGCGGCGGGCTTTGGCATCAACACCCAGAAACTTAAACTCGGAGCCCATGAGGCGCGTCATGGTCTCAGCCTTCTGAGGATCGGCTTCTTTAATCAGGTCGGTGCATAATTGTTTAAAGTTCATCTTTGTTCCCTCCCGTCCGCCCTTTCATTATAGCACAGCGGCTGAGGCTTTCTGCTGGAAATGGCCTTGTTTCAGGCTTAACAGAGGTTTAGTCCACCGATGATTGAAAAAAATCGGCGACTTTTTTCGGGGCGAAGCTGCCCCTCGTGGTGACGATAGCCCGGCAGAGTTCGGGAGGGGTAATATCAAAAGCCGGATAGTAGGCCTGGACGCCATCCATCACGAGGCGCTGTCCCATGGATTCAAGGACTTCTTCGGGCTTGCGCTCTTCAATGACGATGGTGGAAAGATCGGGGTGATCTCGGTCGGGATTGCCCGTGCAGTAGTAGGGGATGCCAAAATGGCTTGCGGCCAGGGCAATCTGGAAGGTGCCGACTTTGTTGATGATGTGCCCGTCCAGGGTAATGACATCGGAGGCCGAGGTAAAGAGGTCGATGCCCTTATGCTCCAGAGTAAAGGCCGGCATGTTATCGCAGATCACCGTGACAGGGAAGCCCATGTCGCAGATCACCGAAGCCGTCAGGCGTGAACCCTGGTAAAAGGGGCGCGTTTCCGGACAGAAAAATTCAATCTCTTTGCCCTCAGCACGACAGGCCCGCAGCATCATGCCGATGACGGTATCGGCAAAGCACTGCGTCATCACACGACCCCGTGCAGGGAAAAAAGAGATCAGATCCTTGCCCTGACGCTCAATGCTGCGGTACTTTTCTTCCAGAGCCTCAACGGCCAGCTCAAATAAGCGGCGATCAAGACGGCTTTCGCCTGCGTCAAGGGCATGCGAGGCTGCTTCCAGAGCGCGTTGAGTGATGCGCTGCATCTGTCTGGCGGTGGTCGGCCTGGCGCTGGCGAGGCAGGAGGCCGCAGCCTGCAAATGAGCCATCTGCCTGTCCCGGCTTTGCCCGGCGCATTCGCGGGCGGCCAGAGCCATGCCCATGGCCGCCGCGGTATAAGGGCCATAGCTCTGCGTCACCATCTTCGCGATGGCCTCGGCAACTTCCCCATGACTGCGGCAGTTCACAAATTCTGTACGAATGGGGTAAATCCGCCGGTCGAGAATGCGCACCAGCGCCTTTTCTTCGTCGTACCAGGCGATATTTTCGTAGCGAAGCATAAAGGCAAGGTCGTGATCGAAGCGCATAAGATCTCCTTAAAATTCAGCTTTTCAGCAGGGAAGCTTTTTCTTTTTGAATGCGGAGGATTTCCCTTTGCACCCGGCTCATGTCGATGTGGGCGAAGCGGCCCCGGCGATACAGAATGTCGCCATCCACCATGGTCAGCTCAATATTATTGCGGTTGCCGCTGTAGAGAAGATTGGCGAGCACGTCATAGAGCGGCAGCAGCCAGGGAGAATCCAGCTTAAAGAAAACGAGATCGGCCCTGGCCCCTTCTTCGATACGCCCGCAGTCTTTTCGGCCCTGTGCGAGGTACCCGCCCTCAGAGGCCAGCTGGAAGCTCATGGCCGGATCCATGAACATGGGATCGCGGCTCTGGCCCTTTTGCAGGAGGGAGGCCAGCATGATCTCTTCCAGCATATCCAGGTTATTGTTCGAGGAAGCGCCGTCCGTGCCAATGGCGATGTTGACGCCGGCCTCCTGCCAGCGCTTAAGATCTGCGATACCGGAACCTAACTTGAGATTGGAGCTGGGATTATGGACCAGGGTAATATCTGCCCCCTGTTTCACGGCCTGACGGAGAAGGGCAAAGTCACTCTCCTCCAGCCACACGGCATGAGCGAAAATCACCGGTACTTCGAGCGCTCCGCAAGCGGCCAGATAGGCGAGAGGACTGCGGCCGCCACGACGGACTTTCGCTTCTTCATGTTCTTTTTCTGTTTCGGAGAGATGAATTTGCAAGCGCAGCTTGTGGGCTTTCGCCGCTTCGACGATGGTGCGCGCCGTGGTCTCCCCGGAGGTATATTCGGCATGCAGAGCCAGATCGGCCCGCAGGCGGCTCTCCTCTGAGCTGGCAGAGATTGTCGTATCCAAAGTCCCGCCGTCTGGCGTGGAAGGAGCCAGCTCAGCCCTTGCTTTTCTGCTGTTCCTGATTGCGTTGAAAATGGCCTCGGTCCCCTTGAGAGCGTTCGTCTGCTCAAAGGGGAGATTCTGACCGGGGCAGCTGCAGCCGTGGGAAAGGTTTGCCTTGATTCCCGACTCAAGGACAGCGCGGCAAATCCCGGGAAGATTCATGTACATATCTGAGAAAGAGGCGCAGCCGGAGGCCAGCAGCTCAGAGATGCCGAGCAGGGAACCCCAGTAGACGTCTTCGTCGCTCAGGGTCGCCTCATAGGGAAAAACGCGTTCTTCCAGCCAGCGCTGGAGGGGAAGGCCCTCACCATAGCCACGCAGAAGCACCATGGGGACGTGGCAGTGCGCATCGGCAAAAGCGGGGAGCGCAAAAAGGCCTGAGGCATCTAAAACCGGGGGACAGAAGAGGCTTTCGTCCGAGTTCGTACGGCCTGAAAGCTTAGCCTGGGGCAAGGTGCAGAGACGCTTTTCTTCGGCCCTGGCTTCCGCCTCGCTCAATTCGTGAAGTCGACCATCTTGAATCAGCCAATACGCCTTCTCAGCGATTTCTCCATTGGGTTTCAGGTAGCTGCAGTTTTTAATGAGCATGGTTTTCCTTCTCCACTGTTGATTGGGGCAAGCATTAGCCCGAAAAAATCAGAGCTTTTGGACTATCCGGCGCAGCAGAGCCTGCAGGCGATGCGCGGTCTTTGCTGCCCCGGCAGCCACTTCCGCATCCGAAAGCTTGTCGTTGCCAATGCCTGCGGCCATGTTGGTGAGCAGCGAAAAGGCCAGAACTTCCATGCCGCAGTGCGCGGCCGTCAAGGCTTCGGTGACGGTCGACATGCCTACGGCATCGCCGCCGAGAATGCGGATCGCCCGGATTTCCGCGGGCGTTTCGTATTGCGGCCCGGGCATGAAGAAATACACGCCCTCGTGCGTGCTCTCATTCTGATCCAGTTCGTCGGCAGCCTGCCAGGCGAGACGGCGCAGGCGCTTGCTGTACATTTCTGAGGTGTCGAAAAAGCGTTCGCCGAAAGCGTCAAGATTTGGCCCGCGCATCGGGCTGTCACCCATGAGTTTGATGTGGTCGGTGATGAGCATGACATCGCCCTGATTCCAGTCCGTGCGGACGCAGCCCGCTGCATTGGTCAGAATAAGGGTTTTGACCCCGAGCAGTTTGAGGACGCGCACGGGTTGAGCGAGGGCCTCAAAACTGTAGCCCTCATAGGAGTGAAAGCGTCCTGAGAGGGCGACCACGGCTTTGCCCTGAAGACGGCCGAAAATAAATTTGCTGGCGTGCCCTGGGGCTGTCGAACGCAGCATATTGGGGACGTCGGCATAAGGTATTTCGAGGCGATCTTCAATTTCATCGCCAAGAGGCCCCAGAGAAGAACCCAGAATCATGGCAATTTCAGGCTTTTCCTTAAGTTTGGCGAGAATGGCGTCGGCGCTTTTCTGATAAAAATCGAGGCTGTACGTTTCCATGAAAATTTCCTTTCTGACCTCAGGGGTGTTGAATGAAGACTTTTGAGAAGCTTGACCGGGAGGGGTCTGTTCATGGGTTCATGAAAGCTCAGGGAATCCTGAAGCCGCTGTTCCCATGGTTCGGATTGAGGGGAAGAGTGATGGTGGGTACGGGCAGACCATTGGGCAGGGTCATGCGGTTGCGCATCTCTTCCATCTCTTTTTCACGCTGCTTTTCGGCGGTATGAAGGCTGCAGGGTTCGGAGGGATTGGCCGGAGAACCATCGAGCAGGAGAACATTCATCTTTTCTTCACAGTATTCTGTGGCGACCATGCCGGACTCTTTGCAGACGGTGAGGTTGATGACATCGTCCGGACGCGCCCAGTCGGCTCTGGGAAGATCCTGGTGCAGAGATTCCATGCAGGCTTTCCAGATGCGGCAGGGGTTTTTGCCGTCAATCTCCGGGACAGAGGTATTGCGGCCGCTGGCGTTAGCGTAGCCATACCAGACGGCTGCGGTGTAGTAGGGGGTGTAGCCGCAGAACCAGACATCGCGGAAATTTTCCGTCGTTCCGGTCTTGCCTGCCGCCAGGGTATTTGAGGGCATGGCAAAGTTCCAGTCGACTTCGGCCACCTTGCGCAGCATCTGCGTGATAATGTACGTCGTTCCCGGACGGTACACGCGATGGCTTTCGCGGACGGTATTATCGAGCAGGACGGTGCCATCCTGATTTAAGACGCGCAGATAGGCGGAAGGCTTGGTGTAGACGCCGCCGTTGGCGAGAACACTGTAGGCTTCGGCCATTTCATAGCTGCTCATGCCTTTGGAAAAGCCGCCCAGAGAGGTGGCAACGTAAGGTTCGTCGGTGCGGTCCACACCGCTTTCCTTGAGATAGGACAGACCGACTTCCGGGCCGAGACGCTTCGCATAGATTTCCGCGGCGATCGTATTGAGAGACATAAGGATGGCGTATTCCAGCGTGACGGGACCACGATAGGTTCGGGAATAGTTCTGCGGGTACTCGCGGGAGGGATCGTTGGGGTCGAGGTGCATGGGCTTATCGTCCAGAGGTGTGGCCTGAGAAATCGCGCCGACCTCAATGGCGGGAGCATAGACCAGCACCGGTTTAATTGAGGAGCCAGGCTGGCGATGGGCGTCTGTGGCCAGGTTAAAGACAAGATTGGCCTTTTTCTCCCCGTAGCCGCCGACAATGGCCCGCACCAGCCCGCGCGAGCCTTCACGGTTATCCATCAGGGTGATGGCAGCCTGTGGATGTTCCGGCGTATCGGGGATCTGAGTTTTGTCCTGGACAAAGAGGCTTTCATCCTTAAAGACCTCTTCCAGTTTTTTCTGAGCCTCGGGATCCTCAGCGGTCTCGATGATGAGGCCGTAGTTATAGACGGCCATGGCGGCAAGTTCAGGGTTGTAGCCTTTCTTGCTGATTAGATCGCGCTGAACCTCGTCGATCACGTATTCGACAAACCAGTTGTGGACATTTTCTTCATCCTTTTCCTGATTGCGAAAGTCAAAGCGGATTTCTGTGTTCAGGGCTTCGTCGTATTGCTGGGGCGTAATGCGTTCTCTCTCCAGCATATTGGTGAGCACAATGCGCATGCGGCGGAGACAGTTGCGGCGACCATATTCGGTCATGGGATTGTAGGTCTGGGGACGGTTGGGTATGCCTGCAAGCAGGGCGCATTCAGCCAGATTCAGATCCCGGGCGTCCTTGTTGAAATAGGCTTTGGCGGCGGTCTGAACACCGCGGAGATTGTTGGCCATGGGGACAAGATTCAGATAAAGCTCCATAATCGAGTCTTTCGAGCGGTTTTTTTCCAGCTCGATGGCGTTATACCACTCCTGAATTTTGCGCTGAGCGGAGCGTTCATCCTGGCCGGTAATCATACGCACGACCTGCTGCGTAATTGTGGAGCCGCCGTGCGTAGGGTTGCCGCTGGTCACAATAAAGCTCACGAGAGCGGAGAGAATACGCTTGCTGTCGATCCCCGGGTGAGACTCGAAGCGCTCGTCCTCAATTGCGATAAAAGCATCGTCAATGTAGCTGTCCTTAATCTCGGAGAAAGGCACAAATTCCGAGGTGGAGCCGCTGCCTTTCAGCGTGTCGATGACATCGCCGTTCATATCAAGAATTTTCGTGCGCTCACTGCTCAACAAGCTGTTGATGTCTGAAATTTCCACTCCTTTGACAGTGGAAATGTAACCGGAAAGCAGGCCGGTCCCCAGACCCAGCAGTGCAAAGCAAAAGAGCAGAAAGAAAATCAGCAGAACTTTCAGCCCCTGGCTGATAAACATGCTGAAAAAGCGGAAAAAGCCGAGGCTGTTGGGCGAAGAACTGGGCTTGCCCTTGACGCGGCGGCCGATGCCACGTCGGCGTGGCTTCTGCTTTTTTTTCACAGGCAGAGCCTGGGGGCTCCGGTCTGCTGCTGAGACGGGACGACCTTCTGCCTTAGACAAATTGCCCGCTGCAGAGCGGGAGCTGAGTTCCTCGCGCACGCCTTTGCCCGAAGTCTTATGACCTGATGCAGAAGCAGGAAAGGAACGCCTTCCCTCAGGGACTGGAATGCGTGAAGCCGGTGAAGGCGTTTGGGGGACGCCTGCTCCAGGTGCAGAAGAAGATCGCTGATTATTTTGCATCATGCTCATGTACCGTGTATTGAGAAATTCTGATTTTGAGAAAATTCATCACATCATTATAATAAAGAGACTGATGTGATTCAATGAGACGGTTGTGATTCAAATGCAGCGAGAAGTCCTGCTGCAAGAGGAAAAGGAGAGAAGTGATGACTGCAAGCAAAGTTTACTTCGCCGATATGCGTGCGAACACGGAAGAAAATATCCCTGAGAAGTTTCTGCGCCTGCTGGAGTTTTCCGGCTTCCGCAAGATGCCTTGGCGCAACAGCTATACGGCCATAAAGATTCATTTTGGCGAGGCTGGAAACATGGCTTATCTGAGGCCGCAATATGCCGCGGCGCTGGTCGAAAAATTGCGCGCTCTGGGTTCGAAACCCTTTCTCACCGACTGTAATACGCTCTACGTGGGCTCGCGCAAAGATGCGCTGGAACATATCGAAACAGCCTACCGCAACGGCTACTCGCCTTTCCAGACTGGCGCTCAGGTACTGATCGGCGACGGTCTCAAAGGCACCGATGATATCGCCGTCCCTGTCCCCAACGGACGCATCTTCAAAACGGCGCTCATTGGCCGCGCGATCATGGACGCAGACGCCATCATTTCGCTATCGCACTTTAAGTCTCACGAATCCACAGGCATCGGCGGTACGCTCAAAAACCTGGGCATGGGCTGCGGTTCCCGGGCGGGGAAAATGGCCATGCACAATGCAGGGAAACCTCAGGTCGATCCGGAAAGCTGCATTGCCTGCGGACGATGTAAGCGCGAGTGCGCACAGAACGCCATTTCCTTTGTCCAGGCCAGGGCTCACATCGACCACGATAAATGCGTGGGCTGCGGGCGCTGTATCGGCGTCTGCCCCAAAGATGCCATTGCTGCTCCCGGAGATGAGAGCAACGATATTCTCAACGAGAAGATTGATGAATACGCCGCGGCCGTCATCGCTGGCCGTCCGCACTTTCACATCCTCATCGCCACAGACATCTCGCCCTTCTGCGACTGCCACAGTGAAAACGATACCCCGATTCTTCCCAATCTGGGGATGTTCTGTTCCAAAGACCCTGTTGCCCTCGATCTTGCCTGCACTGAGATGTGCCTTAAACAAAGACCTCTTCCGGGCTCAGCCCTGGACGGCCTCGCCCCCGGCGAAGATTATTTTAACGCCCTTCACCCCGGAACCAACTGGCGTCATCAGATAGACTATGCTGCAGAAATTGGCCTCGGCCAACTGGAGTATGAACTCATCACCCTGCCAAATAAAGAAGAGCCAGGCTACGGCCAGTAACCCAGCTCAGTAACGCAGTAAGTGCCATTGCGGCACTTACTGCTTGCCGTTAAACTCTTCGGGAGTCAGGACATTGATGACGCGCACGTTCGTCGCCTGCACCGTAAGGCCGGTCATTTCGCGGATACTGTTGCCGATTTTCTCTTTGAGCTGCTTAAAAACTTCGGGCGCAGAGCGACCATATTCCAAAATGACCTCGAGATTGACGACGACACTCTCGTCTTCCTGGATCTGAATTTCTACACCTTTGCTGTTTTTCAGATTGAAAAAGCCGCCGCTGCCGGTTGCAGCCAGAACGCCTTCGACATCACGTAGCGCAATCGTAGCAATCTTCTCGATGACCTGCTCGTTAAAGGAGAGCTGACTTTCCGCATTGGCGTTGGCAGCCGTAAGAATTCGGCCATCTTCGCTGAGGGCAATGGCCTTTTCGTGTTGAGAGAGATCGACGGCAATGTCCCTGTCCTGGAGATTTTCAAAGTTTTCGTCTAAATTCTGCTGGACTTCATCGTCCGTGATGTTTTCGTTATTTTCTGTCATCTGATTTTCCTCCTGGGGCTGAGTGGCTTCTTCTTGTTTAGGTGAATCCTTTTTCAAACCAAAAAGAGATGAGAAAAAGCCCCCCACGTGGCTGATCACGTTATCTTTTTCATCTTCTTCTCTGGTCGCGGCTTCCGTTATTTCTTCTGAAGTCTCTTCTACTTTGTCAGATGTTTTTTTTTAACATCATTGAGCATTTTCCCGGCATCTTCAACGGCGTCCTGAACTTCTTCCCTGGCCTTTTTAGCGAAGCTGCTCAACTTATCCCCAGCATCTCCGCTGATATCGCGAACTTTATCCACAATTTTTTCGGCAGCAGACTGCAAATTTTCACCTGCTGCAGAGGCCATGTCCGAAGCTGAATCCTTCACATTCTCAGCCATGTCGCCCAGCTTATTCATTGCCTTGGCGGAAGCTTTTTGTCCCTCTTCTGCAAATGCTTCAAGAGCATTTTTGCCCTCTTTTGCGACTTTCTCCGCAGCTTTCTGTCCTTTTTCAGCGATCTTTTCAGCTGCTTTCTGCCCCTTTTCAGCGACTTTCTCGGCAGCTTTCTGTCCTTTTTCAGCGACTTTTTCAGCCGCTTTTTTACTTTCTTCTGCCGCTTCTTTCACTGCCTTTTCCATGTCTTTTCCCAAGTCCTTTTTTCCTTCCGACATAGCTCCACCTCCATGTTTGATTAGCCATATATTAACACATTTATTCATTTTGCTTTTGGTTTTTTTGTTTGTCCGCAGGGATTTTTTTGTCTTTTTTATTATGTATTTCAGAGATGTTGGCTTCAGGAAGGACCACAGGATCAGCAGCAGAACGAACTCTTCTCATATGACTGTGCTGCGAACCGGCTGTCATAAAGGCCAGCATCGTGACGAAGCCGGAGAGCAGCAGAAATGCATATAAATTGATCACTCGCGTGAGAATCATGGCGGGCATGACCTTGTCAGCGGGGATGACCGAAGAGAACATGGCCACAAAGCCGCTCTCGGTGAGGCCGACAGCGCCGGGGGTAGGAAAGCCTGAGGCGGCAAGTGTGAGGACCGCCTGCAGAGCGATACTGGGGACAAATATCGAGGCGTCGGCGCCGAGGGCACGACCGGCACAGAAGGGCACGAGGTGCAAGGCGGCCAGCTGCAGAAAACTCAAAGCGCTCAGGCGCAGGAGCAAAGCGGGATTGTGCCAGAGCTGGCTGGCGCTTTTGCTGTACTGCTCAAAGAAGCGTTCGACCCGCTGGAGCACATGGTTGCTGCGGATCAGACGATGACGCAGGAAAAATTGCAAAGTCCCCAGACAGGCCTTGCGAAAGCCATGAGGGAAAAAAGTAAGGCCGAAACAGATGAGCAGCAAGCCAAGGTTCATCACGATACTGAAAATCAGCACATATTTCAGCCCAAAGAGGCTGGAAGAGACGAGCGTATGCTGCCAGAAATACATGAAAATCCCGTAGATCAGCAGGGCGAAATTATAAAGCATGGTCATAACCATGAAAATGATGCTGCTGCCGGCGACATCCACTTTACAGCGGTAAAGATAGTACATTTCCATGGGTTGTCCGCCCGTTGCCGAAGGCGTGATATTGTTAAAATAAAAACCTATGAATGCCGTATTCAGGCAGGTTAAATAGGGCGGATCAACGCCCACCACCTGAATCAGCATCTGCCGCAGGATTTCAGCCACACAAAACTGATGCAGGAACATCAGCGCAAAACCTGCAGCCACCCAGCGCAGGTCGGCCAGAAGCAGGGAACGCTTGATCTCCTCAAGCGAAGCATCTTTAAGGAGAAAGTAGAGCGTCACAAATAGAACGAGCAGCATTAAAATCACGCTCAAACCATACTTCAGGAAGCTGCGCTGCTTTTTAACTTTAGGGGTACTGTAAACTTTGTTCATGCAGGCAAGATTTCTCCTGCTGCTATTTTAACGTATTTTCCTTAGCTTGAGTGGAAGCAAGTCTTAAATCTGGTAGATTCTATTCATCAAGCGCGAGGAAACGACTTATAGAATCTTCCAACCTGAGCCCGCACGAAAACAAAGTGGTTCTGGCGCAACCAAAGGCTTAAGATCCTGCTTTCAAAATCGGTGAATGACTTGGGAGCAGGTTCTAGGATTTATATTCTTCAAACAGGGCCTGAGTTCCAAGATCCTCCTTGCCTGAGGCGGCGAGGTCTTCGTAGAGCTGGAGTACGGTCGCGGTCATGGGGAGCTTAAGACCTTTCGCTTCGGCCTCACTCAGGGCTATGCGCATGTCCTTGATGAAGTGTTTGATAAAAAAGCCCGGGGCAATATCGCCCGCGAGCGCACGCGGCGCCATGTGCTCAATTTGCCAGCTGCCTGCCGCGCCGCCAGAAATCACCTGGAACATCTGACCGGGATCGAGGCCGACTTTATTGGCGTAGACCATGGCCTCGGAATAAGCAGCGGTATTACCGGCCACGCAGATTTGATTGCAGGCCTTGCAGTGCTGACCGAAACCGGCTTCACCCAGGCGGGTGACGCTTTTGCCAAAGCATTCGAGATAAGGCTTTGCGGCGTCGAAGGCTTCTTCGCTGCCCCCGCACATGACCACCAGCGTACCGGCTTTCGCCCCGCTGTCGCCGCCGGAAACAGGGGCATCGACGACGAGTAAAGACCGTTTTAGACCCTCTTTTGCAATTATTTCAGCCAGGGCCGGGGTCGAGGTCGTCAGATCGATGAGCAGGGCGCCGGGCTTAGCCAGGGCGAGAATGCCGCCGGGTGCGAAGTAAAGTTCTTCGACTTCAGACGGAAAACCGGCCATGGTAAAGACGACATCGGCCCCTTTCAGAGCCTCCGCAAGTGAGAGCTCCGCCTTGTAGCCGTAGGTTTCTGCGGCTTTCTGAGCTTTGGCATAAGTACGGTTGACTGCGTGAACCTCGTGACCTGCCCGGGCGAGGTGCCCTGCCATCGGCGCGCCCATGACGCCGGTTCCAATAAATGCGATGTGACTCATGTTTTCCTCCTTGTAAAAACGTGATAGCTGTTGAACCTTATGCACGTCGACTCTTTGCAGTCGACAAGCTTATTTCTTCCAATTTTTCAGCTTACGCAGAGCCATCTGTTCGCTGACTCATTGCAGCATATCCGAGATCACTTTGATAAAAAGCAGCAACAGGACGATGAAAATAATCGCCTGCACTATCTTACGACCTTTTTTGACGACCAGTGCGCTGCCCACCGTGTGACCCAGCATACAAAAGGCGGCTCCCGGAAGGGCATAGGCATAGCGAATAAGATCGGTGCTGAAAAAGAAGAGCAGACTGCCGATATTGCTCGCGAGGTTAACCGCCTTGGTGGTTCCAGCCGCATGGCTGATATTGTAACCCGCGAGTTCGCTGAGCAACAGCAGCAGAAAAGTACCGGTTCCCGGCCCATAAAGGCCGTCATAGCAGCCAATGAGCAGTGAACCGATGGAGGCGATGAGGAGCTGGCGACGGCTGATCTTTGCCTGAACAGGGTTATTTTGCTCAGCCGCAACGGAGCTTTCCAGCGCAGCCGGATCCGGACTTTTCTGCGTTGTCAAAGACGAGGTGGCTGCATCGGTGCTTTGCAGTGTGCTCAGTGCCTCGCTTTCCAGAGTTTCCTGTCTGGCTTCTTTTTGCCTTTGCTCCAGCTTTTCGCGGCGGTGCTGGCTCAAAAATGAAAAGAGTGCGACCAGCGGCAGCACGATCAGCATGATGCCCTGAAAAAGACGCTCGGGAATGTGCACGGCGAGCCGGGATCCGACTTGTGCTCCAAGCATGGCCAGAACGATATAGAGCAGGCACTCCCGGCTCATGTAGCCTTTGCGAAAGAAACGGAAGGCGGAAGCCGTCGTCCCGATGGCGGCTGAAAACTTATTGCTGGCGATGGCCTGATGAGGAGGCAGTCCGACAATCAGATAAGCAGGAAGCGAGATCAGACCACCGCCACCGGCGATGGAATCGACAAAACCTGCAAGAAAAAGCAGAAGGCTGAGCAGCATCATCATTCCCATTTTTGCACATCTCCTCTTCGTTCTCAGGTTCTCTGCAGGGGACCCCCGGAACGCGCAACACGTTCATATTTTAAGCTCAAAGACGCTCTTCTGTCTTGTTCCACTGTTTCATCCGTGTCATTTCGTTTTACAGCTGGCATCGTTGACTATGATTTGTCAAAGCCAGGTGTCGGGCATAATCAGGAGCCTATGTTAAAATAAACTCGAGAGGAGGAGAGGTCTTTATGCTTGTTTTTTGGATTATCCTATCTTCTGCACTAGCCTCCTTGCTGCAGGTCCCCGTGGCAGGTCACGATTTTCGTTTTTCAGCTGGCATCATTATTTTGATCACAGCCCTTCTCATAAAGCGTGAGCTTAAACCCATACCCATGGGTCTTGCCACGGGTCTGATGGTCTGTTTAACGCGCGTCATCGCAGCCTCGTTGTCGACTGCGGCACAGCCGGATGTCCTTTCTTATTTTCTGGAGGTTTTTTTCTATCTTGGCTATGTCGTGGTGTATCGTCTGGTGGTTTTGAAAGATGATCAGGTCTATGAACTTCCCCTGGTGATCGGCCTGACACTCTCGGATTTCGGGGGCAACGCGGTCGAATACTTTGTGCGTCTGGCCTTTCACTATGAGGACTGGAATTCAGCGCCTTTCATCAATCTTCTGATCGCGGCCTTTGTCCGCTCCGGCCTGATCATCCTCTGTGTGTATCTGCTGGAACGTTTCTTTCCCAGCTTTACTCAAAGCAAAGCGGAAGCTACGAAGCGACATCGTCTGTCCCTTTTCTTTCTCTTACTGCCCCTCCTGTTCTGCCTTCTCACCACTGGCCCGGCTGTCATGGCTGAGGCTCCGGATTTTCTTCCTGAGGCGGCAGGCCATTTTCTCAAGGCTGAAGCTCTGCCTGTTTATACCCTGCTCAAGGGGATAAAAGATTTTCTCTGGGATAACATTCTGCTCTTTGCCCTGCTCGGAACCGGAGTTTTTTTGAGCGTGGAGCTGCGCTTTCCCCAGCTGAAGTATCTCTTTAAGACCATACGCAAGATGGTGGCGGATATTCTGGCCAAAAAAACAGCCCGGGCAGGCAGTATGACGCCTTTTCAATCGCTTGCGACCTCCATTGCGGCCCAGGTCGGCACCGGGAATATCATTGGCGTAGCCTCAGCCGTTGCCCTGGGAGGTCCCGGAGCGGCGTTCTGGATGCTGCTCTCGGCCTTTTTCGGGATGTCCACCATTTTTTCGGAGGCCGTTCTGGCCCAGCTTTATCGGGAAGAGCATCATGGACAAAAAGTTGGCGGCCCGGCCTATTACATCCTTCATGGCCTAAAATCCAGAGCCTTTGCCATTCTCTTCGCTCTTCTCTGCATTTCTGGACTGGGCATTGTCGGCCTCATGGTGCAGTCCAACGCCGTGGTGGGTTCTTTGCATTCGGCCTTTGGCCTTCCCACCGACTGGATCAGCATCAGTCTCGTCGTCATCGTCGGGGTGATTCTTGCCGGTGGTATGGATCGCATCGGCAAATTTTCAGAGACGGTCGTTCCCATCATGGCCTTCATTTATATTTTTGGTTCGCTGCTCATTATCTTCATGAATCTGGGATCCCTTGCCTTGGCTCTTAAATGGATCTTTCTCGGCGCCTTTCGCCCAGAAGCCATTGGCGGAGGTGTGCTCGGCATCAGCATGCGCGAGGCCACGCGCTTTGGCCTGGCCAGAGGTCTTTTCTCGAATGAAGCGGGCATGGGTTCCACACCACATTCCCATGCGGTCGCAGCGGCAGAACACCCGGCAGAACAGGGTTTCCTGGCCATGGTTGGCGTTTTTATCTCCACCTTTCTGATCTGTCTCAGCACCGTTCTGGTCAACCTCAGCGGCGGCAGCTACGATGCCACCATTCCCGCAGGAGAAATGGCCGGCCGTGCTGAGCTGATGACCCAGACGGCCTTCCAGAATAATTTCGGTGCCTTCGGCGAGGTTTTCCTTGCCATTGCCCTGAGCTGCTTTGCCCTGACCACCATTGTCGGCTGGTATTTCTTTGCAGAATCCAATGTGAAATTTCTGGCCGGTCAGAATAAGTTTCTGGTCAGTGGCTTTCGGGTGGTCTCTCTTGCTTTTCTGGCCATCGGCGCTCTCAGCGCAAGCGGCGAGTTTGTCTGGACGCTTGCAGATCTCTTTATGGGACTCATGGCCTTGCCCAATGTGATTGC
>SFGY01000086.1 GCA_004556455.1 Clostridiales bacterium | reverse complement strand
AAGTCGGAAAAAGGTCTGCGCGTCCTCGTCCGTCATGGTGATAAGCTCCGGCACGATGCTTTCAATAAAGCCGCCCCGCGAACACAGGCGGTGGTTGCGTGCCTTGCGCTTCTCAATGGCAAGCCTGCGGTCAAGCATCTTGCTTCGGTTCTCATACTGCCGGATTTTCTTCTGCGTGAGTTCCAGCTCGGCGTTGCATTCCTCGATGGTCTGCGGCGTTTTCTTCTTCGTCATGGGTGGTCGCTCCTTTCTTGATTTTGGGTAAAAGAAAAGCACAACCGATTTTTGTCGATTGCGCTTTGAGAGAGTATGAGCAAGTTTATTTTGATTTCTTTAACAATCGAATTTACTTCCTTTTTACTGCGCCACAGTGAACAGCGCAAAGAAATACCCTTTCTTCTCCATAAGCTCGTCGAAGCTGCCCGTCTCGTCGATGCGTCCGTCCTTCAGGACGAGGATGCCGTCATAGCGGCGGAGCAGGGATTCCTCCAGCGTATGCGTCACGATGATGCGGGTCATACCATGCAGGTCAAGAATATCGTTTGTGACCTGATGGGCCGTCTGTGCGTCCAGCGAAGCCGTTACCTCGTCAGCCAGAAGGACGGAGGATTTTTTCAGTAGGCTTCGGGCAATGGATATGCGCTGCTTTTCGCCGCCGGACAGCCCGCTGCCGCCCTCGCCGCAGAGATAGCCTTCTCCCCGTTCCGCAATCAGCCCCGTTAGATGGGCGTGGCGAATCGCCTCGTCAAGCTCCTGCTGTGGGAAACTGCGGAACATGGAAACATTATCCTTTATGGAGGCATTGAACACGAACACATTCTGCTGTACGGCTGAAATCGTTTCATACAGCGATTCCGGGGCGATGCTGCGAAGCTCCGTTCCGTCAAGCAAGATGCTTCCAGCATATTCCCTGCTCCCCGCCATCAACAGATGAAGCAGCGTTGATTTTCCGCTGCCGCTGCCACCCACAATAGCATAGGCTTTGCCGGCCTTAAACTCGGCGGAGATCTCGTGCAGCACATCCTTTTCTCCGTCATAGCTGAACGACACCTGTTCGAGACGAATGCCCTTCTCCAGCCGGGAAAGCGCCGCGCTGCCGCCAGAGGCGGGATTCTTTTCCAGTGCTGTCGCCAGCTTGCCGATCAGCCCCAGCGCCGCCTTGCGGCTTGCCAGCAGCCCCGGCAGCTCCGCGATGGGCTGAATCATAAAGTTCATCAGGTTTACGAAAATGATCACAACGCCGGGGGTCAACCCATAGCCGGACAGAGCGAGGTACGCTCCAATGAGAAACACGCCGAGCTGCGCAAAAATGCCCGTCACAGCGCCGATCATACCCACGAGGATCTTGATCCTCCGTTTGCTGAACTTATCTCCCTCCAAAGCCCGGTTGCTTTCGGCAAAGAGCTTATAGACCTCCTTCTCCGCCTTGAAGCTCTTAACGACCGAGAATCCGCTGAGGCAGTCGTGCAGCGCGGCGGTAAAGTCCTTGTTTCGCTCCGACACACGCTTTTCAGCTTCTTGCAGCTTGTTTCCCGTCAGAAGGGAAGCGACCAGCGGCAAAATCGTAATGCTGATGGCGATGGCGGTCATAACCGGGGAGTACCACAGCATCATGGCGAGCGCGCCGATGAATGTCACGGTTTTTGTGATCAGGGAAAGCTGTTGCGCAAGATAGTCCGCCTCTATGCTGCCTGCGTCGTTGGTCAGAGCCGAAAGATAGGCAGCCGTACTCTCGTCCCGAAAGGATGAAATGCTCTTTTCCGTGAGCTTCTGAAAGGCGAAATCTTTATACTGCCGCATGGCTCTCTCAATAAAGCGGGGCTGTGAAATATAGTCCAGCAGAAACGCCGCTACGCAAAGCAGCACAAACCCTCCGCTGATTTTTGCGAGCGTTCCGATGGCAAGCGCACCAGGAACACCGGATGCCGCATCGATAAGCTGCTGCATGATCCACGAAAGAATCAAATTGAGCGAGCCTGAAACCAATGCGCCGAAAACAGCGACGCAGAGAACAGGGATGTTCCGATGATAAAACTGCGCTGAGAGTTGCTTTTTCAGCGGTTTATTCTTCATGGTCATTTACCTCCCTCCACATAGTGGATAGTATATCGTCCCCGATGGCAGCAAGCGTGTTTTGAATGCCCATCATTGCCGTTGCGCCGATATTATCGTGTGCGCTGAAAGGTTTTATGTGGTCAACAAAGAGAATGGCCTCCGCTTTGTAGTCCGGCGCTGCATCAAAGCGTTTTGCAAGCTCTTTCGCATGGCACAGGGAATGACGGGCGGCGCAGCGGTCATCGGCTTTCACCTGCGTATAGGCAAGGCATACATGAAACACACTGTTTATCTTGTCGAGGAAGCTGTTCTTGTCCTCATTTCTCAACCCGGAAAGAACATGATCTCCCCAAAGCAGGATTGCCTGTGCCGAGTTGTAATCCTCTTGCTGAAAGAACACGTTTATGTAGCCCATAATGGTGCGTATGATGGCTGTGGTGTTTTTCAGCAGTGATTCAGACAGAAACGGCACAGCTTCATCCGGCCGCTTCCGGTTGGTCGCCAATATCAGGCCAATCACATCGCTGTACAGGCCGCCTGCATTGTGCGCCTTCAAAAGATTTACGGCTTTTTCGCCCTCGTCCAGCATCAGATATACATCTGCCATTTCCCCATAAATCGTAAGAACGCTGATCTGCGGGTCTGTGTTCTGCGGCAGCAACAGGCGCGATTGCTCCAAGAGTTCCAAGGCTCTCAGCAGCAAACTTTGATTTTGAAGCTCCACGCCGAACACACAATACAGCTCGGCACTTTCGTGAACGACATTGAAGTCGTGTGGGTATTTTTTTAGCGCTTTTTCCGCTTCCGCAAGCCCCTTTTGATTTTTTTCATGAAGATATTGTTTTAGCCTTTCCACGCTTGCCTGCAAGCGATTGTCCTTCATCTCATAGCCCAGCAGCACGTCCACCGACGTGTCAAAAAAGTCCGCCATGGCCATGATCATGGTTAATTCGGGCTGGGAGAGCTTTGCTTCCCATTTATAAACCGCGCCGACCGTTACGCCCAACACCTCCGCAAGCTGCTCCTGTGTAAGAGATCTCTGCTTTCGGAAAGCGCGAATATTTTCAGCGAGCTTTATTTCCATTCGTCTCACCCTTTCTGCCTTTATAAATTGATTATAGCAGAAAAATATGACGAAATGAACATACCGCCCATACGAATTTGATTTTAATTATTATACCATCGGTATGTGTTTGGCGTCGTATCATTCCTGCTGCCTCTGCCTATGAACACCGCTCTTTTTCGCCGCTTCGCTTGCCGCCTTGCGGCGTTCCTCGCTGTATGGTGCGGTCAGCCGAAAGGAGAACCGCCCCTTGCGGATTTCAAATTCCATGCAGCCCGTGTCCGGATCTGCGTCGGTCTGGCGGCACTCGCCGGGGTGAGCTGAGGCATAGGCGGTCAGCCTGTTCCTGAGGTCGGTGTTGTGGGTGCGGATATAGATGGTGGGTTCTTTCTCGTCAAAGTAGATTTCGGTGGTCTTTTCCTGCTTCGTAAGCCCTGTTCTCATGCAAGCTCCTTTCTGCGCCTCTGTTACGCAATAGGGGTGTTTTTCGGGTGTTTTCTCCGGCTCTTGACTTGGGGAAAACGGCGATTTTTCAATGGAAAACGCTCCGGCGATACATTCCTCGTCCGAAGCGTTCCCAGCGTCAAATATGCGATTTTTCCGGCTCTTGACCGTCAATCATAAATC
>SFGY01000085.1 GCA_004556455.1 Clostridiales bacterium | reverse complement strand
AACAAACAGGTGCTATGCACCCAGCCGGGAGCATAGCGCCGTTTGTTGTCAGCAGCCCGTTTCACGGTCTGCGTGTAGTTCCTTGTAAACTGACCTAAGTTGAATTTTAAATATTCTTTTTGGGAAGAAATGGGGATAGCGCGATGATATATATCCGAAACATTAGAAAACGAATCCCTTTTAAGCGAGTCAATTTCTGCTTGTGCCAAGGATAATTGCGCAGCAATTTTGCTTATCATATATTCACTATAATCTTTCCCTGATGGGACTTTACCTTTGTAAGCATCACACCCTCTAGTAAACCCGGATCCAATCACTGGAATTAACATTTTTCTGCGCATATTATTAATTAATTCGTCTTTAATTTGAGTGAAATTAACCACTTTCATAGCAATCACCTCAAGATAAACTTTTGGCTGTATAAATTTCAGATTATTATTTATCGTACCACAGTTCCCTAAATCTAACAACCATCTCTTTTTCCATTGCCTTCCAGAACACCATAGGAGTAATCCTATGGTGTTTTTGCACGATTACATTTTTCGTTTAATTTTTAATACATATTACAAAAATGGAATGGAAATAGGTCAAAAATCTCACTTTTTTCTCCCGCAATCAGCTGGACGGCCGACGCCCATAGGTTTTCCCCTCTTGGGCATCTGGGCGGCATAGAGGCCGTCTTTTCCTCGAAAACAAACACTTTTCCAGACCGCCGAAAGGAGGTGATAAGATGGCGGTATTTCGCATTGAGAAAACCCGCGACTACACGGTGATGTCCAATCACCACCTGCGGAATGCGGGGCTGTCGCTGAAATCCAAAGGGCTGCTCTCCATGATGCTGTCCTTGCCGGAGGACTGGAACTACACCACCAGGGGCCTTGCAAAAATCTGTAAGGAGGGCACGGACAGTATCGGATCAGCCCTGAAAGAGTTGGAGCGAGCCGGGTACATAGTTCGCAACCGCCTGCGGGACAGCAAAGGCAAGATCGTAGATGTGGAGTATGTCATCTACGAGACGCCCCATCCCCCGAACACGGGCCAGCCGTGTGAGGACGAGCCGGATACGGCTTGTCCAGATACGGAAAACCCGGATATGGATAACCCATGTCTGGAAAACCGGCCGCAATTAAATAAAGAGAAAAGAAATCCTGAAGAACAAAATACTGATTCATCAAGTACGGAAGGATCAAATCCTATCCAATCAAGCCCCCAAACCCCCGCAGGGGCCAAACGGACCGGACAGGACTGGATGCGGGAGCGAGAGAGCTATCGGGAACTGATTCTGGAGAATATCGAGTATGACTATCTATGCCGGGATGACCGGCTGGATCGGGATATGCTGAATGAGCTGGTGGAACTCATGGTGGATACCGTCTGTTCCCGCAGGGAGACGATCCGCATTGCTGGGGACGACTATCCGGCGGAAGTGGTCAAATCCCGGTTCCTGAAGCTGAACAGTTCTCACATCGAGTATGTGTTGGACCGTATGCGGGAGAACACCACCTATGTCCGCAACATCAAGAAATATCTGCTGGCTGCCCTGTATAACGCCCCAGCCACCATCGACAGCTACTATGCGTCCCTGGTGAACCACGACCTGTACGGCAGCGGAGAAAGGAGGTAATCACTTATGCAGGAAGAAGTCACCCAGCGCACCGTTGCCCTCTGTGTGGAGGCCACCAAGCTCTCCGCCGGGATGCTGCAACAGGCCATGAAAAAAGTGCTGGACGAGATGCAGAAAGGAGTGACCGGCCACAAGACCAAGCTGCACCACGGAAAGCAGACCCTCCGGCAACTTATGAAGCACAACACCGGCGTTTCCAACATCGAAATCACCGACCAGAACATCCGGGCTTTTTCCGCCACCGCCAAGAAGTACGGCATTGACTTCGCTCTGAAAAAGGACACCAGCGGAGAGATACCCCGCTATCTGGTGTTCTTCAAGGGCCGGGATGCCGACGTCATCACGGCGGCCTTTCGGGAGTTCTCCGCAAAGAACCTGGAGAAAGAGAAAAAGCCCTCCATCCGCAAGGAGCTGGAGCAGGCAAAGCAGCAGTCCAAAGCCCAGCACCGCCAGCGGGAGAAGGTCAAGACCAAAGACCGGGGTGTGGAATTATGACGGTTGACTGGAAGAAAAAGCTGCTCCCCAACCTCCCGTATCTGCTGTTCGTGTATCTCTTTGACAAGCTCTGCCAGGCGGTGCGCCTTGCGCCCGGCCTTGACGCCTCTGAAAAGTTCCTGCATTTGAGCCAAGGCTTTACAGAGGCGTTTTCTTCTGCGGTGCCCAGCCTGCATCCGCTGGATCTGCTGGCAGGTATCGCCGGGGCGGTCATTGTTCGGCTGGCGGTGTATGCCAAAGGCAAGAACGCCCGCAAATACCGCAAGGGTATCGAGTACGGCAGCGCCCGGTGGGGCACGGCGGCGGATATTGCCCCCTATGTCGATCCGGTTCCTGACTGGAACATCCCTCTGACCCAGACGGAAAAGCTCACCATGTCCAGCCGCCCGAAAAATCCCAAGTACGCCCGGAACAAAAACATCCTGGTCATCGGCGGCAGCGGCAGCGGCAAGACCCGGTTCTTCGTTAAGCCCTCTCTCATGCAAATGCACAGTTCCTATGTGGTCACCGATCCCAAAGGACAGCTTTTGTCCGAGGTGGGAACCATGCTGCGCCGGGGCGCCCCCAAGCTGGACGAGAACGGAAAGCCCATGCGGGATGCCCGCGGGAAGGTCATCTATGAGCCGTACCGCATTAAGGTCCTCAACACCATCAACTTCAAAAAGAGCATGAAATACAACCCCTTCGCCTATATCCGGTCAGAGAAAGACATCCTCAAATTGGTCAATGTCATCATTGCCAACACCAAAGGCGACGGAGAAAAATCCTCGGAAGATTTTTGGGTCAAGGCCGAGCGGCTTTTGTACTGCGCCCTGATCGGGTACATCTGGTACGAGGCGGAGCCGGAGGAAAAGAACTTCCTCACGCTGCTGGAGCTCATCAATGCATCGGAGGCCAGAGAGGACGACGAGGAATTTCAAAGCCCCGTTGACCTTCTCTTTGCCAAGCTGGAGAAAGAGCACCCGGATCACTTCGCCGTCCGTCAGTACAAAAAGTACAAGCTGGCTGCGGGCAAAACCGCAAAATCCATCCTGATTTCCTGCGGTGCGCGCCTTGCCGTGTTCGACATCGCGGAGCTGCGGGAGGTCACGGCCTACGACGAGCTGGAGCTGGATACCCTGGGAGACCGGAAAACCGCCTTGTTCTTGATTATGAGCGACACGGACGATAGCTTTAACTTCCTGATCTCCATGTGCTACACCCAGCTGTTCAATCTGCTCTGCGAAAAAGCGGACGATGTGTACGGCGGGCGGCTGCCGGTCCATGTGCGGTGCCTCATTGACGAGGCCGCCAATATTGGACAGATCCCTCGGCTGGAAAAGCTGGTTGCCACCATCCGAAGCCGTGAGATTTCCGCCTGCCTGGTGCTGCAAGCACAGTCCCAGCTCAAAGCTATCTACAAGGACAACGCCGATACCATCATCGGCAACATGGATACCTCCATCTTCCTGGGCGGCAAAGAGCCGACAACCCTCAAGGAGCTGGCCGCCGTGCTGGGCAAGGAGACCATCGACACCTACAACACCGGCGAGAGCCGGGGCCGCGAGACATCCCATTCTCTTAACTACCAAAAGCTCGGCAAAGAGCTTATGAGCCAGGATGAACTGGCCGTCATGGACGGCGGCAAGTGTATCCTCCAGCTGCGCGGTGTGCGGCCTTTCCTCTCGGACAAGTACGACATCACCAAGCACCCCAATTACCCGTACACCGCCGACGCGGACCCCAAGAACGCCTTTGAC
>SFGY01000084.1 GCA_004556455.1 Clostridiales bacterium | reverse complement strand
ACAAGGTAGCCGTACCGGAAGGTGCGGCTGGAACACCTCCTTTCTGGAGAGTGTGACTATTTCGTCAACAGATAAGTCTCATTCTTTTCTCTCGAATTAACCTGTAATTTTTATGTTATACCGAGTGGGGTCTTCCCGCGGATACAGTCCCGTAGCTCAGTTGGTTAGAGCACTACACTGATAATGTAGGGGTCTGCGGTTCAAGTCCGCACGGGACTACACCGAACTCGGGGGATTAGCTCAGTTGGCTAGAGCACCTGCTTTGCAAGCAGGGGGTCAAGGGTTCGACTCCCTTATCCTCCACTCAGGTCGAGGATTCGACCAGCGTTCATTGACATATTTAAGGAGATGAGATAAAGTTCCGATAACTACAATAGGGGATATCGGAAATGTAAGAAAGTAATAAAGGGCGTATGGGGGATGCCTAGGCTCTTGGAGGCGAAGAAAGACGTGGTAAGCTGCGATAAGCCTCGGGGATTTGCAAACGAGAATTGATCCGAGGATTTCTGAATGGGACAACCCGGCAGGCAGAAGGCCTGTCACACGAAAGTGGGCCAACCCTCTGAACTGAAACATCTTAGTAGGAGGAGGAAAAGAAAGAAACATCGATTTCCTAAGTAGCGGCGAGCGAACGGGAAACAGCCTAAACCACAATTGTTACGGCAACTGTGGGGTTGTAGGACTGCAATATTCAAATGACTGTGAACTGGAATGTTCTGGAAAGTTCATCCGTAGAGAGTGAAAGACTCGTACAGGTAAGCACGTCAGGCGATAGCAGTATCCTGAGTAGGGCGGGACACGAGGAATCCTGTCTGAATCCGCCGGGACCACCCGGTAAGGCTAAATACTCCCAAGAGACCGATAGTGAACCAGTACCGTGAGGGAAAGGTGAAAAGAACCCCGAACAGGGGAGTGAAATAGAACCTGAAACCATACGCTTACAACCTGTCGGAGCGGCTTCGTGCCGTGACGGCGTGCCTATTGAATAATGAGCCTACGAGTTACTAATCACTGGCAAGGTTAAGTGCACGGATGCACGGAGCCGAAGCGAAAGCGAGTCTGAACAGGGCGTTTAGTCAGTGGTTGTAGACGCGAAACCTTGCGATCTACCCTTGAGCAGGTTGAAGGTTGGGTAAAACCAACTGGAGGACCGAACGAATAAGCGTTGAAAAGCTTCTCGATGACTTGAGGGTAGGGGTGAAAGGCTAATCAAGCTGGGAAATAGCTCGTACTCCCCGAAATGCCTTTAGGGGCAGCGTTGTAATTAAGAGTCTACTGGAGGTAGAGCTACTGATTGGATGCGGGGGCTTCACCGCCTACCAAATCCTGACAAACTCCGAATGCCAGTAGTATGATTTACAGCAGTGAGCGACCGGGTGCTAATGTCCGGTTACGAGAGTGGAACAACACAGACCAGCAACTAAGGTCCCCAAGAGTATACTAAGTTGATCTAACGATGTTTTGCTGCAGAGACAGCTAGGATGTTAGCTTGGAAGCAGCTATTCATTCAAAGAGTGCGTAACAGCTCACTAGTCGAGCGGCAAAGCGTGGATAATAAACGGGCATCAAGTATACCACCGAAGTTCTGGGCACGAAAGTGCGGTAGGGGAGCATTCCATTCCGCGTTGAAGCCGAACCGTGAGGTTTGGTGGAGTGTATGGAAAAGCAAATGTAGGCATGAGTAACGATAATGCGGGAGAGTAACCCGCACACCGCAAGACCAAGGTTTCCTGATCAACGCTAATCGGATCAGGGTTAGTCGGGTCCTAAGGGTAAGCCGAACGGTGATCTCGATGGATAATCGGTTAATATTCCGATACTGACATATACCTCGATGGAGAGACGAAGGAACGTAAGTGCCGCCACCTGACGGAATAGGTGGTTAAAGGGCTTAGGTATAGGGACAGATTAAGAGTTAGTCCTTGCTGAAACCTGACAGTACAGAGAGCCTACGGGCAATTTGATAGTGCACCCAAGTCGACTTCCGAGAAAATCTTCTAAGTTATAGTATATGTCACCCGTACCGTAAACCGACACAGGTGGTCGAGGAGAGTATCCTAAGGTGCTCGAGTGAATCACGGTTAAGGAACTAGGCAAATTAACCCCGTAACTTCGGGAAAAGGGGTCCCATCGCGAGGTGGGCGCAGCGAAGAGGTCCAGGCGACTGTTTATCAAAAACACAGGGCTCTGCAAATTCGAAAGAAGACGTATAGGGCCTGACACCTGCCCGGTGCTGGAAGGTTAAGAGGGGATGTCATCGCAAGAGAAGCATTGAATCGAAGCCCCAGTAAACGGCGGCCGTAACTATAACGGTCCTAAGGTAGCGAAATTCCTTGTCGGGTAAGTTCCGACCTGCACGAATGGTGTAACGATCTGGACACTGTCTCAACCGTGAGCTCGGTGAAATTGTAGTCCCGGTGATGATGCCGGGTACCCGCAACGGGACGAAAAGACCCCGTGAACCTTTACTATAGCTTAACGCTGAATTTGGGTACACAATGTGTAGGATAGGCAGGAGACTACGAAGCGGGCACGCCAGTGTTCGTGGAGTCGACGTTGAAATACTGCCCTTTGTGTACTTGAGTTCTAACCCTCGAGAGGGGACACCGTTTGGTGGGTAGTTTGACTGGGGTGGTCGCCTCCAAAAGAGTAACGGAGGCTTCCCAAGGTACCCTCAGCACGAATGGTAACCGTGCGTAGAGTGCAATAGCATAAGGGTGCTTGACTGTGAGACCAACAAGTCGATCAGGTGCGAAAGCAGGGTATAGTGATCCGGTGGTTCTGCGTGGACTGGCCATCGCTCAAAGGATAAAAGGTACTCCGGGGATAACAGGCTGATCGCCGCCAAGAGCTCATATCGACGCGGCGGTTTGGCACCTCGATGTCGGCTCGTCACATCGTCACATCCTGGGGCTGGAGAAGGTCCCAAGGGTTCGGCTGTTCGCCGATTAAAGTGGCACGCGAGCTGGGTTCAGAACGTCGTGAGACAGTTCGGTCTCTATCTGTTGCGGGCGTAGGAAGATTGAGGGGTCCTGACTTTAGTACGAGAGGACCGAGTTGGACGAACCTCCGGTGTATCGGTTATGCTGCCAAGTGTACCGCCGAGTAGCCGCGTTCGGTCTGGATAAGCGCTGAAAGCATCTAAGCGCGAAGCCATCCCCAAGATAAGTCTTCCCTTGAGGGGCGTAGGAGACGACTACGTTGATAGGCTGCAGGTGTAAAGACAGTAATGTCAAAGCCGAGCAGTACTAATTACCCGAAAGGCTTTTTTACAAGATTCTTTATCTCATCTCCGAAGTATGTCAACTTATACCGGGTGCGACGGATTGCAGCGACTAAAAGGCTGCTCGCACGGCTTCGATGAGTTTGAAGCAACGTTGGACTACGTCCTTCGTTTCCTTCGCTCGACAAAGTGAATCCTCTTCCCATTCCGAACAGAGAAGTTAAGCTCACTAACGCCGATGGTACTGCGGTTTTCCCGTGGGAGAGTAGGTAGCCGCCTCTTCAAGGTCAGATCGTAAGGTCTGACCTTTTTTTTGCCCCTTTCCGAGCTACCGCGTTACAGTTGCCGGAAAAACAAATCATACGTAACGGATTGGCCGCTGTGGCCGCAAAAAAGATCGGGAAGATCCGAAGATCTTCCCGAAAGGGCAATCCGGCCGATCCGGATACGGGGCGCGTTGTACCTGCGGATGCCGCTTTTTGCCCTTTGCTGTTGGAGGCGTTTTGATTGCGGGGGGCATTGCCTCCCCCCTGTTCAATTTGCAATTATCCCTGTGTGCACCGGTATTACCGGATCATCCGGTTTTATCAAAACAATAGCCCCGGTATTTCGCCAACTCCCCTGGCGGATCCTTCGGTAAAAGCGCTCACTGGACGCGTGGCATGACAATTACCCATATAGTCGGTTATTCATGCCAGTCGGTGTAGAGTCCGCACCGTTTGCAGTGGAGCCGGTAAGTGCGGCGGGTTACCGCGCGGACGCGGAGTGTCGCGTGGCGGCAACCCGGGCAGCGCATGGTGTAGAGCAGACGTTCGTAGTGCCGGAATAGGAAAAAGTTTATGCAGCTCAGGGCGATTGCCGCAAATCCGGTACCCGAATTTTCACCCGTGATTACCGGCAGCAGGCAACTTGCCAGGGTCAGGAAAAGAACGGTCAGCCCGAGCGTATGGATCGCTTGGTTGCGCAGGTGCCTCAGACGCCAGAGCGGCAGCGTGATGCACATGCCCGTTACGGCAGGTACGCAACTGATGCCGATCAGCAGGAGATAGTTGTTCATAACAATTATCAGGATGCCTGTCCCTCGGCATATTTAAGTGGGAGTTGTGGGGTGTGGAGATATAAAAAACGTGGGACAAAACTCTGATTTGCTCTCTGAGGCTCTGGAATAACCTGTGCAACCAAATACAGAATGAAGCCCACGTTGGAAACGTGAGCGTCAAACTTCATTCCTTGGTTGCTCTTAAAATTTTCCAGATTTTCAGAAAGCAAGGTACAAAGCTAACGCTTTTTATATGTATTCGCCGGCGCTTTTAGTGCGTGGACGGCAGAACTGTTCTTGTGAAAAAGGTAAAATTCGCGCGTTAATTTCTCATAGGCTTTGGAATTTGGGATTGCACATACAAATATACGAAAAACATCCGGAATTGGCGGATGTTTTTTGTCGTTAATATTGTTATATGCCCCGGAATCACCTGGGCGGGCGGGTTTTTACACTCCCGGGTTATTTGAATTCTCCGGGATGGAGGGCTTTGTATTCTTCCAGCGAGAGGGGACGGCGTCCCTGTGACCGGCGCAGTTTGTCGCCTATGACGTGGGCTGCGGCGCGGAGCGTGCGCCCCAGTTCCGTCGCGAATCCGCGGGGAGGAAAGAGTGTGCAGACCATTTCTCGATCCCATTTCTTCAGGAAGAACTTGCTGTAATATTCGTCCGTGGGGTTTATCAGGAAATCGATATCGTCTTTCCACTCGTAGCGTACGTGCATCAACTCCCCTTCGGAGAAGGGCAGCAGTTTGTAGGGGAGCGACTGGTAGGGCAGATAGTTCAGGAACAGTTCTCCGTAATCGTTGGCGTAGTTGCCGGGTACGCGCCGCTTGTCGTAAAGAACCAGTTTGTCGCCGATGTTGAGCACGACCCAGCGGTGCGATTTCTTGGGGAAAAGCCATTCGCCGAGCAGGCTCGGTGTCTCGATGTAGCCGGCCTTGCCGACCCGCATTACTTCGCGCAGGAACTGCGCCGGGTCGTCGCTGTGTTCGAGTACCTGGTTGCAGATCACGTAGTCGAATTCCTTGTCTGCAAAAGGCAGGGCTTCGGCCGCAGCGTTGACCAGCTGCTGGTGGGGGAATATGCGCAGGCCGCCGCAGCGATGGGTATCGTCGCCGAGGAATTTCTCCACGAGGACGTTCGCACGGAAGGAGGGGCGATTGCCGGGGCCTACCTCGAGTACCCGGTCACGTCTTTTGATATGCAGATCCTGTCTGCTTTTGGGAGTGCTGACTTTCATTGGCGGTCGCGTATTGTCACAAATATAGAAAAATATTTTTTATTTGTTCCGGAACATGTGTTTTACATCTTTCCACTCCCCGTCGTTGGGTGCGGGCTCGATACCCAGCAGCCTGCACAGGATGAGGTACATGTTCTGGTTCTGGAACGAGCCCTGCCGGTAGCCCTTGCGGAATGCGGGGCCCGAGGCGTAGAAGACCATGTGCATGTCGCGGTCGCGGTTGTCGAAGCCGTGTGTGCCGCGTTTGCGGACGGGGCGTGTTTCGGCCGCGTAGTCGAGCGTCCATCCGGTCTCGGGGATGACGATGATGTTCGTCAGGCGGGTAGGGTGGGTGCCGTAATGGAAACGCCGGGGCATGTGCTCGCGCCGCCAGGCCTTCATGTGCCCCGTCCTGCGGAGTATCCTGATCGCCGTGTCGGCATACTCCTCTTTCACCTCCAGCCCGAACGGGGTGCCAGGTACGGTACGTATGACCTGCGTAGTGTCGAGCAGCGGCATGAGGTTGATGTACCGCTCCGGCGAAAGCGCGGCCATGCCATGGTCGGCCGTTACGATGAAATTGATTCGCTCGAAGACGGGCGAGCGCCGTATCTCACGGAAAAAATAGCGGAGAACGGAGTCGATGTGTTCGGCCTGGGCGACTGCCTGCGGTGAATCTGGGCCGTAGGTGTGCATCGTGGCGTCGGGCTCTTCGAAATACCACATTACCAGCTCCGGGATCTCGGCTTCGGGGCGCGTCATGGCTTCGATCACCCAATCGGCGCGTTGGTAGTAGGTCGGTTTCGACGAGTAGGGAGTCCAGACGGTCGCCTGATGCCCGTCGATCGGGACTTCGCTGCCCGGCCACATGAAGATGTTGGCCGTGAGGCCCTGTCTTTCCGCCGTGTTCCAGATCGGTTCGCCGCTCCAGAATCCCGGCAGCCGGACATCCTCCGCGTCGAACACGGAGAGCTTGCGCCCGGTCTTCCGGTCGTAGAAATTGTTGTTCACGACCCCGTGGTGGTCGGGATGCAGGCCCGTGGCCATGGCGTAATGGCTGGGGAAGGTGTTGGAGGGGTAGACCGGATAAATTTCGGCATAGGTTCCCACCCGGGCGAGCGAGTCGAGTGTCGGCGTGTGGCTGCGGCCGGCGAGATCCCAGCGGAAGGCGTCCATCGAAAGGATTACGACGTATTGTTTTCCGTCGGGTGTTGCGCTGACATGGGCCTTGCGGGACGCGGCGCAGCCTGTCAGGAGGACGAGCAGCAGGAAAAACGTATATTTTTTCATGGCCGGGCGTTTTTGTATGGGTAAAGGTACAAAGAATCCGCGTAAAACGGGCAAAATACGGATAAATATGGTTAAGTGTTTAACAGTTAGGTCGGTTCGGCATTATTCCTCTACATCCTTCCAGCAAGTAAAAGGCAGGATATAAGAGGGATTGATAAGGAGAATTTCTTCTTGTCCATTGCCGATTCGAGGTCGGAAATAAGATCGGGCAATAAGTCCGGTGTTGCCTTATTTCCCCTCGCTACCGCAGAGAAATCTGCTTTTCGCAGAATCTTTGCGCGAAGGTAACCGTTTTTTCCCGGCGGACAAGAGTGTTGCAGCCCGAGAGGCCAATCGGCAGTTGGACGGGTTTCGCGCTTCGGCTCAGACTGCCGAGCGGGATTCGCTTCGGGAGGAGTATCGAACCGGATGAGATCCCTGCCGACGGCAAACGCATCGGCGGGGATCTCATCCGGGTCGATACTCCTCCCGAAGCGAATCCCGCTCGGCAGTCTGAGCCGGAGCGCGAAACCCGGCCAACTGCCGATTGG
>SFGY01000083.1 GCA_004556455.1 Clostridiales bacterium | reverse complement strand
TACCATTTTCGGATGAAGTCCGTTTTCTGGTTGCTTTTCCGAAAGTCGAAGTCCTCGAAACAGGGGTATTCCCGTGCGACTTGGATGATCTCGTTCATCCGATACTTGTTCATCACATTGGGCACGATGTAGCGCAGATAGATGTCGATCTGCCATTCCGGTACATACCCCAATTCCGAGTGGCAGCCTTTGAATAATTCGCCGGCGGATGCCAGAATGCCTTCGTCCGTCAACTCTTGAATCCAGTAGTCCGGGCAGTGGGCAAACCGCCACGCCGGGTCATAGCCGGAGTAGATTTCCATATACTCGCCGAAGCCCATATATGGCCAAACCATAAAGGCGGTGGCGTCTATGATGAGCAGCCGGAACAGGTCGCTCTCCACGAATTCGCAGGCGGCCCGGTTGTGAAACAGCTCCTGCGGATTCCTCGGGATGGCGTTCAGCTCCGCCCCACAGCGGGACAGGATGCTTTTCGGGATGAAGTAGTAGAACGGGATGTACTCTGCGTTTCGGAACGGCGTAGGTGGGCCGTCCTTTCTGGTCAGCATAATTGGCATTTTTATCGTCTCCTTTCCAGAGGGCCAGCACCCTCTATTTTTTAACGGCACGAATATGCGCCGATTGTTCCCGCTTTTCAAAAATAATTTTAACATAGTTGCTGTCCGATAAAAATCCCTCATTAGAGAAATGCTTCAAAAACATTTTTTAAAGAACGGGATGCACACTTCACTGCCATATAAATGTGTTGTAAAACAAAATTCAAGAATATCCGTGTGTTCTCTCTGCTATCCGTTGAAATTCGACATATTATGCGGTATAATGTATTTGTAAAATTGTGTGGTAATTGCAAATTATGGGGGTTCCACTATGTCGGTAAGCTACAAACGGTTATGGCATCTTCTCATTGATAAAGATATGAAGAAAAAGGGCCTGATGGAAAAAGCGAATATCAGTGATTATACCATCCGGAAGCTCAACCGTGGCGACAATGTAACAACGGACGTTCTGGTTCGGATCTGTCATGCGCTGGACTGCCATATCGAAGATATTATGGAGGTCCTGCCGGAGGACAAGAGAGAGTGATTCAAAATATGCTGAGATACAGCGGAAACGAGGATGGGTATGGGAGATTATACGCAATTTCTGTCCCAAAAGGGCAATAGCATTTCTCCAGAGGATGAGAACTACATACAGGAGCTGCTTGAGATAGCTAGTTCCTTCCGGACATTTGACGCCGCACTGGATGAGTTTATTGTGCAGAAGGGCTATACCGGCAACCTTGCAGACACGGATGCCAAAGTCAGGTTTATCAAGTGTAAATTTGATGAGGCGGGCATCCCGATAGAAGCACGCGTTCTGAAAGGCTGGTTTCAAAAGCACACACAGGCCGAGAAACGGGATTACGCGATTCAATTTTGTTTTGCATTTCACCTGACACTGGAGGAAACACAGGATTTCTTCCGCCGTGTGTATTTGCAGCGGAATCTGGACTGTCACACGATTCGTGAGGCGATTTACTATTATTGCATTCGCCATTGGCTATCCTATTCCGAGGCACAGGCACTGATTGAAAAAGCCCCGAAGGAGAGCGAAAAAGGGCCGGTTGATCTTCATTCCGATGTTCTCTTTACCGGCACGATTGTCAAGGAATTGGACCGGTTTCAAAGTCCGGAAGAACTGCTTGCGTTTTTAACGGCGAACAGCAACCAGTTTGGCTATAACAACGCAACAGCGAAGAAGTATATCTGTGAACTTTGGAGAAGAATTGCCGGTGAAAATGGACTGGCTGTTCAGGAATTGAAGCACCGCTATCCAAAAGTGACTTTCGCCGAGAAATCCCGGTCGGCATGGGACATTTACCGGCAGATTTTTGGACTGCTGGATTTGACTGCTGGATTTTGATGAATCCAACGGCGAAAAGCTGTATCCCATAAGCGGCGACCGCACCTTACAGCCGCTGCTGAAAGCAAACGCCATGATCCATCCCCTTGTGAGCAAATCGTTCCCGGATCGGCAGGGCTTGGAGGCCATCATCGGCGGGAACTGGCAGTCGGATGAGGTCGTCCGAAAAACAATGATCCTGCTAGCCTTCTATCGCTTCTGGACAGAACTGTTTCTCAAGGGAACGGAGCCGGAATATGCGGCAAAGCCGTATGACGGCCCGAGATGCATTGCATCCATCAATCGACTGCTGTTGGATGCCAGCTATCCGGAACTGTATGAGGGGAATCCCTATGACTGGATCTTCCTCTATGCCTCGCAGGATGCCTACCCGCTGGATGCGTTCCGTTCCTTTATGCGGGAGGCCTATCTGAATAAAATGGCTCCTGAGAATGCCCTGCACTGAAAAAACCACTTTCTAAATTTTCGGTGTTAGAATCTAAGCGTCGCAATATGCGAGCAAGGTTAGGATGTGAGAAAATGGACTCTAGAGCTGCACTTAAAGCAGGCACTACGCTTGGATTCAATGACGGATGGGAATACACAATCACCGATGAGTTGGCCCGTGGCGGATCGAGCATCGTTTACAATGCTTATTACATTGATAATCTAGGAGCAAGAAAAACCGTTAGAATCAAGGAATGTTACCCCTTCAGATGCAATTTGCGAAGATCGTCGGATGGAAATCTGCTGATCCCGGAGGCAGAGCGGAAGCAGTTCACGCAGACAAAGCAGAAAATGCGGCGGGCTTATCAACTGGGCAACGAATTCTTTGCAGCAGATGGGCTGACGAACCTGACGGCCAATACCTATAATATTTATGAGGCAAACCGCACCTTGTATGTGGTTTCTGTGTATGCTCAGGGGCAGGAATTGTCCTATGATCGTTATTCCTCTGTCAAGGACAGCATTGCTGCAGTAAAAAGTGCGGCAACTGCTATTTCTAAAATCCACAATAAGGGTTTTCTGTATCTCGACATCAAACCGAGCAATATTCTGACGCTGGAGGGTACCACGGAGCTGATCCAGCTATTCGACTTCGACACGGTCGTTCCCATCTCCGACGTTCCGGAATTGCGGGATAAAATCTCTTTTACCAAAGGCTTTGCGGCGCTGGAACTGCAAAGGGGTGACGGAAAACGAATCGGGACTCACACGGATGTGTATGGGATCGGTGCGCTGCTGTTCTATATGCTGTTTGATCGTGTACCGGATGCCTTTGACTGTGATGCCGGTGCCCGGTATGATTTTTCAAGGTCCAAGCTATCAGGTGGCGCGTATCGGGATGCACTGACCTTCCGCCTGACGGATTTCTTTCATCATACCCTTGCGGACTATTATCTGGATCGGTTTTCCAATATGGAAACTGTGGTCGAAAAGCTGTCGGAGCTTCAAGCTCTGGCGGATCTGTCCGCCCGCTATGTGGTAAGCTCCAAAATCTATGAACCCGAGTTCTTTCTTGGGAGAGAACAGGAGACGGCATGGCTGACGCAGCGGCTTCTGGATGCCCCCGGCGGTTGCAGCTTTCTTGTGGGAATGGGAGGTATCGGAAAAAGCACTCTCGCTCGCCACTGCATCAGGCAGTGTATGTCGAGAATCGATTCTGTCCTTTACCTCGATTATCAGGGCACGATTGAGAAAACTATCTGCGACGACTACGCCGTACAGATTCACGGCGTTCAAAAGGACAAATCAGAAACAGAAGAAGCCTACTTTGAGCGAAAATTGGGGATTCTCCGGGAACTTGGCGACGGTAAAAATTGCGTACTGGTTATGGACAATTACACCGGCGACAGCGGCACCGGTATCCCGAAGCTCTTGCAAACGGGCTGGCGTTTGCTGTTTCTGACCAGAGACAAGGCGCTTGCGCAGGGGTATGACACCCTTGAAGTGGAATCCGTTTCCGAAGAAACTGCGCTGCTCCTTTTTGAGAGGCACATCGGCCACCGGCTCAGTGCGGAGGAGCGGTATTATGCC
>SFGY01000082.1 GCA_004556455.1 Clostridiales bacterium | reverse complement strand
AAGATGAAACAGGCAGTTTTGTTCGTAATGAAAACATAATCATTTCATTGAAAATAAGGTGTAGCGCAGACTACATTTCATGACGGAAAGACGAAAAAAGCTGTGAGTTTCCTGACATAGCTGTGTAAAAAATACAGAAAATCCGTTTTTACGTCCATCAGACCCTACGAAAGCCATGGATGTCATTTCCCTCTTAGTCGTCCTTTGAGGAAATCAGCGGGCCTGCATTTTCCACACCAATGGGATGAATCAAAGCCTGTAGTCCGTCACGATCCAGTACCTTAATTTTTCCACGGTGCACTTCAATGAGACCGTCAGCCTCTAATTCCGCCATGGTTCGGCTCACCGTGACACGATGGAGATTGAGGCGGCTGGCGTATTCTTCCTGAGTGTATCGGCCCAGACTTTCTTCTATCAGCAGCTGCTTTCTTCGAAGATAATCCTGACGCAGAATGAGACTGGCGATCCGCCCCTTCGCATCATTAAAACAAATATCTGCGAGGGCAAAGGTAATCAGATTCATTTTCCGGATGATGCTTTGAATAAAGGCCTGGCGCAGCTGAGCATTTTCTTCAATCCTGTGCTTTACAATGGCAGACGAAACCAAAGAAAGCTCAACGCTCGAGGCCGTTACCGCTACAAAAGTTGAGGCCTGTTTAAGAAAAAACTCGTTTTCACCCAGAACTGTCCCTTTTTCCATGCGAAAAAGGGATAATTCTTCACCATAAAGCGAGAGCAGTTTTAAGTTCACACTGCCGGACAGGACGACCGCCACATCGCCGACCCTGAGATCATCAAGCACACGGGCACGGGGAAGCCTGAGGAGCTTGCCGTATGGGGCAAGTTCCTCAAGAAAGGTCTCCGTCATCTTTTCGTAGACCTCTGCCGAAAAGAAATTCTCGTAAGTAAAAACACCCATGGCCGCAGTATACGTGCTGAGCGTCTAGGCCTGTGCCAGTTCCTCGTACTCATCAACCAGTTTTGCGAAGGCAGCCAGTCCTTCTTCCCAGAAGCTGCGGCTGCCGAGATCGATGCCGACCGATTTGCCGCAGTCTTCAACCGACATGACCGTGGTGTTGCGGAGGAATTTTTCGTAACTTTCCATATAGGCGGGATCTGCCTGAACCCGCTTGTAGAGTCCCATGGAAAGAAGTGACCCAAAGGCATAGGGCCAGTTGTAGTAGCTCAGGCTCGCCGAGTAGTAGTGACCTTTGCAGAGCCACATGTATGGGTGCAGGGTCGTTTCGTCAAGAGCGTCACCGAAGGCTTTTTTCTGCGCGCGAATCATGATGTCACAGAGTGCATCGGCATCGAGGAATTCTTTGTCGCAGCGCTCAAAGACTTCGCTCTCAAAGGTAAAGCGCGAATAGATATCAAGGATGGTCTGTGTGCTGTTCATGAGCAGGGATTCGAGCAGGGCGAGTTTTTCCTCCCGGCTCCCGGCGTCAGCCAGGGCATGCATCGTCAAATGCGTTTCGTTAAAGGTCGAGGCCGTTTCCGCCACCGGCATGCTGTAGTCCCAGTTAAGCGGCTTGTGAGCTTTGATCATCTCGCCGTGGAAAGCATGGCCCAGCTCATGAGCGAGGGTGTCCACAGCGCCAAAGGAACCATCAAAGTTGGTGAGCACGCGACTTTGGCCGACAAAGGGCAAGTTGTAGCAGAAGGCCCCTCCAACTTTGCCTTCGCGGGGATAGAAATCAATCCACTCTTCCTCGAAAGCGCGCCGCATGACCCCGGCAATCCTGGGGTTGAAGGGTTCGAAGGTTTTAAGCAGATACGCTTTGGCGCTGTCGCGATCAAAGCTCGCGTCAATTTTGCCCACAGGCGCTTCGATGTTGTACCAGGCGAGACCGTTCCGGTCACCGAGGAGCGTGGCCTTGGCGCGCAGGTAACGGCGGAAGATCTCAAAATGATCTTCCATCGCTCCGATGAGCGCATCCAGGGTCTTTCGCTGCATGTGGGATTTGGCGCAGGCCTCATCGAGTGGGGAGGCAAATTCACGCTCTTTCGCAAGCATCTTGACTTGCGTCTTCAGCGCATTAAGACAATAGGCGATCGAGTCCCGGATCTTGGGATAGCAGGCAAGTTCCGCTTCATAGGCGGCTTTCCGCACTGCGGGGTCAGCATTGGAGGCCAGATTGCGCACTTCCGAAAGAGTCAGTTCTTTGCCGCGGTATTCCGCTTTGAGCGTCGACGTCAGGGTCTCATAGAGATTTTCCCACATATCGCTGCCGGAAAGATTGAGTTTGGCCGTCAGTTCCTCGAGCTCCGGTGTGAGGCGATGGGCAGCCTCTTCGGAGACACGTTCAAGCACATAGCCATAGGACTCAAAGCCGAGTTCTCCAGCCAGTTTATGGGGATCTTCATGAAGAGCCTTCACCGTCTCACCGAAGATAACGGCAGCTTTCCTGTAGTCTGTGAGTTGTCTGTTGAGCCTGGCCATTTCTGAGAGCACCTCACTGTCTGTCGTACAGACAGAAGAGCGCAGAGCGAGATAGGAGAACAACTTGAAGAGCACAGAGCTAAGTTCTTCCTCGATGTCCAGAAAAGCCTTTACCTGCTCTTTTCCCTCTTTTGTCTCACTGGTCTCGACATAGAGGGCAACCAGCTCCAGGGCACGGCTGCGGTCTTTTGTGTAGGCTTCGCTGTCCAGACTCTTATACAGGGCGTCAAGCGACCAGCGGCCGACTTTCTCTTCTTGCTCGTTTTCCTGGGCTATGGGCAACTTCTTGTCTGACATCACTTTCTCCTTCTCATCTTTTGTCCCGTCACTTTACTCTGAACATTCATTCACGCTGCTCAGAGAAAGCGTGTTTGGCGCGCTCAGTCTACTGGAGCTTGTTCCCCTTCAGTATACCTTCACCCTCTTCGTAGAGGTAGCAGGCGACATAGTGGTCTTTTTCAACTTCCCTGAGCTCCGGGGCGGCCTGACGGCAGCGCTCTGTGGCGTAGGGGCAGCGGCCGGCAAATTTACAGCCGGGTGGGGTGTTGATGGGCGAAGGCACCTCACCTTTCAGCTTGATCTGGCCGACCAGGCCTTTTTTGTCTGGATCAGGGACCGGAATCGCAGAAATCAGCGCCTGCGTATAGGGGTGCAGCGGCTGCTCATAGAGGCGCTGATTCTCGCAGACCTCAACGAGTTTGCCGAGGTACATGACCCCGATACGGTCGGAAATATGCTTAACCATGGAAAGGTCATGGGAAATAAAGAGATAGGTTAGATTCCTTTCCCTCTGCAGTTTGATGAGCAGATTAACGATTTGGGCCTGAATGGAAACGTCCAGGGCGGAAATCGGTTCATCACAGACAATAAAGTCCGGTTTCAGGGCAAGCGCGCGGGCAATGCCGATGCGCTGACGCTGACCGCCTGAGAGCTCGTGCGGAAAACGGGCACCATGCTCGCTGTTCAGGCCAACGGCCATCAGCAATTCAGAAACCAGATCGTGTTTTTCTTTGTTGCTCAGGTTTTTGTAATGAACATTCAATCCTTCGCTGATGATGTCATCCACCGTCATACGAGGATCGAGCGAGGCATAAGGGTCCTGAAAAATCATCTGCGCGCGGCGGCGGAAGTCCTGAAGTTCGTGGCCGCTGAGCTTATTGACCTCTTTGCCGTCGAAAAGAATTTGTCCGCCCGTGGCCTCGTAAACCCTCAGGATGCAGCGTCCGCAGGTTGTTTTGCCGCAACCGGACTCGCCCACGAGGCCGAAGGTCTCGCCGCGGCGGATGGCAAAGCTGATATCGTCGACGGCCTTGAGCTGCTGCCTACGGCCGACGTTAAAATATTGTTTGAGGTTTTTGACCTCGACCAGGGGTCTATCCGTAGAGCTCATCAGGCCTTTCCTCCTTTTTTTGTCCCGTCATTGTCAGCTGCAGCGGCCGCCCGGACACGGATGGGAGATTCCACATGGGGCGCCATCG
>SFGY01000081.1 GCA_004556455.1 Clostridiales bacterium | reverse complement strand
CGACCTTGTGGATAAAAAAGACTGGGGCAGAGAAATCGATTTGCCGATTGAGCTGACGAAGCCGGGCCGTACCGCCGAAGAAATGCAAAAAATGCTGGGTCATGTGGCCGGAGCCGCTACGCCTATTCTAAGCTATTCCCCTGCGCGCAACACCAATGTTCAGCTGGCGGCAGACCGCCTTGGCGGCCTCATTATTGAGCCTGGGGAATCCATTTCCTACGAAACGATTGTCGGTCCTTACACCGAAGAAAACGGCTATAAAGAAGCCGGTATTCAGGATATGTATGGCAATGACAGCCTGGGCATTGCCGGGGGGCTCTGCCAGCCCAGCACGACCCTCTACCAGGCGGCTGTGCGCTCGAACCTGGAGATCAAGGTTCACAACTTCCACTCCACCCCGGTGCTCTACTGCCCCATCGGCACAGACGCCATGGTCGCCCCCGGCGCTGATCTGGTCATCCATAACCCTACAGAATATCCCTATGCCATCAGCTCTTATTTTGACGGCTCGCAGCTGGCCTTCGATTTTTATGGCCCGCCGAACCCGGACAATGCCGAAATTGATCTCTATGTCGAAGAGCTGGAAAAATGGGATTCAGATGAAAAGCCCATGGTGACCCGCGATGCCAGCGTGCCCATTGACGAAAGCTCTGAAAAAGTTAAGCCCCGTCAAAATCGTCACGTCAAAGTTTACAAGACCTATACCGTCGACGGACAGGTCGTCAAATCTGAACTCATGTACGATCACATCTACCCCGGATCCGGCGGCGTTGTGGCCCTTAACCCGAACACCCGTACCGGCGCGGACGGCCAGATTGAAAAACAGTCAGAAACGCAACCTTCGGCCATCTCCCCGGACACGATGTTTCCCAACGGCTTGCCCTATAGCCCTCTCGGCCCGCTCACCCCGGTGCCTGTGCAGCCTAACCCGGGTCCCTGACGCGCTGCTTCGCGGCTCAGATCAGCCTCACTCTGCTGCGCTCTATTGAAGTCAAGAGGGTAAATTCGATCTGATCTTCAGATGACATTGCGCACCTCATTTTCAACAATATTGAATCGTTTGAACTCAGGTATTGCCGTATCCACAGCCTCCTTCAGAGCTTTAAGATTGTTCTGGTTTAGAGAAACGTTGTGCCTTTTTTGTAGAAGTCCCGGCCGGGGCGATTGCTGCCATGCCAGTCACTGCCCGCACAGACCGGGAGCGAAAACTGCTCCGCCACTGCCAGCGCAAGGGCGCGGGCTTCGGGCGAGGCCTGGCTGTGAAAGGCTTCGATGCCATCGAGACCGCAGGGCAGCAGCCTTTCTATTTTTTCCCGTAGCAGGGAGTTTTCTTCGCACCAGCCATACTCGTGGGGGTGAGCGATAAACGCCACCCCGCCGGCCTCGTGCACGTGCTGGATGCTCTCGGCGACACTCTGTCGTTCGCGTGGGATGTAGGCGAGGCCGTCCCGACCGAGATAACGCTCAAAGGCTTCGCTCATATCCTGAACGGCCCCGTGCTTTATGAGCCACTGGCCCATGTGCACGCGTCCCACTTTGTTTTCGGCCAGGGAGCGAAGCTCTTCCATGCTGATGGCAAAGCCCAGCTCGCGAAGGCGCTCGATCATTTGTCGATTGCGCTTTTCGCGCGAACGGCCAAGCGTCCGCAGGTAAGGACGCAGCTTAAAGGCCGCTTCTTTCTTCCAGAAATAGGCGAGAACATGCACTTCCTGTCCCTCAAATTCGCAGGAGAGTTCGACCCCTGGGAAAAACAGGGGGAGGGATGAAGGGAAGATCGTCTCTCTAAAACATGTGTGTAAGTCGCTCCTCGGTTTCTCTCGATCCAGCCTGTCAGGGCTTGCAGTATGGAGTAAAGGGGCAGCAGCGGACAGCTTTTCGAGCAGCGCGGCGGCCTGGACAATTCCTTTTGTCGTATCGTGATCGGTGAGGGCAAAGGCGCGCAGCCCTGCACCGATCATCAGTTTGACGATGGTTTGCGGCGTTTCGCTGCCATCGGAAAAGCTGCTGTGCAGATGAAAATCCACACTGCCTTCCCGGGTGAGCTGGTCGATTCTGCAAGCCAGATTTTGGCTGATGGCGCTGGCCGGTTTTTCGCTCATGAAGATGAGTGCCCCCCGCAGCGCTCGCTTAAAATGTAGCGCGGGCGATCTTTGCTGCTCTCGTACAGTCGGCCGATATAGATGCCGTGCAGGCCCAGGGCCAGGAGAATCAGGCCGCCGATCAGAAGCTGGAGTAAAATGACTCCGTTAAATGCGCTCAGCGCGCGACCCGATGCGAGCCTGATCAGGCTGACCAGGCCAGTGACCAAAAAAGCCAGTTCCAGCAGGAGGCCCAGGAGGGCGATCAGCCGGAGGGGTTTTGCAGAAAAGCCGGTGAGCGCGTCGAGCGAGAGACGGAAAAGTTTTTTGAACGACCACTTGCTTTGCCCATGCTGACGCTCGTCGACATGAAAGCGGAAGCTCTCACGGCGAAAGCCCACCCAGGCGGCCAGGCCACGGAAGAAGGGATCTTTTTCCGGAAGCTGCTGCCAGACATCGACGACCTTGCGGTCAAGCAATTTGAAGTCGGAGGCGTTTTTGAGCTGCATGCCGGAGGCCTGCGCAAAGAGCCGATAAAAAAGTCCGGCGCTCAGGCGCGAGGCAAGGGATTCCTTCTGACGGCTCTCCTTAACCCCTTCGACAATCTCAGCGCCTTCCTGCCAGAGTTTCAGCATTTCCGGCAGATAACGCGGGGGGAGCTGCAGATCACAGTCCATAATGACGACGGCGTCGCCCCGGGCCTCTTCGAGACCGGCCACCAGAGCCGCTTCTTTGCCGAAGTTGCGGGAAAAGCGCAGGCCACGCACCCGAGAATCCTTGGCGGAAGCCTCCTGGATGAGGGCCCAGCTTTGATCCGTTGAACCATCGTCGACAAATAGCAGCTCGAAATCAAAGTCCTCCGGAAGCTGGGTGGGAATGACCCGGAGGGTTTCCGGCAGTTGTTCTTCTTCGTTATAGCAGGGAATAATCAGGCTGATCAGGGCTTTCATAAGCTTCTTTCTACGCTCAATGTTTCCACAGTTGGCAATCCGCGCTAAAATAGAAGGGCTATGTAGCCCGGCGCGTCCGGCGGGAGAGGCTGTTTTTGCAGCACAGAACAGATATCGTTGATTATAGCACGGGAGGTTTTTCTATGATAAAAGCGACTTGGAAGCATTTGCAGGATACTCCCCTCGAGGGGAAGCGCGTCATTTGCCGCGTAGACTTCAACGTTCCTCAGGATAAAAAGACGGGCGAGATCACGGATGATAAGCGCATACGTGCCTCGCTGCCGACCCTGGAGCTGCTGTTGAAAAAGGGTGCAGCGGTGATTTGCGTTTCGCATCTGGGACGCCCTAAGAACGGACCGGAGGAAAAATTTTCCATGAAACCGGTGGCTGCCCGGCTGAGCGAGCTGCTCGGCAGGAAGGTGAAGCTCGCCGCCGACGTAATCGGCGAAGATGCCAAAAAACAGGTGGCGGCGCTCGCGCCCGGCGATGTGCTGCTGCTGGAAAATGTGCGCTTCCATGCCGAGGAAACAGCCAACGATATCGCCTTTGCGAAAAAACTGGCCTCCTTTGCCGACTTCTATGTCAACGACGCTTTTGGTACGGCGCACCGCGCTCACGCCTCGACCTATGGTCTGGCGAACTTTCTGCCCTCAGTGCCCGGTCTTTTGATTGAAAAAGAACTCAGCGTCATGGGCAAGGCGCTCAAAGATCCGGCCCGTCCCTTTGTGGCTATTCTCGGCGGCGCGAAAGTGTCCGATAAGATCGGCGTGATTTCCAATCTGCTCAATAAAGTCGACAGTCTTCTCATCGGCGGCGGCATGGCCTATACCTTCCTCGCCGCGGAAGGCAGGGAAGTGGGGCAGTCGCTTCTCGAGGCCGACAAGATCGACCTGGCCCGGGAGCTGATCGCGCGGGCCAAAGAACTGAACGTGCAGCTTTTGCTGCCGGAAGATCATGTCTGTGCGAAGGAGTTTTCCGCCGAGGCCGA
>SFGY01000080.1 GCA_004556455.1 Clostridiales bacterium | reverse complement strand
CCATTGCATCAGGGGAATACGGGAAAAACCGGACGAAAACGGCGATGATTTTTTCAGGCTGGCAGCATGGCTCATCGCTTCCTTTCGTTCGGTGTTCAGCTCTTCCCAGCGTCTGCGCGTCGCCTGCATATCTGCCATCATCGACATGGCATTACTGGTGAGTTTCCATGCCGAGTTACTGTCCTTCGGCAACGCTTCGATAATGTCACGTAGTGTGTACGAAGTTGCGTTGTCAGGAAGCCCGATATTCAGAAGGTCAGCCACACGGCGGGCAGGCTCTGTCAGCCCTCCGTTCCTGAGTTCGGTGCGGGAAATCTGTATTTCCAGGTTAAGCCTGTTAATCAGACGATTCTGTTCGCCGCGTTCTGTTTCGATACCGCGTGTTTCCATCGCACAGGCAGACTTTCCGAGGTGAATACCAGGCGTTTTCTCAAGCCCCTGTCGCTCGTATGAACGATGGTCTATCTCTTCCTGATAACCGGCGTTCGCCAGTGCCCTGTTTGCATGGTCAGCCCATGATGCCCGCCACGTCTCGGCATGTGTCCGGTCGTTCCAGTCCCTGACCTTTCCGCTGAACCCAGCAGGTCCGATAGCCCTCGTGGTCAGCATGATGTGCGCATGGGGATTTGTTTTATCCATGTGATGGAACGCCACATCAGCAATCATGCCCTGACTGACAAAGTTTTCTCTGACAAAGGCGAGAACGGTTTCCCGTGCGGCATCCTGCGGCAGTTCGTGGGGGATGGCGAGTTCAATTTCCCGCGCAAGTTGTGAGTTCTTCCGGCGTTCGGCCTTCTCAACGGCATTCCAGAGTTCGGCACGGTTCGTACACCAGGCAGGGGCGGTGGCGGGGGTCAGAATCACAGCCTCAGCCACACCGCTTTTGCGGGTGTAGTCGTGAGTCAGTCCGGTACGCTCATCAAGCATCAGTGAACCGGAACGATAGGCAGCGGAAGCTACGGCGCTGTAGCCGCTGCTTCTGGAGATAATTTTCATGCTGAGATGATAAATCGCCATTTCTGCCGTAATGCCTTTTTGTAGTTTTCTTTCAGCCCCGCAGGGCGCACACAATCGAAACGGAGTGGAGATTGTATAAGTGCGCACTTCGTGATTTGCCGTGCATTATGCCAGCTCAGTTTTTAAACTACCAGTGACGCGCTAAAATGCGATTTTTCATCGCGCACGGAGTTACATCATGAGCAGAACGCTCGAACAGAAGATTGCTGATGCTGAGGCGAGATTACAGCGCCTGAAGGCGAAGAGCCGGAGCCTGGACACAGCGCAGAAGGTTGTTGTGGGTGCTGCATTGCTGGCAAAGGTCAGAAAGCCGGAGGAGGTGCAGTTGCGTGCCTGGTTACTCCAGTTCCTGAAGGCAGAGGTGACACGACAGGCTGATGTGACGCGCATACTGCCGCTGATTAACGAGCTGGAGGCGCTGCCAGAACAGTGATTGTATCGTCCGCTCGCCGCAGCCCCAGCGACCGAGCGTTAGCGAGCGAGTGGGCGAGGAAGCGGAAGTGAATCAGTCGCCAGGTTGAGCACATACGCACGGTTTTTCGGCAGGTGATATGCGCTGAACCCGCATGAATACTGGGTTTCCACAGGGTTGGAGGGGGTGTATTCGAAACTTGCAATTCTGCTTTATTGCAACGCATTGTTTTTATTGGTTTTTTGTTTTCAGCACCCCAAGTTATCCACAGGCTCGCCGTTAAGTTTTTAAGATCTTATTTTTAGATCTTTTTTTTTAAAACCTTTTTAGGTCTTGTAACACCATGATTTTAAAGATGTTCTGGCAAGATAAGTGGAGCTTTTGGGGGTGAAAGGTGGAGCTTTTGGGGGTGAAAGGTGGAGCTTTTGGGGGTGTAATCCACAGAAAAAGGGGGTTGCAAAAAAAAAACTTCCACCCATATGATAAGTGGCGTACAGTAAAAAAACGCCACCAATAGCAACGAGCAAGCGAAATGTCAGATCTGATAGCTTACAAATCAAACGCCCTTATCGAGGCAAGCTACAAGCTCACTTTGCAGGAACAGCGCTTCCTGCTGGTCTGTATCAGCCGCCTGAAATCCGGAGAAGATTCCCCTTCGCCGGATGAACAAAAAACCATGACCATCACGGCTGCAGAGTTTCATGATGCCTTTCCTGACATGGGACGGCAGCACGCTGAAGCTAGGCTCAAGGAAGCGATAGATCGCCTCTGGGACAGGTCAGTAATCATCAAGAACGAGGAAAAACGAGAAGAGTTCCGCTGGGTGCAGTACCGGGCGCAGTATTTCAAAGGTGAGGCGAAAGTAGATATCACCTTCTCCGATGCCATCATGCCGTATCTGACACAGCTCAAGGGGCAGTTTACGCGGGTAGTCGTGAAGAACGTCTCCAGCCTTTCCAGCACCTACAGCATCCGCATTTACGAGCTGCTCCAGCAGTTCCGCAGCACCGGTGACAGAACGATAGCTATCGATGATTTCCGAACCATGCTTGCCGTTGAAGATAAATATCAACAATTCAAAGACTTGAATAAGATGATAATCAAGCCAGCCATCGCCGAACTGAACGAAAAAAGCGATCTGGTTGTAACTGTTGAGACGATCAAAAAGGGGCGCACGGTTGTAGCCCTGCATTTTCGCTTCAAGGAAGACAAACAGATCAAGATGACGATCTAAAATCGATTTTAAGGCACCTAAAACGCTCCCTGCTGCGTTTTTTTTGTGTTAGTAGTGCGAAGGTACTATTGAAGTGAAAAATTGCGTCAAAAACGCTCTGATGCAGCGAAAAAAGACCCCCAATTTTTGGGGGCGGAAAAACAAAACTATGCTTGCGTTATGTGAGTGTGCTTCTTGCATTCATCCCTGTCGATGAACATCGAAGAACATCGACGAACATAACACGATGTTAAACAAAACAAAATATTGTTCACATTCACTGTGACCAACCGCGATCATGTCTCCTCTCGGTGGTGTGTGTTCGTGCATCTTCCTCGCGCTGCCATTCCTCCCAGGTACGGTTAAAACCCAGCGAGCGGAACAGATGATCCGGCTGTTTTTCTGGTGTGTTGACGGCAGCAAAAAGCGGTGCCTCACGGGTTTTCAGATGAAACTGCATCAGTTCTGGTGCAGGTGATATGTGGCTGTCTGCATCGTGATTTACGGCAACACCATACCCTGCATACCGTAACCCCTTATCGGTCAGCGCACTGATGACCAGATGCCTGTTATCGGCTGAGGGAACGGCAAACGCGGGATACAGCGTACCATTAAGCCGGATAACACCGCCCAGAGAGTCATCCACGCCCATGACCAGCAAAAGCTGAAGCTGGCGGGTTTCCCGGTCGACAGAACTCATGACCGGCATCAGCGTCGGTGGCAGACGTCCCTGCATAAAATCCACCTTCCTTGCCGCTGGTGATGGCATGGCTGGCTGGCGGTCTTCTCCAAGACAGAAAGACTCCGGCCATGTCTTCGGCTGGCGGAGATTGCGGGTATGTTGCGGCCATGTCTGGCAAACCTGCGTCAGCAGTTGCTCAAAGGTTGCAGAGGAATAAACACGTTGCAGTGGCGGACGTTGGCCGATTTCGCTTCGGTCACAGATATAACCACTCCTGTCACGCATTAAATCAACACTCTCAAAGATTCTGGTGCGGTATTTCTCCAGCTCGTTCCCCCAGAGCGTATATTCTCCGTTCCGGTTGTGAAGCAGAAGGTAACAGGTCATTTCCCCGTTACCAGGCATGGGAGCCTCGCCATACCCCGTAACGACTGCTCTCAGCACCCCTGAATCCATAACGGCATTGTCATTTTTCCTGAGCTGCTCCGCGCGACTACGTTCAGTATCTTCCTGTTCCTTCCGGCGCAATTCCTCTTCACGTTTAAGCAACTGGGCTCTGAGAGCTGCAAGGCCGGATTCCCCCCACTGCTGCCACTGTTTTTCAAATGCCATCTGACTCGCGGGAATGTCCTGTTTCTCCACCTTCCGGTAATGCTGTCGTAATTTTTCCATTTGCTGGCTCAGAGACTGGATTTTTCCCTGCTCACTACGGTATTCCGGTGCCGCCCATTGCATCAGGGGAATACGGGAAAAACCGGACGAAAACGGCGATGATTTTTTCAGGCTGGCAGCATGGCTCATCGCTTCCTTTCGTTCGGTGTTCA
>SFGY01000079.1 GCA_004556455.1 Clostridiales bacterium | reverse complement strand
TCGGACAGGTTGATACCGAGCAGGAGCCGACGCAAGTTGTCAACCATGACCGCCGCAACATGGTAGATGTAAAAAGTATCGCTATCTAACCCCAGCAAAATTGCGGCCTGTATAACCGTCATCCACATAATACTCATACTGGAACATTCCGTTTTTTTCGGCAAAGTCCCGGAGCATAAGTTTCTGGTTGCTGATGCTCATGCTCTCATTATCGCCGCCATCCTCCAGAGAGATACGGCAATAAAGGGCTGTGATTTTCTGATTAACTTGTTTTTTCCTGCTCATAGTGTTCTCCTTCTATGAACAGGGACACGATACCATTATAATATCATGTCCCTGTCCATGATTCAACTGCTTTACGCCGCTTTCTGTGCCATTTCCCGATGCTCCAACCATTCCTCGAAGTGTTCGCAGGTCTGACGCTCGATCAGCTGCTCAAAGGCTTCTCGCATGGTTTTGTCCCCAGAAAACTCACGAACCACTACAAACTGGACTTTTTTATTCTGCTTCTTGTTTTTCTCCATAGGCTACCTCCATAGAATAGGGGATCAGACGGTGGCTGCGGCAACGAAGTCCGGCAACGGACATCAAAAAACCTGTAAACTATCGTCTGACCCTGATTTCTTACTTTTCAAATTTTCTTATAAAATCTCGTTGCTTTCGTTGCCGAAAACATAGATAGATCATAAAAAGCCTTTACTTGCGGGCTTTTTCTATATCAAAACCATAAATTTATCAGCAACGAACCCGGCAACCATCCCGGCAACAGACCGTCCTTGTCAGGCGATCCACTCCTGCGGAAGTTCCAGCTGACGGCATTCTTCTTCACTCAGTTCTACAAATCCACCTTCGTTGCTGGGTAGTTCGTTGCCGGAAGTGTCCCGTTCCCAGCCCTTTTGTCTGCCATATCCGGCAAACATCCGGGGATTGGAAAAAGGCTTCCAACCGGTCACAACCGTGTTCATGATCTCATTGATATTGTGGAGCTGCCACCGCTTCGGCTCATCAAAGGTATGTCCTAGCGCCTCCTTGAACAGCTGTTTTGAGCAGACCATGTTTCCGGTGTAGTGTTCCAGAAATCCCTGTATCTGTCCGGCTTCGGTGTCCTCCGGCATGAAGTCTTTCTGCACCTCCACCAGTTGACGCTGGATGGACTTGCTGAATTTCATGGAATATTTGCCGCTGTGGTAAATGCTCATAGCTTCTGCCCATACCTGCAACAGATACGCTCTGGAAGCGTCCTCGTCCTCCAAAATGTGAACCTCTGCATTCTCCGGGTAAATCATGATTGGGAGAAAGCGCCGGTTCCCGGCTCGATCCAGCGGCAGAAAGTCCAGCGTATTCGAGGAACCACCGAACACACACTGCCGAAGCCGGTCTTTAGGCTGAGATTCATAAGGTGTCCGGTAGGTTTCCTTCTGTCGGCTAATAAAGGAACGGATTTCTTCAATGCTCTTTGCGCTGCTGGTGGCAAGCATCTCTGACATCTCAATGATCCAGTGACCTTGTAGCTTTTGGAATACCCGGTCGTCATCCAACTTCTTCAGGTCATCAGAGAACCATTCGTCCCGGATCGCCAGCAGTCGGAAGAAGGTGGACTTCCCGGCACCCTGACCGCCCACCAAACAAAGCATTTCCTCATATTTGGAACCGGGACGGAATACCCGGCGTATAGCACCCAGCAGGAAATGTTTCAGCATTTCTTCCACATAGTCACTTTCATCAGCACCAAGAAAATGGTGCAGACAGGATCGGATGCGTGGTGTACCGTCCCAGACAAGGCTGTTCAGCACATCCTGAATTGGATGGTAACAATTTTCGTTTGCTACGATAGAAAGGGCAGCCGTGATCTTTTTCTCACTGGTCAGCTCATAGTTTCTCTCAAAATAGAGGAGAAGATATTTCACATCAGTATCCGTCAGAGCGCTGGTATTCCTGCGCCAGCCCAAGTCCTGTACAATGTCTACCCGGTCTGTCAGGAGATTAAGCCGGATGGCATCCCGCAGGAGTGGATCGCAGCAGAACACAATCCGGCAGTTGTCGATGGTGTTGGCTGTTTTTCCCTTGTCGGTAACAGAAAGGCTCTGCCGCACCTCATCAACGCTCTGTTCCGGCGCTATGGCTTCGGCTGCGCTCATCACAGCCTGCTGGGTGGCTGGCGATAAACTCTGATATTCGCTGTTCAATTTTCCTCACCTCTTTTCCATACTCAGCAACTACAAAAGCTCGTTCTTCTATGCTGTCAGACAAAAGAAGATCCAACAGATATTCGATATATGGCTGCCTGTGCAGAGCCTCCACAAACAAAGGATTCCAGTCATCCTCCGGTTGTTTGGGCGCATATTCTTCTTTCCATCGTTCCAGCAAACGCAGGTAGTCGCACAGCACCCGAAAGCATTTCTGCTCTGCCTGCCGGTATCGCATTTCCTCGCTGATTTTTCTTTTGATTACTCTCTTTTGTGGCGGATCGTGGCCTTTGCGGTCAAAGCTGATTGAGAAGTCCTCTGCCAGCTTTAAGGCAGCTTCTTTACTGCTTAGTCCAAAAAGACGGGAAGTGAAATCAATCACATCTCCATCTGCCTGACAGGCAAAACAATGGAACCGTCTGTCCACCTTCATGCTGGGATGCCTGTCATCGTGAAACGGGCAACGAGCCATCCCGTTGCGTCCTACTGAAATTCCATAAACCAAAGCAGCCTGCCTTGTGGTAACAGACTGTTTTACTGCTTCAAATACATTCGTTTCTTCCACCTCCAAACAATGCAAAAGGCATCCGGTTTCCATAGAAAATCAGATGCCTCACAATTCCATATCCTGTTTTCTTGTTGGAGCAATCCGTCCTTCACGCTCCCAGCGCTCCCGGTTCTCCCGATCAGCGTCCAGTTTGCCTTGTGCCAGCTTCTCCTTAATGGATTTTCTGGCTTTATTTTTGATCTGCTCTTTGCCAGCCTGTTTGACCTCCGGTTTTAACAGCACCGCCTGTACCTTTTTGAGAACTTTTTCAGCAGACTGCTGTAATTTTTCTCGCACCCTACTCAGCAGAGTGTTCGCTATCTTCACAACTTCTGGCGAATTTTTGGCATTGGGCGATACCACGCTCTTTCGATATTTCTCAATTACTTCCATATCTTCAAGCTGGGTTTGTTCCCGAACCTTGTCGGTCACAACCTCCACCGCCTTGTCATAGGCTGCACCGGAAACATCTTCCAGTAAGGTTTCTACATCCTCAATTTTTAGCGTCAGTTCCTCCAGCTTTTGCTCCTGTGTCGCCAGCTGCTCCTTCTGCTTCATCAGGATATAATCCTGCTTTTCCAAATAGTCACGCCCACCATAAGACGGCTCCTGTTCCAGATGCAGCCCATGCCGTTTGGCAATGTCAAATAAGATTGTCCGACAGACTGCATCAAAAGTCTGTTTCCGGTTATTGTGCTTTCCTTTTGGCTGTTCCGGTTTAGGGAGAGGGATACCCAGTTCCTCCAACGCCTTTTCCTGCTGGGGGCACAGCTCTCCATACCGATTTTCACAGTCAAATACATGGCGCTCATGGATGTGCGGAGTCCCTTCATCCAGATGGAGCGCCCAGTCTAAAATGTGGATATGAGAACCGAAACGGTTTTCAAATTCCTCATAAAATTCACTGACAATGAGCGCTAAAGTCTCCGGCGGAACGGATTCTTCCATAGTGCCGATCTGGTAGATGCTTTCTTCTGGACAGGTCTTGTTATTTTTCAAAAGATCATCCACAGTGCGATTGCGCTCAATGTGCCGGGTTTTCTCGTTCCGGGCGTTCTGAGCATTGACATGGTCGGCATAATGCTCGTAGTAATACATCCGTTCAATTTCCTCAAAGCTGAAATCCGGCTGCTCTGGGTTTTCCCGAAAGTCGTGGGTGGTAAAGCCCCGGTAACAGTCCCAGTACACATTTTGTCTGGCACGCTCAGCGTCAATGTGTTCGCTATTTTCTACATCGAACCGACGGTCATTGTGCCGGGGATTGTAAGTGCCATGCTTCCCAGATCGTCCATTGTGTCTTGTTAATTTCAAACATTTTTCCTCCTTCCTGCAAAGATGTTCTGGGCTGGGGAGGGCGGCAAAGCCGCCAGACCTGCGAAGAATGGGCGTTGCCCCTTGACCCCAGCAGTGCGCTGCCGCCCCTGCACCCCGGCACAAAGGGCTGGCTGCCCTCTGTACTCCCGCACCGGCGAAGCTGGCCTTCACCGCAGAAGCGGTTTTTGCCAGTTTCACCGGCTCCGTATCCGTACATTTACGCCCATAGGCGAGAAGTGGATACAGAATACGCCTGCGGAAATTGCCGATCAAAACAGCGGGTGCAGACCCGATATTTTTTCGTAAATCGCCCTCATTTTAAGCGATTTTTTCTTCTGTCTGTATGACCTGAAAGCCATGCTCTTTTGCGTACTCCCTTGCAGCTGCCAGCCGTTCTTCGCTGTACGGCGGCACCAGCCGGATCGAAAGTCGGGACTTGTCCAGTACATAGGTCACGCTACCTTCCGGCGTACTGCGTTCCAAGCGGCACAGCAGAGGGTACTTCCGGCTGAAATCCTCCAGTCTGCGTTTCAAGCTGGCATTGAAGGTGTAGATACTGGCAATCGTCTCGCCCTCATTCCAGTTGATGATGGTTTCTTTTTCATATTTAGACAGCTTCCTCATACAGTTCCTCCTCATAATCGGTGTTTGCTTTCAGCGCACGCAGACTGCGTCTAATCCGGCGGTATTCGTCCATCTCCATACGCAGATGATGGTAAAAGGCTTCGTACCACCTTTCCTCTGTCTCTGTCTCAATTTTACGAGCAAGATGAAGCATCTGGCTTTTCGCCTCCGGGTCAACAGTCAATGCTGTCAGCCATTTCAGCCTTGTCACTGTGTTGTGATGGCTGGGGCAGGCGTAAGCGTAAAGAATTTTCTTTTCCTTCATATTCAGTTTCATAATGATCTACCTCCATTCATTTGGTGCGGTATATCCCGCATCGTTTATTTTTCTGTCTGCCGGTCTGTCTGCAAAGTATTCCTGCCCGGATTCTCTCCCAGCGTATTGTCCTCTTTGGTGCGCTCTTATCGTAGCGTCACTTCCCCGGAGGTCATCCCCCTTGCAGCCGGTCATTCATTTTTCAAGGTTCTATGTCTCCTGACAAGAACCAGTTTACCGAAAAAAGAGGGCTGCTCCCGTATGTCCAAGACGCAGGAAAAACACATGAAAACCGCATATTTCCACGCTCTCGGAAATGTGCTATAATGAAAAACAAAAACCGTTGGCAAGGAGGTGCTTTGATGTACACAAAACTGTCAATCCCGGAACGGCTCAAAGACCTGCGAGTGGTGGATAAGCACCTGACGCTGGAACAGCTGGCAGAACAGACCGGTCTGTCTAAGTCGGCACTGGGGAAATATGAGAGCGATGACTACAAAGACATCAGCCCATTTGCGATTGCGACACTGGCAAAGTTTTACGGAGTATCCACTGATTATCTGATGGGCGTGTCAGAAAATAAAAATCACCCAAACACGGAGCTTCAAGCTCTGCATCTGAGTGACGCTATGGTGGAACTTTTGAGCAGCGGAAAGATCAACAACCGCCTGCTTTGTGAACTGGCGACTCATCCAAATTTCTTGCGGCTGATGGTTGATATGGAAATCTTTATTGACCGGATCGCTGATATGCGGGTGAACCAGATGAATCTGATTCTGGAAGCTACCCGGCAGACCATTCTGAAAGAACACGCACCGGGAGAAAATGATCTGTATATGCGGACGCTGGAATTGGGTCAGGTACAGGAGAACGATTTTTACAGCCATATCCTTCATGATGATCTGGACAGCATTGTCCGGGATATACGGGAAGATCATTTGAAAGACAAGACCACAGCTGACCCACAGCCAACACTGGATGAGGTCAAAGAGAATTTTGAACAGGCCATACAGATGGGAAACGACACAGAAGCTATGATCCATGAGTTTTGTGATAAAATGCAGATTCCTTTTGAAAAAATTTCATCCGAGGACTTTTCGGCTTTTCTGCGGATACTGAGCCTGTCCAAACTGCTTAAAAACCCAAACAATATGCGGGGCAAAGCCAAGCCACAGCCGTATTATATGCCAAAAAAGAAAAAACGCAGGTAGCAAAAAGGCCATCCACTATAAAAGTGAATGGCCTCAGTTTTTCCACCTTCTCAGACGAAAATCATCTCAGACGAAAATCATCTCAGACCGAATGACTTCCTCTGCCCGGTGGCGTATGCTGTTCATGTGACCGACCCATGCAAGCTGGTCTTTTGCTTTCAATTCCTCCGTGACTCCCTCTGTTTCTTTTATCTGGGCAATGGTACAATCCAGACGGTTCTGTGCCTGCTCATCCAGATCGGCAAGATATGTCCACAGCTTTCCAGACAGAAGTAATTCATTGTACCGGTCGGAACAATACTCTTGCAGATATTCCCTGTGCATCCGTCCCCACCGTCCGATGGGGCGGCTTTCCTCCGGCAGCTGTAAGTCTGGAATATAGTAGTCTCCGACCAGAACATAGTCCAGACCGTTACTGTCATCATGGATATGCTTTTTCAATTTCTCCATAGCGAGCTCCTGTTTTCGTTTTATCCGAATCCAGTTGATCGTGTCCCTGTTCATCTGTTATTCAAGGCAACTGAACTCGTCACCATGAATTATGGCATATCCTTTCCGAGTTTTTGGTAGTTCAGTCCGTGGGAGGTCTGCGCGCCCCGGTTCTCGCTCTGGTTATAGCTGTCAATGGTTTCTTTCCCCAGCACGTCCGCGATCTCCTTGGCGTTCTTGCCTCTGCCACTCAGGAAAAGCGTACAGTCGCAGTTGTCGGAAATGATTTCCGCGGCATCCTTGTAGATGGCCTTTAGCTGTGACTGGCTCTGCAAAATGATAGAAGCCGATATTTCACGGCTTCGGATGGTGGCGATCAGCTTGTCAAAGTTGGGTATCTGGCCGATGGTGGCGAACTCGTCTAAAATCAGCCGTACATGGACGGGCAGCCGCCCGCCGTATTTGTCATCGGCCCGATCGCATAAGAGGTTGATAAGCTGGCTCTGCACCATGGCAAGAATGAAGTTAAAGGTCGTGTCCGTGTCGCTCATAATGAGGAACAGGGCCGTTTTTTCATCCCCGATGGTGTCAAGATCCAGCTCGTCGTCCTCCATCAGCTCCCGCACTTCCCGGATGTCAAATGGCGCTAATCTGGCCCCGCAGCTAATCAAAATGGAACTGCGGGTCTTGCCTGCCGACAACAGGAATTTTTTGTACTGGCGCACCGCAAAGTGTTCCGGGTCTTTTTTTTCCAGCCGTTCAAACATCTGGTCAACCGGCGATTGAAATTCCGGGTCGTCCTCGCGGGCTTCGCTGGCGTTGATCATTTCAAGCAGCGTCGTGAAATTCATTTCATCGTCCGGCGCTTCGTACCAGATGTAGCCAATAAGGGCCGAATACAACAGACGTTCCGACTTCACCCAAAAATCTTCGGCGCTTTTTTCGCCTTCCCCCTTGGTGTTGCAGATCAGGGTGTTGACCAGCTTTAAGATGTCTTTTTCCGAATGAATGTAGCGGAATGGGTTGTATCGCATACTTTTGGAAAAGTTGATGGTATTCAGCACTTTGACCCGGTAGCCGCTTCGCACAAGGAGCTGGCCCACCTCACCGATCAGGCCCCCTTTCGGATCGGTGACAATGAAGCTAACCGGATAGAGCTTAGAGGTACACTGCATCAGGTTCGGCTTCACAAAAAATCTCGTCTTGCCGCTGCCGGAACCTCCGATGACCAGCACGTTTTTGTTCCGGGCGGTCTTGGGGTCTTTGGGGCGGTTGTTCATGGTGAGGCGTTCCGTCTGGGTCAGGAGAATGTTGTTATCA
>SFGY01000078.1 GCA_004556455.1 Clostridiales bacterium | reverse complement strand
ATCCACGATTTTCATAAACTCCTGACGTTCCATAAAAGACCATCGGGAGTCCATGATCAGATAGCCCTTGAAAAGACCATCTTTCACGCGGTATGCGACAAAGTGATTGCTTAGACGGCGCAATGTAGCCCGTTTTGCCGTGCTGTGCCGCTCCAACAGCAGTTTTTGTACCTTTATCCAATCCTCTTTTTTAACAATAGCTGTATGGTGATTTTCCTTGAAATACATATTCAGATCAGTGTTTTTCACTGATTTATGTGAGCGGAAATCTTTGGTATAAGTTTTCTGCATCAAGGCATCACCGCAGTATTTCTCATTTCGGAGGATGCTGCGGACAGTACCGGCAGACCAGAGATCATTTCCCATGGGAGATTTGATTCCCTGCTCTGTCAGGGCAGCGGCTATTTCCGCTGGTGTTGCTCCCTCCAAGCAGCTTTCGTAGATATACTCGACAATTCGTGCCTCGGTAGGTTCGATAACCAACCGCCCAAAGTGGTCGCGGTAGAAGCCCAACGTGTTCTGCACAGAGAACTTGTAAATGCCCTCCGCCATACGCCAGCGAATACCTGCTTTAATGGCCTCACTCTTTTGTTGGGATTCCATTTCAGCCAGAGCAGCCAATAGTGAGATCAGGAGGTTATTCCGTCCATCACCGGTATAGGTAATTCCCTCTGTCTCAAACTCAACGGAAACAGGGGGATTCAGTGCGGAAAGCGTTCGCAGATTATCCAGAATATCCACGATATTTCTACCAAAACGGCTGATGCTTTTCGTGAGAATCAAGTCAATTTTTCCGTCCACCGCGTCTGTAATCATTTTCTGAAAGCCCAGACGCTTTTCTACGGTAGTTGCACTTATCCCTTCATCTTGATAGATTTCAACCAGTTGCCATTGCGGATTGGCTTCAATTCTCTTGGTAAAATGATGAATCTGCATATCGAAACTGCCGATCTGTTGTTCCTCCTGCGTGCTGACGCGGCAATATGCCGCAACGCGGAGTTTGGGTGGTTCCGCTGCAATTTCTCGCCGTTTTTGCGGCGGGATGACAATGACACCATTTCCGCGCTGATTATAAGAAATCTCGTCCTGCATCTGGCGGCGTTTTTGCTCCCTGCGTTCAGCTCGGCTGCTGGTTTGCCGTTCTGCCTCTATCGCTTTGGGGTCAAGCGGCTTTGCCATATCCTGCCTCCTGCATCAGAATCCGTCTGCGTTTTCTGCTTTGCATCGGCACACCACCTCCTTTGCACGGTTTCCAATTTCATTACTACCACGCTCCCTTTTTGAAAATTATGACAATCCGCATACGCGAGGTAAGCGGAGTAGTCACCCAAAGAAAAAGGCAGCAGAATTGCTCCTGCTGCCTGAATCTGTATAAACTTGTGCAATCACAGCGGTCAAACATGGGGGTAGAAAATATCGACCCCTGCGAATAAGAGGCTTTTATAGTTCCTTGATCGTGTCGATAAACTGGCTCATGCTCACCGCACCCGGCAAGAGGTTTTCATCATTCTCAAATACCATGTAATAGCGGAAATCCTTGCCCGCTGCTGTGCGCCATGCTTGACCGAGTGCGATTTTCTCCCGGCTGTCATCGTTTTTCAGATGTTCGCCCTTGGTTTCCGCGCAGATGAGCTTGCCGCTTTGGGTCATAATCAGAATATCGGGGTAGTGCTTGATAAAGCCGTTAATTGCAAAGTCTTGCCGTGCAATATTCCTGTGCCACCAGCGGACATTCGGCAGGGCGGTCAACTCCACAATCAACTTCTGTTCCAGTTTGTTCATGTCACCGTCCTCTGCTGCATACAGAGAACGGGCATATATGTCGGTATAGGTGGCAGGATGGATAGAGGGGCGCAGACGGAAATAGGGCTTGCAGACGATGCGCTCCGTTTCCAGCCACCTTTCAAAGTTTTCTCGATAATGGGCTTCCAGCAGCGTTTCAATTTTGGAGCGGATCTTTGCCGCATAGCCCAGCGGGGCTTTCTCCATAGCGGCAAGTTGCGCCTTATCCATATCGTCCACAATGCGGTTTATGTAGGCTTTCAGTTCGGCAGCGTCCACCATGTTCAGCTTGTTAAGCTGATTGAACATCATATCCTTGCATTGACGCACCCGGCTTTCCGGCGGCAGATTGTTGAACCACTCTTTGAAGTACCGCTGTTCGGCGCTCTCCATCTTGAACACCTTCGGCAAACCGCCGTCCTGCTCCCGCACGTCGATTTCGCGGATTTCATCGTCTGCGGTGGCAAAATCAATGTCGTATGCCTTGCCCTTGAGTGTAAAGCCCTCTGCCAGCATTTCCTTGTCCAGCAGTTCAAAAGAACCATCCGTAAACAAAGATTGCTCAATTTTCAGGAAAAACTGCGGGATTTGCAGCGTTTCAATATCCTCCCGGAACTGCGGGTTTACTTGGAATGATTTCACTTTATCCCGCACCTCCCACGGAAGATTGTCCATCATCGGGTCATTGTCTGTCTGTTGGATAGCATCTGTATATGCCTTTTCGACCTCTGCGGCAGCGTCCAACATGGTGTTGGCTTTCGGGGCGATTTCTGCGGATTTTTCCTGTTCCCGGCGGCGTTCCAGTTCTGCACCGATGGATTTCCCATCCAGCCCTGCAAAATCGTCCTGTTCCGTTTCCAAAGGTGCTTCCATATCGGAAACTCCTTGCAGTTCGGTAATGCCGATCTGCACTGGGGGCTGCTCCGGGACCTGGGGCTTCGCAGGCTCTGCGATACGATAATCCTTGTCGCTGAAACCTGCGCTGTTCAAGCCCTTGACGATATGCGCCACGGTGTTATTGAAATCGTTGGAAGAAGTCAGCACATAGGACATATTCAAAGCCGACTGCGTGTGCTGGCTCGTATGGGGCAAACGGAGAATCCGCCCTAAAATCTGCTCCACGTCAACCTGACTTGTCTTATTGGCAAGGGACGCAAGGATATAGGCAAAGGGGCAATCCCAGCCCTCTTTCAGAGCATTGACCGTGATAATATAGCGAATCGGGCAGTTTGGGGACATCAAATCGGTGTTTTTCAGTTCGTTCACATCGGCGGTACGAATGGCAATTTGCTCGGCGGGAATCCCGGCATCCACCAGCTTGTCCCGCAGTTTTTCAAAGGTGGTCGCGTCCTCCTTGCCTTTCGGCTGTGCCTGAAACAGCGCGATTGGACGGATATATTTGCCCGTCTTGGCGTACTCCGCATCTGCGATTTCTTCCAGCTTGTTCCGCAGGTCGATTGCATCAATCAGCACCTCGGATTGGCTGTCCCGGTTATAGACGATCACGGGCAGTTTGACCATGTGTTCGTTTTTCAGCTGCACCGCGTCCACATAGGAGATGATATTGCTCTCCTTTTTCGGCGTGGCGGTCAAATCCAGCACAAAGCAGGGATTGAAGTTTTCCAGCATTTCAAGGCTCAATTCCGACCGGGCATGGTGGCTCTCGTCCACGATGACAAGCGGGTTAAGCTGGTTGATGATCTGGAACAGTGCGGTTTCATCCGCTTTTTCAATGGGGCTGTCGGGCTTACCCAGCACCTTTGCAAACTCGGCAAGGTTGCTGTTCTCCTGATAGGCTTTCAAGACCTCCTTGCCGCGCCCACGGAACGAATCGTAGGACAGCACCATAACCGACAACTGCTCCGTTACGGCGGAGGGGTTGAAGTTCTGACCGTTCAAAAGCTCCTGCTTGGTGTAAACCTCCACACGCCCGCCGAAATCCACGTCAATCTTCTGACGGTAGGGGTGGGATGTGTCTTTCAGGGCTTTTGCCGTCTGCGTCAGAATCGCGTCCGACGGAACAAGCCACACAACCGCCTTTGTCTTGGTAGCGGGGAGCGCGTCAAAGATAGGGCGAACGGCGTTGCAGGCAATAAAGGTCTTGCCGCCACCTGTCGGCACCTTGAAGCAAAGGTTCGGGACACCGGGTATAACGTTTTGGTATAGCCCTAAAGTCGGGGCTGATTTCTCCTGCCAGAACAGACGAAACGCCGCTGCGTCACTCTTTGTTTCGTTCAGCAGTTCCAGATAGCGGGTCAAGTCCGCTATCACCTTTTTCTGATATGATTTCAGTTCCATACAGCGAACACCCCCTTACAGTCTGCTAATATCGCGCGGAATTTTCTTAAATGTGATGCCCATTTTTGCCAGCTTATCCTCGCTGATAGAGCAGCGGTCGGCGTAGATCACCGTCCCATCAGCTTTTTCCGTAATGGTGGAGAGAAACGCATAATCCAGTACCGTCACGCGCTGCGGCTCGTAGTAGAAGTAATAGCGGCGTAGGGCTGCTTGGTTTCCATGAACCAGATGTATTCGCGGATTTTCTCGGGGGCAACCGCTTCATTCAGGCAATCGCCCACAAGCAGCGGTTCGCCCAAGTCATAGAAGCTGAAATTGCCGCCCGTGCCCTCTACGGCGTTCTTGCCCTCGCCGTAGCCACGGATCACGCGCTTCACGCGCTCGGCGGTGATGCTGTCGGCGTAGTCCATCATCTCAACAAGAATAAACTTGCGGTGTCCACCGTCAGCTTTGTTCATGTTCAGAACAGCGTGGGCGGTGGTGCCGGAACCGGCGAAGGAGTCAAGGATGATGGAATCTGGATCAGAGGCAATCTGTAAAATACGTTCGATTAAACGCACAGGTTTTGGCGTGTCAAAAGGTGTATCTCCTTTGAAAATTTCTTTAATCTCTTTTTTGGCATCCTGAGTATGCCCGACTTCTTCATATGACCATAAGGTCTGCGGCACTATTCCATCGGAGACTTCTGAAAGGAATATTTTAGGTGCCGGGACATTGTTTCCGTCTTTCCCCCACCAAATTCGCCCATCCTGATCTAACTCATGGAACTTTTCTTCCGAAACTCGCCAATATGACCCTGCTGGCGGTCCATCAATTACGCGACCACTGGGACAAGTAATTGAATATGTACCTTTACTGTAAAAATTTCTTGCTGCCAAATTATTAGGTCGCCATAAACCACGCGGATCATTATCCGGATTCTTGTATGCTTTGTTCTGCTTTTCAGTTCTCGGCATCTTGTGCGGAACCCAGATATCCGCGTTTTTTCCAAAAACCAGAATATAATCGTGATCTTCCGAAAAGTGCTTTGCCGTACTTTTAGGTGCATAGTTTTTTCGCCAAATAACAGTAGTAATAAAATCTTGTTCGCCAAACACTTCATTACAAATAGAACGTAGATTATAGAATTCGGCATCATCAATGCTGATGAAAATTACCCCATCTTCCGCCAACAGCTTTTGCAGCAGCTTCAGCCGGGGGTACATCATGCACAGCCATTTGTCATGGCGGGTCAGGTCTTCGCCCTCTTTGCCGACAACCTCACCCAGCCACTTTTTGATTTTCGGATCGTTGACGTTGTCGTTATAAACCCAGCCCTCGTTGCCAGTGTTGTAGGGCGGATCGATGTAGATGCACTTGACGCGCCCCTCGTACCGGGGCAGCAGGGCTTTCAGGGCTTCAAGGTTGTCACCCCGGATAATCATGTTGTCGCTGCCGTTGTCCTCGCTATGCTCCCCGTTTTCGTCAAAGCTATACTTGCGCTCCAACACCCGGAACGGAACTTCCTGATGATGATTGATAACCTTGCTCTTTCCAATCCATTCAAGTGTTGGCATGGCTGATTTCCTCCATAATCGTGTTATCCTCATTTCAAATGAGGGTTTTTCTACCCTGACCCTCAGCAGTAATGAGGGTCACTCCTGTCTATGTCTGTGCAGTGGTTATTGTGGTGAAAGACCTATCCTGTCTCGGAAGGACTAAATCTTTGTCAAACACTGTCATCGTTTGTCGAATCGACGATTTAGGTAGATTCGTGACAAGGGATCAGTGCGCCCATTTGCACCCGCGAGGTGGAATAGACCCCATTATTTCGAGTTAGAGTCGCTGATATAATCTGCGGCTTATTTTTCATTTTCGGCAGTTTTTTTGATATACTTGCCGTTCTTGATTCTCGCGTCCGCTGGCTTCTCTGCGTCCTCTGGAATCCCCCAGACCGAGCCAATGCGGATAGCACCGGGGACGCGCCCCTCGCCGCACAAAATCTGAATACGGCGGGTGGAGATGCCCCAGCGTTCGGCGGTTTGCGCGATAGATAAATACTTCATGGGTAGCACTCCTGTTGCAGTTAAGTTCCGCGTCTGCTTATAAAATCACAGTATAATTATAATCGTCAAAGCGAATAAAAGCAAGGGCTTTCTGAAAAGTTCAGGAAGTATTTTCAATTCAGACATGAAAGGGGTGTGGGGATTCCCCAACAACAAAATGAGCAGTTCGGGCGCAAGGCTGAACCGCTCATTTTTCCGGTGTGTACGGACACCGGATGTGCTTGCTACTCTCTCAAATCTCATATCCGCAGATACAACGCGCTCCCGCTTTCGCAAAAGCAGGGGCGCATATTTTTTGAAAATCTTCCGTTTCGATACCTGCGTTTCGACGAAGAAATGTCCGTTGTAAAGTGAAAGGAGTTCTTTGATATGCCAGACCGCACAAGACCCATCCGTAAGGAAATCTGCCTGAATGAGCAGGAATTGAGCGTGGTTCGCCACAAGATGAACCAACTCGGCACCCGCAACTTCGGCGCGTATGCCCGGAAAATGCTGATTGACGGGTACATCATCAAGGTCGATTACACCGAGCAGAAAAAGTTAGCTGCC
>SFGY01000077.1 GCA_004556455.1 Clostridiales bacterium | reverse complement strand
GCGGTGACCGCTTCCTTAATGTCGTTTTCCAGCAGAGCGCTGCGCGCGCCCTCACTGCCGGTCAAAGAGTCATTGCTGAGCCAGAGAGCTCCACGGTCAAGGATAGCGACCTGGGCAAAAGCCGAGTTTTGATCGCTGCCCGCAGGCAGAATGGACGCTTCATCGGTCAGCGGCTGATCCATAAGGATCTGATCGACGGAACCATCGCCTTTAATACGAATGACATAAGCCGTATCCGGGGCAAAGAGCAGGCTTTCACTGCCGTCAGGGGAGGTTTCGATTTTAAGTTTGTCTCCGGCCACAGGAATACTGCTGGTCGTATTCTCGCCCACCGAATTGTGGTAAAAGTACACATTACCTTCATCCTGGAAAACAGCGAGTTTGCCAGTCGGGTCTATGTATTTCAGCGTCACCTGTCCCTGCGCCACGCCGGCCTGCAGCAGCGGAACCCCGCCGGCAACTTCGCCACGCGTGTCAAAGAGAACAACACTGCCGTCATTTTTGAGCGCCATCCACTGGTCGCTCTCGCTGGCCATGAGAACAGAACTCACCCCGGCAGCCATCACCGATGGCTGACCATCAAAACTGCTGTAATACAGCATGCCGTCATTCATCAGATAAGAATAACCCTGATTGCTGACCAGCCCCTCCATACCCAGAGGCGCACCTGCGCCCAGGGGGATCGCCTGCTGCGTCTGTGTGTCGATTAGGGTGTAACCTTCCGCGCCGTGAGCGATCAGATGCAGTCCATCCGGGGAGGCATAGACTTTGTCAAAACTCCCAGGGATAGTCAGATAGGTTGGTACGCCATTGGCATCGAGGACCTGAGCGACAATCTTATCGGAATCCAGGCGCGGAGGTATCCGCCTGACTGGCGCAGCGAGCGTTTCGGGTGCGGATCCGGGAGTCTGATTAGGCAGGTCAAAGGCCTGGGCTTCAACCCCGGCGGCAGGCTGCTCTTCTGCTGGTGTCTGAGGCTGTGGTTCCGCAGACGGCTGTTCTGGTGTCTGCGGCTGAGGCTGTGCATCCCCCGCAGCTGGAGGATTCATAGGAAGGAGCGGCTGTGCCAGCTCTTCGCTGGGCAGCGTATTGACAATCGGCGGGGGCGCAAAGGGCGGATAGGTCACGCTGGGGCTTTCTGTAGGCGGCAGTGTCTCCGGGGCCGGTGTCCAGGCCGGAAGATTCTCATAAGGATCGGTCTGCAGCGGCGGCAGCGTCTCCGTTGCTTTGGTTTTTCGAGGCGCTGTGGTATGTTTGCTCGTGCGGCGTTCCGTCTCTGAGATCTTGCTCGTCTGTCTGGTCTGGCGCTCCAGCCTGGCATTGCTCTGACGTTTCAGCACAGAACTCAGGAAGAAGATAAAGGCCAGAACAAGCAGGCCAATAATCAGCGGAATCACGATCATGAGGAGATGTTTGCGATATGGTGAAACCTCGTCCTCATCATTCTCCGCAAAAAAATCCTCAACAAAGTCCTCTTGCGCAGGACTTGCATAGCGCTCTTCCTCCCTGCGGCGGGCATCAGCATAGGGGCTGCGTCCGGGCATGGGGGCAAGCTGTCCAGCTCTCATGGCACGAAGCGCCGCTTCCTGGGCAGCCTCTGCACGGCTCCCGGCAACCTGTCCAGGCTGTCTTTGTGGAGGAGCTGCAGGGTAGGATTCTCCGGAAAGAGGTCGGTCAGGGAGAGGCTGGTCAGGGAAAGGGCGACGCGCCGCGGACTGTGGCGGCGTCATGGGAGAAGCCGCACGAGGCGCTCCGCCTGCCGGATGATTGCCAGCTCCCTGAGGAGCGCGCCTGGCCAGCTCTTCCGCTTCTGCGGAAAAGGGCGGGGGCGCGGTCATGGGGCCCCTGGGGCGCTGTGTCACAGGAGCATTTCCCTGCCCAGGTCGTTGAGGCGGTACAGGTCGTCCGCCGCCAGGTCTTGCATTATCCCAGGATTGATTCATAAGTTTTGCCTCAATAATTCAGGATCAACCTTTTTCCAGCTCACTCAGATAGGTTTCAAACTGAGCTAAAGCATCTTCAACCGGTCGGGGAGTAGTCATATCGAGGCCGGCCTTTTTCAGCACCTCAATAGGATAGTCGGAAGATCCGGCTTTCAAGTAGCCGAGATATGCCTCAATATCAGCTTTCTCACCCCCAAGGATTCTGGCCGCAAAAGCGCTGGCAGCTGAGAAGCCGGTGGCGTACTGGTAGACATAGTAGTTGTAATAAAAATGCGGAATCCGCGCCCATTCCAGGCTGATCTCCGGGTCAAAAGCCAGCTCGCTACCATAGTAGCGGCGGTTCAGTTCGCCATACTTCTCACAGAGGAAATCCGCTGTGAGAGCTGTTCCCTGCTGATCGGCCTGATGGATCAGATGCTCAAAATCAGCAAACTGGGTCTGGCGGAAAACCGTACCCTTAAAGCCGTCGAGATAGTGCATGATGACGTACCTGCGGGTGGCCGGATCCTTGACCGTTTTGAGCATATAGGCAGTGAGCAGGTTTTCGTTGGTTGTCGAAGCAATCTCGGCAAGGAAAATGGAGTAATCACCATAGATATAGGGCTGAGTGCTGCGCGTCAGGCTGCTGTGGCAGCTATGGCCAAGTTCGTGAGCCAGGGTAAAGACGTCGTCCAGCGTACCTTTCCAGGTCATCAGGATATAGGGGACACTGTCGTAGCAGCCGCCGGAGTAGGCTCCGGAACGCTTGCCCTGATTTTCGGCAAAGTCGATCCAGCGCTCGCTGAAGGCACGTCGAAGGATGGCCGTATAGTCCTCACCAAGGACTGAGAGGGCATTCAGGATCAAGTCTTCGGCTTCCTCGATGGTATAGCTGAGATTGAGGTTCTCTACTACCGGAACATAGAGGTCGTAGCTGTGAATGTCTTCAAGCTTCAGCAAGTTTTTGCGCACGGCGACATAGCGATGCAGTAAGTCCAAATGCTGATCGATACTGCTGAGGAGATTGTCATAAACCGACTCGGGAATCTTATTGCTGAAAAGGGCTGCTGCGCGGGCTGAGGCGTACTTTCTCACTTCCGCTGTAAAGTTATGCGACTTCACAGCAGAAGAAAGGGTCTGGGCATAGGTATTTCGGAATTGCTGGTAGGTCTTATAAAGACCTTTGAAGGCCTCTTCCCTTACGCGCCTGTCCCGGCTTTCAAGAAGTTTGCCGAAGCGACCGTGAGTAATTTCGATCTCTTCTCCGTCCTCATCCTTAATTTGGGGAAAGCGCTGATCGGCATTGTCGAGCACCGAAAAAATCTCCGCAGGCGCACCCAGCACTTCGCCGCTGCGAGCGAGCAGACGTTCTTCCGCAACACTCAGCATGTGCTCGCGCGAACGACGGATGAGCTCATAGGCATGAGCATAGAGTTCCAGACCTTTTTCTTCGTCCATGAGCTTTTTCATTTCGTCATCGCTGAGTGAAGCCAGCTCCGGATCAAACCAGGAAACGGCCGCCATGATTTTGGAGAGGAGCTGGCCCATGCGGGCATTCATCCCACTATATCTGGAATCGGCGGTATCCTGATCTCCTTTCATGGAAGCGTAGACATAAAGTTTTTCGATCTCCCGTCCAAGCTGATCGGCAAAGTTCTGATAGGCCAGCAAGTTTGCTCCCGACTCATGAATTTTGCCCTGCCAGGCGGCCGCCTTCTCTACGTAAGTCTGTGCTTCGGCAAAGGCCTTCTCCCAGGCATCATCATCGGGAAAGAGTTTGCTGAGATCCCAGGTAAGGGCCTGATCCACCTCAGCTCTCAGGGGAAGAGTATTCTTGCTTGCGCCGTCTGCAGTTTCTTTAAACATCGGATTCTGGATCAAATTCATACTTAACCTCTTTTCAGGGATGAGATGGATCGGCTTCGGCCGATTCGTTATTCTGTTCTGTCTCAGTTTGATCTTCTTCGCTCTCATCTTCATGATCGACCACAGCAACATCCGTGACCAGACCCTCTTTGGAGCGCATCAGGGTGACGCCCTGAGTGGCTCTGGAAAGCAGAGGAATTTCGCCGGCATGAACGCGGATGACCACGCCCAGATCGTTAATCAGGAGGATATCCTTTTCATCCGGAGCCAGGCAAGCCCGTACGAGCAGTCCCGTTCGCTTGTTGATACGGTAAGCAATCAGGCCTTTGCCGCCGCGCTTCTGACAGCGGAACTCGGAAAGCAGGCTGCGTTTGCCGAGGCCATGCTCCGTGATAAAGGCGACCTGATCGTCGTTATCTGTGACAATCATGGCGATCACTTCATCGTCCGGCCCCAGGGCAATACCGCGCACCCCCATGGTGTTGCGGCCGGTGCTGCGCACATCGCTTTCAGGGAAACGGATGCCCATGCCCTTACGAGTCACGAGCAGGATCTGCGATTGCGGATCGGAAAGGCTGCAGCTGATGGCTTCGTCATCCTCTCGCAGACTGATGGCAATGATGCCGTTGCGGTTGATATTGTTGTATTC
>SFGY01000076.1 GCA_004556455.1 Clostridiales bacterium | reverse complement strand
CAGTCATCCACATTCTTAATAAAATCGTAGCGATAGCTGTTGATCATGCTGTGAACCACCGGCGCGACCGGCGCTTCGTCCATCAGGATGCTTTCTGCTTTAATATAGAGTTCAAGGCGTTTTGCTGGATCAACTTCACTTGCAGCAGCCTTAACCGTCTTATTGTACTCTTCGTTATCCCAGTAGGTGCCAACCTGAGGGCTGCCATCGGCATGGATGAGCAGCATGGCATTGGGCTCAACCAGTTCAGAACCCCAAGCCATGTAGCCGATCTGATAATCGGATTTGTCGACACGATCCGAGAAAACAGTCCAGTCAAGCTGTTCGATTTTGAGATCGACATTCAGGACTTCCTTGAAGATCGACTGCAGATATTCGCCAAAGGTGCGGAACCAGGTATCGGTGGAGCCCAGAATGATGGAGACTTCGAGATTATCAATCTTATCGTCCATGCCAAGCTCGCTCAGACCTTCGGCAAGGAGGGCCTTGGGATCGGGAACTTCTTGCTGAAGCTTGTCGATAAAGTTTCCGGCTGCTTCACGGTAGTTTTTATCGCCGACATAGATGGTCAGAGGAACCCATCCCGTCGCCGCCTTATTGTTGCCGAACCAGATGGTCTCATTGAAGTCTTCACGATCAAGAGCGGCGCTGAAGGCACGGCGGACTTTGACATTTTTGAAAAGCTCGTCCTTGGTGTTGAACATCATGAAAAAAGTGGCGATATCATCTTTATTGACATTGATAACATCTTCTTTTTCCGCGAATTTTTCTTTCCATTCAGGCTTGGTTGTTCCCACGCTGAAGATTTCCTTATTCATGAACGCCGTCATGAGCGTGTTTTCATCTTGCAGAATCGGGAGATTAACTTTTTGATAGAGGACGTTGGCAGCATTCCAATAGGTATCCGCTTTTTCAAGAACAATCTTGGTATTGTGCTGCCACTCGTTTACTTTGAAGGGGCCGTTACCCATAATCTTATCCGGATCAGAGCCGTAAGCTTCGCCTTCTTTTTCAATCCAGTCTTTGCGGACTGCGCAGGAAACCGGCTGAGCCATGACCTGCAGGAAAGTCGCTGAAGGAGCGCCAAGGGTGATCTCCAGGGTTTTGTCATCGAGAGCTTTGACGCCAACCTTGTCCATATCAAAAGCCGGAGCGACATTTTCCGTCTTGCTCTCTTCGGTCTCGGCGGCAGGGGTCTCTTCTTCGTTCTCAGCCTCTGTGGCAGCTTCGTCTTCTTCTTCAGCTATTTCCTCTGCAGGAGCCTCTTCTTCCTGAATCGCATTCAGGATATCACTGAGCAGATAGACGTAAGGAGCGCCCGTAGCCGGATCTATCGCACGTTTCAGGGCATATTCATAGTCCTGAGCTGTGACGGGCTGACCGTCCCACCACTGGTTATCGCGCAGATGGAAAGTGTAAACAAGACCATCTTCGCTGACATCCCATGTCGCTGCACCGCCAGTAAAGACGGGGTTACCATCTTTATCCCCATGGATGAGCACCAGCGGTTCATAGATGTTAGCCATGATGCTGAGAGCATAATTGTCGCTCGCACGGGCAGGATCAAGTGAAGTCGGTTCAGAATTCAGGAAAGTGTCGTACACCTGATTCTCATCAGGCTCGCCATCAGTAGTGGGGTTCCATTCGACAAAATCCTCAGTTACCGTTTCTTCTTTTGTTTCTTCAGCCGGGGTTTCCTCTGCCGCTGCTTCTTCAACAGGGGCTTCGGTCTCCGCTTCTGCCTTTACGGCCAGATTCAGTGAACCCAGCGTGAGGAGCAGTGTAAGAGCCAGAAACAGTGCAAAATACTTTTTCATATAGGCTTCCTCCTATCAAGATTGATTAAAAGCATAGAAAAAAAGGCACTGAAAGTCAAACCGTTTGTGTATGTTGGTAAGGCTGGAAAGCCCTCAAAATGCGTCATTATGCAGTTTTAATGCATAACACCTCGCCCTGTTTGCAGCGCTCTCTCCTGTTTGGTCAGAGACTATGATGAATCAAAGGAAGTTTATCCTGTAATACAGAGTAAAAATCTATTTGCGTGACGCATTTTTTTATAAATTTGGCGGAACGGTGAGGTCAAGAATTAAACGGCAGTGAATAAAGATAAATCCTGAAAATTTCCGGCAAAAACGATGTAAAACAATAATAAGCGATAAGAAAGCTTAATCCAGGGTGCAGACGAAGTACACACATGATTTTAGTCCGAGCCCATGTATCGGCAATTTTGAAGCTTCCTGCTTCACCACCCCTCAGACCCAGCGCTCCAGCTGGCTCATCACCCGAGGCAGACGCCAGCGCAAAAAGAGCAGAAAAGCGAGCAGCAGAAGCCCGTTCAAAACAAAGAGCAGGATCAGAGCCAGAGACGGCGAAAAGAGCCGTGGCCCTAGGGTGAGGTAGAGCAGCAGGCCGTTAAGTCCTGCCACCAGCCAGCTCATGAACATGGACAGAAGCACATTTTTACCTTGTTTGGCCATCTGCGTTTCGTTGTCCCAGTGCAGATTGGGTGAGAGAGCATCCAGGGACAACTGCGCAAGATGCGTACCCAGGGAGCTGACGAGGAGACTGAGGAAAAGCAGGGCCATCATCCATGCCGGCAGTCCCAAAGTAAACCCGCTGCCCAGGGAAAGCAAAAGAAAGATCGGCAAATCAATGAGCAGGGATAGCAGCGTTTTCATGGCAAACTGCGTGGAGAGTTTGAGCGGCAGGGCATTCATCCAGTAGATGCCCGCGCCCTCCCGCGATAGCGCTGTCGTATTGAGACCGCTGGCCGCACAGAAAAAGTCGTAGACGATGTTGCTTCCTGCCGCCAGAATAAAGAGAAGCTCCAGACGAAACTCAGCATTTGTGCTGAATTGTTCGCGAAGCTTGGCGAGAAGGCCTGGAATATCCTGGTCGCCAGCCTTCTGCAATCCCATGAAAAAGACAAGACCCATGATCAGGATCGGCATATAAGCGCCAAAAATATTGTTCATCAACAGGGCTGGTGAACGCCGAACGAGCTTCCACTCCCGGGTGAAATAGGAGAAGGTCGGGCTCTGACGGCGCAAAGCCTGAGCCAGCTTTGTACTCCTGAGGCGACGCTTCTTAGCTCCACTCGCACTTTCACCTAAACTGGGGCCATAAACCAGCGCAGCAATGACGACCGCAGCAAAGGTGTAAAGCAGACAGAGGGCCAGGGCGATGCCGAGATCTTTCCAGGCTTCGGCGCCCGCACCACCAAGAGCTTTTTGCAGAAAAGACAGCTGCGGCAGTACAAAATGAAATTTCGTGAGCGTGCAGCTCATCTGACTTGCCCCTGCTGCGGTATTGACGCCTTCTCCGATCAGGCCGGCGCCGCGATAGTAAAAGTAAACCGCCGCGAGCGACATGAGCATGGTCAGGCTGTTGGCCAGAATGAGAAAGCGATCCTTATTGCGCACCAGAGGTGTAAAACGCGCGAGCAGCATGGTGAGTATGGTCAAAATGGCGATGGGTACAGCCGGCAAAAGCAGCACAACCAGCAGCGCCCGCAGATAGAAATCCCAGCTCTCCCCTCCGCTGATGCCGAAGCTGAGCCATGAGGGCAGGCAGAACACCAGCGGCAAAAGTAACTGGTAGAGGTAAATCAGCAGATAACGGGCTGTGATAATCTGTGCCCCTGTAAAAGGCAGGGCCAGGAGCCTCTCCGTATCCTTTGCCAGATAATAGGTCGACGACACGTAAAAGAAGCCGGTCAGAAGAAGATAATAGCTGATGCCTGAAGTATAAATGACGTGAAAGAGCTCCGGCATGCCGAGGCCGCGAAGATTACCTGCCAGCTCCGACCCGCCCTTAAACATCATGACGCCCAGGAAGCCGTAGAGCACAATATAGAGCAGCCAGGGTCCGCCGAAGCGGAACGTCAGCTTTCTGAGCGAATCACTGAAAGCGGAACCCCCGCGTTTCTGTTTGCGCGCACGCATCTGCCCGCTGAGCGTGGAAACCGCCCCGGACTTATAGAGCACCCAGCTCAGGAGAAAGGTTTTTTTCAAGCTCGTCACGGGTTTCTCCTCACGCCTCATCTGCCGCTGCCGTGTCACTGCGCTCGGTCATTTCAAGGAACATGCTTTCCAGCGAGCTGTTGGCAGCAAAGTGCTCGCGCATTTCGGCGAGCGTGCCGACAAAGAGCAGCTTGCCACCGTCGATGATGGCAATGCGGTCGCAGATTTTTTCGGCCACATCTAAAACATGTGTGGAGAAGAGTACCATGTGGCCGCTGTCCGCGTGCTCGCGCATACGATTTTTAAGTTCGAAAGAAGCTTTAGGATCCAGACCCACCATGGGCTCGTCCAGAATCCAGAGCGGCGGGTTATGCAACAGCGCGCCGATCAATACGATCTTCTGGGTGGGAATACGACGACAAACGATCTCCCAGAGCCGCTTCCATCTCAAAAGTTCGAGCCAGATGGCTGACCTTCTCTTCCCGGCCCTCCTGCGGGACCTCGTAGATATCCGCGATAAACTTGAGATACTCAACGCCCTTGAGGCGCAGAAAGGCATCCTGCTCATCCGGCACAAAGGCGAACTCACGTTTGGCAGCGAGCGCGTCCGTCGTGATGCTGTGGCCGTTAATCTCGACATCCCCTTCATCGGGGCGCATAATACCCGTGATCATCTTAAGGGTCGTCGTCTTCCCCGCTCCGTTAGGCCCAAGCAGGCCGAGAATCTCTCCATTCTCGGCCCGCAAACTGAGCTTATCCACGGCCTTGACGCCGTTTTTTTCGTAGGATTTACTGATGGCTTTGATATCTAACACCTCAAGCTCCTTTCAGTGAGACAGCTTATTTGGTGAAAGTATAGGCCGAATCGACATTGGCCGCCACCGTGATGGTGCTGCCGGAAAGCGCCACATTAGCCGCAGAATCGACGGCCAACTCCATCTCCGCGTTCATCATTTTTGCCTCGTTGACGATGGGTGAATAGCTGTCTGAACTTTCATTAATGTAAAGGGGCGTTTCCACTAATTTCAGACCAGCAGCTTCAGCGATGGTGACCGCTTTTTCGCCGGCATTTTTCACTGCCATGCTCAGGGCTTTGGTGTAGGCTTCGCTGGGATCTTCGAGTTTGTAGCTGACGTCCTGAACTTCATTGGCACCGGCATCGAGAAGAGTAGCCAGGACCTCCCCGACCTTTTCCACATCACGAACCTTGACCACCAGATTATTGCTGGCCTCAAAAGCATAGAGCTGAGGCTCGTCGCCATTATAATTGTACTGGGGGCTGATGTTGAAATTGATCGTGCGATAGTCTTTTTTATCCACACCCGCCTTGTCGAGTTCGGACAGGATGGCTTCC
>SFGY01000075.1 GCA_004556455.1 Clostridiales bacterium | reverse complement strand
ATTAACGATCTTTAGCAAAAGAATAACACAGAACCCTCCTTAACTCGTATAAATGAAAGCAAGCTTATGATTGTGAATGAAGAGCTTGATAAACTGTAATATGTCATCAATTGATTGCAATTGTTTCTATAATGCGAGATAATTGACTTAAGATGAGAAAGGACGATGAGAACTCATGGCAAACACCTTAGTTCAATTCAGAGCCGATGAAACGGAACGCTCACTGGCGATACAGATTCTGAAAAAGCTTGGCATGGATCTTCCCACTTACCTGAGAATGTCCATGTCCCGTCTGGTCAGCGAAAAAGGCATTCCCTTTTCTATGAAACTTGATCCTCAAAGCGAAAACAAAGGGACGCAAGCCTTGAAACGCGCAAGCCGCATTGCCGAAGAATATGGCATTTCCGAAATGAGCCTTAAGGAAATTAACGAGGAAATTGCTGCGGCGAGAGCGCAGGGGGCGTAATTATCAAAAGGCCGCTGACGCCCAGAGAATTTTTGAACTTTATTTTAGAGGAAAGTAACGAGACCTAAACTTATGGCTTAATAACCAAGTTCATACAATGGTGGAACTAATGGACGGCCCATCTTGGTTTTCGTGCAACGTTTCAACTAATGGGTGGCCTGCCTTTTTGTAAGCAACGTAACAACTAGTGGATGGTTTTGCTTTGGTTTTTCTGATTTTCGTGCAACGTAGCAACTAGTGGATGGGCTCGCGTGCAAGAATCTATGTAGTGGATGGTTGGGCGTGCAAGTTATCAAGTAATGGATGGTTTGAGCCTGAGTTCACTGAGGCTAACCGTCCATTACTTGTAATCTTGTCTGCAATTCGGAAAATCCGAAACTAAAGCAGGCTCTCAACCAAGCGAAGCCACACTAAGGACCGTTGCTAGCTGCGCGAAGCCAGCTACAGCTGGCAAACTTGGCTGAATTGCCCAAAAAACCGAAATGAGAGCAGGCACCCAGCCGTGCAAACCCAGGCTGAGGATCGGCTCTTAGCCGAGCTATACGCCAAAAAGGAGGGTACCAGCCGATCTTAACGGCACCTGATGTCCGCCTTCAGCCGAGCGAAGCCACACTAAAGAGCGTCGCCGGTCGAGCTTAAGGGCACTGAGGTCCGCCTTCAGCCGAGGGCAGCAAGCCACAGCTTGAAATCTTGTCTGAAATTCAATTCTTCCCAAATTAAAGGAGCTGTTCCGCTACACTTTCGTGTTTGGAGACAGCTCCTTAGCGAAAAGCTTATCCTTAGTGAAAAGCTTATCCTTCAGTGAAAAGCTTAGCCTTCGACCTTAATGCGGCCGTCGGCTTCGTAAGAGAACTCGCCCTTGTCGCCCATCAGCTTGACGATGAAATCCTTCAGGATATCGACCATCAGGCCTTCGAGCTGAACTTGCTCTTTGCCTTCAAACATGCTGTAGCCATCGCCGCCGACGGCCATAAAGTCGTTGGTTGCGAGGCTGTATTCTTTGCTCTCGTCGAGCGCTTCGCCCTTGACCATAATATCCTGAACTTCGTATTTTTCGCCATTTTTGACGAGTTTGTACGTGAGGCCTGCCACCTGCGGGAATTTTCCGGCGGTTTCAGGATAGGCGTCGGTGCCGTAAACGAGGGCGTCCCTGATGTCTTTGCCGCTCACTTTAATCACTGTGACCAGGTTGCCGAAGGGCAGGACGGTGAGCAGATGACCCATGGTGATCTGGCCTGCGGGAATGGAGTCACGAATACCGCCGCCATTGGAGATGGCGCAGTCGGCTTGGGTGGCATCGAGCATAGCGTCGAGGATGAGGTCAGAGAGGTTGGTTTCCTGCGTGCGCACGTGCTCGCGCAATCCATCGAGATCGCTCGACAATTTGCCGACTTCGACCGAGGTAAAGCGCTCATTTTCAGCCTCGATGGCGTCGATGCTGCTGACAATGTCGGGGTTTTCTTCGTACTGCTGGGCTCCGGCAAAGTCGATCAGCTGAGCCTTTTTATCCGTGACCTTGCCGTCGACAAAGCTGAGCGTGACCGCGCCGATATGCTCGAAAAAGTTGCCGGTCTGAGCGATGAGGCTGTCCTTGTAGACTTCTCCTTCGGGCAGGAGACTGTGGCTGTGGCCGTCGATGACGAGGTCGATGCCTTCGACACGGTCCAGGACATATTTGGAGGTGTAAGTGGACTCTTCATCAATGCCGAGATGGCAGAGCATGATGATCGCATTGACGCCTTCGGCCTTGAGTGCTTCCACTTCTTTCGCAGCGCTTTCTGCGGGATCGGCAAAGTCGAGGCCTTCGGTGTTCTTAGGGTTAGATTTGACCTTTGTTTCCGGAGTCGCGAGGCCAAACACGCCGATTTTCAGATCGCCGAAGCTGAAAACCTTGTGACCCTCGAGCAGAGGGCTGCCGTCTGCTTTCAGAACATTGGCGGCGAGAATGGGGAAGTCGGCCTCTTTAACATTCAGATCGAGGCCCTCCTGGCCATAGTTAAAATCATGGTTTCCGGGAGCCATAGCCATGATTCCCGTGTCGTTCATGATACGAATCATGCTCTGGCCCTGCGAAAGGGTGGCAAAGTTTGTTCCATGCGTGCAGTCGCCCGCATCGAGCACGAGCACGCGATCCTCATTCAGCTCTTTCATCTTGTCGATGAGGGTTTTATAGCGTGCATAGCCGATGGACCCGCTTTCGATTGGAAAGCCATCTTTGCCGGGACCGTGATCGCCGATGGCGCGGCCATGAACATCGTTGGTGTGAAGAATCAAAAGATTGACAGGAACGGCTTCCTCTTCGGCGGCAACTTGCAGGCCAAAGCCAGCGAGCATGCTGAAGAAGAGAGCGAAGCTGAGCAAAATGCTCAGAACTGCTTTGCGGTGGTTCATCTTTATACCTCCTTTTTCTGCTTCGTCCCGAGGTCTTCGTGAGGTTCGGTGATCTTTCCTCATCACAGGACGAGCTGTCAGACCTGACAATGCTGAGTCTTGAAAAGGCTTCAGCAAAGCAAGATTTCATATTTACAGCATACCAAATAGTGCGGCTTACGTGCAGCAATCTGGTGTAAGAAAAATCAAAAAAACTGGTAAAATTAAAGAAATTCATGTACCGTGAATGTGAAATAAAGACAGTTTGCCCGGCTATCGTTTTTTGCTAACAACGAAAGAGTGTGCGAAAAACGAAAGAGCGAAAGGGAATGTGAACAACTAAAGAGCAAGAACAGAAGAGGAGGAATAATCCGATGAAAAGCAAGTTTCAAGCCATTTTCCGTGAGAGCACCAGGACAGATCGATTGGTTCTCTTCTTTTTAATGATTTGTATTCTATTTTGTCTGTCAGGCTGTACACTCTTCCCATCTGAATCAGCCTCTGTCACCCAATCCGATTCTGCCATCGAATCGGCTTCTGATTCAGCTTCGGTTTCTCCTGCCTCAAAAAGCCATGAAGAAAACGAAGAAGCAGCGCAATCCTTTCTGAGAGTGTTCTTTGCGGCCAACAAAGAGGGTCGCTATGACACATTTATCTCCGCGATGGAAAGCTCATCGGTCCCTCTTTCACCAGAAAAAGGGAAACAGGAACTCCCTCCTGAACAGACAGCAGCGATCGAAAATTATCACCGGGAATTGGCCGCCCTTTGCACGGAAAAATGTCTTAAAGATATTGTCAGCGAGCGGACACTCTCAAAATATGACCATTGTATGGCAGAAGAAAAAGCCATTTATGAGATAACCCAGATCAATCTCAATGGGGACTCCTCTGAAAAGGGCGGCCAGGAAGATTTTGAGTTTGAACTCAGATTACAAAACAAAGAAAATGCTGATAAGACTTTAATTGCAAAAGGACAGATCAGCGTCGAACAAGGTAAGGTTTCCCGTTTTTATCTTTCGCCCATCGAGGGGTTAAAGCCATAAATAAAGAGAGCTTAAAACCATAAAGAGGGCTGCTTTAACCGCTTTTCACGACGAATACAACGCCGGAAGCTTTAACTCACATCAAGCTTCCGGCGTTGCTGTTTTTCAGCTTTGCAATGATACGGCTGAGTATTGCTGCAGTCTGGTGATATTTTCAGTTCAGCATTTTCCTGTCGTTTCGTCAAAAGTGGAGGCACAAAAGGTGGAGTCAAATCCAACCTTTTTGATTTCCCGCGCCAAAACACCAGGTGATTTGGACATAAAATACAAGGCAAATAAGAAAAAAGCGCTCATTTCTGCTAAAATGTTCAAGTATGTACAAGGGGAGGAGGCTGTGAGCAAGCAAAACAGCCAACTCTGAAAATTGAGCCATAAGCCGCAGCTGCTTAGCGGATTCGTGGTCAGGGCTGATAACTGGCCATAAGGTCGAGCAGCTGGTTCTGCAAAGTGTACTGCAAGGCAGAGGGGTGGTTAACCCCAGGCAGAGGCGCATATGCCTGCAAGGCAACAATATGCATGGCCGCAAGGCAGAGAGCGAGGGAGGAACTTATGAAAAAAATTCGCGTGATTCTCTGGGGCTTCGGCGCCATGGGAAGCGGAATTGCCCGCATGATCCTGCAAAAGAA
>SFGY01000074.1 GCA_004556455.1 Clostridiales bacterium | reverse complement strand
TTGCAATAGCCGTAGAGAACCATAGCCTGAGCGAGAAGGCAGGCTTCGTTATTTGCGACAATGTGGGGCGCACGGAGAGCCAGCAGCTTTTGCAGCCTTTTGGCACGAATATTCAGATGATAGGCGATTTCCTCCATGCCGGGGTCCGGGTAGGGGAGCATCGTCTGGGCATCGCAGGGCTTCTCGCCGGCATTTTCCAGCTTGGCATAGAGGGACTCATACACCGCCACCGCCTCCTCGGCGTCCGCCTTCGTCCAATTCATGCGACAGATATAGTAGCCCTGCTCCACGCAATCATCGCAAGGCCATTGGGGGACGATCAGAATGCCGTTTTCGTCAGTGTAGGCAAACATACGGCGGATCACTTCAGCAGGGGTGAGGACGATGCTTTGGTCGGGATTGGCAATGAGAAGATTTTTGGGTGTGTTCATAGGTCAGCCTCCATATCATTTATTTTTCTTCATGATAACAAGGCTTTTGGAAAAACCCAAGTTAAATACAAAAAATTTTCCTCCTCTGATTCAAAGCTGCGACAGCAGTACCCGCAGCCCGCCAGAGCAGGCGGGGCTGCGCAGCGTCCGCAGGGCAAGCGATGTGATCCGCTCCGCATCCTCCCGGGAAAGGTCAAAGTGCTGCGCGGCTTCCTCCGCCGTGTGGGGCAGCCCGTCCGCAAAGCCGTATTGGTACAGGATCATCTCCCGCTGCTGTTCGGAGAGCCGCCGCAGGGCGTTTTGTATTTCGATTTCCCGATTTTCCCGGTTTCTCTCCACGGCGGACACGATGGCTTTCTCCCCGTATATCTCCTCCAGCAGACGCATTTGCGCATCGGGATCAAGATTATGCTGCTTCATAGCATCAAAGCCTTTCTTTCAAAATTTTTATAGGTACATCGGCAGGCTCTTTCAAACTCCTCCGGAAATCGCAGCTTGTACCATCCCAGCTCCACGGCGGCCATGGCAAGCTCCACCGTATAGGCTTTGTGATACCCGGGTGCATTTTCGGAGACAGAGCCGTTTTGCAGATGGCATATCGCCTTCCGTATGCCGGTGAAATTCCTCGGCAGACTGCTTCGCAATTCCCTATCCGTCAGGCCGTTCAGCACCAGCTCCACCGCACACGAAAACAGACTGTCCGTCGCTGCGGTGGTGGAGGGTTTGGCCAGCAGGCTGTCATATACCGCTCGATCGTACAGGTCGATGCAGCTTACTTCGCACCCGGTCTCCCGGCAGAGCCGAGCGAGCAGGTCTGACGCATCATATCCCAAGCAGTCCATATTCAACCATGCATTTGTCAAATCGTGAAAATTAAAATGGGTGCAGATCTCTCTGCCGGGGTCGTCCATAGCATATTGCAGCGGGAGGGAGCTTTCCGACTCGATTTCCCCCGGAAGGAGGACATAGCCGCCCGGATACTGTCGGACGCCGCACCGGACACCGGTCAGACATTCGACTATACGCGCCCGCACCTCTTCCGGGAAAGAGTTGCACTGTTTCTCCTCATATTCCCGGATATAATACCGAGCAATTTTCTCTGAAACGGTGGCAGTAGCGCCGGCTCTCACCACCCGATTCTCTCCGAACAGCTCTGCGAACACTCCCATCATGCGCCCCTGTGCGAAGAATTCCCCAGGAATATTGAAATCAAAGTCAGGCAGTTTTTCCCCGTCCTGCCCCAAAAAATCCTGCCACGGGATATTCTGCCCGTCCCGCGCCATGCGCTCTCCGCAGCTCGGACAGGTTTTGCCCGGCAAATCGAAGCCGGATTCCACGCCGCATGCCGGAAGCTCCGTATGTCCGCAATGGCGGCAGTGATAATGGGGCGGCAATGGGTTGATGCGGCTGATGCCGGAAAAATAAGCCAGCAGGGATGCACCTGCCGACCTACGCGTCATGACAGGAACGCCGCATTTGCCGCACAGGTCATGGGCTAAGGCGGCGGCAATTCTGTACGAGGAAGCAGACTTCTGTTTTTTTACAACGGCACTTTCTTGGGCCAGTCGCTCTGTTATAAGATCAGTCAACAGCCCATCATATTCGTCGGCCTTGCTTTGACAGCGGTCAAGAAGAAGCTGTTCATCTTCCGGCCTTGCCCATGTGGGTTCTGTCGCAATCGGGCGAAGCTCCTCCGTCCGTTCTGCCAGCAGATTTGTGTTGTCAATGACCACCTCCCGGGCTTTTTCTTTGCCGAGATAGGCAAAGTCCCGGAGCATTTCCCGAGTGGATCGCAAATACAGGGAGCCGTGGCTGCTGCACCTGAGAATACGGCGCGCCTGTTCATCCTCGGGCTTGAGATAGTGGACATTTCCCGTGGCGCAGACGGGAATGTTCAGATCATCTCCCAACTGCACAATGATCCTGTTGATCCGCCGAAGCTCCTCCTGGATTTTCCCCGCCTCGGGAACCACGACTTTGCAGTTCCAAACGGGCTGTATCTCCAGAAAATCATACGCCCGGGCAATGGCCGATAGGCGCTTTTCTCCCCGTGCAGCCGCAGAAAACAGTTTCCCGTTGCCGCAGCCGCTGCCGACCAGTAGTCCCCGGCGGTGCTGCTGCAGATCCGCTCCTGTCACCAGCGGCACACCTCGGAAATGGTGCAGGTGGGACTGTGTGATGAGTTGATACAGATTTTTAAGCCCCGCTTCGTTCTGCACCAGGATCGTCACATGGTACGGCGGGGCATCCCCACTGTCTGCGCAGTACGCCTCCATGCCATATAGAATTTTGATGCTGCGGCCCTCCTTTTTGCATTGCTCTGCTGCACGCATTGCCTCAGGGAAAGCCTGCGCACAGCCGTGATCCGTTACGGCGATGGCCGGTTGCCCCTGCTCTGCCGCAGCTCGGACATAGTCACCGGCGGAGGCCACCGCATCCATACGGGACATTTTGGTATGCACGCTCAGCTCCACGCGTTCTTTCTTCATCGCATTCACTCCTTCTTGTGCTGATATGTGGTAAAAACGAGTTTAATAAAAAGAGATGTGCCGCATTCTGTAGGAATGCGGCACCCGGCTTTCTCACTTGCCCGAATTCAGCAGCATGGTAAGCTGATCGCCGGAGGCCACCACCCGGCCGTAAAAATCGGTGGTCACATTGCGGCCTTTCTTGTAGTAGCCCAGAGGACGGCCGTAAAAATCCTTGATGGTCTTGTCACCGTTGTTTTCCTCCACCACCGTGCCGATCACCCGCCCGTAAAAGTCCTTGATATTGGTTTTGACAGACATTGTTATCCACTCCTTCCTTTGTTTTTTCTACAGCGTATCACGGTATTTTTGAAAACTTAAGTTAAATCGAAATATTTTTCAATTCGTTACTCCCATATCCACCAGTAGTCAAAAGCCCTTCTGTACTGATTTCCCTTGGGCGGCAGGACATCCGGCGGGATGCATCGGACAATATGCTTCGAGCATTTTTTCAGCCGGCACTGGATATTGCTGTTCTTATAGCGTCTGATGAGGATGATTTCGCCGGATTTTTTCTTCCGGCTGTCTACCCAAATGGACAGCTTGCAGTTTCCGCTACCGGACAGCTCTCGGCACAGCCGCTCCTTGTGCCGCTTTCTCTGCTCTATATGGAGGGCGCGTTTTTCCTTTTCCCGGCGATGCTCTGCCGAAGGATCCGGCTCACAGTCGCAGGTCCATTCTTCTTCCCATGCCATATCGCCTTTCGCCTCCTGTCCGTTTTCGCTGACCCGCATTTGTTTTTGCAGTGTACCATGGTTTTTTTGAAATCCCAAGTTAAATGCGAATTTTCTCAAAAGTACTGCGTGCAAAACGGGTGCAGAGCCCCCTGTGCTAAAGCCTATCATCGACAAAATCATACAATCCCCACCACATTTGTGTAGACCATTGTAGAACGAATCATCCCGGAGTAGGCTGAGGCAGTGAGGCAGATATTTGAACTCTATGAAACCGGCCAGTACAGTCTTCGTAGCTTATCACAGGAACTGACCCGCCGCGGCTATACCAGCTTGCAGGGTAATGCCTTTAACACAAGCACCGTCGGTCACATCCCGCAAAATCCCAAATATAAGGGCTGGCATTGCGGCAACAAAACCCAATCGCTGGACTACCGCAAAAAGAAAACCGTCTTTCTCGATGAAAGCGAGTGGGTGTCCTATCCCGATCCAATATCCCAGCCATTGTTTCGGAGAAGGTATACTACTGTGTACCAAACGGCAGGATTGCTCCCGAAAAATGTATGATGTGGCTTTCGAATTACACCCGAAATGAGAAAAGCCGCCGTCTGTTGACGGCGACCTTACTTGTGCAGTGTTAGCGATAAATAAGCTCGTTTGATACGATTTCCATAGCGGCGTTTTTCAGATTGTTCATCTTCTGTACCCACAGCATTTGGTTTTCCGCTTTGAGCGTTTCCGTCACGCCCTCTTTTTCGGTAAGCTGCTTTACCAGCCGAGAGAACATTCCCTCTGCTTGCCGGTCAATGTCGGCAAGATAACTGTTCAGTTTTCCGGTGGCGAGCAAATTATAGTAGCGTACCCTGTGATGCTGCTTCAGATACCGCAGATG
>SFGY01000073.1 GCA_004556455.1 Clostridiales bacterium | reverse complement strand
GTGGTTCGGGCGCGGAGTATCCGGCCTCTGAGCAGGCATTTGAGCGTCTGCGGGAAACCGAGATTGTCCGGTATTACCTCGAACTTGGCATGGTTATGCTGGACACAGGGATTCAGGAGACTGTCAACGGACAGAACTGCCGGATCATCTCCCTGGGCACCGACCATGAAACTCATTTTGTGCAGGAAATTTACTACGCTGTCAGCCGCGACACGATCTATACCTATGACCAGATCAACGATGAATGGCTGGAGTTGGGTAGTGAGCCTTCCATTCCGGGCGCGGAATTTGCCATGTCTGATCTGGAGGGCAGCTGGCAGATGGTCGAGGGAGAAGTCGAGGGGTGGCGGTACAGTGTGGCGGATGAGGGCATTGCCTCGACGCTGTGCTTTACCCGCATCTACGATGGCAATATTCCAACCACGGATCTCACTGCGGATTTTGACAGAATGGATGAAAATGGAAACGAGGCGCATGAGCGGAATATGGAGGTCAAATTCTTGGATGAGCTGTTGTACTACGGCTGTCCCAACGAGGCCTGGTCTGTTCAGCTACTATGTGAGGAGGAAAGGGTCTCGTATTTCGCTGCCATCACCGGTCCTGATACGCTGGAATTATACTGCTCTTTTGAAAAGAACGGTAATTCCGGGGCTTCTCTTGCTTACTACAGGCGGATATGAGACCGCCTTGATGCCTAAAAAATTGGGATGGCAGCAAAAAAACATATCGAAAGCATTCCTATGAATAGGCGGTGTTGTCCATGAAAGAGCAGGAACAACAAAGCTCCCATTGGGTGCATCGTCCAATCTGCGGGGCTAAAACAAAAACCAAGGTAAATGAGGATACGATCCTTATCAGATTTCCTCTTTATTGTCCGCAGTGCAAAAAAGAATTTCGTGTTGATATTGTACAATTGAAAATGGTTATGAGCAAATGAGCCAGACGCTTTAAGCGGAGAGCCTGCTTCCTCTTTATAGGGGCGCAGTCTCTCCGTTTTTATTTTATGTAATCGCACCGACCAGAAGATCACTTTGATTCCGAATGGCCGATAAGATGGCTCTGACTGCGGGAAGAAAGATTTGAGCTTCCTGCTCACTGCACTGGGCGATCAGCAAACCCAGTTGCTCCACAGTGGGCGCATCACAGTTTTGCTCTGGGTAAAAAATCTCCCGCGGGTCAATTTCAAGGGCACGGATCAACGCATAGAGCGCCACCATTTTGGGGTTGTCTTCATAGTTTTCGATATGCATAACCGTTCGGACTTCAATATCTGCCATATCAGCTACTTTGCGTTGGGAAAGCCCCTTGCTTTTTCGGGCTTTCTTAATGGTATCGCCAAGAGGGCGGGAAAATTCATACATTGTATGTCACCTCAAAGGTATTTTACAATATACCATCTTTGAGTGAAATTCATTGTATAGCCATTAAATGATACATTACAAAGCGCCATTCTTGAAGTGTGGTGGTTCATTAGAATGAACCACGCAGATATATCAGAATTTTATTGCAACAAATTTGACTTATAAATACTAACTCATTCCTGCTGTTGTTTGGCGCACCATTTGATCACGGTGGCTCATCCCTTATGACAGCTAATTGAATATCGAACAGCTTTCCAATGAGCAGGACAGTTGCAATCTGGAATGGAGACCAATTTTCCAGGACTGCGGGGTGGAGTATACTGCCATTTTTAGCTGTTCTCAGAAAACACCTCCATTCTCCGAAACGAATGGAGGTGTTTTTGTGGGCAAGCACTGCTGGTATTATGCCCGCTTTCCATAATCTCCAAATCTTGTAAATCAGACAATTTGAAACGGCTATCCGTTCTGAAACTCACAAATGAAATGGAGATTTATGCTATGCATTACAACGCGCTTAATACCGGGAAAAGGATTCAGAAACTCCGTAAGGATAAAGGACTTACACAGGAACAGTTAGCTGAAAGGCTGAACCTCAGCACAGTCCATATGGCCAAGATTGAGACTGGACAGCGCAGTTGCTCTTTGGATGTCCTGACCGAGTTTGCGATGTTTTTTAACGCCAGCTTGGATTATCTGGTACTTGGAAAAATCACGGAAAAAGAACTGCGGGGAGAGCTTGAAGCTGCTATCCACACTCTGGAGAGCCTACGGGATAGTCTTTAACTGATACAAAGAGTATCAGCGAGTGGTACTCCTGCGCCATAAGAATACCGCCCGTTTTCCACTAAACTTAAACCATCAGCCGGGGCGACCCGCTGATGTGGACTTTGAAAACTGAATATGCAGTCATCAGGAAGTCTTGGAGACAAGACCACGTTACTGTCTGGAATAGCCTGCACAGCGGAGCGCCACGATCCCCGGTTCCGGGAGGAGCGATCCATCCGACTGAAAATGCCAAGTTGCTCTTGGTTTGGCGATGACAACGGACAGCGATCATGATACTTCCGTAACTCGCGGCCCGGCCACAAAGAAGGCGGGGAGGTTAGACGCCTATGAGAGCAGCTTCGCAAGCTGACGAGCCTGATGATTCCCGTGATTCCGGGGTGTCGGGGACAAATAGGGATCAAAAACACGCTTTATGAAATTTGAGGGGCGGTCTGGAGACGGCATTTGCCGCGCTGGGTCGCTCCTTTACATACCAGTAGAAGGAGGTATCCATATGGAACGTAATTTTCACGATTTCCACCGCGGCGAGGTCTACTACGCCGACCTGGACCCGGTGACCGGCCATGAGCAGGGCGGCATCCGCCCAGTACTGGTCATCCAGAACGACACGGGCAACTACCACTCCCCGACCATCATTGTGATTGCCGTGACCAGAAGGACCTTTAAGAAACCCAAGCAGCCGACCCATGTGGTGCTGGATGATGCCCAGGGGCTTGCGCCGTCCCTCTTTATGTCGGAGGTTGTCCGCACCATCGACAAGCGGCGGGTGCAGAGCTATGTGGGCAGGCTCACCAGAGAACAGATGAGGCGGGTCAACGCCGCCCTATTGGTAAGTGTCGGGCTTGATAAGGACTATGCTCCCATTGTGGGAACGGAGGTGTCCTGATGGACAGGCTCATCATCGACCCGGAGTTCCGGGACAAGATACCGCCGCTGACAGAGGATGAGTTCACCCTGCTGGAGGAGAACATCCTGTCTGACGGGGCGGTCTTTTCGCCGCTCATCGTTTGGGACGGTACGATCCTGGACGGCCATAACCGCTATGAGATCATCCAGAAACACCCGGAGTTGACCTACGCAGTCCATAAGCTGTCCTTTACCAACCGTTATGAGGCTCTTTCGTGGATATGCAAGAACCAGCTTGGCAGGCGCAACTTGACACCCCAGCAGAAGAAATACCTGATCGGACAGCGGTATGAGGCGGAGAAGATGGCGCATGGTGGCGAACGGGTAGCAACGGTTCAAAATGAACCGTTGCCCTCATCCCACAAAACCCGCGCCCAAATAGCGAATGACACCAGTACCAGTGAAAGCTATGTTATGCGGGCTGGCTGGTACGCGCAGGGGGTGGATGCCGCCGAAGAAGCCCTTCCCGGCATCAAACAGGAGATACTCACGGGAACAATCAAGCCCACGGAGACAGCGGTAGCCGCCGTTGCAAAGGCAGAGCGGTCAGCGCGCCCCCAGCTTGCCGCCGCACTGAAAAAGCCAAAAGGCAGTACAAAGCAGGAACCTGAAAAGCCCCAACCCGTTTACCACAAGTCCGAACCGGCAAGTACCAAGCAGTCTACGCTGAAGCAGATACGGGAAATATCGGCAGAGATGGAACGACCCAAGGCGCCAACCACGGAGGAGTCCCTGCTCCATTCCATAGAGGCGGAGGTCGTCTCGTTCACCGAGCTATGTGACCATTTCTTCCAGGAGTACCCAAGGCTCTTATCGGATGACCGCTATAAGCAGGAGGTCATCCGTATCATGCAGACAATGAAACAATATATCTCAAAGATCGAGGGAGGACACACAGAATGAACACGAAAAATCTCTTTTGCCGGGAAGTCGTGCTGGACAGCCGGGAGCTGGTGATCCCCCGCACTACTTACCAGCGCACTTTGAACGAGGACCGGGTTCGCAGGATCGCCGCCGAGTTCGATGAGCGCATCGCCAACGAGCCGAAGGTGAGCTGCCGGGACGGCCGCTACTATGTGTTCGACGGCCAGCACACCATCGCCGCCCGGAAACTGCTCAATGGCGGGCGGGACCTGCCCATCCGCTGCAAGGTGTTCTACGGCCTGACCGAGAGCGATGAGGCGCTGCTGTTCGCCCAGCAGACGGGGGCGTCCGCCAGCCTGACCGCCGGGGCGAGGTTCCGGGCGCTCATCTTCGGCGGGGATGAGGATGCTATGGCGTTCCTGAAAGCAACGGAGGCCGTGGGCCTCTGCGTGGACTATAAGCAGACCAGGGGCGCGAAGCGGCTGGCCTGCATCAGCACCGCTTTCGGCCTGTTCCAGAAGGTCGGTGACGGGGTGTACCGGGAGGCGATGCAGGCCATCGTGGACGCATGGAAGGGCGACCCGGACTCCCTCCGGGCGGAGACGGTGCA
>SFGY01000072.1 GCA_004556455.1 Clostridiales bacterium | reverse complement strand
GCAATTTTTTTGATGTCCTGTGGCGTCGGTTCATACGTATGGCTTTCCGCACCAGGCTTCAGGAGCATCGTCAGCTCAGCCTGATCACCGGCAACACTGCGGGCCAGATCAAAAGGTGGAAAACTGGTGCAGACCAGCGAAAGCTTTTTTGATTCCGGGACTTTTGCCCGCTTTGCCTCTTTGTTTTGCTCTGAATCATGCTCATTGGGATCAACATTGTCGACCATTTTTTTGCTTTCATCGGTAAGCTTCCCGGCAGCCTTCATTTCGCCCTGCCCATGGCCCACAGGATCAGCCGCACAGGAAGCTGTAAAACAACTGAGCAGCAGAAGCGCTAGGGTCAGGGAAAAAATCCTGGGAAAAATCTTCATGAGCGTTGTAGAAAAAAACTTATTGAACAAAATGAACTCCTTCGGAATAAAAATGAATTCCTATTGCTTTATAAGAAGGCCCGTCATAACACCTTTAATTGCGCCGGATAAATCAAGCCTCTTTTCACAAAACCCGATCAATCAAGCACTCTTTTATACGGCCTGTTAAATCAAGGCACCTTTAAAACAGCCGGATAAATCAAGCGTTAAGGGCCTTGATAAAGAGCCTGGCGAATTCATCATTCTGCCAGTTTCATCTGCGCCGGAGGTCTCCGCGAACCGGCGAGACCCAAAACTAGCACAGCCCCTATCGCGATGCAAGCCAACGATTAAGCAAAAGAGAAAGGGAAACACAGCCATATTTTCAGTTATTGACACCTAAGTGTCGACGCATAGAAAACACGAATGTTAAATAAATTTCGGCAATTATATTTTTTGCAGAAAATTATTGAAATACACCCTCCTTTTCATTATACTTGCTACAGGTGGCTATGATGAAATTGGATCCTGAAAAACGTTATTACACAATGACAGAACTGCGCAATATTAATCTCTCGTATTATCGAGTTCGTCAGCTGGTGGAGCAAAATAAGCTTCTGCGTTTAAATCGCAGTACTTACGAAAATCTCGGCTTTTTGGGAGATGAGAATGATTATCACACTGCACAGGCCTATGTTCCTTTTGGCGTGATCTGCCTGATGAGTGCAGCAAGATACCATGAACTGACTAATTTTCTGCCTGAGCGCGTAGATATTGCAATTGAACGGAAAAAAAAGGTCACTAAGTTACCACAAAAACCTGAAATAAAACTCTATTATTTCTCTTCTGAACGCATGACACTAGGTTTAGAGCAAGTTCGTGATCAAGTTGAACCCTACTCAATTTTTAATATGGAAAAAACGGTCGTTGATATCATCTCGTATCGAAATCAGGTCGGAATTGAGGAAACCGCTGAGATCCTCAAAAAATACCTGAGCAAAAAGAACAAAAATATCAATTTGTTATACGAGTATGCTCAAAAACTTCATGCAGCACAGGTTTTGCGGAGATATATGGAGGTATTGCTCATATGAAAGCCGAATCGATCAAAGCTAAGCTGAAAAATTTGTCTGATGAGAGTGGACGACCCTTTCAGGAACTCCTTACCTACTATGGACTTGAGCGAACGCTTTATCGGATTTCTATTTCTCCTTATGCCGATCATTTCATTCTAAAAGGCGGAATATTACTCTATGCCCTCTATGACAGACAATATGAGCGAGTAACAACAGATATTGATCTGCTCGCACAACGTGTCAGCAATCGTCGAGAGGAAATGCTTGGCATCTTTTCAGAGATTATAAGTCAGAACATTGACGATGCCCTAAAATATGATCTCTCATCACTAATCGTGAAAAATATTGCTGATTTTAAAGAATATCACGGATTAAACGTAACTGTTGTAGCTTGTCTGGATCGAACTAGAATTGCTATTTCCATCGATATTGGATATGGCGACATCATTATTCCAGAACCAATTCAGATTGATTTTCCGGTTTTATTAGAATTAGAAAGGCCCAAATTAACGGCCTACTCCATCGAATCTGTCATTGCAGAAAAATTGGAAGCGATTGTTGCCAACGGTATGTTAAACAGTAGATACAAGGATTTTTATGACCTTTACATAATTACTAAAACCAAAATCATCCATGAAGCCTCACTCCGTCATGCCCTTCGTGAAACCTTCTTACATCGTGGTACTACTTTGCCAGAGAGGATTCCTTCTTTTGAATCAAGTTTTACGGAAGACGCCGTTCATAGGCTTCGATGGCTTTCATTTGTGAAAAAAAAGAAAGCTATGATCAAAGTACCCTTGGAAGTTACTGCAGAGTGGTTGAATCTTTTCTTTACACCAATTCTTATGGAAGGCACTCAAAACCGACAGTGGCATTATGAAGATGGCCAGTGGCTTTAAGATTCTATAATAAAATCGGAGCTCGCTCACGAGGGCTCTGCTTGTGAAGGACGCGAAAAGGCGCAGCCGCAATAATCCTGGCGGTAGAGACCGTAGGCCTTGCTCAGCTGATTGGAGCGGAGAGCGCCATTTTTCTTTTTAAAGTCGGAGGCAAGATAGGCCACACGGGCGCGCTCCCCCTCTTCCTCACCGACAGCGTTGATGAGCGGGGCATTTTTGTAGGGGCTGACCGTCAATGTTGTCGCAAAGAAATCATAGGCTCCTGCCGCGGCGACATCGGCGGCTCTGGCAAGGCGAAGGCGAAAACAGACGGAGCAGCGGGCTCCACCTTCTTTTTCATTTTCCAGGCCTTTGACGGCGGCAAAATAGTGCTCAGGATCGTAGTCGGCATCGATTGTATCCAGCTCGGGCACGAAGGGAAAATTGAAACAAAAAGCCTCCGATCCTGCAGGCTCCTTGCGGGCAGGAACAGCAGTGCTGGAGACGGTAGCGGGCACAGCGATAGGCATGACGGCTGGCAAGTCGCTCGGCACAGCCCCGAAAGCTCCGGCAGCTTCAGGCTCGTGGAGGGTGGAATCGACAGAATTAAGCCCATCAGCGTCAGATTTGTCGCGGGAAATTTCTGCGCTTGCATTTTTGTCGCCTGAACGCGTAACTCGCAGGTGCGCCTCATCCTTAATCACCTGAATCAGGCGCAGCTGCTCGCGCTTTCTGTGCTCGTATTCTTCCCTCGGGTAGATATTCGGGTTGTAATAAAAGACGCTGATACGAAAATAGGGCAAAAGATATTCGAGAACCGAGGACGAGCAGGGTCCGCAGCAGGAGTGCAGCAAAAGCCTCGGCTTCTCCCCTTTTTCCTGAAGTTCCCTCAAAAGGGCCTCCATTTTCTGTGCTGTGTTCTGGATGCGCTTCATAAGGGCATTGTAAACCCGGCCAGTCGGAGCTTCCAGTACCTGGCTGCGCAAGTGAGCGTGTCGCTCGTCTTACTCTGCAGAAAGCGCGTTTCGCCAGAACATTGAATAAGCCAGGCCGGGTCTTCTTTAGCGCTCGGTATTTCCAAACGCTCCCCTACAAGTCTTTTTTGCGGTAGGCCGCAAGCGAGATGATTAACGACAAGCTCACCACGAAGACGGCGGCAATGAGAAAGCCTGTTGCGAGCAACGCAGGATGAATCCTCTGGAAAAAGCTGAGGTCGATTTTAATCTCAAACTTCGAGATCAGGACGGGACCCATGGAAATGGCAAAGATGACGAGCATAACGAGATATTGACTTGCCCTCGTGCCTAAAGTCGTCGTCAGGGCCAGATAAAGGGAGGAGACGAAAGCAAAGGCAAAGACGGCAAGGGATAAATCCATAAACGTGACGGGTGCAAGTCCGGTCACAAGGAGAGATTCGACAAAAATGACGAGGATGCAGAACAGAAAGAAAATGGCCATCAGGATATATCGGTGCAGGATCTGAAGTTTTCTGCTATAGCCGACGGTCGTCAGCAGGGCTTTCGCTTTGGGATATTTATCTTCTTCCTGGTCGATAGAAGTAAAGATCATCATCGAAAGTAAGATACTCATCATGGATAAAACAACGCCTGATGGAATCGCGATATCGCCTCCTGTAAAACGAATAAACAAGGGGATGAGCAAGGTAAGAAGCATGACGACAAGCCACATTTTTTTCGCGATGAGAATATCTTTTTTAATGAGTGCAAGCATGGTGGTGACCTCCTTCAAGAAGAGCAAGCATAATCGCTTCAAGGTTGGCCCTTTCGCATACAATATCCGGAATTCTCTCTTTGAGAAGCTGAACTTGTCGGGTTATTCCGCTAAAGCTGTATTCGCCAAGTTTCAAAGTGATAAAGGCTTTCTCTAGCTCTTCGCTGAGCTCATTTTTGTCGCCCTTGACCGACACATAGCTGTCCAGTAAAACATCTTTGTCTTCGACAAAAACGATTTTTCCGTCGTGGATCATGACGATCATGTCGGCAAATTTATCCAGATCAGAGGTGATGTGGCTGGAATAGAAAACACCTTTACCGCCAGCTGCCATAAATTCGCTGAGTATATCCAACAATTCCTTTCTCACCAGAGGATCAAGGCCAGACGTAGGCTCGTCCATAATCAGGAGCTGAGCCCGATGGGAAAGGGCGAGCGTCAGGGCAAATTTCATTTTCATCCCTTTTGAGAGGGTTGCGATGCGCTGTTCTTCCTGCAATGAGAATCTTTGCATAAAATGACGATAAGCGTCTTCGTCCCAATGGGTATACGCACTGGCGACAATACTTTTCATCTCTTTCATCTTGAGAGATTCATACAAATAGCCTTCATCAAAAACAACGCCCAGGCGGTTTTTGATCTCTTTTTCGTGCTGATCCATATCCAGCCCCAGAAGCCTGACCTGACCGGCATCTTTTTGAGCCAAGCC
>SFGY01000007.1 GCA_004556455.1 Clostridiales bacterium | reverse complement strand
GCAGAGATTCTCCATTCGCTGCTTCAGCAATTTGCCTGAATTCAGGGAGCTTGCCTGTCAAGCGAGCTAATTTTTATACTAAAGAAAAGGTGTACCTTACACTGATTCCCAGGAAAGCGTGAATACGTAAAAATATCCTGGATGACATTTAATAGGACGACTAATTGTAAAACATAACATTTATTAGGACGACTAAATGTACTACATGCCATATTTTAGGACGACTTTTTGCTTAATTCAGCACTTTTTAGGACAACTCATTGCTAACGAAGCCACTTTTCCTTTGCTCTGACAGAAAGGATTATTGAAGCTGCTTGATGAACGTAACAGCCTCTCACCAGCTTTAGTCCCAGCTGCTCTGACCGTCACCGCTGAGATCAATGGGCGGGCCGGAAACTTCGGCGGGAAGGTTAAAAACAGCAGAAAATAAGCCCTTAACGCGGGCGAGCATTTCGCGGATTTCCCTCACCCATTGGCCTGCATAAGCTTGTCGATCTGCCGGAACCCCGCGAAACTCCAACCCCAGGGCATCTGCCATGTAGAGGCCTCGGTAGAGATGATAACGTTGGGAGACAAGGGTGACATTGCGGACCCCGAAGATATCGTGGGCCCTTTTAAGGCTGTCCCAGGTACTGAAACCGGCATGATCTAAAAAGATGTCCTCGGCAGCAATGCCCTGCTCCAGAGCCAGCTTTTTCATCGCGTTAACTTCATCGTAGTTTTTCTGACCATGATCGCCGGAAAGCAGAAGTTTCTTAGCCGCTCCCTTGTGCATAAGTTCTACGCCGCGCAGAACTCGATCACGCAGCATAGGGGTTGGGCTGCCATCAGCATAAACCCCGCAGCCAAAAACCAGGACGGCGTCCGCTTTCTGCCTTGCGGCAGCGTCGCTGTCGACGATATCGAGGCGGTATTTTTGTTTGATGAAAAGTGAGAAGGAGCTTACGAAGACCGCCAGCGTGAGGATCAGCAGCAGGCCGCACCAAAGTACGCGCTTCCAGGGGAAGCTGACGACTCTGGTCGGGGAGGGCGGGCGATGCTTATTGTCCTGCCGGACGCCACTGTCCTTGCTCCAGGCTTCGCGACGCTCACGCTCGCTCGGGTCGGCAGCCGTTGCATGGGCAGGCAGAGCACCGGACTGGGCAGGCAGCACGTTGACGTGAGAAGCTCTTTCAGCCAGGAACGGCGGCATTTGCTGCCTTATTGATTTCTGGCCAGGTTTCGTGGCCTGGGCAGAAGGATTTTGCCGGAAGCGCCCGGCTTCGGCCTGTGAAAGTGGCTGCGATTCAGGCGCAGCTCCTGCACGTGCCTGCGGCGCTATCTGACGCCTTGTTGGGGGAGGCCCTGGAAAGGGCGGACGATTCACGGCGCGAGGCTTAGGTAAAGGAGGACGCCGCCCTGGGGGCGGCGCCTCTGTGGGTTTTTGTGGGAGCTTTATCTCAGGATTCATTGGGTCTCATCTCAGCTTTCAATTTTGTACGCGTCAGGAGGCCTGAACAAAAGGAGAATGCTTCACAGCGAAGTTTTGGCAATGTCATTTAAAGACATCTGCGATGATGGTGATTTCCCATCTTGCACAGGGCGGCTTTTCCTGAACTCTTTGCCACCCATCCTACAGCGGGCGACTGAGCTAAAATTCTCTGCCGCCGCTGATTTTGACATCGTGCTCGTGAGCGATGATGGCCTGGAGAGAAGCCGTCAGGCCGCGGGCGATGTCGTTCAGGGAAAGGCAGGGAGTGTTGGCCTTATCGACCACCTGAGCGGGGATGAAGGGCACGTGAATGAAGCCGCCGCGGCACTGAGGGAATTCTTTTGCGATGGTATAAAGCACGCCATACATGAGGTGATTGCAGACGAAGGTTCCGGCGGTATTGGAAACTGCTGCGGGAAGATTCTCGGCCTTGATGCTTTCGACCATGGCTTTGATCGGCAGTGAGGCGAAATAGGCATCAGCGCCATCGGCAAAGATAGGCTCGTCGACAGGCTGCTGTCCTTCGTTGTCAGGAATACGGGCATCATCAAGATTGATCGCCACACGTTCCGGAGTCAGCTGAAAGCGACCACCGGCCTGGCCCACGCAGAGCACGGCATCCGGTTTATGCTTTCTCATGGCTTCCTGCACCGTTTTAATAGACTTATGGAAAACGGTCGGTACTTCAAGCTTAATCAGCTCAGCCGTAAGGTCTTCCGCTTTAACAAGTTTGACGGCTTCCAGAGCCGGATTGATTTTTTCACCCCCGAAGGGATCAAAGGCTGTGAGCAAAATTTTCATGATGACATTCCCCCATAAGATGTTTTTGAATTCGGTAGATCTTCTTGTTTTCCTGTCTTCAAGTCCATCGGCCTGACTTTTGTCAGGCCGATGGGATTCAAACTTCGGAATTAAAAAGCCAGGAAATACAGCAGGCCGATGTGGATCAGCAGCATAATCAGGGCAAAGGGTACCTGAGCCTTGATGATGGCGTACTGGCTCTTCGTTTCCAACAGAGCGGCCGGCATGATGTTAAAGTTGGCTGCCATCGGTGTGAGCAGCGTTCCGCAGTAACCGGCGGTCAGGCCAAGAGCGCCGACCACGGCAGGATTAGCTCCTTGCATGATGAGGAAGGGGATGCCGATACCGACGGTAATGACGGAGAATGCGGCGAAACCGTTACCCATAATGATGGTAAAGAGAGCCATGCCCAGGCAGTAAACGACGCAGGCGATGAATTTGTTGCCTTCGGGGACGACGGAAGAAACGCCCTGAGAAATGACTTCACCAACACCGGCCACCGTAAAGACGGCGCCCAGGGCGCTGAGGAGCTGAGGCAGGAAGCCGGTCGTGCCGACATTGTCCATAAGGCGGACGCCTTCCTGCGCGGACATACGCAGCCCGGCTTTCGTCAGCAGCAGGGCCGCGATAAGGCCGATGATGCCGGAGAAACCGAGAACCACAGCACCGGACATTTTGGGCAGGAAACTGGCCAGGAGGACAGCGGAAACGGCCAGAGTCAGTGGAGGCAGAAAGACCTTGTAACCGATGTGATCGGCGTGTTTTCTGGATTCCGCAGGCTCAGGATCGTGACACTCACCGTGGTCAACTCCCTTGATACCGGTCAGCAGAGCTACGATCACGACGCAAATGCCGGTGACGATACCGGGAAGGTGAGGGCCAATGGCGAAGGTAAACGCTAAGATGAGCCAGAAGGCCAGGGTGGTATATTTCTTGCTGGGATGTTTGACGGTGCGGAAGGCATTCAGACCCACAAGAACAAAAATCAGGGCAATGAGAATATAAAAGAACTCGCCCGAAATGGTATTAAATAATTTCCAATCCATCTTCCTTTACCTCCTATTTAACCTTCTGACCATTCAGGAGCTTGCTCTGAAGGCTCTTATCGAAGTAGGAATAATAGAGTGCAGCCACCACGACAGAAATCACAGCGACAGGAATGGACCACTTGGCGACAGCGAGGTTGGTTGCATCGGGATAACCTTGCTCGATCAGGGTCGTCGAGATCAGGAGGGTGCCGGAAGAAGCCATAAAGACGTTCTGCCCGAAGAAGTTCCCCGTATTTTCTGCGGAGGCCACCAGACCTTTAATCGCATCCTGATGTTTTTCGTCTAATTTGCCATATCTGCTTTCCGCAGCCGCCTGGGCCATCGGGTTAATCAGGGGGCGGACAAACTGCGGGTGACCGCCGATTCTGAGCGAAAGAGCGGAAGAAAGTATACGGATGGCCTGATAGAGCAGGGCAATGCGTCCAACGGTTGCCGCTTTGATCCTGGAAATGAGATCGATAGCCTTTTCCTTCAGGCCATAGCGCTCACAAAGTCCGATAACCGGCAGGGTCAGGACAAACATGGTCGCCAGACGGTTGGACAGAAATTTTTCTCCCAGGATCGTCAGAATCTGATCCAGAGGCATACCGGCGACAAGTCCTGTGACAATGCCGGCAATGACGACAGTGGCGATGGTATCCAGTTTAACGGCAAAACCGATAACTACGATAAGCACGCCGATGAGTTTCAAAATTTCCATAAATACCTCCTCAAAGTGCTACGGAAATATGTGGCACATGTCCACACTAAAAGAAAGAATAGAAGAGACAGATAAAAAAATCAATGAATTTTCATGCTTTCATGGAGTCAAATTGTTTACTTTTTGAAGATGGGGGCTTTCTCCTCCTGGACGACGCCCAGGGAAGCGTCAGAGTTCGGAGAGTATGTTACCCCACATTTCTTCCTCACGCTGGACGTTGCCGAATGCAGCAGGTCAGGACGCAATTCTGGAAGGCCGAAGCCCAGGGAAACCGTGTGTGCTCATCAGCCTCTGCTCTACCATTTGAGCTGCCCTCTGGTGGTATAATCTAAGTTCAGTTTGCAGGAGCGTTCAGGTCTGCGCTAAAGCCGCGAACGGTCATAGCAATGGCGCTCGAAGCTTACACCATTGTGAAGGCTCAGATTCTGCGCTGATGCCGAGGGCGGACATATAAAACCGGGTTAGAACGAGCTATGGAGGAACATGAAAATCTTATTGAGCGAAGAAGAATATCGCGGCCACCGCCACATGTCGACGGCTCAGGTCATTATCCTCGGCTTTCTGGGGGTCATCCTTCTGGGCACGCTCCTGCTCATGCTGCCTTTTGCCACCCAGGGCAAGCCAGGCGCCTCTTTTCTCGATGCCCTCTTTACTTCAACCTCTGCACTCTGTGTGACAGGCCTTATTGTGCACGATACAGCAACGTACTGGTCGACCTTTGGACAAAGTATTATTCTCCTGCTCATCCAGATTGGCGGCATGGGCGTCGTGACCGTTGCCCTTGCCCTCTTTCTGCTTTCCGGCAAACGTATCAACCTCAGGGAGCGGCAGACCATGCAGGCCTCAATTTCTGCCCCCAAGGTTGGCGGTATCCTCCGCTTCACACTGTTTATTCTGAAAAGCACGGCCATTATGGAAACCCTGGGCGCGCTGTATATGGCACCGGTTTTCATACATGATTTCGGTTTTGGCAAGGGCCTTTTCTACGCCTTTTTTCACTCGATTTCAGCCTTTTGTAATGCTGGCTTCGACCTCATGGGAACTAAGGTACCAGGCTCCTCACTTTGCCTCTATGAGGGTAATGTGGTGATCAATATCTGCATCGTGGGCCTTATTGTGCTCGGGGGTATTGGCTTTCTGACCTGGGATGATCTCTGCGAGCATCGCCTGCATGCCCACCGCTGGCAAATGCAGACGAAGGTGATTCTGACCACAACCCTCATCCTTATCGTGGCCCCGGCTCTCCTCTTTTTCTTCCGCGATTTTGCGGGCGAACCGCTTAAACTTCGTCTCCTGAAATCTCTTTTTCAGTCGGTCACCACGCGCACGGCGGGATTTAACACGGTTGACCTCGGCAGCATGTCGCAAGTCAGCCAGCTCGTGATGATTCTGCTCATGCTGATCGGCGGTTCTCCCGGCTCGACAGCTGGCGGTATGAAAAACACCACCCTGGCGGTCGTGCTCTTTACCAGCATCTCCGTTTTTCGTCGACACGAATATACGCATTTTTATGGGAGACGCGTATCTTCAGAGACCTTACGCACGGCAGGCACCATCTTTTTTATGTACATCAGCCTTTCGCTGACGGGAGGGCTGCTGCTTGCGGCGATTGATGGGGTGGAGCTTATGCCGGCCCTCTTTGAAGCCGCTTCGGCGCTTGGCACGGTCGGCCTTTCGCTCGGTATCACGGCGAAGCTTAGCGTGATTTCAAAATTGATCCTGATCTTTCTCATGTATATCGGGCGTGTCGGAGGTCTGACCCTGATCTTTGCGACCTTGATGGAGAAGAGCAGTCCAGGTGCTAAATTCCCTGAAGAAAGACTGACTGTGGGCTAAACGGCGTAATGGAGCAGGATCTTGGCTCCTTGCAGAGAAAAAATTCTTTGTGGATATTCCATCTCAGGGCGAAGCGCCAGGACTTGCTCAGTCGAGAGTTACTTTGTTAAGAAGGAGCAGGAAAGAAAGGAAGCAGACATGAAATCGGTATTATTGATTGGGCTTGGCCGTTTTGGCCGCCATGTGGCTATGCAGCTGAACGAAATGAATCATCAGGTGATGGCGATCGATGTTAAAGAGAACCGCGTCAACGCGGTTCTGCCCTATGTGACCAACGCCCTCATTGGCGATGCCACCAACAGAGCTTTTGTGGAGTCTCTCGGCGTGCGCAATTTCGACCTCTGTATTGTGGCGATTGGCGATCATTTTCAAAACTCACTTGAGAGCACCCTCCTGCTCAAGGAGCTTGGTGCGCAGAAGGTCGTCTCCCGGGCGGCACGCGATGTTCATGCCAAGTTTCTCCTGCGCAACGGGGCGGATTTTATTGTCTATCCCGAGCGTCAGATCGGTGAGTGGACCGCCCTGCGCTTTGCCTCGGACAATCTTCTCGACTTTTTCCAGATCGACCATGACAACGCCATTGTCGAGATTCCCATTCCGCGGGAATGGCTGGGGAAAAGCATAGGCCAGTTGGATGTTCGTAAAAAATACAATGTGACCATCGTTGCTCTGAAAAAAGAAAAGACCCTGCAATACAGGATTCTGCCCTCGACAGTCCTCGAAGATCCCTGGAAACTCCTTGTCCTCGGAGATAAGAATACGATACTGAAACAGTTCGGTAACTCCCACTGAGAGGAGGGAGTGACCACAAAAACAGTGAGTGTACACCGAAGTAAATGATTTCACACTGAAATCATTTCACATTGAAATCAGCGAATGTACCCTGTAAACATAGAGAGTAATAAAAATGATGACAACCATTGATCTTAAATCCCCGGAATGGGTCGATTTACAAAAACGCATGGTGGGGTGGAGGCGGGACATCCATAGAAACCCGGAGATAGGCAATCATCTGCCCAGGACCTCAGCCTATGTCCAGAAGGTCCTTAAAGAGCTGGGTATTTCCTTTCAGCTTTTCGTCGAAGGCAACTCACTGGTTGGCCTGATTCCGGGACGAGAAGAAGGGCGGACGATCGCTCTGAGGGCCGACATGGATGGCCTGCCTGTGCGCGAAGATACTGGTCTGCCCTTTGCCTCGGAAAACGGCTGTATGCACGCCTGCGGGCATGATGGCCACACGGCCATGCTCCTGGGCGCAGCGGCCTGGCTCTCGGCCCATCGTGAGGCTTTCTCCGGTCAGGTCAAACTTTTCTTCCAATCCGGAGAGGAATACCCTGGCGGGGCGGAGCCGATGATTCGCGAGGGCTGCCTGGAAAACCCTCACGTGGACGCCGTTTTCGGAATGCACGCAGGGCAGATGAGCCCGGAGGTTCCCCAGGGTAAAATAGCCTATATCAAAGGGCCGATCATGGCCGCCATGGATCGCCTCTATATCCAAGTCCATGGCCGGGGTGGGCACGGGGCTTATCCCCATACCTGTATCGACCCCATTGTCCTGGCTTCGGAAATCGTCCTGGCTCTGCAGACCCTGATCAGCCGCGAACTCAATCCCACCGAAGCGGCTGTACTGTCCATCACGCGCATATCCGGCGGCTTTAACCAGAATATCATTCCTGACACTGTTGAACTCGAAGGAACCGTGCGCACGCTGCACCCGGAAACCCGTGTCTGGCTGGCCGAGCGCATCAGAGCAGTCGCTGAAGGCCTTGCGGCTGCGCGCGGAGCGAGGGTAGAGATTGAGCACAGTTTTAATTACCCCGCCGTTATCAACGACGATGCCATGACAGATCTCGTGGTGAACGCGGCCAGGAAAGTTCTTTCCGCTGAGGCCCTTTACCCCCTTAAATCGCCCGTGATGAGCGGCGAAGATTTTGCCTTCTACCAGGAAAAAGTCCCCGGCTGCTTTGTTTTCATGAGCAACCCGGGCTTGATTCAGGGTAAATTCAACGGGCACCACTCCCCCCGCTTCGATCTCGATGAATCCATGTTCAGCGCAGGCGCGGCCCTGCATTGCCAGACAGCCCTGGACTTTTTCAACCGCTGCTGATTACGAAAATAAAGAAGGCGGCAGTTCTGCCGCCTTCTTTGTATAATTTTCAATCCCGCAGCGCGGGCCACTGGCCAACGATAAGCTTACTTCAGAGAAGTAAGAACACGGTCGAGATCGGCTGCATTGCTCGTCACATCAACCACCGGAGCCGGGAAGCCATCGGTATCGACAGCATCGATTTGATAGGCGACGAGCGTTCCGGGGGTGAGGTCTTTCGCTTCAAGATTGGTGAAGAAACGGGCGATCAGATCTTCTTTCATGAACTTGAGCATACCGTCATCCGCCAGGAAGTCGGTGCTTTCACGGTCTTTGTAATTCCATTTTGTGACGATTCCAGCGTCGGTACGGTTATCCACGAGGTAGATCTTAACGTTTGCATCCAGGGCTTTCTGGTTCAGTTCGCCGACCATCTTGTTGATGGCGTCATCGGAGGGATTGGCAAAGAGAACATAGGTCTTCCCGGGCTGGTCCAGTAGCCAGACGAGCTGAGCATAGTTAATCGGATAAAGAGCGAGTTTGTCAGCATCGGTCAGAGAGGCAAATTTACTCTTCAGAGCGGCCACCTTGTCGTAGCTGGCGAGTTCAATCTTATTGTCCTTGATGAATTGGAAGAGTTTCTCCAGGCGTCCTTCAAAGTCTTCCGTGATGTATTCGCGTTCGGGTTTGCCTTCAGCGTCTTTGATCACTTCACCGCTGGCATCTTTTTTGCTGACGTAGACCCCGTTGGCGTCGCGGTCGACCATTTCTTCAAATGCATAGACGATCGGATACTTGTCGTGTTTCACATCGGCAGAAGAGTTGTTTTCTTTGTTGTCCTTATTGTAGAGGAAGAGGAAAGGCTCCTGTAATCTGGCTACGGTTGTCTCTTTGCCTTCGGCGTTGGTATAGGTGATGGCAGCTTCGGTGCTTGAGGGATACTCGACCCAGTCGTCCAGATTATCCAGATATTGGCTGATGATTTCGCCATACATGTAGTTATAGTTCACGCCGACATTCTCTTTGCCGTTGGTCATACGGATGAAGGTGTTGCCATCGGCCTTGTTGTCAAAGTGAAAATCGTACATGTAGATTTTCCTGATGCCATAGCTTTTGGCCAGCTTCTGAACGGCGGGAGCGAGCGCACGGGTGTTGTGGCACCAGGAGCCGCTGAATTGAATCAGATAATTACCTTCAGAATTCAGGATTTCAAGCAGGTGATCGTAATTAATGATCTCGTAAACGATCTCCTTGTCTTCGAAGGTTTCGATTTTTCCCTGATGGTCTTCATCAGCCAGCGAATGGGCATTGTAGTCGCCATACATGTATTCGTTCTCAAAATCGAAGTCGGGATCACTCGGCATTTTGACTTCTTCTGCAGCCACGTTGAGATTGCCGGTAAAGAACATTCCTGCAAGGAGCAGGAGGCTGATCAAAACAGAAATTGTTTTTTTCATAAGAGTCTTCTTTCTTTTTCTTTATTCAAATTTGTTTTTGGCAAATTTGTTTCACATCCATGCTGGACCAGCTTGTACGCAAGGATTAACGCTTGCCGCAGTCACTGTCAGCTTGTCAGCTTCATGATTGTTCCCGCCTGCACTCAGGGGCTAACACATGGATCAGGACCCTGAGAAGTTTGGGGGCTGTCATTTGAAGCTGCGTGCGCCAGGGGCTAACACATGGGCGGAGCCTCTTCTTCAGCCGGTGCGGAACCGCCATTAGCGTCATTGGCTGCAAAAGCGGCTTCCAGACTGGTGAATTCCTTGTAATTGTCAAGGCTGCTCTGCTCTTCGGGGCTCAGATAGGCATCAAGAGTTTCGCGTGCTTCCGTGATCTTCGCGAGGATTGCTTCATCGCTCAATTCATCGGCAATCTTGCGCTTGTCGCTGATGATCGCCGCTTTCATGGCCAGGTTGGCATAAGCTTTTTTCTTTTCGACAAATGTTTCTTTTTCGCTGACACGCTCGTCACATTTGAGATTTTTATCGAGCGCCTGCCAGTATTTTTCGGCTCTGTCGAGTCCTGCCTTGCTGGCCTCGTCATAATGGATATCGCCCAGCTCACGGACCGCTGCATCAAAGCGGGTTACAGAGAGTTTGGCGCTCACGAAGGTCATCAGGCCGCTGACAAGAAGCAAAAGGATGAGAAACAGGCTGGACTTCTTCATAGGAACTTCCTTTCTTTGTATATCATCACTCCTGATCGGTTTACTTGTGGTCCGCCTCAAAAATTCCCCGATTGAGCAAACCGGTCTGGCTGGCTACAAGAGTGGCCGAAACATTGCAGCAGGTGACATTGTTCATGGTTCTGGCCATGTCCGAAATGCTGTTAATCGGCATCATGAGAACAACGGCGGCAATCGGCAGATTCATCGCGCTGAAAACAGCTACTGCGGAGACGACGCCAATGCCGGGGATACCTGCGCTGCCCAGAGCGAGGATCAGAGTAAGAACAAAGAGCAGGAGATAATCCTGAACGCCCCAGGCGAGGCCGACCGCATTTTTGTAGAAAATGGCCAGCAGCACGGGCCAGATACAGGTGCAGCCGGGCATGCCGATGGTCGTGCCCAGAGGTGCGGTAAAATTCGCCACTTCTTCGTCTACGCCCACGCGCTTCACGAGGGAATCAATAGTCACGGGCAGAGTGCCGACGCTGCTCTGAGTAGTAAAAGCCGTGGCCTGAGCCTGGAAAATTTTTCTGAAAAAGCGCAGGGGACTGAGTTTCGCCACAAAGCGGATGAGAATGGCGTTAAAGGCATAGGCATGCAGAAAGCAGAGAACATAAATCAACACGACAAGGAGCAGGAGCTGCAAGAGGGCCGAGCGGTCAGTAAACAGTTTGCCGGCGGCTGTGGCTGTCAGGCAGAGCACAGCGTAAGGGGTCATGTCAATAATGAAGGCCAGAATGCGGTAAATGATCTCTTTGCAGGCCTCTACCACGTGTTTGAACGGCAAAACTTTAGCTTCACCCTGTTCCGACGCAACCGCGATATAGCCCAGAGCGAGAGCAATGGCGCTAAAGATCACCGGGACAATACTATTGTTGACCATGTCACCCAGCACGTTACTTGGGAAGAGATTCAGGAGAACCTGATCGAAGCTCTTCTGCACGCCCTCATAGGCGGCGAGAGTACTCTCTGACACACTGTCAATCTCTTTAAAGATCATAGCGCCATCGTTTCCCAGATGGAAAACGGAGCCAAAAAGGATACTGAGCACAATCGCAGCAGCTGCCGACAACATCAGCCAGAAAACAGACTTGAGGCCGATGGTGCGAATTTTTTCCTTATCGTTCAGGCTGATAAACCCCGCGATGATGGAAATAAAGACGACAGGAACCACTACGGCCTTAATAATACGGATATAAATATCTCCGATCAGACTGACCCAGGTCAGATAACTGCCGTCAGTAGTCGAAAAAACGAGACCGATCGCCGCACCCAGTACCATCGCCAGGAGTACCACCAAAGTCCAGTTAATTTTCTCAGAGAGCCAGTTGAGGCCTTTGAAGCACAATAATGCGATGGACAGGACAAAGATGGCCATCCAGTTAAGACTTAACAACAGATCCAAATCAACAACCTCCTTATATATTTGCAAAAGATTTGCAAATGCCCGCAGATAGCCGCAGCAATTCAGCCCGACACCACGCATTACAGAGTCTGGAAAAGAGTAGCTTCAACTGTGTGCGGGACTTTTTTAAAGACCAGACTTATCTTACGACCACTTCCAGACCAGCTCAATCACATAAGATACCTTTACAATGACTTTATCCTATCGATCTCATCGTAATTATCTCTGTTATAGACGTCCGTCGACTGAGTCAACAGGAAAAGACCCGCACTCATAGACTGCATCACCCGTCGTGAGGCATGAGTTTCGTTTTCTTTAAAAGTTGTCTTGACACTTTCTGGGACCAAGCTATAATGAAGCTAACGATTAAACAAATGTTTAATCGTTTGTTTAAAGCGTTGGCTCTTGCTTGCAGGATCTGCGAGCATGCTGAAACGCTTAGGACGACAAGCGCCTGAACGTTCGGCTCAAGCTTGATGTGCCTGTGAGTAAAAAAATACAAGATTGCTATGCCTGTGAGCAAAAAGTTTTAGGAAATAAAAATATATAGAAAGCTGAGGCAGTGAAAATGAAAAAGAGTTATGCGATCGAAGTGGATTGCGCCAACTGTGCCAACGAAATGGAGCGTGCAGCCCGTAATATTCCGGGTGTGGCGGAGGCTTCGGTGAATTTTATGATGCAGAAAATGAGCGTGGTTTTCACGGAAGGAAGTGACCCACAGAAGGTTATGCAGGAAGTAGCCAAAGCGTGCAAGAAGATTGAGCCGGATTGCTGCATTGAGTTCTGATGTCGAATGGGCTGTCTCGCAATGCAAGCTGATACGAAACATGATCTGGAAAGTTGTCTTGCAGAGCTCAGCGAGATAAAGGCAAGTTATGGAAAGTGGTCATTAAGATGTCAAATAAACAAAAGAAGCTCCTGAAGAGAATTCTAGTGGCTCTGGCCCTGCTCCTTCTCTTTAATTTTTTGCCCCTGGAAAACTGCGCAGCTTTTTTACTGGGGAAGATCTTGCGTGTGCCCGGGGAGAATATCGCGGCATTTCAGGCGAAAAGTCCTTTTATGGCAGGCCTGGCAGCTTTTTTTGCTCTGCCGGAAGGTGCGGCCGTGGACCTCTGGCTGGCCAGACTGCTTCAGTTTATCGGACTTTTTGTGGCCTATCTCATTGTGGGTGGGGATATTCTGCGCAAAGCCTGGCGCGGCCTCTGTAACCGCCGCCTCTTTGATGAGAATTTTCTCATGGCCGTGGCCACGCTGGGAGCGATTGCCCTGGCCATTTATCAGCGCAGCGGCGATATCAACGAAGCTGTGGCGGTCATGCTCTTCTATCAGCTGGGCGAGCTCTTCCAGAGTGTCGCAATCGGCCGCAGCCGGAAGAATATTGCGGAGCTCATGGACATCAGGCCGGATACGGCGCGGCTGGAGCGTGAGGGAGAGCTGGTCGTGGTCGATCCGGACGAAGTGCCTGTGGGCAGCACCATTGTGGTGCAGCCCGGCGAAAAAGTGCCGATTGACGGGAGAGTTATTGAAGGTCGTTCTACTCTCAATACAGCAGCCCTGACGGGTGAGAGCCTGCCCCGCGAAGTCGGTGCAGGGGACGAGATTATCAGCGGTTGTATCAACCTCAGCGCTGTACTGAGGATTAAAACGACAAAACCCTTCGGCGAATCCACCGTTTCTAAAATTCTTGAGCTCGTGGAAAATGCGAGTTCGCGCAAAGCAAAATCCGAGGAATTTATCAGTAAATTTGCCCGCGTGTACACGCCGGTCGTGACCTTTTCGGCCCTGGCCCTTGCTTTTTTACCGCCCCTCATCAGGTGGATTTTTATGGGCCTCGACCCCCTTTGGGGCAACTGGATTTACCGTGCGCTGATTTTTCTGGTCATTAGCTGTCCCTGCGCTCTGGTCGCCAGCATCCCTCTGAGCTTTTTTGCTGGCCTGGGTGGAGCGAGCCGGGAAGGTATTCTGATCAAAGGTGCGAACTACCTCGAAACGCTTGCCAAAACAGGAACGGTTGTCTTCGATAAGACAGGGACGCTGACCCGTGGTAGTTTTGAGGTTCAGGGCTTACACCACAGTTCCTATTCGCAGGAAAAAATTCTCGAACTTGCGGCACACGCGGAATACGCTTCCTCTCACCCGATCAGCAGGAGCCTCAGGGAAGCCTGGGGTCATGAGCCCGAGCGCTCCCGCGTCCGTGATTTTAAGGAATATCACGGCGAAGGGGTCACCGCTGTGGTTGACGACACAGAGGTGGCTGCCGGTAACGAAAAACTCATGCAGCGTCTGGGGCTGGACTTTATTCCCTGCGGCCATGTAGGAACCATCGTACACATCGCCATCAATGGCGCTTACGCGGGGCATATCCTTATCTCGGATGTGATCAAGGAAGAGTCTGCCGCGGCTGTTCAGGAACTCAGGCAGGCTGGCGTTCACGAGATCGTCATGCTTACCGGCGATGACGCCCGTGTCGCTGGAGAAGTGGGGCGGAAACTGGGCATCGATCGGGTGGAAAGCGAACTGCTGCCGGGTGATAAAGTGGCTAAACTCGAGGAGCTTCTTGCCGTGCGCCCAGCAAAATCAGGACTGGCCTTTGTCGGCGACGGGATCAATGATGCCCCGGTGCTGCGCCTGGCTGATGTGGGCATCGCCATGGGAGCCCTGGGCAGCGACGCGGCGATAGAAGCGGCGGATGTGGTGCTGATGGACGATAACCCGCGAAATGTGGCCAAAGCCATCCGCATCGCCCGCAAATGTCTGCGCATTGTTCGGGAGAACATTGTTTTTGCTCTGGGGGTCAAGCTGCTCTGTCTCCTGCTCGGCGCCCTGGGTCTGGCCAATATGTGGACGGCCATTTTTGCCGATGTCGGGGTTATGGTACTGGCCGTCCTGAATGCCATCCGCGCCCTCTTTGTAAAGCGGCTGTGAACGCCTGAGTTTCTCAAACTTCTGCCCTCTGCTTTTTAAAAGCGAGGGCCTTTTTTGAGTGAGAGTTAACAGAGGGAACAGCAGCTCTGCCGTGAGGGCAGGATGCAGGCGAAAAAGGACGGTTTTTCAGGCTTTTTCAAAAAGTGCATAAAGCCCACGATGGGAGGGAGATACTTTTTGTCAGCTTGTTTATTGGACCTATCTTTGCTATGATTTCGGTGTAAACACGCACCCGTGTGCTGGCTTTTCGCGCTCAGCGAACCACACGAGTTGTTCTCGTGTGCAAGAGTTTGCACAGGTTTGCGTAAATCTTTAGGAGGATAGTTTATGAAAAAAATAATGAGCCTTCTGGTTGTTATCGCATTGATGGCTGCCTTTATCGTTGGCTGCGCCCCTGCGAATACCCCTGAGAAGACCGAGGCCCCCAAGGCTGAAGAAAAAACCGAAGCCCCCAAGGCCGAGGAAAAGGCTGACGAAAAGGCCGAGGAAACGAAGGCAGAAGAAAAAGCTGACGAAAGCAAAGCCGAAGAAAAGGCTGATGAGCCCAAGGCAGAAGAAAAAGCTGACGGCGGCGAAGTGGCCAACAAGGACAAGCCCCTGGTCTGGTACAACCGTCAGCCCTCCAACAGCTCCACTGGTGAGCTCGACATGGAAGCTCTGAACTTCAACGACAAGACCTACTATGTTGGCTTTGATGCTAACCAGGGTGCAGAACTCCAGGGCCAGATGGTCGTGGATTACATCATGGCACACGCCGATGAAATCGACCGCAATGGTGATGGCACCATCGGCTACGTTCTCGCTATCGGCGATATCGGCCACAACGACTCCATCGCCCGTACGCGTGGCGCCCGTAAAGCTCTCGGCACGGGAGTTGAAAAAGACGGCGCGATCGACTCCACCCCCGCCGGCACCAACGTTGACGGCAAAGCTACGGTCGTCAAAGACGGCGAAATCAAAGCCGGCGACAAGACCTTTGTGGTTCGCGAACTGGCTTCTCAGGAAATGAAGAACGCCGCAGGCGCCACCTGGGATGCGGCTACGGCCGGCAACGCCATCAGCACCTGGGCTTCCACCTTTGGTGATCAGATTGATATCGTCGTCTCCAACAACGACGGCATGGGCATGGCCATGTTCAACGGCTGGTCCAAAGAGAACAAAGTCCCGACCTTCGGTTACGACGCCAACAGCGACGCTGTTGCGGCCATTGCTGACGGTTTCGGCGGCACGATCAGCCAGCATGCTGACGTTCAGGCTTACCTGACGCTCCGTGTTCTGCGCAACCTGCTCGATAACGTCGATGTCAACACCGGCATCAGCATCAAGGATGATGCGGGCAACGTCCTGACCGACACAGACTACAAATATGTCGAAGCCGAGCGTTCCTACTACGCCCTCAACCTCGCGGTCACTTCTGAGAACTACAAAGACTTCCTGGATTCCACCGTTCCTTACAAGCCGGTTGCCAACCAGCTCGATGAGAAGGCGCATCCGATGAAGAACGTCTGGCTGAATATCTACAACTCCGCGGATAACTTCCTCGGCTCAACCTATCAGCCTCTGCTCCAGAACTATGACAAACTTCTGAACCTCAAAGTCGAATACATCGGCGGCGACGGTCAGACCGAGTCCAACATCACCAACCGCCTGGGCAACCCCAGCCAGTATGACGCTTTCGCCATCAACATGGTGAAGACCGATAACGCGGCTTCCTACATGGAGATCCTCAAGAAATAACAGGAGCCTCTCTGCAAAGGCAGTCGTGGCGGACTAAGTGGTTCCGTCGGGTTATCAGGAAGGCTCCCCTTCCTGATAACCTTTTTTATAATCAGGAGGGTTGACGATGGCTGAAACTGAAAATCAGATCGTGCTTTCCATCCGTGGTATGTCGAAAGCCTTCGGCCGTAATGTGGTTCTGGACCACGTCGACATGGATGTCAGAAAAGGGAGCGTCATGGGCCTGATGGGCGAGAATGGCGCAGGAAAATCCACGATGATGAAATGCCTTTTCGGCATTTATCAGAAGGATGAAGGCAGTATCTTCCTTGACGGCAGGGAGGTGGCCTTTTCCGGACCAAAGGAGGCTCTGGAAAACGGCATTGCCATGGTCCATCAGGAACTCAATCAGTGCCTGGACCGAAGTGTGGTCGACAATCTGTTTCTGGGGCGTTATCCCCTGAATTCCGTCGGCATGATTGATGAAGCCAGGATGAAAAATGAGGCTGCTGAGCTCTTCCGCAGCCTGGGGATGACCGTTAACTTAACTCAGCCCATGCGCAGAATGTCTGTCTCTGAGCGGCAGATGTGCGAGATTGCCAAGGCGATCTCCTATCACTCCAAAATCATTGTGCTTGATGAGCCCACCTCCTCGCTCACGGAGCCGGAAGTGAAAAAGCTCTTTGCCATGATGCGAAAACTCAGAGATCAGGGCGTTTCCTTAATTTATATTTCTCACAAAATGGATGAGGTCTTCGAGATTTGCGATCAGGTTTCTGTCCTGCGGGACGGTAAACTTGTCGCCACGAAAAATGTGGCTGACACCAATATGAACGAGTTGATTTCCGCCATGGTCGGGCGATCTCTGGAAAATCGTTTTCCTGAGGTGGACAATCAGCCCGGTGAGCCGATTCTCAAAGTGGTCCATCTTTCAACAAAATATCCGCCTTATCTTAAGGACGTTTCTTTTGAGGTTCGGGAAGGCGAGATTTTTGGCTTTTATGGTCTGGTCGGCGCAGGGCGCACCGAACTTTTCGAGACCATTTTCGGCGTGCGCACGCGTGCTGCGGGACGTGTCTATTACAAAGGTCGTCTGATGAACTTCGCCAATGCCCGTGAAGCCATGGAACATGGCTTTGCCATGATCACCGAAGAGCGCAAAGCGAACGGGCTCTTTCTGAAAGGTGACATTACCTTTAATACGACGATCGCCAACCTGGAACAATACAAGACGGGAATGGCGCTTTCGGATACGAAAATGGTCAAGGCGACCGTGAAACAGATCAAGGTGATGCGCACCAAAACCATGGGCCCGGATGACATGATTACCAGCCTTTCGGGCGGCAATCAGCAAAAAGTCATTTTTGGCAAATGGCTGGAATGTGAGCCCAAGGTTTTCATGATGGATGAACCGACACGAGGCATAGATGTCGGAGCAAAATACGAGATTTACGAACTCATCATCAAAATGGCCAAAGAGGGCAAGACGATCCTGGTCGTTTCCTCAGAGATGCCGGAAATTCTGGGAATTACCAACCGCATTGCAGTCATGTCCAACGGCTATCTCTCCGGCATTGTGAATACCAGAGAGACCAATCAGGAAGAGCTTTTGCGCCTCAGCGCGAAGTATTTATAAGGGGAGAGACCTATGTCAGATGAGAAGAGGCTACAGGCCGATCAGAGCGGCATTCTGAGTGTGGAGCAGCAGGAAGAGCTCCTGCGTCCCATCAGCGAGCATGTTGCCGCGATTCAGGAGAAGATCGATGCGCTGCGGGTTGAAGGGACGGATAAGGTTCTGAGCCTGCGCCGTCACATAGAACTTATCCGCAACGACCGCAATTTTTCGAAGGCCGAAAAGGCGGACATCGTGGCGGAGGACAAAAAAGCCCTGAAGGCTGCCCTGGCTGTGGAAGCCAAAAATAAGGCAGAGGTCAATGCACTCATCAAAGAGGCAGAAGATTATCTCAAGGCGAATTATCGCAGCCAATATTATGAGCCGGTAGTGGAAAGCCTTAAAAAGGCCAAGATTCAGGCGATTGAAGAGCACAAAAAGCATCTTGCTACACTTTCAAGAGAACATAAAGAAAATCTTGCCAGAATTCGCAGCGAGCATAAACCGGAGATGCAGCAGGAGATTAAAGACGAGAATTACGTCTATAAAAACCGCCTCTTCGATGCCAAAATGATGCATAAAAAGGCCTTGCAGGAGATTAAGGATAATCGCCACCGGGCCTTTGTCGAACAGTATCACATGATTGACCTGCTGCGCATGTCTAAATTCACTTTTGCACAGAAGCAGGCTCAGAAATGGGAACTCCGGCGTTATTCTTTTAATAACAAAGAGTTCTTCCTCAAGAATGGACTTTACCTGGTCATTATCCTGATCTTCATTCTTCTCTGCTTCCTGGCGCCAATTTTGAAAAACACCCGCCTTCTGACCGCCAATAACGTGCTGAATATTTTGCAGCAGGCCTCCCCGCGCATCTTCCTCGCGCTCGGCGTGGCCGGCCTGATCCTTTTGACCGGAACGGACCTCTCCATCGGGCGCATGGTCGGGATGGGCATGGTGACCTCAACCGTCATCATGCACCGGGGCGTCAATACGGGCAGTATTTTTGGACACATCTTTGATTTTACCCATATGCCGCTGATCGGCAGAGCCTTTCTGGCTCTTTTTGTGGGCATCGTGCTCTCGGTACTCTTTACCTCGCTGGCCGGCTTCTTTACGGCTAAATACAAGATGCATCCCTTTATTTCGACCATGTCGAACATGCTGATTATTTTCGGCCTCGTGACCTATGCGACCAAGGGCGTTTCCTTCGGCGCGATTGAGCCGGCAATTAAGGAAACCTTTATTCCTACGATCAAAGGCTTCCCCACAATTATTGCCTGGGCTGTCGCAGCCATCATCATTATCTGGTTTATCTGGAATAAAACCCGTTTCGGCAAATACCTTTACGCGGTCGGCGGCAACCCTGAAGCGGCTGCCGTCTCGGGCATTTCCGTTTTCTGGGTGACCATGGGGGCCTTTATGATGGCCGGTGTGCTCTATGGCTTTGGTTCCTGGCTGGAATGCCTGCGCATGACCGGATCCGGCTCCGCGGCCTACGGCCAGGGCTGGGATATGGACGCCATTGCGGCCTGTGTGGTTGGCGGCGTTTCCTTTACCGGCGGTATCGGAAAGATCTCCGGCGTGGTCGTCGGCGTTATGATCTTCACGGCTCTGACCTACTCGCTCACGGTGCTTGGCATCGACACAAACCTGCAGTTCGTCTTTGAAGGTATTATCATTCTGACCGCCGTCACCCTCGACTGCCTGAAATACGTGCGCAAGAAATAAGCCGGAAAGAGCAATCTTCTATCAATTAAAAAAATCGGCCCAGCACTGGGCCGATTTTTGTTGAAGCGACTTCATGAGCGATGAGCTGAGCTTCATTGAAAAAGAAACCCCTGAAAACAAGCGTTTTCAGGGGTTTCGTATTGCTTTTAAAATGTCATAGCGAAGAGAGCTTTTACGGCACCTTCACTTAACCCTTAGCGGTTTTGAAAGTCATTAAAGGGCTGTTTTTCCACAAAGGCCTTCATGGCGTTTTTCTGATCTTCGGAGTCGAAGCATTCACCGAAGCACTCAGACTCATAGTCCAGGCCTTTTTCGAGGGTAAGGTCAAGTCCGCCGCGAATGGCTTTTTTGGCCTGACGGATGGCAATCGGGGCGCGGCCGGCGATGGTGTCAGCGAGCTCCTGTGCCTTATCGAGCAGTTCTTCGGGGGCGCAAACCTGGCTGACCATGCCTTTGGCCAGAGCTTCATCGGCCTTGACCGTGCGCCCGGTAAAGATCAGCTCAGAGGCGAGCGCAGGTCCGACCAGACGGGCGAGACGCTGGGTGCCGCCAAAGCCAGGGGTAATGCCCAGGCCAGTTTCGGGAAAGGCGAAACGCGCTTTTTCCGAGGCCAGACGAAGGTCGCAGGCCAGGGCGAGTTCAAAACCGCCGCCCAGGGCGTAGCCGTTCACAGCGGCGATCACGGGGCAGGGGAAGCTGGCCACCTGGCTCATTACCTTGTTACCGGCGATACCAAAGGCTTCTCCCTTTTTCGGGTTCATGGTGGACATTTCGCCGATATCAGCACCGGCGACAAAAGACTTGGGGCCCGCACCGGTGATGATCAGGCAGCGCAGGTCGGCTTCTTTTTTCAGCTCGTCAAGAGCCGCTTTTAAATCGCTTAAAACCTGACTGTTCAGGGCGTTCAGCGCTTCCGGACGATTGATGGTGAGAACAGCGGTCTTGCCGTTTTTCTGAATTTCTACAAAAGACATGGTGTGATTCTCCTTATGTCATGTATGTCATGTATGCCATGAATTTTCATAAATTCCAGCCCCTAAGGGGACTTAAAATTCATCGAGGCAGTTTCAACAGGGAAGCAGCGGGGTCTGCTCAGAAAGGCAGAGGCCGCCGCGCATTGCAGTGCGGTGGCCGGAGTAAAGCAGTTCAACCCGTTTACGGACGCTCGACCAGGGAAGCGACGCCCATGCCGCCGCCCACACAGAGGGAAGCCACGCCTTTGTGGAGATTTCTCTTCTCCATCTCGTAGAGCAGGGTCACAAGAATACGTGCGCCGGAGCAGCCGATGGGATGTCCAAGAGCGATCGCGCCGCCGTTGACATTGACGAGCTCTTTATTGATGCCGAGGTCGCGGACGGCCGCCACGGACTGTGAGGAGAAGGCTTCGTTCAGCTCCCAGAGCTCAATGTTTTCGATCTTTTCGCCGCTCTTTTCCATGAGCTTCTTAATGGCAAAGTAGGGACCCATGCCCATGATCGCCGGATCGAGAGCCACGGAGACGCCGCATTTCAAAATGCCCATGGGTTTGAGACCCAGTTCTTTGGCTTTCTCGACCGACATGACTACCATGGCGGCAGCGGCGTCGTTGATACCCGAAGCGTTGCCGGCGGTAATCACGCCGCCCTCCTTTTTAAAGGCGGGCTTTAATTTGGCGAGGGCTTCCAGCGTGGTTTCGTGACGGGGGAATTCATCCTCCTCGAAATCGTATTCGCGCTTGCGCTCTTTGATATGAACCGGCACGATTTCCTCTTTGAAACGGCCCTCTTCCTGAGCTTTCTTCGCTTTCAACTGGCTCTCATAGGAGAACTGATCGCATTCTTCGCGGCTGACGTGGAACTGTTCGGCGACGTTTTCTGCGGTCATACCCATGTGGTAGCCGTAGAAGGCATCGGTGAGACCATCGCTGATCATGGCGTCCTTGAGGGTGCCCGCATTCATGCGATAGCCGAAACGTGCCTTGTCGAGCAGGTAGGGGGCGGCCGACATGTTTTCCATGCCGCCGACGACCATGATTTCGGCGTCGCCGTTATTGATCATGGCGGCCGCCATATTGAGGGTCTTGAGGCCGGAGCCGCAGAGGTTATTCAATGTGGAAGCAGGTACTTCGTCGGGGAGACCGGCATTTCTGGCCGCCTGACGGGCGGGATTCTGGCCGAGGCCGGCCTGGATGACGTTGCCGAAGAGCACTTCGTCAACTTGTTCGGGTTTGACCCCGGCGCGTTTCAGGGATTCCCGAATGACAATTTCTCCGAGTTTGACGGCGGGAACGTTGGCGAGAGAGCCGCCAAATTTGCCGATAGCTGTGCGGCAGGGGCCGAGGATAGCGATATCGTGTTGCATAAGTTATTCCTTTCTTGCCGTGCATTTGTGAGCGCGGCATCGTGATTAAAGCTTTATTTTTCTAAGCTTCTGAAGCGATCACCCCTTGGTGGCTTTATTTTTTCGTGTAGTCGTAGAAACCCTGACCTGATTTGCGGCCAAGCTTGCCCGCGCGCACCATCTTGCGCAGAATGACGGCAGGACGATATTTGGGATCACCCGTCTCGTCCAGCAGGACGTTCATGATGTTCAGAACGATGTCGAGGCCGATCAGATCGCCGAGTTCCAGAGGTCCCATCGGGTGATTCGCGCCCAGACGCATGGCCTTGTCAATATCTTCGGCGCTGGCGATGCCGCGGTCGTAGAGGTCGGCCGCTTCGTTAATCATGGGGACGAGGATGCGATTGACGATAAAGCCGGCGTTTTCTTTGACGAGGACGGGATCCTTACCAATGGCTTTAGCGATTTCGAAAGCTTTTTCGACCGTTTCATCCGAGCTGGAATTGCCGCGAATGACCTCGATCAGCTTCATGACAGGGGCCGGGTTAAAGAAGTGGAAGCCCACAAAGCGCGCTTCGTGCTTAAAGCCGCGGGCCATTTCCGTGATGGAGAGGGAAGAAGTGTTGCTGCAGAAGAGGCAATCCTCTTTGCAGACCTCGTCGAGCTCTTTGTAAATGGCGCGTTTCGCTTCCATATTTTCAAAGATGGCCTCGATCACCATGTCGACCTCGGCCGCATCTTTGACCTCGAGCGTTTTGTGCAGACGGGCCAGCGCAGCATCCGCGTCTTCCTGCGTCATGCGCTGTTTTTCGACCTGACGTTTGAGCTGTTTTTCGATCATGCCATAACCGCGATCAATAAAGCTCATTTCCTGATCGAACATGTAAACTTCGTGTCCGTTGACCGCAAACGTTTGTGCGATTCCGGAACCCATGGTGCCACAGCCGGCGAGAAAAATTTTCATGCTGCCCTCCTTGAAAAGCAAAAATGTGTCTGAGAAAAGCTTATGCCCATTGACGTGCCTGAACTCGGACTAAAGCCGGGGAAAATCTCGAAAAGCCTCATCTGTCCGACTATCCGCGCCCGGTCCATATCTCTTCGGGTCAGAAGATTTCTCTATTAAGATCACACCTATTATAACAGCTCTTTTCAAAATTTAAACGTTTACGGAAAGAATTTTTTTGGGCAAAATATGGTGCCTTGTCGTGTCATGTGGTGACATGTTGTGCCGCGGGTATCATGTGGCGACAGAATTTTTCTCATGGCTAAAACTACACACGTTGTGAAGCACCAGCAAAAAAGAGTTCACTTTGGCATTTGAAACACGTGGAATAAAGCCATCACTTAGTATGGCCGCAACTATATCGAGCTGTGAGTTATGTCTAAACCAGAGCATAGAAACAGGCTACACACGATTGCAAAGCTGCTTCGCAGATTCGAAGCGCCCATTTTCGGAACGGTCTGGATCTTTCTTGTGCTTTCCTTTCAAGCACAATCGGGCTAGAATGAAGTTGTGACTGATCCATAAAGGACAGCAGACTACCGGAAACAGACTACCGGAAAGGAGAAAAAGAATGAGGAATAAAATCTTTAGCATTCTGGCACTGATTGCTTTTGTACTATGTGCACAAATTTCAGTGCTTGCCACCTCGGGGGGGGGTACACTTTGGCCAAATCCTCCGTTAACCAAAACAGAATGGTATGAGGGAAACGGTGACCTCCTCGTGCGCCTGCAGGGCGAAGCACCTTCCGCCAATGACACGCAGGCTCAGGCGATCTACACAAAGGCGGGCTTAAACGACCAACTTATTTTTACCGGGACTTATGATTCAAACTTCATTGCTGATATAATCAACGGTCTAAACCAGGATTGGATCGAGAAGAGCAGTCAGGTCTGGGGCACGACAGGCAAGAACTGGCCGGTCAGGATTAAAAGCACCTTTACGGCCAAGATTACTTTACCGGATGGTCTTATTATGCCGGATAAAGCCAGTTTAACTCTCGGGGATATTGCTTTTACTTCCGGTTCAAATCTCTTTCATGTTCCCAGTATGGACAATGTCGACATTAATGGGAACGAGCTTAGTGTCACAATGGTCATACAGAACGAAGATACTAATTTTGAAGATTTACGCGCGGCTATCAACCAAACCGGTAAATTATCCGTCTCTCTCCCCAAAGTGGCCATTGATAAGAGTAAGGTAAAGGTTGGAGATAAGTTGACGGTTACCGGGACAGTCGATGGCGAAGTGACTTTTATATGTCAGGCTGCCAGCGGGAAAACGGTTTTGGCAATGGCAAAAATCGTATATCCAGATTATATTGGAAAACCCCTAGATGAAATCCCTGAGGCTGAAGTAAGACAATTTGCTGAGGGTTTCGTTAAAGAAGCAAAGGAAAAAATGGGCCTGCCGGAAACTTATACCATCGACGATCCCTTTTTCTATGCTGAGCATTTGAAATTCCACTCTTGTCAGGATCCAACATATGGGACAGATTCAACTTATGTAACAACACCGGGGGAAAGTGTGCCGATTCAGCTGACTCTTCAGATCGTTGATAAGCCTGAAGAACCGCAAGATATTCTTATTCCCTGCCCCTGGATGCCTTGTCCACCTGTCGAGTTTAATCCTCCTATGGTGACCCAGCCGATAACCAGTCCTTATCAGCCCACGACAATTCCGTCAGAAGCTTCTCCTGTTATCAATCTACCGAGCACAGGTGAGCACGTGTCATTCCTTCCCGGTTTGCTTTTGCTGGCCGCCGGCGTTCTTGTGCTTGCCAGACGGCGCTATTAAGTATGATCAGCGAAATGATGGAGGTTAGACTATGAAAAAGATGAATAAGTTCGCCCTGCTGGCCTTGCTCAGCTTTACTCTGCTTTTTATGGCCGTTCCTGTTCATGCTGCGGATATTGATTTACAGGTGCAAGTTGAGAATGATTTTCAGATCCTGTCTGCCCCAGCGGGAAGTGACTATACGTATATTCTGCAAGGTCGCATCAACACGGTCAATCTGATGGCTCCCGCCTATGTCCGTTATCTTGAAGAAGTACAAAAGAATTCTGCCATTCCGAACTTAGTGATGATGGGAAAAAACAAGCAGTTTCCCTTTATTGAATACAACATCAGCTTTCCAGCAGAGACGCAAGTTGGCAATGCCAGCATCCAAAGTACTTCGGCTATGTTCTTTAACTGGCAGATCCAGAAACCTGAGCCTCGCAAAGTCCGATACGAGATTCGTTATGGTGCCTGGGATGATTATCGTACCTTTTGGAACCGCTATTTGCAGGATGCGTCACCCACCAATCCTGTGACGCCGGAGCTGGTATTGGAGATTCCCTTTACCCCTGCAGAAGGCAGCGCCGATCACAGTATTCATGGAGAAGGTGTCAGTGATCTCTACTATTATCGCCGTCTTGGTTTTGTGAGACGGCATTTAGTCCATATCAGTACGGATAGCGCCACCTGGCAGATTCCGAGCGTTCAGTAAGTCGTTTCATTTACAATTTGAGTTTTAACTCAGTGCTTCATTTCAGCTGAAAGCAAAAAGGGGCGCCTCGCAAGAGATAAATCTTGAGAGACGCCCCTTTGGCATCTGGGGATGCAGCTGCGAAGGGTGATCTGGTGAGAAGGATAAAGCAGGGCAATATTTCTGTCGGTGCGAAAGAAGCCTATTTGGACAGGCTTTTCAGAAAAGGTGACCAACCTTTTTTCGTACAACGTAGCAACTAATGGATGGTTTTCCTTTGGTTTTTCTGTTTTTCGTGCAACTTAGCAAGTAGTGGATGGGCCAGCGTGCAAGAAACTAAGTAGTGGATGGGTTTCGCGTGCAAGTTATCAAGGTGTGGATGGTTTAAGCCATAGTTTGCTTAGGATAACCGTCCATTACTCGAAATTTTGTCTAAAATTCTGAAAATCCGAAATGAGAGCAAGCCACTATCTCGATACATGATCTATCACTTGAATGATTTGACTAAAACACCGATTTTTTCGGCAGAATTAAAGTGTGAGTTTAGTTTAGCCGAAAGAACGGAAGTCTTCAAGCGGGTATTTGAACTTTCTAAGGTTCGTTTTTCGGTGGCCATGGGCGGTTTTAAGGTTCGCTTTGTGCCGGGCGGGGTTTTTCCGTTCTCTTTATATCCACGACGATCTCACGATGAGCTAACCCCATGATCGACTGCCCTTTTTTAAAGCTGGCTCCGCAGTCAACGGCAAATTTAAGGGAAGAGGGACCGTCTGAACCTTCAGTTTCATTTCGGCAGGTGGCTTCGATGACGACAGTGCCCTTGCCGCCACCTCTTGCTTTCCGATCGTGATGTCGATCAATTTCAAGCATCAAATTGAAGTCTCCATGAGAATTCTCGCTTTTCCACACGGCTACTGGATCAGGTTCCTGCACTTCGCCATTTTCCGGGTATGTACATAAAACATGCTCCAGGTTTGAACCTTTCGGCAGGTAAAAAGCCACGCCGCCCCAGTCCTTTGGAGCCACACGAACCGTCGATACAATCCTTATTCCCAGCAAATCTTTGTCTTTTTCATAGAGGATGATAGTCCCTTGAGCGCCCGTCCCTACACTGTCTGTAGATACCTCGAAAGGGCTGTAGCCACATGTTTTCAGGATTTCTTCGCCCTTTTTTGCAGCCCCACCTGAGCAAGCACTTAATGACAGTCCGAGCAAGCTAAGAAACAGGCCAAGAAGCAGAAGTCTCTTTAATCTTAGAGAAATAGGGTTCATTTTCATCGAGTCCTTCTCTTAAGCAAATCAATAGGGTGAAACTTGCAGCGCGGCGCTTTTCTTATCTTCAAGGATTCAAGCCAGATCTAAGTCGTGTTCAAGTCAGATTCAAGTCTCATTTAAGTCGCACAAGCAACGCAAAGAACATTCTTTATGGCTTGACCTTTCCATTTTAGAGCTTACCTTGATCGTGTGTAAACGCCCAGCACTGCCAACATAAATATCTTTTGTTCCCATCATTTATAAGATCAGAATTAAAGCAGTAGATTATAGATCACTATGTCGGATGTATATAGGCTGATCGTCCTCCCGGAAGCGCAGCAGGATATCAGAGGCATCATATGGAAATAGTCGATGGTAGGGCCAGGGTATTTTCACTGAGCAGGAGTTTGCTCTGAATCTTTTTCCGCGTTTGCTTTTGCTTTGCATAGGCTTTTGCTTCTTGTTTTCCTTTGTTTTATGATCGTGATGTCAGTCTTTTTCAACCTGCACAGCAGCATATTCTTTTTGGAGGCTCAAGATGGAATATCCCTTAAATGTCCCAACGCCACGTTCACTCAGCTATGTGAAACGCAATATTCCCCGTGTGACGCTGGAACAGCGTGAACGCGCCCTTAAAGCGACGCATTATAATGAATTTGCTTTCCCGGCAGGGCTGCTGACGGTCGATATGCTCTCGGACTCAGGTACGACGGCCATGACCGACCAGCAGTGGTCTTCGCTCTTCCTGGGCGATGAGTCCTATGGTCGAAACAAGGGCTATTATGTGCTGCTCGATGCGTTCCGCGATATTTTTGAACGCGGAGGGGAGAAGAACTGGCATCGGGGCCTCGACCTGCTCCGCACGGACTGCCAGGACATCGACCTGCTCATGGACAGGCTTTATCTGTATGAGGAGGAGGGCGGCCTGTTCAATGGAGGCGCGGCTCAGATGGAAAGACCCAATACCTTTATCCTCCAGCAGGGACGTGCGGCTGAATCTGTGCTCTTCGAGATTGTGCGCAATATTCTCAATAAGCGCACGCCAGGCAAGGTCTACACCATCCCTTCCAATGGCCATTTCGACACCACCGAAGGCAATATCAAGCAGATGGGGTCGATTCCCCGCAATCTCTATCATCAGGAACTGCTCTGGGAAGTGCCGGAAGGCGGCCATTATGAGAAGAATCCTTTCAAGGGCGATATGGACATCCCGAAGCTTGTCGAACTCATTGAGAAGGTCGGCCCCGAGAATGTCCCGCTTATTTACACGACGATCACCAATAACACCGTCTGCGGGCAGGCTGTTTCCATGAGATCCATCCGCGAAACAGCGAAGGTGGCCGAGAAATACGATATTCCCTTTATGTTCGATGTCGCCCGCTGGGCTGAAGACTGCTACTTCATCAAAATGAACGAGGAAGGCTACGCCGACAAGTCCATCGCTGAGATCGCCACCGAGATGTTCTCGTATTGCGATGGCTTCACCATGTCCGCCAAGAAAAACGGCCATTGCAATATGGGCGGTATGCTGGCCTTCCGCGATCGTGGGCGTTTCTGGCGGAAGTTCTCTGATTTCAATCCGGATGGCAGCGTCAAGACAGACGTCGGCGTTCTCATCAAGGTCAAACAGATTTCCTGCTATGGCAACGATTCTTACGGCGGCATGTCCGGTCACGATATCATGGCTCTGGCCGCTGGGCTCTATGAAGAGTGCCGCTTCGATTATCAGGACGAGCGCGTGCGCCAGTGCGAGTATCTCGCCGAAGGTCTGTACAGGGCAGGCGTCAAGGGGGTCGTTATTCCTGCCGGAGGCCACGCCGTCTATATCCATATGGATGAATTTTTTGACGGCAAACGCTCGCACGAAAAATTTGCGGGCCAGGGCTTTTCGCTGGAGATGATTCGCCGCTATGGCATTCGTGTGGCGGAACTGGGAGATTTTTCCATGGAATACGACCTCAAGACGCCCGAACAGCAGGCCGAAATCTGCAATGTCGTGCGCCTCTGCATCAACCGCAGCCAGCTTTCCAGAGAGCACCTGGATTATGTGATCGCGGCGGTAAAAGCGCTCTATGAAGATCGCGAAAATATCCCGAACATGCGCATTACCTGGGGCCGCAATCTGCCCATGCGCCACTTCCACGCCTTCCTGGAACCTTATCCGAATAAGGATTGAGCGACAAAGGCTGTTTGACCAGGGCTGTGTGAGCAGGACTGAGTGGCAAAGACAGAGCGACATGGACTGATCGCGAAAGCTCACGAAACTTAAAAAGGAGGCCATCTCTTTTGGAGATGGTCCCCTTTATTGCTGTGAAGCCGCCGATGTTTATTTCATCAGGCTGATGCGGGCGAAGATCGGGGCGAGGGTGTTGGCGACGGTCGACATCATCTTGATGAAAATGTCGAGAGCCACGCCCACGACGTCTTTGCGGGTGTCGCCGATGGTATCGCCGGTAACGGAGGCTTTGTGCGCCGGGCTGCCTTTGCCGTGGCCTTCGAGTTCGCCGGATTCGATATACTTCTTGGCATTGTCGAAGGCGCCGCCGGAGTTACCCATGAAGATAGCCCGCGGAATGGCGACGATGGTCGCGCCCAGAAGGAGGCCGCCGACAAATTCGACGCCGAAGAGGATGCCGCCGAGGAGCGGGATGGTCAGAGCCAGCAGCGAAGGGGCCAGCATTTTCTTGAGAGCCTGCTGGGCTGCGAGGGTGATCATTGTGTTGTAATCGGCGTGTTTGGTGCCTTCGAGTACGCCGGGGACAGACATCTGTTTGTCGCCTTCATCGGCCATCAGCTTGGCAGATTCAATGGTATTGTCGGTGAGAATGGCACAGAAGTATTCGATCAGAGCACCGCCTATAATGCCGCCGGCAATGACGACGAAGGAGGCGAAGTTCAGGACGGGTTCAGCTCCCAGCGGTGTGTAGCTGCCGACATAAGCCACGATCAGGGAGACGGTGGCGAAAGCGGCGGAACCGATGGCGAAGCCTTTGCCGATGGCAGCGGTCGTGTTGCCGACAGCGTCGAGCTTATCGGTAATGACACGCACTTCGGCGGGCAAATGAGCGGATTCGGCGATGCCGCCGGCGTTATCGGAGATCGGGCCAAAGGCGTCGATGGAGACGGTCGCGCCGACAAAGGAGAGCATGCCCAGAGCGGAAACGGCCAGGCCGTAAGTTCCGCAGAGTTTGCCGGAAATGAAGAGCGCCACGCCGATGACGACGATGGGCAGGAGGCAGGAGCGAGAGCCGATGGCGTCGCCCTTGGTGACGATAAAGGCATCGCCTTCAGGAGCGATGCGGGCCAGCTCACGGGTCGGCTTAAAGTCGGTGCTCGTGTAGTACTCGGTGATCACACCGATGGCGACGCCGCTGAGAATGCCTAAAACGGCAGAAATCCAGGGGCTGAGCCAGCCGATCTTGAAGCTGTCGTAGAGTTTTTCGTTATTGAAAACGAAGTAAGAGGAACAGAGACCAAAGAGGATCGTCAGGCCGGAAGAAATCCAGTTCGCCATGTCGAGGTCACGGGAAGGATTGTTGCTGAGTTTGCGGTGAGTGCCGACAAACATACCGATGAGGCAGCTGAGAAGGCCGCCGCCCGCGAGCAGAATGGGGAAAAGAATGGTCGCGTTGAAGGTCTCAAAGGGGATGAGCGCCTCGTTTCCGCGATAGATGCCCACGGCGATCATGAAGCTGGCGGAAATTGTTGCGACAAAGCTTTCCAGCAGGTCGCTGCAGTTGCCGGCGATATCGTTGACGTTGTCGCCGATGAAGTCTGCGATAACGTTGGGGACGCGGCTGTCATCTTCAGGAAGATCGTGGCGGATTTTGGCCAGAATGTCGGAAGAGATATCGGCGGCCTTGGTATAGTTTCCACCGGCCACGCGGTTAAACATGGCGACCACGGAGCAGCCGAGCGAATAGGTGGCAATGATCATGAGATCAGGATTGCAGGGCAGGCTGACAAGAAGGCCACTGCTGGTGGCTTCGGGATCGACGCCGCCGCGAATGACAAAGAGCAGAAGTACGCCGAACAGACCAAAGGCCTGAACGGAGAGGCCGCTGATGCTGCCGCCGCGCATGGCGACGCGCACTGTTTCGCCGATGTTCAGGGTGGTTCTGGCGGCATTGGAGGTCCGCACGTTGGCATAGGTCGCGCTGATCATGCCAAGGATGCAGGCGCAGCTGCTCATGGTTGCGCCTAAGAGAAAGCTGAGCCCGCTCCAGCGTTCGATAAAGCAGGAAAAGACCAGAGCCAGTACGACGACAACCAGCGTGATCATTTTGTATTCCGTTTTAAGAAAGGCATCAGCCCCGGAACGGATTATCCCGGCAAGTTCTTTCATTTCGGGCGTACCTTCGTCCATCTTCTTGATGGACAGGACCTCTGAAACCACATAAAGCAGGGTCAGGGCCACGACGCCGAAGAGAATCATGGTACTCATTTATACATCATCCTATTCTACTGATTAGCTTCGGCTTTTCTGCCGAGCTGGTGGAAAAAACAAGGCGGTTTGTACAGTTGCAGCACGACCGACTCACACAAAAATGCGCCCGACATGATCTTGTCAGGGCGCATTCTGGTCCCGCCGGCACTGAGGTCGGCGCGGAAGCTGGCGCATTACCACTGCACAAGCCTATCACGCGCCATTATAACACTCAGATGCGGACAAACGGCATTGAATGTTGCCGCATATTTTTTCCCGTCAGTAATAATCGCTGAAAGCGTTTTCTCCGCAGATCAAGTCCTCGGTTCTGGCTATAAGGCCACAGGCTGGAACCTATTGGGCATGATCACTGAAAGCGCTCACTCCACAGAGCCACTGCGGCTTTGGCTCAGAAGAGCCTGGCCTCACGCTCGGCTTCGCTGCCTTTATCTTCCAGAAGCGGCAGCAGCGTTTCGTATTCGTCGAGGCTCTGCGGATTCTGCAGGGCGTCGCGATTGGTGACTTTACGGTGATTGACGATGTTGGTGACGGCGCTTTCGACAATTTTGCCGTTCAGGGTCCGGGGAATGTCGCTGACTTCGAGAATGACCGCAGGAACGTGGCGCGGCGAGGCATTTTTGCGCAGGGTTGTGCGAATCTCTTTGGCAATCTCGGGGCTGAGGCTCCGGCCTTCCTTCATCTGAACAAAGAGGAGCACGCGCTGGTCGTCGTGGTACTGCTGGCCGATGGCGAGGCTGTCGAGCACGGCGTCGACTTTCTGCACCTGAGCGTAAATTTCGGAGGTGCCGATACGCACGCCGGAGGGTTTCAGGACGGAGTCGGAGCGACCGTAGTAGGTGACACCGCCGGTATCGCTGTGCATTTCAATGTAGTCGCCGTGACGCCAGACGCCGGGATAAACCTCAAAATAGGCCGCGTGATAGCGTTTGCCCTCGGGGTCGTTCCAGAAGTAGAGCGGCATGGCGGGAATGGGCAACTCACAGACGAGTTCGCCCTGTTCGTCGTAAACGCGCTCGCCCTTGTCGTTATAGGCAAAGACGGCTTCGCCCAGGCCCGGGCCCTGCAGTTCGTTGCTGTAAACAGGGTTCAGCGGGTTGCCGATATTAAAGCAGCCGTTGATATCCGTCCCACCGGCAATGGAGGAAAAGTGCAGGTCTTTTTTGATCTTGTCGTAGACAAAGTGGAAACCCGCGTCGGAGAGGGCTGAGCCGGTCTGGGAGATGCAGCGCAGAGATTTGAGATCGGCGTGATCTTTCGGCACAAAATCTTCGGCCATGAGGGCGTGAATGTACGAAGCGGAGAGACCAAAGCAGGTGACGGCTTCTTCTTCAAGGATTTTCCAGATGGCCGCCGTTTCGGGCCAGGAGGGGTTGCCGTCGTAAAGGACAAGGGAGCAGCCCGCGCCCAGGGCGGAGAGCATCCAGTTCCACATCATCCAGGAGCAGGTCGTGATGTAGAGCATGCGGTCTTTTTCGCTGATGTCATGATGCAAAACGACTTCTTTCAGCTGGTTGATGAGCAGGCCAGCGTGCGACTGCACCATGCACTTGGGCTTGCCGGTGGTTCCGGAGGAGAACATGACGACCAGCGGATGGGAGGCGGGAACCTGCTCGTAGCGGAAGCGACTCTCATCACCACGTTCGAGGAAAGCCTCCCAGCACAGGGCGTTGGGGGTGGCAGCGACGGCAGCATCCACATCTCCGGCGTAATGGGTGTAAACCACGCGTTTCACGCTCGGCATATTCTGGGCGAGCTGGGCTGCCTTGGCGGAGACATCAAAAGTTTTTCCTTTGTAGTAGTAGGCGTCGGTCGTAAAGAGCACCCTGGGCTCGACCTGACCGAGACGATCCGTGGCGGCCTGAGGGCCGATATCCGTGGCGCAGGAGCACCAGACCACGCCGACTGCGGCTGCGGCGAGCATAGCGATGATGGTTTCGGGGAGGTTGGGCATATAAGCGGCCACAGTATCGCCGGCTTTCAGACCTTCGGCGCGCAGGGCTTCGGCGATGCGGAAAACCTGGGAGCGCAGTTCGCTCCAGGAAATGACGCGGCGCTCGGAATCTTCACCGCGGAAGATGAGGGCGGGTTCATCTCCTTTGCGTTCGCGCAGCATATTCTCCGTGTAGTTCAGCATGGCCCCGGGGAACCACTCCGCTCCGGGAAATTTGTGGAGATCGTCGACAACTTTGTCGTAAGGTCTGGAGGTTTTAATCTCAAAGAACTTCCAGAGCTCGTCCCAGAAGAGTTCAGGCTCTTTAATACTCCAATCGTGAAGTTCGCGGTAATCCTCAAACTCCAGTCCGTGCCGGGCTTTCAGCTGCTTCATGAAGGCCATCATCTGCGATTTTTCGCGGCGCTCCGCGGAAGCGCGCCAAAGTTCTTCTCTCATCTTCTTTTTTCCTTTCTAAGTGCAGCGCAGCAAGAGGCTGCGGAGACTTCAGCTCTTGTTCTATTTAATTCTGTTCTTTAGAGAGGTCGCCGACACTGAAAAGGCCAGCCTCCTTACGCTTGGCCAGTTCTTCCACGATGTAGCTGGCGACGTTGTCGGCATAGGAGCCGGGGCCGAAGCCCGCATCGCAGCCCAGTTCTTTGGCCAGCTCGTGACTGATGCGGGGGCCGCCGATAATCACGAGGAATTTTTCTCGCAGGCCCTCAGCTTCCAGAAGCTCGATCAGCTCGGTGATGTTTTGGATGTGGACATTCTTCTGCGTGACCGTCTGAGAGACGAGAAGGACATCCGCTCTGTATTCCAGGGCTTTGCGGATAAAGTCTTCGTTAGGGACCTGGCTGCCCAGGTTGAGGGCTTCGATCATGCCATAGCGCTCCAGACCGTAGTGTCCGGCATAGCCCTTCATGTTCATGATCGCGTCGATGCCTACGGTATGAGCGTCGGTGCCGGTTGAAGCGCCGAGAACACGAATGGGCCGCCCCAGTTTCGTGCGGATGAACTGATCGGTCTCTTCCATACTGAGCACGTCCACTTCGACGGCTTTGACGTGAATTTGTGTGTAATCCAGCGTCTTTTCCAGCTGGCCGTAGCCGACAAAGAAAGTGAAGTTTTTGTCGAGCGCCTGGTGACAGGTGATGAGAGGCTCTTTCAGCCCCATGCTGAGCAGCACCTGCTTGGCCGCTTCTTCGGAGGTGGGATTGTCGGCGACGGGCAGGGTAAAGGAAAGCTGTACCTTGCCGTCATTCATCGTGTCCCCGTAGGGCTTTAGTTTTGTGAGGTCAAGTTCGGTGGAGAAATCGCGTTTCTCCATACTGTAAAGTCCGCCGCTCATTTCGTGCATCCTCCTTCCGCCGGGGTTTGTATCTCACGTTCTTCGGCGACCCAGTTCGCCGCTTTGCCTTGCTGCTCTTCACGGGCTGCGCGCGTTTGCTGCATATTGTCTTCGGCCGCGCTCATAAAGAGGTCGTGGAAAGGATTGAGGTAATTTTCTTCTTTGTGGAAGACCCCGGCAAGGCCTTTGCCACCGTCCAGAGGCCGTTTGATATCGGCAAAGCGGCCCAGCTCGAGGGTACGGAAGAGGCCGTCGCGCTGGATATTGCGCAGCAGCTCCAGGGCCTGATCCAGAACAAAGGCAGCTCGCTCTTCCATGATCCCGCCCGGCTTAAAGCTGATGTCGTCGCCGAAGTCCCTGAGGCTGCGGGCGATATAGCGGGCATTTTCAATGGAGAGGGCGCGGTCTGACATAAAGGGCGTGTGGATGGCTTCGGTGAGCATGCCGAGGAGGTGTATCCGCTGTTTGGAGATCACCGTGATGATATTGAAGAGGGCATCCTGAATGTGGCCGCGGAAAATATTGCCCGTCATATATTTGGTCGGGGGCATGTATTTCAGCGGCGCATGGGGGAAAATCTGCCGGGCCATCTGAGCCTGAGCGAACTCGTAGAGAAAGGCATTTTCCAGCTCGGGATCCATCTCAAAGGCGTGGCCTAAACCCATCTGTTCTTCCGGCATGCCGGCATCGAGGGCGAACTGCTCGTTGATGAACTGCGAGGCCAGCACCGTGTGGGCTTCTTCGAAGGCATCGGCCGTGGTGAGGTAGTTATCTTCGCCCGTGTTGATGATGACTCCGGCGACGCCGTTGATGAGCCGCGAGAAGCGCTGGTCGATGAGCGTGCGCTGCATGTTGATGTCACGGAAAAGAATACCGTAGAGAGCGTCGTTCAGCATCACGTCGAGGCGTTCAAAGGCACCCATGACAGCGATTTCCGGCATACAGAGGCCGGAGCAGTAGTTGCAGAGACGGATGTAGCGATGCAGCTCTTCGCCACTCTCATCCAGAGCTTTGCGCATGAGACGGAAGTTCTCCTGGGTCGCCATGGTTCCGCCGAAGCCCTCAGTGGTAGCGCCATAGGGCACGTAGTCGAGCAGGCTCTGGCCGGTGGTGCGAATCACGGCGATGACGTCGGCGCCCTGTTTGGCGGCCGCCTTGGCCTGGACGATATCTTCGTAAATATTGCCCGTGGCCACGATGACATAGAGCAGCGGTCCGCCGTGATCTCCGAAGCGCTTTAAATATTCGTCGCGCCTGCTGCGGGAGGCCAGGATGCGTTTGAGGCTCTTTTCGGCTTCGCCTTCGCCCCAGACCCGGATTTGAAAGGCGTCGACAGGTTCCAGCTGGCGAAAAGAAAAATCGCCCTGGGCACAGAGTTCAGCAACCTCCTGCGGCGACTTGCCCAGGGAGAGACAGGCCCGCCCCATCCAGTACGAAGCGCCCTGTCCCAGGAGCCCTTCCTCCTGCAGCTGCTCGATGACGAGGTTCGGCAGGGGAACCCCGGCGTCATTGATGCCGTCAATCCCCATCAGGCGCAGGACGGTGCGCTCCACGGTCACCGTGGAGCGGTCATCCAGTTCTTCAACGGTCTGGCGCACGATGGCTGCGGCAGCCTCCCTGGCCTCACAGACTTTTTGTCCATCTAAATGTAATTCAGCCATGCTTTCTCCTTGTTCTGATATCTTGTTCAGATATCAGAGAATTTACTATTTATTTTTTTACTATTCTCTATTGTTTGATTATTTATTGTTTCAGCGAGACCTTACGGCGCTTCGCCAGGCTCGCGATTTTCCTCGTAAATTTGTCGCATCTCCCTGAGAAAGACGGCATCAATCCCCATTTTTTCGGCGATGCAGAGACCTGCTGCCGGGATATCTTCCGCTTCTTCCAGGGGGGCCAGAGTATAATCCATGGCCTCATGAATGGCGGCGATGGCTTTTTCATCTTCCAGATCCGACTTGCTCTTTTTTTCGTCTCCCGGGGCGGCGCGCAACGCGTTGGCGAAATCCTCTTTCTTCCGGGTGACCATGGACTGTTCAGTGGTCACGCGCTCTTCTGTTGCTGCTTCGGGCTTCAGGCCGCGAATGCGATAGTGCCGGATGCCCTTTTCATGGGGCATGCGATAGTGGGTCGCGCAAAGAAGGCGGCTCTTGCTGCGGGCGAAGATGCGGCAGATGGCCTGCAGCATGGCGGTGGCCTCATCGGGGTTGGTGCCGCGGCAGGCTTCGTCCATGACGACGAGTCCGCGAGTGCTCTGGGAAAGACGCAGCACCTCGCGAATGCGCACGGCCTGCTGAGCAAAAGAGGAAAGACCCAGGCGGGCTTCTCCTTCGGCTTCGGTCAGATAGGAAAAAAAGTCGTAGAGATCTGTGGACAGAGCCTCGCAAGGGGGACAGATGGCCAGCTGGGTGAGTAAGAGGCAAAGCAGGAAACACATGAGAGCCACGCTTTTCCCGCCCATATTGGCGCCGCTGATGACGACGCTCCCTTCGCCCAGAAAGATCGACTGCGGGGTAAAGGAAAGTCCTCTGTCCATAAGTTCTGCGGCCAGCAGAGGGTGATAGGCGCCGGTGATCCGGCTGCCGGAACCGGGCTCAAGGATTTCCGGAATGGGGGCCTGCCAGCGTTCAGCCAGCTCGGCCCTGGCCAGGCGAAAATCGAAGCGGCCGAGAGCGGCAAAATTTTCGCGCAGGGCGGGCAGCCAGTCGCGCAGACCGGCGGCGACGCGCTCAAGCTCCTTATCCTCCAGCTTTTTCTGTCGGTTCAGCAGCTCCGCTCTCTGCTCAAAAAGGGCTTCACGAGCGGCCTGGCTGCTGAGTTCCTCGCGTTCGCGCAGCAGGAGGGAAAGCTTTTCCTCTAAAAGCTTACGTTCCTCACGTACGTGGCGCAGTTCATCGGACCAGGCGGAGTAGATGTGAAAACCCTCTTCCCGGCGACCCGGAGGATTGAGCAGAGCCTCAGCCTCGGAGAGATCAGTCAGACGAATGTCCGCATCGCACAGCAAATCGTCGTAATAGGCGAGCAGACGGAAGAGTCCCAGAGAGCGCTTGATTTCAAAGAGTTCGGCCTCGTCAGGGAGCAGACCTTTTTCCAGACGGGAGAGGCTTTCGTCATTGCGGCGAAAGCGGCTGAGCAGCGTTTCGGCCTCGCGCCAGCGCGCCTTTTTTTCCTGCAGGGAACGGCGCAGCCGGGCGATCACAGAAAACTCATGAATCAGCTCGTCGCGCTCGGTGTCCGAGTAAAACTGCAGTTCATCTTTCACATCGCGTCCCTGAGGACTGCGGCAGGTACAGTTTTCCAGGATTTCATCGAGGAGCAGAGCCTGTTTTTCCGCTAAGCTGCAAATCAGCACGATAAACTCCTTTCTAAACTTCCCGGCCTGAAATTCCAGGCCTAAACTTTCGGCCTAAACTTCTCGGTCTAAACTCCCTGGCCAAGCGGGCCGACTGGGATCTAGACCATGAGGGCCGGGCCGAGATCGAAAACCGGCAGGGGCAATTCGGCCTGAAGCCGGGGCAGAATCTCCGTGGACGAGAGGGGACTGCCGTCATCCAGGCGGGGATTAAAGGCCAGCCAGAGCAGGCGCAGGGGGCAGAGAACGTTCAGTTCGATGCCCGCAGTTTCCAGCTCTCTCAGCTTGGCGGGGCTGAGAAAAATACGCGTGCCGTCCTCGGCAATGAGGCGGAAAGAGCGTGCCCTCCGCGCTTTTAGCAGGGCCGTAGCGCTGCGGTCCGTGAGGGCTCCTCGCAACATAAGTCCGCGATCGGAGCTGTCGACGAAATCGCGCAGTTCGTCACCGCCCAGGAGCGTATGTAGGCGAAGCGGGCGGAAGCTTTCGTTTTTTCCCAGGGCAAGTGCACGAAGATCTTCCTGATTCTCTCCGAGGGCAGAGGCCAATTTCCTTTGAAGATCCAGATCAACGGCTGGCAGGGTTAACAGCCGCAGAGCGTGCCGGCAGGAGTGCAGCAGCTCTGAGATGCGCCCGCTGTGGCCGGCATTAAAGGCCAGCACAGCCGCTTCACTGAGGCCTCCACCGGCAGGTGAACGCCGCGACAGCGCGCCGTCGATGAGATAAAGGGCGTCCGGCGCAGTCCGGCGCAAAAGGGCTTCGCACAGTTTCAGCTCCTGAGCCATGGAGGGCCCGGCCAGTTCGACATAGCCGGAAATGAGCACACGGCAGAGGGCAATTTCGCCAAAAGCCGTATATATCCCACTTAATTCAAGAATGTCCAGCAGGGCGTCGGAGCGCTGCAGAGAACCGGTCGCCGTGAGCAGCAGACTCCCTGCCGGGGCATAGATGCGGGGCTTTTCCGTCTGGGTGACGACGTCGCTTTCCTCGCCATCGCGGCCGATGGAGGTCAGGGCCAGAGGCCGTTCAAAACCTTCATTCATACAGGCCATGAGCAGGTGGTTAAGACTGCTCGTCTTGCCCGCATTCTTGGAAAGACCGATGAAGGCGAGAGAAGAGAGCTCACGGACCCCCGTGAGCTCAAGGAGTTCCGCGGATGTGGGCCGTTTATTCGTAATAATTGTGTTCGTCATCGACTTTGACTTTGCGCAGGAGAACTTTCGGTTCAATGCACATCTCATCTCCGGCCAGAAGCTTGGAGACGCCGACGTTGATGACCTTGCGCTGGCCGCTGCAAACCTCGCAGTGGCAGTCCTGGTGATAAGTTTCCGGCTCTTTGTAGGTGGTGATGACCCCCTCGTAGTTGCGCAGGACGACATGCCCGGGGTTCTGCGAAATGACGTAGTCCGGCATGACGGGAATTTTACCGCCGCCGCCCGGAGCGTCCACGACAAAGGTGGGTACACAGAAGCCGGAGGTATGGCCACGCAGACCTTCAATGATCTCGATGCCTTTGGAGACCGGGGTGCGGAAGTGCGAAAGTCCCAGCGAGAGGTCGCACTGGTAGATGTAGTAAGGACGCACGCGAATGTAAACAAGGCCGTTCACAAGCTTGCGCATGACATGAACACAGTCGTTGACGCCGCGCAGCAGGACGGACTGGTTGCCCAGAGGAATGCCCGCGTCGGCCAGGCGCGCGCAGGCCTCCTGGCTCTCGGGGGTGATTTCATTGGGGTGATTGAAATGCGTGTTGAGCCAGACCGGATGGTATTTTTTCAGCATGGCGCAAAGTTCAGGCGTGATGCGCTGGGGCAGGACGACCGGGGTGCGGCTGCCGAGGCGTATGACCTCCACGTGATCGATCTCGCGCAGCTTGCGCAGAATGTATTCGAGGCGTTCATCGCCCATGAGCAGAGCGTCGCCGCCGGAAAGCAGGACATCGCGCACCATCGGCTTATTGCGGATGTAGTCGATGCAGGCATCGATATCCGCCTGGCTCCTGGCGCCATCCTTCTGGCCGGCGAGGCGGCGGCGGGTGCAGTGGCGGCAGTACATGGAGCACATGTCGGTGATGAGGAAGAGTACGCGGTCCGGATAACGATGCGTCAGGCCGGGAACCGGAGAATCTTCGTCCTCTTCCAGGGGGTCGACGAGATCTTCGGGGGCGCGCCAGGCCTCATCGGCGGTCGGCACGGATTGCTGCCTCACCGGATCAAAGGGATCTTCGGGGTCAATCAAGGTCAGATAATAAGGGGTGATCGCCATGCGAAAGAGTTGCAGAGCCTTTTCGGCCCCGGCCAGCTGCTCTTCACTCATGGGCAGGAGTTTTTTCAGTTGATCGATACTGTCAATGCGGTGGCTGACCTGCCAGTGCCAGTCATTCCAGTCTTTGTCGGACACGTCGGGAAAAAGCTCGCGACGGCGGGCTTCTCCCTTGCGGTTGATGTATTTTTCGTTGGCATTCATCTTAAGGTTCTCCTTCACCCGAAAGCGACAGCGAGCTCGGACTGCATTTGCGTTCAAAAGATCGCTGTTTCTGCTCCGGGAGTGATAAAGGGGAGGCGAGGAGGGTGGCTTGCATCTCCTCGCTCCCGTGTGATCCGTGGGATCTGTGTCTTACGTGTGCAATAGGCCTGCCCTCGCCACGCGCTCAGATCAGAGATAGTGCTTTTCGAAATACTCCTTCAGCGCAGGGCACTCGCGGAGTTCGGAGAGGGTGATTTCGGCATGGTTTTTGGTATAGCCGTTGCCCATGATCATGGTGACATCCTTGCCGACGCCCTCAGCGCCCAGAGCCGCGCGGGTAAAGCTGGTGGCCATGCTGAAGAAGTAAACGAGGCCGCCGTCGCGCACGGGCAGGATGCTGGACATCTCGGTGCCGTCGATGTTGACCACGTTGATGGCGACGTCATACTCTTTGCCGTTATTGCAGGCAAGGGCCTTGTCAAGGACTTCGACGGGGTTCTTCGCATCGGCGACAAAGAATTGATGGACAAAGTGATTATTCAGGAGGGTGTCCTTCGGACGGTCATTATGGCTCATGCCAACCACATTGCCGCAGGGCCCGACACGTTTCATGGCCTCATAAGCAATGAGCATACCGCTCTTGCCGCCAGCGCCGAGAATCAGCACAGAATCATTAGGTTTGACGATATTGGCCGTCTGGGCTGGAGCGCCGGCCACGTCCAGAGCCGCGAGAGCGAGGTTTTCACTCATGTCTTCCGGCAGCTTTGCGTAGATGCCGCTCTCGAAGAGAATGGCCTGGCCCTCAATCTCGACGCGGTCGATCTGGGGGTAAACCTTCAGGATCTTTTTAATTTGCAGGGGAGTGGTTGAGAGGGAGACCAGGGTCGCAATGCGGTCGCCCACCTTGACGTCGCGATCCTTCAGGTCCTTGCCGATCTGGGCAATGGTGCCCATGAGCATTCCGCCGGAACCTGTGACAGGGTTCTGCATTTTGCCGCGCTCGGCGACGATATCGAGGATTGACTGTTTTAATTTTTCTTCATCGTGACCGGCGGCTTCCCAGAGCTGGTGAAAGCTGGCCGAGTCGATGTTCAGAGCGGAGACATCCACGAGAATCTCGTTATCATAAATTTCCATCGTGTTGTCGATCTTTTTTGCTGCCTGAGGGAGCAGTCCCTGCGGTTCGATGACGCGGTGAGCGCCGTACTTGTTGCCTTTGGCCATAAATGTTTTCCTCCTGATTTCTTTAATAAGAATTTATATAAATATTTTTAAGGCTGAGACCAGCGGTCATCGAGCTTAAATGCTGCGCAGCTTTTTGTGTTCGTCAATGCGCAGGATTTCGCGGGCCTCTGAGGGCGTGGCGATTTCCAGATTGAGTTCATGGGCGATGCGCACGATGCGCTCGACAAATTGGGCGTTGGAGTCAGCGAGCACGCCGCGATCCATCATCAGGTTGTCCTCAAAGCCGACGCGCACATGACCGCCGAGAAGCATGGCCATGACGTTCATGCTGAGCTGGCTCTGGCCGACGCCGGAAACCGTAAAGGTGGCATCGTCAGGCAGGGAGTGCACGAGGAATTCCAGGTCGCGCGGGGTTCCGGTGATGCCGCCATTGACGCCCATAACCAGATTAAAGTGCAGCGGTGCAACGATCTTGCCCTTGCGGTGGAGGCGCAGAGCCATGTCAATCATGCTCTTGTCGAAAACCTCGATTTCAGGCATCACACCGCGCTTCTGCATGCGGGCGGCAAAGTCGATGATCATATTTTCGGTATTGACGAAGATCTCGTCGCCGCCAAAGTTTAAAGTGCCGGCGTCGAGGCTTGCCATCTCAGGATCAAGTTCGAGGGGCTGCAGGCGTTCGTCAGCAGACATGCCCGTTGCGCCGCCGGTGGACGGCTGAATAATGACCTCGGGGCAGGCCTCGCGGATGCCGTCGATGAGGACGCGGAAACGCTCGCGGTCCTGGGTGGGCGTGCCATCGTCGAATCTCGCATGAAGATGGATGATGGAGGCGCCGGCCTGTGCTGCGCCCTTTGCCTCACGCACATACTGTTCCAGGGTATAGGGAACGTTGGGGTTCATTTCCTGGGTGACTTCGGCCCCGCTGATGGCAGCCGTGATGATGACTTTTCTTTTCTGAGCAGACATAAAACCTCCTTGAACTTTGCTTTATGAATATTGGACGTTTATTTGCGCTGATTTGTTTTTGGTGTGACGCAGGTGCCATGGGCACGGCAGACGAGCAGAGGCTCATCCAGGACATCGCAGGCTGAAGCAGAGATATCCGGACGGGCGGTGATGACTTTATAAGCTTCAAAGCTCATCGAACGAGAGCTGTTCCCTTCCTTTTCAATGCGGCCGCGGGCCTCAATATAATCTCCGGCATACACGGGAGCTTTAAATTCAACGAGATCGTAGGCAACAAAGAGACCTTCGTCGCCGTCGCGGCGGATGAGGAGTTCGGTCGCCACGTCGCCGAAAAGCTGCAGCATTTTGGCCCCATCGACCAGATTTCCGCCATAGTGGGCGTCTCCCTGACTCATGCGTAAACGGATGACAACATCTTCCATACTTCGTTTCTCCTTTATGACTTTATTTTTTTTAACTTATAGCGTTTCACTAATAGCTTAAAAGTAGCTTAAAAGCTTAGACAACTCAGCTTTGAGTACAACTCAGCCTGGAGCACAGCTTTTCTCAGAGCACAGCTTTGCGAAGAAGCTCTCAGACAAAAGTTCCGCAAAAAGAAAAAGGCTATGTGTGAAGATTCACACATAGCGCTCCATGCCCCGGCATGACAGTGGAGGACAATTCCTGCCCTTCACCAGAGAAAAAAGACGTGGACCCGTCTTTCCCTCTTCGGCGGCGAAGACTTCATCTCCCTTCCCGGTCCGGAAATGTTGGAAGACTACCCAAACGCCGCGCCTCTATTGTTGATTGTGCTAGATTTTTGCGTAAGTTTGCTTGCTTTGCCAGCCAATTATACCTGAAGCACGGAAAGTCTGACAAGGGTGCAGCTAAAATTTATAGAGTTCAAATGCTGTTGCCAGCCTCGATGCTGATCGCGTAAAAGCGGGAGAGAAGATCATCCAGCTGCAGTACCTTTTTGGCTTCACCGTTCGCATCGAGAAGAATCTTGCCGCCGTGCATCATGAGAATACGGTCGCCATAACGAAGACTGTAACGCAGATTGTGGGTGACCATCAGGGCGGTCAGCTTTTTCTCACGGATGATCTGATGGGTCAGCTGCATAATGGCTTCGGCGGTTTTGGGGTCCAGGGCGGCCGTATGCTCGTCCAGGAGCAAAATTTTGATCGGCGTCATAGTGGCCATCAGAAGAGCCACGGCCTGACGCTGACCTCCGGAAAGGGTTATCACTTTGTCGTTGAGCCGGTTTTCCAAACCCAGCCCAAAGGCGGCCAGCTGGCTGCGGTAATCATCCATGCGCTCGCGCGAAACTCCGGGTCTGAGGCCATAGCGCTGCCCTTTATGTTCAGCAAGAGCAAGATTTTGCAGCAGCGTCAGGGAGGGGGAAGTTCCTGCGGAGGGATCCTGAAAAACCCGGCTGAGACTGCGGTAATGCAGGTGCTCCGCCTGCTTCGTCACGTCCTCGCCGTCGATCAGAATTTCGCCCTTCTGGGGACGGAAGCGGCCGCTCAGCAGATTGAGCAGGCTGGTTTTTCCCGAACCGTTGCTGCCCACGATGCTGACAAATTGTCCGCTTTCCACCTTGAGAGTAAAGTCCTCAAAAAGCTGGACTTCATTGGGAGTTCCGCGATTGTAGCTCAAGTCAATGTGACGCAGTTCAAGCATCTTTGGCCTCCTTTTGGGTTTTGCTTTCCGTGCAGGTCTTGCTCAAGCCGAAGAGGCGACGAAAATGTGCAGCCATTTGCCCATTTCCGGCCACCAGAATCACGAGAAAGGTCAGGGCCGTCAGCAGTTTTAAGGCGTTGGGCGGCAGGCCCAGAGTAATGGCGAAGGCGATGACTGCCTTGTAGATCACAGAACCTAAAATGACTTTCGTGGTCTCACGCAAGCGGCCAAAACTCTCCAGAAGTTTCAGGCCAAGGATCACTGAGGCCAGGCCCATGAGCATGGCGCCTGTACCCATGGAGATTTCAAAAAAACGCTGTTCCTGAGCGACACAGGCTCCGGAGAGCGCCACCAGAGCATTGGCAAGAGCAAGTCCTCCTACTTTGACCATGCCGGGATCATGCGCCAGACTGCAGACCAGGCTGGGCTTATCGCCTGCGGCCTTTAAAAGAAAACCGGCCTGGGTTGAGAGAAAGGCGTCACAGGCCAGCTTAATTAAAATGACCAGTGGCAGCATCATGATAAGCACGCGCAGGGGCTGCAGGGACGGGGGAAGAAACGCATCCATACGGGTATTCTGGAAGAGGGTATCCCGGTCAAAAATCGGCACGTTGGATCGTCCGGCAATCATGAGGTTCACCGTATAGAGGGCCGTTTGCATAATGAGACCGGCAAGCAGATCCTTGACCCGCAGTTTGACATGAATGAGGCCCGTGCAGAGGCCAGCGGCGGCCCCGGCAAGCGCGGCGGCCACCAGTGTCAGCAGGGGAGGCAGGCCGGCAAGGCTCAGGGAGACGCTGACAGCTGCGCCCAGGGGAAAACTGCCATCCACGGTAAGGTCGGGAAAGTCAAGGATGATGTAAGCGAAGTAGAGGCCGAGGGCCAGAAAGGCATAGGTCAGACCTTGTTCGAGAATGCCAAGTAGAATCTCCATGAGCACCTCAAGAGTTTAATACTGCCGCAGGGGAAGCTGGCGGCGCAGAGCGTGAGCTGATATGAGCAGAGCAGCGGTTTTATTTATTTGCGCTGCTGATCTCAGTGAATTTTTCTACGGCACGGGCGAGGAGCTCGTCGCTGAACTTAATGCCCAGGTCAGAGGCGGCCTGGAGATTTACGCTGAGGCAGGCTTCGGCGATTTCTTCGTAGGGCAGCTCGGAAGCTTTGGCCTCACCGCGGAGAATTTTTGCGGCCATGGCGCCGGTCTGCCTGCCAAGGGAGATGTATTCGATGCCTTCGGAGGCCAGACAGCCCAGACGAACCTGCTCGATTTCTGAGCCAAAAACGGGAATGTTCTTTGCTTTGGCTTTGCTGAGAATGAGGGGCAGGGAGTTGACAACGGTATTGTCGGTGAGATTGCTGAGAGCGTCGACCTTTTTGAGAAGGGCATCGCAGGCCAGAGGAATATCGGAACTGCTGCTGATGCCGCTATCGACAATTTCAAAGCCGTACTCTGGTGCCAGCTTTTTATACACTTCGAGCATGGAGACGGAGTTGGCTTCGCTGGTGCTGAAGAGGATGCCGATGTTTTTGGCATCAGGAAGGACTTCACGAATCAGGGAGAGCTGTTCTTTGATGGGCAGACGGTCACTCGTCCCGGTCACCTCGCCCAGCGGTTTTTTATCGCTGTCGGCGAGCTGAGCTGCGACCGGATCGCTGATGGCGGTATAAATCACGGGGATCCCCTTGCTCTGGGCGGCATTATAGGCACTCATGGCGGCTGGTGTCGCAATGGCGCAGATCAGGTCAAGCTTTTTTCCGGCAAACTGGGCAGCGATCTGGCCGCAAATCCCCATGTCGGCCTGGGCATTCTGCACGTCGACAGTGAGATTCTGACCTTCGACGAAACCGCTTTCTGCCAGACCCTTTAAGAACCCCTCTCGGCAGTTATCCAGGGAGGGATGCTGAGCGAATTGCAAAATGCCGATGTGAAGCTCCTTTTGGCCTGGTTCAGGGTTCGCTGATTTACTCTCGTCTGCTTCGGGCGCTGCATTCTCCGGGCCAGTCTTAGCCGCTACGCCCTTCTCGCTTTTTGTTTGAGTAGAGTCTGCAGAGCTTGCTACATCAGAGTTCCCAGCAGGTGCTGAATTCGTGGATGTACTGGTTCCAGAACCTGTCGCTCCTCCCGCACAGGCGCCGAGACAGCTGCAGAGCAGGACAAAGAGGACAAAAAGAGCACAGCTTTTTTTCAGGTTTTTCATGATCGTTTCTCCAATCTTTCTGTGGGTTTCGACTGTTGCGAAATCCCCTTGTACCGCTGCTTTGCGGCGGTACGGCGGCTGCCATGCTGCCATGGATGAGAGGAGGGAGAAAATAAAAAAAGACTTTCATCCCTGAACATGGGACAAAAGTCAAAGGCCAAAAGGCCGTACTTCTGCGGTACCACCCAATTTTGCTTGCGCACACTCAATCCAATACCAACATATTGGTCCCCAATATTACGGTAGGGTACCGTCAGGTATTACTTGGCTGATGCAATTCAGCCTTTCTCCCTGCCCTCAGAAGCCCATTCACTGACGCTTCCCGGATGGCGCTCACACCGTACCGCCACTCGCTCGCCGGGCTTGCCGCCAGCTACTCTTCTTCGTCATCGGTTTATTTTTTTAACAGTTTAGCGAGTTTGTAAAAAATGTCAAGAAACTGTAGGAAGTCTGAGTTCAGAAGGTGGTCTCACCAGACAATGATCGAATCAGGTGAGCCCTATTTCTGCTGATTTTTGTGAGGATGACAAGGAAAAAAACTTCTTTTCATTAAGGCGTGGTGAAATGCCCAAAATACCGATAGAAGCACTGCTTTTCTTCGATGAGGATTCGCCTTTGTGCTAAAATCAACGAGTATGGAATTTTTCACTTCACAGGCCATAAGGTCACAAGACGCCATGCGGCGGACGAAGCGAACGGCGAAACGTCAAAGCGGCTCGGAAGGGCTGCGCGTGCTCGCTTTGCTCGGTGTTTCCGCCTACCATCTCAGGCCGGATCTGGTTCCTGCCGGTTTTCTGGGCGTCGTCATCTTTTTTGCACTGGCCGGTTTTTATACGACCCGCAGCTTTGTGGTGCGCCCGGAAGTCGATCTCATGCGCTATTACGGGGGAAAAATCAAGAAACTCTGGCCGCCTTTGCTTTTTCTCTGCATGATGCTGGCTCTTTTCTGCGGCTTTGTGATTCCGGAAATCTCTCCTTTCCTTAAGGACAGCGCTCCACCTACCCTCCTGGGGGGCAACAACATCGCGCAGATTCTGGCGGATAACTCCTATTTCAACCGCCATGGCCATTTTGACCCTCTCGTCCATCTCTGGGCCCTCTCCATGGAGATGCAGTTTTACCTTTTCTTTCCTCTTCTTTATATGGGTCTTTCCAGGATTTGCGACCATCTGCCCGGCCGGGCGAGACTGTGGGGGCGAGAAGTCTCAGCCCTCTTCCTCCTGCTTTTAGGCGCAGCCTCGGCGCTGCTGATGTCCAGGCTCTACGATCCGGCTGTCGACCCGATTCGTGTTTACTACGGTTCACTCTGCCGCTCCCACGCATTCCTGAACGGAGCAGCGGCCAGCCTGTGGGTGGCCGGACGGCAGATGCGAAAAACCTTTCAGGGCAAAGTTCAGCACCATCTTCCCCTACCTCTGCGTACTCTGATGGGCTGGTTCAGCCTGCTTCTGCTCGTCGCCTCGTATTTTCTCTTTAGCTGGCGCTCGAGCTTTCTCTTCCGCGGGGGCTTTTATCTCTATAGTCTGCTGGCTGTTTTATACATATATATGGCAGGAGCGAAGGCCGTTCCGGGGATGCGCTTTTTCATGGAATCCGCCCCTTTCCGCTGGCTTTCCAGCCGCAGCTATGAGCTTTATCTCTGGCAATATGCCCTGATGATTGTCTTTGATGCGGGCTTGCGCTTTTCCAAGATCAGTTTTGGTCTGCGTCTGGCTGTAGAGCTGCCTCTGCTCGCTCTGCTTGCTGAGCTTAGCTACCGGATTTTCCGCAGCCAGGGCAGCATTCGCGAAAGTATGCGCTCGGCCCTGGCCGTTTTTATGGCTCTGGCTTTGACTGTCATGTTGATTCTTCCCCCGCCGGTCCAGCCCCAGGCGCCAAAACTAAAGGGCGAAGCGGTCGAAGCGGCAATTTCTGAAAATGAGAGCCGTCTGGCGGCCCAGGCCTCGCGCAGGGCTGCCGAAGCGTCAGCTAAGCCGTCACAGAGCAGGAAACCCAGTGAAAAAGCGACACCTGCGCGGACCACGGCAGCAACGACAGCCACCCCAACGACGGAAGCGCCGGGCGTTGTTTCGGATGAAAATCCTTTCGGTTACAAGGCTTCGGAGCTGGCCAAACTGGCCAGCCTCAATCTCGTGATGATTGGAGATTCTGTTCTGGCCATGGCCATGGATGGCATGCGCCTCTACGTGCCTAACGTCACCATCGACGCTGTGGTCTCGCGGCACTTCTTCCAGGGGCCGGGCGTGCTGGAGGGGATTCTCAATTCCGCTGTGCCGGCTGACATCATTGTTGTCTGCCTGGCGACCAATGGCGACCTTAATGCGGACGATATTCCTGCCTATAAGGCACTGGCTGGTGACCGTCCTCTTATCTTCGTCAACACGGTGGTTCCGGGAAGCTGGGAACAGCCGAATAACGAAAAACTTGCGAGCTACGCTCAGAAAGAGGACAATGTTTATATCGCCGACTGGTATGCGGCGGCCAAAAATCATCCCGAATATTTTTACCAGGATGCCACCCATCCCATACCGGAAGGCGCCTGGGTTTACGATCAAGTCATTCTGGACCTTATCTTGCAGATCCTCAATGAAAAAACTCAGCCGTCAAGCCTTGCGGAGCCCACGCAAAGCGGGACGGCAGAGAACTCGGATTGAAGGTGAACAGGACGATGGACAGGACAGAAAAAGTGGAAATGATGCAGGAGGTTCTGGACCTCGACAACGACTTAAGCGCCTGGAAAAAGACGCTTGAGGCTGAATTTGAAGCCGATAGTGAAAGCCGTCGGAAGGAGCTCCTCGCTCTGCGGCGTGAACTTGATCAGCTGACAGAAAAGCTTGCCGCCGCACCGGCGGAAGGACTTGAAGAAACCCCACTGGCAGACTCCGGTTTGCAGTTTGAGGCCACGGCGGATCTCCCTGCCGCTTACCTTGAGGCCAAAGAGGCCCTCCTGGATCGGCTCTGCACTTCTTTAAAAGAACAGATTGAGCAGGCTTGACGATGGATAAAATGGCTTTGCACGCTGCCCCGGTGACCAAAATCCGGGTGATGCAACGCGATTTTCTGAGCGAGGACGAATTTGAGCGCCTGATTCAGGCCGCAGATTTTGCAGAGTTTTTGCAGCTGGCCCGCAGCCTGACGCTCTTTGAAGATCTGCCTGCGGAGGCCTCTGAACCGCGCGAGCTGCAACACTATCTTCTCGCGCGCTATGCCAGGCAAATCCAAAAGGTCGAACGTTTTTACCCGCTCTCCTATAAGAAGTTCTTCGACTGTATCCGGGATCGTTTTCTTGTTGAAGATCTCAAGCGACGCGCCCGGCTCAATGGTGTTCTAGCCTTGCTACATGAGATCGAAGATCAAAGTGAAGCTGCGCTTTGTACCCAGGAGGGGCAGCTGCTGTTGCCTGGCCGGCGCGAGGATTATCTGCGCTTGCTCAGGGAGAGCATGGTCCACCCGGAGGACAATGAATTTGAGTTCGAGATGAAGCTCGATCAGAATTACTATCAACAACTGGAAAAGTCTCTGGATGGCCTCTCCGGAGGGGACAGAAAAACGGTGTTGGAACCCATCGGCCTGGACGTCGACATGAAGAACCTCCGCTTTATCCGCCGCGCGAAACGCTATTATGAGCTTTCGCCCTCGTTAATCCTCAACGCCACCCTGCCCGGCGGCAAAATGATTCACCTGGATGAACTCAATGCCCTCGCGCACATGAGCGAAGAGGAAGTCGAAGCTTTTATTGCCGCGAGCCCTTATGCCGAGGTCTTTGTCGGTGAACTAAATAGTCAGGTTCTGCGCATCGAGTCCTTCCTGTTGCAGCACCTGCATCGGCTGAAGGCCCGTGATGAACACAGCCTGGCGACGTTTGTGGAATTTCTTCACAGCTGGGAGTTTCAGTACCGGGATATTTTTACGATTATGGAAGCCAAGGACAACAGCAGCGAGTCGCTGGATCTGGATGCGCTCGTGCTGAGAACTGTTTTGCGGCATGAACAGAAAGAAAGGAGTGTGGCTGATGGCCATTGAGCGTATGGCGATGATGAATATCATCGTGCCCAAAGCATCGATTTTCGATCTTTTGAGTGAGCTCATCCTGCAGCGCCGCGTGGAGTGGGTGGATGCCCGCAAAATGATTGACGAGACCAGTTTTCTGCTCAGCGCCAAGGTCGAAAATGCTGAAAAGATTCGCGAATTTAACGACGTTAAAGCTTTTCGTGTACAGGAAAATATCGACGCCGATAAAGAGCGCATCGCTGAGCTGGAGGAGAAAACAGGGATTAAGGCTGAGCTGAATCTCGATGAACTGAACCATTTTCGCGACTATTTTCTTCCTTCAAAGGTGATGCCGCAGCTCCTAGAAGAGTCCGAGGCCCTTTTCCGGCGCATTGATGAGCTGGAAAAAGATCTGGAGAGCCTTAAACCCTATCAGGAGCTGGCGGCCTCTGGTCTGGATTTCCCGGTCGGCAGACTGGCCAGGATGAAGAACATGGAGATGACCCTTGGCTGGGTCGACCACAGCGCCCTGGAAAGGCTCGCTCAAAACGCCGGCGAAGTGCCGCCCTTTTATGTCAAGTTAATTCAGGAAAAGGACCGGAGCCTTCTGCTCTTCGTTTATCCCAGAGAAATTGAGCTGGAGAGCGAACGGGTGATCCGCAGCCTGCGCACCGAGCTGGTGAAGCTCGATGAGCGTTATCTGGACTGTGACTTTGGACCGGAATTGGAAGCCCTCGTCAGGAATAAAAATGAGGAGCTGAAGAAAGCGAGAGAGGCCAGTATTGCCTGGGCCAATTCACGCAAAAGTGAGATCGACCGCGTTTATTCCCACCTTCTGCTCGAAGATGCCCTGCGCAAAGCGCTACCCTATCTCGGCGAAAGCGAGCACTATGCCTATCTCTCCCTGTGGACGCCGCGCAGCGAAATCGCCGCGATTACCACGGCGGTTGAAAAATACCACGGCCTGCTCAATATCCTCGGATCAAAAGAGGCCCGTGTCTATGAGCTCGCCCCGACATCGCTGAAAAACAATGCCTTTATCCGGCCCTTTGAGAGCCTCGTGCGTATGTACGGCACACCTGCCTATCACGAGAGTGATCCGACGACTTTCTTCGGCCTGGCCTATATGTTGCTCTTCGGGATCATGTTCGGCGATCTTGGCCAGGGGCTGGTTTTTCTGATTGCAGGTCTGCTCCTGCAGAAAAAACGCCACCCCGGCATGGGCGGCGTCTTGTCGCGCATCGGCCTGGCCTCCATGGTGACGGGTTTTATCTACGACTCGTTTTTCGGCTATGAAGGTCTGATCTCTTCGCTCATTCCTCTGCCCATTTTCTATCGGCCCTTTGAAAACACCACCACCACCCTCCTGGCCGCTGTCGCCTTCGGCCTCGTCCTGTTGTCACTGGCTTATCTCATGGGCATCGTCAACAAGGTTAAAATTGGTGACCTGAGGGAGGCCCTGCTTGGCCGCGAGGGGCTTGCCGGCTTTTGCTTTTTCCTCTCCTTTCTGCTGGTTGTGGCGGGCCTCGTGGGCCAGCCGCTTCTGCCCTCGCCGCTGCCCCTTATCCTGCTCGCCTTTTTCGCCCTGCTCATCTTTTTCCGGGAACCGCTTTTTGCCCTGCTCACGCACAGCTCAAGACTCTATGACGACAGCGCGGCAGATTATTATGTGGAAAATTCCTTCAGCCTGATCGAGATGCTGCTGAATGTTTTGTCCAACAGCCTCTCCTTCATTCGTGTCGGCGCCTTCGCGCTGAACCATGTCGGCCTCTTTCTGGCTTTTCATACCCTCGCCTCCATGCTCAATTCCGGCGTGGGGAATATCCTCATGGGAGTGCTCGGCAACCTTTTGATTCTTGGTCTGGAAGGTCTGATCGTTTTTATTCAGGATCTTCGTCTGATGTACTACGAACTTTTCAGCAAATACTTTGTCGGCGATGGAAGAGAATTCAAGCCCGCCGGCCTCAAGGAGGTTTAAACCATGTCTGTTATTGCTCTTGCCCTCGCCCTTGTCATCGCGACGATTCTCAGCGGCGTTCATTTTCTCCGCTCCGACAAGAAAGTGCGCCTCACCAGCCGCAGAAAAGCCCTCGCCCTGAACCTCGGCGCGGCCGCCATGGTTCTTGCTTATTTTGCCTTTTTCGTCTTTACGAACAGCGTCAAAGCGGCCGGTGAAAGTGCCGCCGTCAACCCGAACGCCGGCCTGGGCTACATCGCCATGGCGCTTTCTACCGGACTTGCGACCATCGGCGCAGGCTATGCCGTAGGTGCTGTCGGCTCTTCGGCTCTCGGAGCTATCTCAGAAGATCCCAAGCTGCTCGGCAAAACCCTGATTTATGTAGGCCTTGCCGAAGGTATCGCCATCTACGGTCTGATCATCTCGATCATCATCATGGGTCAGCTCTAATAGGCAGGAGAGATTGACGATGAAAGCCGTACTGCTCTGCTATAACAGCGAGAGCCGCAGCGCTGCCCATCTTATGGGTATTGTCAGTCCGCAGCTGAACAGCGCCGACGAGGCCCTCGTGCTGCTGGGGCCCCTGCTTCATGATCCGGAATGCGCCCTCATTTTACTGGGGCCTGAGTTTGCGGAAGAGCTTGCCAGACGCGATAATGCCTATCTCCAGCAGATTTTGGCCTGGGAGAGGCCCCTGGTTTTTGCCCTTCCTGATCGAGGAAAAATCTCGGAAAGCATCAGGGCTATCACTTAGTCGAAAGCGGTCGCCGAAAGGAAAAATATGATTACCATCCGTGATAAGCTCACGCTCTTTCGAGGCATTATCGAGCAGAGCTTCAGAGAACAGCAAAATGCCAGAAAAGCCGAACTTGACGCCCACAGTGACGCTCAGAAAAAAGAGCTCAGCACGGCCATTGAAGAGGCTCGTGAAACCTTGCAGCAGCGTGCCGCAGCTCAGGAAAAAGCGGCTTCGGCGGGACGTGAAAGAATGGAACGTGAAAGCCATCGCCAGCGTCGCCTGCGAACCCGCGGCGCGGCCTGGGCGGATTTGCAGCACAGTCTGAAACTGAGACTGCGCGCTGATTTACGTCAGCCTGACTGGCTCACCCTGATCTGCCGCAAGGCCCTGCTGGGTGGTTCTGAAGTGGATTTGCTGCTCTGTGAGCGCGGCCTTCGCGAGCCGCTTATGCCCATCGTGCACGAGATTCTGGCTCTGCCGGAAGAAGCCCCTCTGCCGTTTACGCTCCGCGAGGAGGCTCAGCTGGAGGGTCTGCATTTTTACTATAAGAATGGCACCGTTGAGAGTTACAGTGCAGATGAACTCATGCGGAGCCTGGGAGACGAAGCGATCAAGGAGCTGGATAAGCTTCTGAATCAGGGGGAGAAAGGAGCCGCCTCATGTCAACAGTGAAACAGAAGCAGGGGGCCTTTCTTTCTTCCGTGAACGGCCCGGTCTGCCATGCCCGGAATATCAAGGGCTTTCATCTTCGCGACATGGTTCTCGCCGGAGAGAAAAAACTCATCGGCGAGGTGATCGCCCTGGATCAGGACGATGCCACACTGCAGATTTATGAGGACTCTGAAGGGCTGCGCCTCGGCGATCCTGTGGAAAACAGCGGCCAGCCGTTGCAACTCTGTCTGGCCCCCGGTCTTCTGGGCCATATTTTCGATGGCATAGAGCGTCCGCTTGAGGCGATTCGCGCCCGGAACGGCGCGTTTATCCCGGAGGGCCTCGGCCTTTTAAAACTGGATGAGAAAAAAGTCTGGCCTTTGACGTTCACGGTGAAAGCAGGCGATAAGCTCAAGTCCGGAGAATGTTGGGGCACCGTAGCGGAAACCGCTGCGGTGAACTTGAAGCTGCTCATGCCACCGGGGAAGAGCGGAACCGTGAAAGCGCTGCTCAGGGAGCAGGCGACGATCAACGAAGACGTCATCGCCTTCGAAGATGAAAGCGGCCGCGAATTTACGCTGACGATGAGCCAGTACTGGCCGATTCGTCGCCCCCGTCCGGTGGAGTCCCGACTTTCCGTCAAAGAGCCGCTGGTCACGGGTCAGCGTGTGATCGACAGCTTCTTTCCCCTGGCCCGCGGAGGTTCAGCGGCCATTCCAGGGGGGTTCGGCACCGGCAAGACCATGACCCAGCACCAGATTGCCAAATGGTCGAACGCCGACATTATCATCTATATCGGCTGCGGCGAGCGCGGCAATGAGATGACCGATGCGCTGGAGGAATTTCAGAAGCTGGAAGACCCCCGCAGCGGCAGAAAATTGATTGACCGTACGATTCTCATTGCCAATACCTCAAACATGCCGGTAGCCGCGCGTGAAGCCTCCATCTACACAGGCATTACCATGGCCGAATATTACCGGGATCAGGGGTATGATGTAGCCATCATGGCCGACTCGACCTCGCGCTGGGCCGAAGCCCTGCGTGAGATTTCCGGCCGTCTCGAAGAGATGCCTGCAGAAGAAGGCTATCCTGCGTACCTGGCCAGTCGCCTGGCCGAGTTCTACGAGCGGGTGGGTCGGGTAAAAACCTTAGGAGGCGACGTCGCTTCCATCACAGCCATCGGGGCCGTTTCTCCGGCCGGGGGTGACTTCTCCGAGCCGGTAACAGAAAATACCCGCCGACTGGTCGGCGCTTTTTATGCCCTGGACCGCAAGCTCGCTTATGCCCGTCATTTTCCCGCGATTTACTGGATGAACAGCTATTCGTCCTATGCTCACGATTTACGCAACTGGTACAGTCAGAACGTCAATCCGCGTTTCCCGGAATTGAGAGATAAGTTGCTCGATATCCTGCAGGCTGAGGACAGTCTTAAGGAAATTGTCCAGCTCGTCGGCGAAGCCGCTCTGCCTGCGGATCAGCGCCTGACTCTGGAAGTCGCCGCCCTCATCAAGACAGGATTTTTGCAGCAGAACGCTTTTAATGATGTCGACCGCTTCGCCTCACTGCCCCGGCAGTTTGCCCTGATGAGGGTAATTGTCGCCTATGAGGAGGGAGCGCGCGAAGCTCTGAGACAGCATATTCCTTACTCGGAAGTGCGTATGAAGGAGTTGCAGGCCCGCATTGTGAGGCTCAAATATGAACTCAGCGAAGAACACATGGACCTGGCTGATCGCCTGATCGAGGACATTCAGTCCAGCTTTGAAAAGCTCAGCGAGAGCTACGCTTCGCTCTTAGGCGCCAGAGATGAAAAGGAGAAACGCTGAAATGAAAGCCTATACAGGCATTCTTCGGGCCAAAGGTCCACTGATCTTTCTGAAAGCTGTCCCCGGGGTGCGCTCGGGTGAGATGTTGCGCATTATGGATGGCGAGACCGAGCGCCGCGCCAAGCTGATTCGCCTGGAGGAAAACTTTTCCGTTGCCCAGATCTATGAGGGCAGCGATGGCCTGGAGCTTGACCGCACCCGTGTTGCCTACAGCGGCGAACCCTTTACCCTGCGTCTGGGTCCGGATATTCTCGGTCGCAGCTTTAATGGCACGGGCGAAGCCATCGACGGGGGCGGACCCTTTTCCGGCGAGACGGAGCGCGATATCAACGGCCGTCCCATGAACCCCATGGCCCGCGTTTATCCGCGCAATTACATTCGTACAGGGATCTCTTCGATCGATGTCCTCATGACCTTGATCCGCGGGCAGAAATTGCCGGTTTTCTCCGGTTCCGGCCTGCCCCATCGCGAGCTCGCGGCGCAGATTATCAGCCAGGCTGACCTTGGCGCTCAGGGTGGAGACAATTTTGCAGTCGTCTTTGGCGCGATCGGTATTAAACAGAGCGATGCTCGCTACTTTGAGGATTATTTCCGGCGCAGCGGCGCCTCCAGCCATCTGGTGCGCTTTATGAACGGAGCCAATGATCCCGTGGCCGAACGCATTTCTACCCCTCGCTGCGCCCTGACCTGTGCCGAATACCTGGCCTTTGATCTGGGCATGCAGGTGCTCGTCGTGCTCATGGATATGACCTCCTATTGCGAAGGTCTGCGCGAAATTTCCTCGGCCCGTGACGAAGTTCCCGGCCGCAAGGGCTACCCCGGCTATCTTTACTCTGATCTGGCATCGCTTTATGAGCGCGCAGGGATCCTCAAGGACAGGCCGGGCAGTGTGACCATGCTGCCCATTCTCACCATGCCCGGCGACGACATATCCCACCCGGTTCCCGACCTCAGCGGTTACATTACTGAAGGTCAGATCGTCCTCTCGCGGAGCCTTATGGGTGCGGGCGTTTATCCTCCTGTCGATATTCTGCCCAGCCTTTCGCGTCTGATGAAAGATGGTATCGGCGAGGGCTATACCCGAGAAGACCACAGCGATCTGAGCAATCAGCTCTTTTCTGCCTATGCGAAGCTGACGGATATCCGCAACCTCGCTCAGATTATGGGAAAGGATGACCTTTCGGCCAGAGACCGCGCCTATCTGGATTTCGGCGAAGCTTTTGAACAGCGCTTCCTTAAACAGGGAAGTGAAGAAAATCGCAGCATTGAGGAAAGCCTCGACATGGGCTGGAAAATCCTCTCTATTTTGCCCGATGAAGAGCTTGACCGTCTGGGAGAAGAGCGCCTGAATAAAACTCTCCGCCCCGCACGGCGGGCCGCACATGCCGGGGAAATGGCCTGATCCGGACGAAAAAGAGGCAGCAGAGGAAGTCGGGGTACAGATCAAGGGAGTAGGACCGGAAAGTCGTGCCAGGGTTAACTGGCATGGACCAGTCTGAATCAGAACCTGAGCAAAGAACTGATGCAAATGCAGCATTGGACAGAACGGGCAGAGGAGGACGCATGAATCAGCTCACCGCGACAAAATCGAATTTAGATGAAGCGAAGCGCCTGCTGGCTTTTTCACGCGGGGGCTACCGTATTCTCGACCGCAAGCGCAGCGTCCTGATGCGCGAATTTATGCGCCTTAAAGCGGAGGCTGTTAAACTGGCCGAGCAGGCGGACAGGGAAGAGAATGACTTTTATACGGCCATTGCCATGGCCAAGGTCTCCGAAGGGGAAGAAGAGGTCGAAAATATTTCCCGCAGTGTCAGCGCCGACTCTGCCATCACGGTGCTGCGAGAATCGGTGATGGGAGTAGAACTCCCTCGCATTCTCAGCCATGAAGGGCAGATGAATCCATCCTACAGCCTTTACCGTTCGACGGAAAGTATGGACCGGGCCTTTCAGGCGGCGCTCAAATTCAAACAGACCTTTATTCGCGTGCTGGAGGTCACAGCCTCCCTGCAGCGGCTATCTGCGGAAATCCGCAAGAGCGGCAAGCGCGCGGACTCTATCAATAAAATCCAGATTCCCCGCTATGAGGCAGAGGTCAAACGCCTCAGCCAGGCTCTCGAAGAAAAAGACAGAGAAGATCTTTTCCGCCTGAAACGGGGCAAGGAAAAACTGGCGTCCCACCGGTCCTGAATTTTTGTCAAATTCTCAACATTCGCCAGATCTGAACTTTTCCCTTGCCCGGGAAAAGCGATTCTGTCATCATTATTCCCTTATTCTCTCATGTTTTCACTGTCATTGCGTTTAAAAAAACGGAAGACTATTGTACTTTTTTGGTTAAAAAGCTAAACTACTAGCAATTGGACTGTGCCAGGTATGATTTGCTCCTTCGTGGAGCAGCTGGCACGGAACATAAGGCCCGCAGGGGGAAACAGCCTTCTCCCGGGACCGGGAACATATCCATTTGTGACCCATGAACTCAGGTAAACCATGAATTCATGCACAGAAGGATAAAATCTGGAGGATATTTATGAAAAAAGTACTGACACTCCTTCTTGCCCTCATCATGGTCATTGGTGTTGTGGCCTGTGCTCCTCAGGAGAAGAAAGAAGAAGCCCCGGCTAAAGAGGCCGCTAAAGAAGAGAAAAAAGAAGATGCTGAAAAGACAGAAGCTCCTTCTGAAGAGAAAAAAGAAGAAGCTCCTGCTGAAGAATCTAAAGAAGAGAAAAAAGACGAAGAGACCAAAGCGGAAGCAGCTCCTGCAGAGGGCGGCGACGTGGTTAAACTCGGCGTCTTTGAGCCGTTCACCGGCGCCAGCGCCTCCGGCGGCGAACTGACCTTCGAAGGTATTGAACTCGCTTTAGAAGAAGTCCCGGAAGTCCTCGGCAAAAAAATCGAGCTCGTGAAGGTTGACAATAAATCCGAACAGGTGGAAGCCTCTAACGCTGCACAGCGCCTCGTCGACAAAGACAAGGTCAACGCGGTTATCGGTTCCTACGGTTCCTCGCTCTCCATCGCCGGCGGCACCGCCTTCAAAGACGGCAAAATCCCGGCTGTGGGCTGCTCCCCGACCAACCCGGCCGTGACCCTCGGCAACGACTATTACTTCCGTGTTTGCTTTATCGACCCCTTCCAGGGCACGGTTATGGCGAACTTCGCGATTGACAACCTCAAAGCCAAAACAGCTGCAACCATTAAGGATATCGCTCAGGACTACTCTGTCGGCCTGATCAAGTTCTTTACGGATGCCTTCAAAGCCGTGAACGGCGAAGATTCTATCGTTGCTGAAGCTTCTTATAAGACGGGCGACCAGGACTTCACCTCTCAGCTCAATAACGTGAAGCAGAAGAATCCTGACGTCATCTTCTGCCCCGGTAACTACGGCGAATGCGCTCTGATGATTAAACAGGCCAGAGACCTCGGCATTGAAGCTCCGATGCTCGGCGGCGACACCTGGGAATCTCCTGACTTCATCAGCATCGGCGGTGAGAACATCAACAAAGAGGTGTATTTCTCCTCTCACTTTACAGCTGAAAAACCTGTGAACGATGTTTCCAAAGCCTTCCTCGAAAAATATGAAAACAAATTCGGCAAAAAAGCCAACGCTTTTGCTGCCCTCGGCTACGACGCTTACATGGTCATTATCGACGCCATCAAGCGTGCTGATTCTGTTGAACCTCAGGCCATCCGTGATGCTCTCGCGAAGACCGAAGGCTTCATCGGCGCGACCGGCACGATCAGTCTCGATGAGAACGGCGACGCGGTTAAATCCGCCTGCATCAACCAGGTTAAGGACAATGCCTTTGTCTACCTGACCACCGTTGAACCTAAGAAATAAAGCCGAGAGTTCACTCGCGAATGCTTTGTGATCTTTTAGGGCCGGGCCATCGCCCGGCCCTTTCACAAAACGCAAGAGGAGATACGTTCCATGTCATTTTTCATCCAACATTTGATCAATGGACTCAGCCTGGGCAGCCTTTATGCCCTGATTGCCATCGGTTACACCATGGTTTACGGCATCCTCCGTTTGATCAACTTCGCACACGGCGATATTTTTATGCTGGGTGCTTATCTGGTTTATTACGGAATGCTCTGGACCCCACTGCCCTGGTGGTTAGTTTTTATCGTCGCAGCGCTTTTGACCGGCCTCTTTGGTATCCTGCTTGAGCGTTTTGCCTATGCTCCGCTGCGCAACGAACCCCGTATTACCGTTCTGATATCGGCCATCGGCGCTTCCTTCCTTATGGAAAACCTGGCCATCCTGCTTTTTGGCGGCCGTCCTCGTCCTTTCAGCGTTCCCGCGCTGCTCGATCACAGCGTCAAAGTTGGGGCGATCAGCTTCAACGTCATTCAGATTGTTATTCCTGTAGTGACCGCCATTTTGCTGGCCATCCTGAGCTTTATTATTTTGAAGACGAAGACCGGTATGGCCATGCGCGCGCTTTCCACGGATTATGAGGCTGCTTCGCTCATGGGAATTAACATCAACCGTATCATTTCCATGACCTTCTTTATCGGCTCAACTCTGGCGGCCATCGGCGGTATTCTCTACAGCTGCCGCTACCCCCAGCTGATGCCGCTCATGGGTATGATGCCGGGTATCAAATGCTTTATCGCTGCCGTTATCGGCGGCATCGGCAACCTCACCGGCGCGGTCGTCGGCGGCCTGATTCTCGGCATGAGCGAAATTCTCATTGTCGGATTGCTGCCCTCGCTGAACGACTACCGCGATGGCTTTGCCTTTGTTATTCTGATTCTTATTCTGATCATTAAACCGACCGGCCTCTTTGGCTCGAACGTGAAAGAGAAGGTGTGATATGAGCTTTAAACTGCTGAAAACAAACAAACAGCAAGTCGGGAAGCATCTCATCGGCATTGCTATTTTCGCCCTTCTCCTGATTGTCGTGAATTTTATCCCCTTTGACGACTATTACAGAAAGATCATGAATCTTTCGTTTATTTATGTGACACTGGGACTTTCACTGAACCTCATCAACGGCTATACCGGTCTGTTCTCGCTGGGACACTACGGTTTCATGGCGATCGGCGCCTATGTGGTGGCTGTGCTGACCATGTCTTCTGAGAGTAAAGAAGCGATCTTCATGATTGTGCCTTGCTATGACTGGCTGAAGAACATCCAGATGCATTATCTGCCTGCTCTGCTTCTGGCCGGACTGGTTTCGGCCCTGCTCGGCTTCCTCATCTCTCTGCCCGTCCTGCGGCTGAATGACGACTACCTGGCCATCGCTTCGATGGGCTTTGCGGAAATCATTCTTGTGCTCATTCGCACCCAGTTCAGGATCACCAATGGCGCTCTGGGGCTTAAAGGCATTCCCCGTATCGACAGCTTCTGGCTTTACGGCGGCATGGCGCTTCTGATGATTATCTTCATGGTTCTGCTGACGACATCCCGCCGCGGCGCTGCTCTCGAAGCCATCCGCGAGGATGAAATTGCTGCCAGTGCGGTGGGCATTAACGCCTTCAGTCACAAAGTTGTCAGCTTTACTATCGGCAGTTTCTGGGCCGGAGTCGGCGGAGGCCTCATGGCGACGCTGATCGGTACCGTCAACCCCATGCAGTTTACCTTCCAGCTGACCTTTAACATTCTTCTGATCGTCGTTCTGGGTGGCATGGGCCATATCTGGGGCACCGTCGTTTCGGCAATTCTCGTCACCTCAGCCATGGAAATCATGCGCTTCCTCGACGAGCCGATGCACTTCCTCTTTATCCACTCGGACGGCCTGCCGGGCCTGCGCATGGTGGTCCTTTCCGCGCTCCTGATGATTTACGTCATTATTCGCGCCACCAACAAAAAGCGCAAGAATAAACCCGCCCTCTCAAAAAAGAAAATGGAGGCCGACCATGCTTAAACTGGAAAATATCACCATGCGTTTCGGTGGTGTCGTGGCGGTTAACAACTTTTCCATGCACATCGAGAATAACGAAATCGTCGGTCTGATCGGGCCTAACGGCGCCGGCAAGACCACAGCCTTCAACATGGTGACGGGCGTTTATACCCCGACCGAAGGGAAAATCATTTATACTCCCGAAGGCAAGGATATTGATATCACTGGAATGAAGCCTGAACACATCGCTGACCTTGGGATTTGCCGGACCTTCCAGAACATTCGCCTCTTTAAGAGCATGAGTGTGCTGGACAACGTCAAAATTGCCGGTAACCTGCGCATGAAATCAGGTTGGCTCGAAAACGTGGTGCGCAGCCCGCGCTACAATCACGAACGGCAGATTATCGACGAAAAAGCCGCCAAGCTTCTCGAAGAAGTGGGCCTCAGTGAACAGGCCAGCGATCAGTCGACATCTCTGCCTTACGGCAAACAAAGACGTCTGGAGATTGCCCGCGCCCTGGCGACGGATCCTAAACTCCTCCTGCTCGACGAGCCGGCAGCCGGCATGAACCCGCAGGAAACTCAGGAGCTCATGGACTTTATTCGTCAGATTCGTGACCGCTACCATCTCACGATCTTCCTCATCGAGCACCACATGGACGTGGTTATGGGGATTTGCGAACGCATTTACGTGCTTGACCACGGCAACCTCATCGCCAACGGCGTACCTGCAGAGATTCAATCGAACAAGGCCGTTATTGAGGCTTATCTGGGGGTGGACAATGCTTAAAGTAGAAAATCTCCATGTCAACTATGGCGGCATCAAGGCCGTTCAGGGACTTACCATGGATATCCGTGACAACCAGATTGTCACCCTGATTGGAGCCAACGGCGCCGGAAAATCGTCCACTCTGCGCTCCATCATGAACCAGGTCGCCAAGAGCGGTGGCAGCGTCGTCTGTGACGACGTCGACCTCACCAATATGCCCACCCGGGATATTGTCAAACAGGGGATCGCCCTCTCGCCCGAAGGACGGCACGTCTTCGCCAACCTCAGTGTGCGCGAAAACCTGGTGCTCGGCGCCTATACGGTCGATGACAAAGACGCCATCAACAAACGCATCAACCATGCCTTCGAGCTCTTTCCGATTCTGGGCGAACGTTCCTGGCAAAAAGCCGGAACGCTCTCCGGCGGTGAACAACAGATGCTGGCCGTGGCCCGCGCTCTGATGATCCAACCGAAAATACTCATGCTCGACGAGCCCTCCCTGGGCCTCGCCCCGATTTTGATTCAGGAAATCTTCGATATCATCAAGCAGATCCATGAGGAAGGCAACACCATCCTCCTGATCGAGCAAAACGCCAAAAAAGCCCTCGAAATCGCCGACTACGCCTACGTCCTCGAGACCGGCAAGCCCATTCTCGAAGGCCCCGGCAAAACCCTGCTCGCCGACCCCCGCGTCCAGGCCGCCTACCTCGGCGAAAAGAAAAACGCCGAAGCCGCCGCCAACGCCGAAGAAACTGCCCAAGCGGAATAAGCTGCTAAGGCCAAGCAACTGGCAAAACCGGGCTAAGTGGCCAGGCTTCATAGCCGTAACTAAGGACCGCAAAGGCTAAAGTTTGAGGAAAACTCAAGCTGTAGCTGCCACAAAAGCCGAAATTGTCGCCAGGGCTAACGAAGCAAGCGCAAAGGTCGAAGTAGCCGTACACCGTTTTCGCGAAAGCACAAAAGCCGATTGCCAGCTTTTTTAAAGCTTGGCGTCGGCTTTTTTCTATGACCGGATCAGTCTTCATTCTGTGAAAATCTGAAAAAGCGCATATAAGCCTTAAAATAGACATTTAATATCCATTTTTCTTAGTGTATAATGAAAGTGGTATATGAAGTCCAAATGATGGGCGGCAGACTTACGGATAAAAGGGTCGAAAGATTTATTCCGGCGCTGACGGCCTCTGTTATAAACACGTAATGATTTGACAGACATCTACTGGTCTATAATGATCTTCTGACCTATCAGGTTCGTCCAGTGTAAGAGTTAAACGAGAAGAGTAAATAAGGAGAGAACCATTTTTATGAAAAACGGTTACGGCAAACTTAAGTTCAAGACTATCCTGGCGCTTATCCTTGCTCTGGGATTTGTTTTTTCGACGATCAGCGTGATCACTGTCTCTGCTACCAAAGAGGAGGCATCGGTCATGGACAACGATCCTTCAGGTGAGTCCGGTTTGACGGCAGCGGACGGCTCGCAGCAAGAGGATAAGGAAATTTCGGAAGAGAAATCGGAAGAGAAAACAGAGCTGCCGCCTCCTGAAAACAATAATAATGAAATAGATTTGCCGCAGGACAAAGTTGCTCAGCAGCAGTTTCGCTTCTTTACTTCTGTGAATGGACAGGTGAGTCCTGAGCCGTTTGCTGAATTCAGCTGTGCGAATGGCGATCTTATCCCGGCTTTTGATCTCCCACAGTTTGAAGGCTGCCGTTTCGTCGGCATCGTCGATATGGAAGGTCAGCCTTTTGATCTCGGACAAGTGATTCAGTTTTCCTCAGATCAGGAGGGCGCAGTTGTTGACCTGCTGCTCCTTTATGAGAAAACACGGGTTCAAACGTGTCGTGTCTTTATTTACAAGGATGGTATCAGAGACAGCCTCCTGTACGAAGAAGAAATCCGTGACGGAGATACTCTTGCGGCATTGGAACTGCCCGAAATCGAGGCTTACACTTTCAGTGGCCTGAGTTATGCCGACGGGACTACCGCTTTTGATCCAAGTCTCCCTCTATCCTTTGACAGTGACGATGGGGCTGAAATACTGGAGATTCATGCGAACTATCTTCACAGAGAAAAAAGCCAGAAGCGTACAGGACCCCGCCGCATTATTTCCCCGGCAGAGCCTGCGTGGACCTTTATTTTCAAAGTAGAAGGCAAGGAAGTCGAGCGTCAGATCGTCAAAAACGGGGAGTTTTTACTGGAGCCTAAAGCGCCGCTCAGTGAAACAGGCAAATTTATTGGCTGGTTTATTGAAGATGAAGATACACCGTTGGACTTTTCTTCACCCATTGAGCTGGACAAAGATAAAACAATTCTGGTTTCAGCCAGATTTAAAAAGCTCGTCCATGTGTTCTTTATGGATGGCATAAACCCTGACGCGCGTATCTTTCAAACCAAAGAGGGAAGCCCGAGTACAACAGTCAGCACCACGGATGTGCTCCTGCCTCTGGAATTGAAACAGAAAGTAACCGGCTGGTATTTAGATCCGGATCTGGAAAACGGTCCTGTGGAGGCGAACTATACCCTCGGTTCTGAGGATCAGAAACTCTGGCCCCAAATTAAAGAAGGCAAATACATCTACTTTTATTCAGGTCGGGACGCGAGCTATGTCGAGCCGCAGCTGGTTTTGCCCGGGGACGTCACAAAAGCCCCTTCAGAACCTACAAGACCGGGCTATCAGTTCGATCATTGGTCTGTATCCGAAGGGGGAACGGCATTTGCTTTTGGCGACAGCCTTGAGGGAGATCTGAAACTTTATGCAGTCTGGACACCCAGAACAGATACGAAGTATATCATCAATTACTGGACTGAAAATGCAGAAGACAGCGATCCTGAAGGATGACGCAGAGGGCTATGGCAAAGAGAATCTTTCCGACAAATATCGCAACTTCTTTACGTTTAAAGAATATGACACGGGAAAAGTTATTAAGCCGGATGGAAGCACGGTCGTCAATGTTTACTATACGAGAAACAAGTACACCATGCGTTTTTATCATGAACAAACGGGTGACGCCTGGGCAATAGGTGATGCTGATATAAACGATTGTAAATTGGTATATGAGTTTGACGCCAAATACGGGCAGAGAATTGCAAGCCATTTTCCTATCAAAGATTTTGAAGACAGGTGTTGGCATCCCTTTAACCATTATGATTATGATGTTCAAACCATTGAGCTGATGCCCGGGGAAAATGTTGATTTTTGGTGTGAACTGGATGAAGGCCTCATAAAGCATACATTGATCTATATGGGCGAAGGTCTTGATGGAGTTTATCGTGAACTCAAGAGGATTCCTACAGTATTTGACCTCATTACTTATGAAGAAGAATATCATCCCATAGAAGGGTATGAGCGTCTGTCACCCGAAGATGCTGGATTTATTCCTGATGATGAATTAGGTTATATGATGGAACTCGGCGACGAGGGTAGTGAGGATCAGCTTAAATACCCGCGGGCATCCTTCCCGTTGAAAATGTTCAATGGAAAGGACGAATACAAGTCTGAGGAAGTCAGGTATGAGGAGGAATTGGCGCCTTACTTTGATCTTGTTCCAGATAAGCCGCCGGAAGATTTTCCTCAGTATTATGAGTTTAAAGGCTGGTATCTGAGACCTCAGTGTGCAGAGGGAACAGAAGCCAGAGATCATCTGAAAATCATGCCTGCGAAACTTGTCCATGTATATGCCAAGTGGGGCCCAGCCGAATTAAAGGGATATTTCTACCCGCGCCGTGATGGGGGTACACCCTCTACCGAGACTCTTTTTTATGGCCAGAGGGTTAAGCCCGAGCTTTTTCCCACAGTTAAAGATGCTTACGGCAACATCCTGAGCGTAGGTGATGATACGAAAGCGATAAGCATTCCCCAAGGCTACCATTGGATGGGATGGAGCACAAAAGAGGGAGACCGCTATATTCCCTTCAATTTGGAAACGGTCGTGTCAAAGGATATGAGCTTTTATCCCTACTACGTCAATCTGGATAAATTTACGGTGACGTATGTGGCGGGAGAGGGGACGGGGGAGGTTCCCCAGGATCCTGAACATTATGCGGAGCATGCCTTTGCGGTCCTGCTGCCGCCGAGTGAATTGAAAGCTCCAGAGGGGAAAGTTTTCCTGGCCTGGAAGCAAACTATGCCAACCGGGGAAGAAAAGCGGTTTCAACCCGGCGACAAAATTCAGATTACGGAGGATGTCGTGCTGACGGCGCTGTGGGGCGATGTCAAGGAAAAAACCAAAGTCATTTATAAAGCTGGTCTGGGATCGAATGACCCGGATATCATCAGAGAACCCATCCTCATCAATGACCGTCTTCTTCTGGAAAATGCTAATCTGTTCAAAGCAAAAGAAGGATTTGAATTCATCGGCTGGGAAAACGCCTCGGACGGAAAGGTTTATGCTGCCTCGTATGCCAATCTTATGATAGATGCGAAGAAGGTAACCACAACGAATATACTCATTGCCCGATGGAAGCAGCATGTTACCGCGAATAAAATCTGGATTGGCGCCCCCAAAACCAAACCGGAAATTACGTTCAGCTTATTAAACAAAGGCCAGGAATTTGCGGAAGATAAGCTGCAAGTTATCGGTGGAGATGAGGTAGACTTTGACGCATCCAGGAAAGTTCTGCCGGATGGGCAGACGGAAGTCGTATGGACAATAAATCCTTCCGCGGACGACATGTTCAGTATAAAAGAGCAAGGAGAAGAACGCGGCAGAATTAACCTGGACGACATCAGTTACGACGTCACATACAGAGGATTAAACGTGACCAACTGCCATCCAAATCCCGGGATCAGGAGGCCTGGCAAGCACTTTCAGGAGCCGTTCCCTGCACTCCACCCGTTTGCTCCGCCGCAAATAACCGTTGTCCAGCTTCCGGCCACCGGCGAGGCCAGTTACCAGAATCAGCTCGCCCTTCTCCTGACGGCAGCTCTGCTCATCATCCTCATGAGATTCAAGCTCAGAAAATAAGGCGGTATATTAGCCAAAGCGCAAAAACAGTGCGAGTCAAGCGCTAAAAACAGTACAAATCAAGAACGAGTCAAGTGCAGGAATGGTGCGCGACAAGTGTGAGAAAAGCGCAAGAAAACCATATGCACCCATCAAAGCGCGAACCCCAAAACGGTTCGCGCTTTTTCCTTAGCAATCTGCACCATCCTGATTGCGCTATTCCTTACAAATCTACATCACTACTATAGCGATCTCTAAATGAATGGGCACTAAGTTTTCGTCAAATATCTGATATTCCGGCATTTGACGAAAATATAAAATCCAGCTAATTAAAAACAGAAATACTACGTTATGTGCTTCTCTCAAAAAACGCATTGCCCAGCGTCGCGCTTATTCCTTACAGATTCACATCACTACGCTATGTGCTTCTCCTATAAATTCGCATAGCCCGACATCACGCTTTTTCTTATAAGCCTTATCAACGCCTTAAATTGACCTCTACACTCTGAACTTTTATGATAGAAAGCAGTATATAGAACCATTTGTTTTGCAGATGCTCAACGGGCTGAAGGAGTTTCAAAATGTCTGCTCCAGCCCAGATCTGGGCAGACAAGTTCTGGGTGATGTCGTCGACATCTTCACGAATGACATCGACATGAGCCAAACGACCGACAATCAAGATCTTCTTGGGCGCACTTATGAATATTGCATCCACCAGTTCGCTGAGAAAGAAGGTGTTAGTGGCGGAGAATTTTATACGCCAGCCAGCGTTGTTAAAACCCTTGTCTCCATTCTCCGCCCCACAGCAGATTCCCGTATCTATGATTGTTGCTGTGGGGAAGGTGTCATAATAATGACACATGGCAAGAAAGCCCTGAATATCAGGTGTTTCAAGCTTCCACAAACTACAAAAACCTGCAAAGAGATGAGGCAAGCGGCGTAAACACATCGGCTTCCTCATCAATCAAAAGAAACGGAGGAGCCTATGCGATGGATGTTGCGAATTCTGTTGTTGCCAATCAGACTTGTGCTGACCTTGGTAACCTGGACGCTCTCTTTCCTGCTTGGCCTTGGAAATGTGGTACTTGGGATATTTTGGTAACCCTGATTCTGTTCGGAGCTGTTGCCTCTTTCCTCGCGCATGATATGGGCACGATGGTCGCAGCACTGGTCATCGCCTTTATCATCAGCCCGTTTGGGTTACCACTCATTGCAGCGGTCGCCATTGAACTGCTACGCGGATTCAACCGGACACTCGGCACTATTTAACAAGACAACAGAATATCACTCACGAAGACGGTAGATGAAAACTCTATCGTCTTTTTTTATGCCCAAAGGGTTACCAAAGAACAATGAACCGGCATGGCCTGGAAAGGAGGTTTGACGGATGTGAGGTTTGGATATTTCTACGGGACGGACGGCGAGCGCTTTCGCTTTTACATGATGCCGAGGGCACTGGTCGAAAATCCCATTTTTAACAGCTTGTCGGCAGAGGCCAAAATTCTTTACGCCCTGCTTTTAGACCGAATGCAGCTATCTGTACAGAATCAGTGGCGCGATGAAGAAGACCGCCAAGTCCATTCTGATCAGCTGCGGTGCTCGGCTTGCACCCTTTGACATCACCAGGCACCCGAACTACAAGATGCTGGAGGATTTTGATAAGCGAAACGTCTTCGATATTGAAGACTACCTGAAGAGGAGTGGCCGGGTCAAGCTATCGGCCAACACGGTGGTGCGCAGGTTTTCACAGGCAATGAACAGCCAGGATGCTAAAATAGAAGCAATAAACGGAGGCATCAATGTACTTGACTTACTACCACTATCACCTGTTTTGTGGTCAAAAAATTTGACCACAAAATGAGAAAGCAGGAGCTATGAGCGATCAAGAAAAAAGCCTGGTTGTTCTCACCCAGGAAAGTATTCAAAACCGTATCTATCTCATTCGTGGACAGCGCGTGATGCTGGATGCGGACTTAGCGGAAATCTATGGGTATGAAACAAAGCGTTTTAACGAGCAGGTAAAAAACAACATTGAAAAATTCGATGAAGATTTTCGGTTTCAACTCACAAAAAATGAGCTTGAAAACTTGAGGTCGAAATTTTCGACCTCAAGTTGGGGAGGTTCTCGCTATCTGCCGTATGCCTTTACAGAACAAGGCATCTATATGCTCATGACGGTACTTAGAGGAGACCTTGCAACCAGACAGAGTAAAGCGCTCATCCGTCTTTTCAAGCAGATGAAGGATTATATCGTTGAGAATCAGGATGTGCTTGGCTCTAAAGCACTTCTGCAGTTGGCGACACAGACCAACCAGAACACCAAAGATATTGCAGAAATCAAAGACACCATGGCAACCAAGGAAGACCTGAAAAAAGTCATGGACAATTTTGTTGACCCGGACACCTACAAACATTTTCTGATTTTGGACGGGAAGAAGGTGGAAGCGGATCTCGCGTACGGAAAAATCTATAAGTCTGCCAAAAAATCCATTGATGTGGTCGATAACTACATCAGTCTGAAAACATTGGAACTATTTCTTTCTGCCAAAGATACTGTGGAAATCACACTCTTCAGTGATAATCTTCACAATCGTTCCAGATTAACGGCCTCTATGCTCAAGGATTTTCTTCAGGAATATCCTAAGATTCATCTTCAGTTGAAAACTACGGGCGGAAAATATCACGATCGCTATATTGCCATCGACTATGGGACAGAACAGGAAGTCATTTATCACTGCGGAGCCTCGTCCAAAGATGCCGGTAGTAAGATCACCTCAATTCTGAAAATTGATGACACGAGCCTATACCGCTCGGTATTTAATGAACTGCGAAAGCAGCCAGAACTCTTGGTTTAAGGAAAGGAGTAGACTGTTAATTATGGAAGATAATGAGAAAAAAACGAACAATGGCGATAATCAAGATCAGGAAAAGGCAATCCAATAGCAATGGGATTAAGCTTTGGCCTGATGTTTGGTGGTGCCATAGGAGCTGCAATTCAGAATATTGGCGTAGGGATTCCTATTGGCGTTTTTTGCGGCGTTGCTATTGGAATTTTTATGTCTAAGAAAAAATAAGCAGGTTTCAGGCAGTAATAAAACTCACAACTAATAACCCCCAGCAGTAGATCAACCGACCTACTGCTTTTTTTATGCCTGAAAGGAGGCTCTCATGCGCATTCGGAACCGCTCACCCACCTGAGGTGAAGCTAACACAATCGAACACGAACTTACAAAGAACGGCCCCGGAAGACATGGAGTACGCTGTACAGACAGTTATGACACAATGTGAGCAATGGGCAGATAATACGGATATGGAGACACCCGACCTTCAGGAACCTAAAGTTTTGAAGTACTCCTTTGTTTCGGAGGAAAATTTGAGCAAAGTTGCTGAAGAGCATCTTCCGTATGGCAGGAAAAAATAATTTGTGGGAGCGAAACTTATGCCCGGAAAATCAATCTCTTTTTAATGGATGGGGACGCGAATGGTCGCATCAAATGCTCTCTGGCCAACTGGACGGGTGTGGCGTACAAAATTCCCCGCACGCTGCTGGAAAAAGCCCGCAGCATTGACGCTCTGAAGCAGACGGGAGTCTATTTGCCCTTTAGTGCCGATGCCAAAATCGAAGAAATATGCGACTGCAATACAGGCGGATGGAAGCCTGAGCAAAGATCTTCTCTTTACATCACCATCAGCAGCGGCCGGTTTTGTAGGTGGAGCCTCGCTAAGCGGAAACACTTGCTGGAAAACGGCAGAGGGTAAACGTCTCAAAGACCTGGATTCAGAAGAATAAATTAAGATGGCGATATCTTTATTTAAGCGGGCCTATCCACACCTTGCTTCGTTGCACGATATAAGACAGAAAATAGGTGCTGCCGCTGAAATATTGAAGAATATTAGCTAAAACTCGAAGCAGAAGAAAGACTGTAGTCCCCGCGATTGTGAATTCAAAATAAATTGAAATGTCATAAAATAATCAACAATATAATTTGAAAAGTCATTAATTTTACTTTAAAATAAATTTGAAAAGTCATATATTAAAGGTTGAAATAATATTGAAAAGTTTGTTTTCATTGGCTAATATTATGCTGAAATGTCAGATCGAGGTGAGTCTATGCTGTTCAGAAAAATTGAAGCTCAGATAAAAGCCCATCTGGAATCCAACTCTCCGAAAATCCTCCTGGTGAATGGCGCGCGCCAGGTGGGGAAGACGTTCATTATACGGCACGTTGGTCAAAAGCTCTTTGAGCATGTTATAGAAATCAATATGATTGAGGATTCTCTCGGGGCAGGACTTTTTGCGGATGTTCGATCGGTAGAGGACTTTTACCTGCAGGTCAGCATGCTGGCTGGCGACAGGATGAAGGATAAAGAGAAAACCCTGATTTTTATCGATGAAATTCAGGCTTACCCGCAGCTTCTGACCCTGCTCAAGTTTCTGGCCCAGGACAACAAATTCACCTACATTGCCAGTGGCTCCTTACTCGGGGTTACGCTTTCAGAGACGACATCCATACCCATGGGAAGCATACGACAAATCAGCATGTTTCCGCTTGATTTCGAGGAGTTCCTGTATGCGAACGGCTTAAATGAGCTTGCCATCTCTTCCTTGCGCAGGAAGTTTGAACAAAGGGAAGCCCTTGATGAGGCCGCCCACAATAAAATGATGGATTACTTTCGCAAATATTTGCTTGTTGGCGGACTTCCGGAGGCCGTCAATGCCTATCTTGAAACGAAAAATATCCAGCGAGTCCGGGAGATTCAGAGCGAAATCCATCGTTACTATGCCGCAGATGCCTCAAAATATGATAGCGAAAGAAAACTCAAAATCCGTCGTGTCTATGATTTGATTCCCTCGAACATGGAAAATAAAAAAAAGCGGGTGATCGCGCAAAGTATCGAAGAAAAACGAGGCAAAACTTTCGCAGACTATCAGGATGAATTTGAATATCTGATTAGCGCGGGAATTGCATTAAGTGTTCATGCTGTATCCAATCCGGTGTTCCCCATGATCCAGTCCACGGGAAAAAATCTTCTCAAACTTTATCTCAATGATGTCGGGATACTAAGCGGTATTCTTTACGGAAACAATATTCGTGCCATCCTTGATGATGATAGGAGCATCAATCTCGGCTCAGTTTACGAAAATGTTGTAGCCAGTGAACTCGCCGCACATGGGCACAAACTCTTTTATTATGATAACCGTCACAAGGGAGAGGTGGACTATCTTATTGACGACTACGACAGCCTGTCGGTCGTCCCTATCGAAGTCAAATCCGGCAAGGACTACACCGTTCACAGCGCCCTCAATACCTTCGTGAAGAATGAAGACTATCACATCAAAAAAGCCTTTGTGCTCTCGAATGAGAGAACCCTTACAACGAAGGGCAAAATATGCTATTTACCGATTTATCATGTGATGTTTTTATGAGCGTCACGTAGATGCTTTTGAATAATTTTGCTGAATGAGGTTAAGTAAGGATCTGGCTTGTTTAGGTGAAATGCTGATTGATTTTCTGACCTTCACTTGGATGTTTTTCTGGTCATCCCTTTTGATATTTTTGTGACCATCCTTTGGATTTTTCTCCAACCATCCTTTTTAGATCCGACGATTATGGAATCCGATTCCATTTTAGACGGGATGATAGCGTCAACTGGAGTGGGTCGGCTCGTTTATTTTCAATCCTTCCAGCCCGGTTCAAAGCCACATAAGTTCACTAGTATAGCGATCTCTAAATGAATGGGCACTAAGATTTCGTAAAATACCTGATATTCAGGCATTTTACGAAAATATAAAATCTAGCTAATTAAAAACAGAAACACTAGATGTTGATATGCAATAATGTTACCTTCAAAAGTCAAAAAAAGAATGCTAAATTATTAAACAAGTGGTTTTAACCACTGGTATACAAGAGGAGGAGTTCGCATGAAAAAATTATTTAAGAAAACTCTGTGGCTACTTGTGCTTATGGCGCTCATCCTGTCAATGAGTGTAACGAGTATCTTTGCAAAAGAAGAAAAGAGTACACGCCTGGGCATTATCAGCGCGATGAGTGTTGAACTCGAGACCCTTATAAAAGCTGCGGATATCGAGAAAGAAGAGAGCATCGGAGGCATGACCTTTTATCTCGGTAAATTGCAGGGTGAAGATGTGGTTTTAGTAAAATCCGGCGTTGGCAAGGTCCTTGCTGCATCCTGTACAGCGACATTAATCAATAAATACGAGGTCAGTGGACTTGTTTTTACTGGTATTGCCGGTGGGGTTGGTGACGATGTCAAAGTGATGGATATGGTGATTGGCACAGCACTCGTGCAGCATGACTACGGTACGAATAGCAATGATGGATTTGTCTGGAGCGGAAAAGCCGCTGCAGATGAAGATAGCGGTCTCATTCCTGTAGACGAGGCGCTTTCCAAACTTGCCTATGATTCTGCCTGCAGCATTCTTGGCGCTGACAAAGTTCATCAGGGGATCATCGCAACTGGGGATCAATTTATTGCCAATGAGAGTTATGTTGCCGAACTTCAAAAGAAGTTTAAAGCTCTGGCCTGTGAGATGGAAGGTGCTGCTGTAGCTCGTGTAGCCGACCAATTCGACGTGCCTTGTGCGATCATTCGCTGCATGTCCGACAAAGCAGATGGACTCGCACATGACGCCTATGACTTTAACTATGAAGAAGCATCGAAAACATCTGCTTCAGTTGTTATGGATATGCTTGCAAAACTGAGCGAAGCCCAGACTTCATCGAAAGATAAAAACAGCGTAAGCACGACGGAAACAGTTGGCTAAAAATAATATCCCGATTTAAAGATAAGAAGGGGTTAGCCAATGTTGGCTAACCTCTTTTTATAGAAGAGTGAGCGAGAACAGTTGCCAATCTTCTAGAAAGAAAAGCTACAAAGCCTGAACTCTTTTACACACAGTGAAAGGGTTGTGTGCTTACATTGTTGATATAAAAAGTTCTTGATATAATTTAATTTGTTTTTATAACCAAAACCTAAAGAATCTGGTTGCTGTCCTTTCAAATGTTTGGGCGCTGTCTTTTTCTTTTGCAATAATCTATTGTTTTTCTTTATTGCAACGTGCAGAGTGGGTTAATTTAATTTGATGCAGAACTTGTAGGTAACAATATGACTCATGATGACAATATTAATTTTTCTATCAATCAAGTTGCAAAGATGATCGGCGTAGTCCCTGCAACAATAAGAAATTGGGAAAAGTATGGCCTTATTGAGGCAAAACGCTCTTCAAATAATTATAGGCGTTTTTCGCTTGATGATATCAATACACTAAAAAAAATAAAAGAATATTCGATCGACAAAAAAATGGGAGTCCAGGCTATCAAGATGTTACTCCCCAACAACAGCAGTTCCAGCCTGGTTCATTATCTTGAGCATCAAAACGAGCAGAGTTTTTCGAAAAAACTCATTAGTAATAAATGGAAAGAGATCAGGAAAAGACAAGGTTATACCCTAAAACAGGTAAGTGAAGCAGTAGGAATCTCTACTTCACAGTTGTGTAAGTTTGAAAATGGTGGAAATATCTCTTTGGATCAAATTAATGACCTTGCACATTTTTACAATGAAAACCCTTTGTCCTTCTTAAATACTTCTTCTCAAGACAAACATCTTGTTCGCAAAAATGAGGGGGAGCTGTTCCAGTTAAAGAATGATCCCGGAATTGAGATGCTTTCACTGGTTTCTATGCGCGAGCATTCCATGTATCCGGTTTTATGTACGGTACAACCTGGCTGTGGAAACACAATACCACATAAACATAATGGTCAGGAATTTATCTATCTTCTTTCAGGTAAATTGGAAATCCATTTAAACGATGATAGGCCCTACATTGTCAATCCCGGTGATAGTTTCTATTATTCCGGCCTTGACAAGCATTGTTGGAAAAACATCTCAAACAAACCAGCACAATTATTATGGATCCACTGTGTAGTCACGATGTGATTTAAGAATGGGAGTGGAAAAAAGTTTCCACTCCCATTTATCATGTAGAACAAAAAAGACTATAAACAACTAGAATTAGATGAGCTTGATACGTGTATCAACAGCCATAAGCTTTTTGCGATACTTGTCAAAGATAAGTGGGTTTATATCAAATTCACTGATTTCAGGATGTTGAATGATCATTTGATTGACTGCCATTAGCAAATCCTTTATTTCTGTTTTATCAATTTTATCATGCCCTCGAAAACCATCAAAGAGGACTTTACACTTCAACTGTGAGAGCATGTTTTCCGGATCTTGTACTCCCAAAGGAACGTGCCCGATTGCATAGTCTTTGATCACCTCCACTAAGGTTCCCCCCAACCCAAAGAGTATACTATGGCCAAGGACAGGGTCGCAGCTGGATCCAAGGATGAATTCAAAATCTCCTTCAATTTGTTCTTGACAAAGAATCCCGCACATACCTGGGAATTTTTCTCGCCATTCTTTTTTGAGAGTAAGCAATTCTTCTTGTGATTTTATTCCAAGTTGAACACCCCCAACATCCGATTTATGCACAATGTCAGGATGATCTATTTTTGCCACGATAGGGAAACCAAGTTTTATTTCAGAAAAATTGCTTTTAAGTGGAAAAAACTGCGTTTTTGCTACACTTATTCCATAGTGATCCAGTATTTGATAACAATCTTCTGGGGTCAAATAGCCCCCGTGTTTGCATCGTTCGATAATGGTGTTAACTTTTCGCTGGTTTTCTTTTGAAACATTTTCGTAAATATGGGTGCATTCATTACCATTGGCGACGCGCATGTAGTTCATAACTCGGACCATTTCATCAGGGAAATCAAAACAGGGTATACCAGCATTCATGAGTTCCATCGTTCCTGCAGATCCCATTTTGGGCCCGAGAAAACATGCAAAGATGGGAAAGTCTTCATCTTTTTGCGCAATAAGTGCTTTTGCGACCTCCTGTGTGTCAACCGTGGCCGGGGGTATGCATTCAAAGACCAGCGCATCATATTTTTCACTATCTTTCATTGCCTTGGCGGCTATACCGTATTGTTCCGGTGGAGCAGTGGCAACGAGGTCTAGAGGATTGTGTGTTGAGGCTTCGGCCAGAAGTTTTTTCGCAAGTTGTACACGATCTTCGTTATTCAGATCAGGAAGTGCAAACCCATAATTACTGAGTGTATCTGTCGTTAAAGTACCAAGGCCACCGGCATTAGAGATAATGCCAATATTGTTGCCTTTTATTCGTGGCATTTTAGAGAGCGCTGAAGATAAATAAAAGGCATCTTCCAATGTATCAACCCGGATTGCACCGCATTTTCTCAGAAAAGCATCTGCAACTTCATCACTTCCGGAGAGACTACCAGTATGTGAACCTGCAGCTGCTGCACCCTTGGTGGTTCGGCCAGATTTAACAACGACAACTGGTTTTGTAACCCGGGACATAGCTCGCTCAAATTCTACTGGATGTGCCAAAGTTTCTAAGTACATGCAGATAACTTTTGTATTTTCGTCCTTTTCCAATAAAGCCAGGAAGTCGCTGGGCTTCGTATCTGCCATGTTCCCGAGAGAAACAATCACAGAGAATCCGATTTTTAGTTTCTCTGCAAAATCGATGAAGCTGGCACAAAGAGCACCGGACTGGGAAAGGAAAGCAACATCTCCATTCGGAGGTGTTACAGAAAGAATTGTTGCTCCAAAGTTTACATTTTTTGCAGTGTTAGCAACACCCATGCAGTTCGGACCCACAAGACGCATATTATAGCGGTTGACTAATTCAAGCAATTCCTTCTCCCGATCAATGCCGTCACCACCAACTTCTCGGAACCCCGCACTTACACAAATTAAGCCCTTTACTCCTTTTTCACCACAGTCTTTTACCACATCAAGTACTGCAACAGAGGGTACACATATCACTGCTAAATCAAGTTCCCCTGGAATATCTTTGACCGACTTATATCCTTTTGCCTGTAACACGTCGTCTCCATGGAAATTGATAGCATAAATAGATCCTGTAAAGCCCTGTTTAATGATATTGCGTACAACTGCATGTCCAATATTAGGCCGAACCGAAGCACCAATGACAGCAACTGAACGAGGTGCAATCAGTTTTTCAATATCGCGCTTATAAGTGGGAATATTTTCATCCCAATTATCAATAGTAAGACCATCAGGGATCGGTTCACCTTTGTAGTATAGATGATTGTTCTGATCAAGAGTAAAGTTGCCTAAAGCAATTTCCAGAATGGTCCGTGCTCCGACGAGACGGCTCTGTTGATTGACCATTTTAAGATAGTAACGAAAACGCTCATCCTCATCCTGGTGCAGTGTGTAATCAACAGGAACTTTTGGAGAACGAATGAGTAACGGTCCACCATCGATCTCTTTGGTAGCAAGATGTGAACTTGCACGGAGTTCTGGCAAGTTGTTTCTGAAGGCCGCTTTAATCCCATTAGATCCTGCCAGGAGGCGTTTGCCTTCAGGGCTTTTCAATGAAAGGTCTCCTGGATGGACATTAACAACCATATATGTTTCAACAATGTTATCAGTGATAGCCCAAACATAACCCGCAAGCATCACCAGATCGGCATGATATTTTTTTATTTTCTTTAAGACGTCTGCATCGTATTGCTTGCGCAATTCTCTGTTTTTTAATGGTTGATTTCGCTCTTTATAATATGCCCGGATATCCAGAACCTCAAAAGGAATCCCAAACTGTGTTGCGGAGTCAATTGCACCAGCATCAACGCTATCAACAAAACAGGCAACAATTTCAAAGGGACATCCTTCTGTAGTTTTTTCCATTTCTTTCTGGACTTCAAGAGTTTTCCAGAGTGTTTTCCCAGAACCGGAACAAAAGCCAATGATACGTAATTTTTGACCTGCAGGTTTGATAAGTGGTCTATATTGCATAGTAGGTAACCTCATATGTTGGATGGAGTGTATTGTTTTACATTTTTCTAGCTACACTGACACAAGCAGAAAGCTAAACGATCTGTAAGTTTAAAAGCTTTATTTCTTAGCCAGATATTCTTCAATAGATGCTGCTAACAAAGGAATGCCTTTGGCTATTGACTCTTTGCTTGGTGTGGAGTAATTAACCCGGAAGGATGCACAAGGAGCTTGGTCGTCAACCATAAAGGAACATCCAGGAACAAAAGCAACCCCGTTCTTAGTACTTATTTGGGCAAGTTCCATCGAATCATAACCTTCTGGGAGGGAACACCATATAAAAAGGCCACCTTCTGGACGAGTGTAGGTTACTCGCTTATCAAAATGTTTATCCATCAAGTCCAGCATGTAGTCACAACGATCTCTGTAAATTTCACAGAGTTTTCGAATATGCTTATCAATATCGTAATTTCTGAAGAACTGGTCAACAACCATCTGGAAGAAAATATTGGTGTGACAGTCACCAACCTGTTTGGCGATGATTAGTTTTTGCATGATCTCCTGAGGTGCACAAATAAAGCCAATGCGCATACCTGCGGAAATAATTTTGGAATACGAGCCATTGTAAACAACAATACCTGCATCATCCATAGATTTTATGGTAGGCACGTCTTCACCTTTGAAACGTAATTCCCCATAAGGATTATCTTCCAGAATAATGATATGGTGTTTGGCACAAAGGTCATAGACGGCTTTCCTGCGAGCCAGACTCATTGTTTTCCCACTTGGATTTTGAAAGCTGGGGATAAGATAGAGGAGTTTAACACGATCGCTATTTTCTATCACTTCCGTTAATTTATCGAGCTTGATGCCTTCATCGTCCATTTCTATGCCAATTAAATGGGCACCATTAGATTTTATTGCGTTAATACCACTTACAAAAGAGGGGCTTTCTACTATGGCAATATCGCCTTCATTACAGAGAACCTTTGGCGTCATTTCCAGGCCTTGTTGTCCTCCAGTGGTAATGATAACTTCATCAAAATCTCTACCTATGCCGAAGGTGTTTTTCAATCTAGATTTGGTTGTTTCACGCAAAGAAGGATAACCCTCTGTCATACTATACTGTAAAGATTCTATTGCTCTCGTTGCAAAGATATTTTCAGCGATTTCATGAATTTCTTCTACAGGAATAGCCTCATTCGAAGGACTACCTGTTGAAAATGAAATAATACTCGGATTTTTGGCAACAAGCTTCAGAATTTCACGGATGGCGGACGGTTTGACATTTTGTATACGATTTGAAAATGCATATTGCATAAGTATGAGCTCCTCTCGTTCATTAAAATTTTATTTCAGTATAAGATTGCTTATTTACATTGTCAATTACTTTTATAAGCTTTTAAAATTTATTTTATTTTTTGAAAACATTTAAAACGGGCGATCACAAATGTATTTTGAATTTTTTAGAAAGTGTTTTCACAAAACACCTCAATGATAAACAATACATCACGATACACTCTAATTTTAAAAATTTCAAAAAGCCAACTTCTGTTAAGGGCTTTCCTTTGATAATAGCTTCAGTAAATTTAAAATTCTGATAATTTTGTTGAATGATAAGACTAATATCATTATTAATTATGACATTATTCTTAAAGATGGTGGTGTCAATTAAAAAAACCGGAAAATCAAAACTTTGAAAATGTTTTGACAATGCTGTGCACAATGAAAATGTAAAGATTATTTATCATAGGTGAACTTAAATTTTTGAACTCTTCTTATCCACCCTTTTAATTTCATAAAGTTGTAAAGTATGTTGACAAGTAATTAAAATAGAAATATATTAATTCTAAGAACTTTCCTGATGCAGATCTATATGTTGATAAAAATATAAATCTGAAATCAGGCATATTAATTTGCATAATGCATAAAATGGAGGTCACCAGCATGAGCTTTAAAGAACAAGGAAAGTGGTGGGTTAGTCCTGCTAATTATGATCCTGAAGTTACGAAGTCGTATCATTTCCCTCAGCAAATCGAAATTCTTGATACAACTCTAAGGGATGGTGAACAGGAACCGGGCATTATCTTTACTAAAGAGGACAAAATTGAAATTGCCAAAAAACTCGATGCAATCGGTGTAACACGTATCGAAGCTGGTTGTCCTCTTACTTCTCCTGAGGATGCTGAGGCGATAAAAGCTATCTGCAATCTGGGTTTGAAGGCTAAAATATTTTGCTTTGTACGTGGTGTTATTAGTGATATTGATGCAGCGAAAGAGTGCGGCGTTGATGGTGTCATTATTGAGGTTCCCGGCAGTGAACAAATGTTGCAGGGAGGCATGCGTTGGGGAATGGAAAAAGCTGTTAAAGCTGCTGCTGAAGCGACAAGACATGCTCATGAACAGGGTATGATCGTCAGTTTCTTCCCCTCAGATGCGTCTCGTTCCAATATCGAATTCCTCTCAGCTCTGATCAGCGGCATACTTAAGTCCAATGGACATCTTGATAGTATTGTTCTTGTAGACACCTTTGGTGCCTTCTCTCCTGAAGGAGCTGAATTAATGACCAAACAGCTGATTTCTCGCTTCAATATTCCTATAGAGGCTCACTTTCATGAAGATTTTGGCCTCTCGATTCCAACAACGATTGCTGCTTTGAAAGCTGGTGCATTCTGTGCTCACGTTACGGTCAATGGAATTGGTGAACGGGCGGGTAGCTGTCCGCTCGAACCTCTCGTCATGAGTCTCCGGTGCCTCTATGGGCAAGACCTTGGCATTAAATACGATCAGCTCCTGACGCTCTCTCAGGATGTTGCACAACGTTCCGGTAAACCCGTTCCACCTACAAAAGCAATTGTTGGTCATCGACTCTTTGGTTGGGAGACTGGTCTCCCGACAGGTTATTGGGCAAAATCGAGAGATGTTAATCCACTCATTATGATGCCCTACCATTATTCTTTCACTGGTCAACCTGCTCCGCACATTTACATTGGGAAAAAGAGTGGTTCTGCCAACGTAGCACTTGTAAATGAACGCTTAGGTCTTCCGCCAGTTGAAGATAAAGGTCTTATAACAGAGCTGCTGGCAAAGGTTAAAGTGCTCTCACTTAAGCTCAAGAGAGATTTGAGTGACGAGGAATACATCAAAATCTACAACGAAGTCACTGAAGGTTAAGTTATTTTTGCTTGCTGCTCTTTGGGGAATACTCTGGTTACTAGAAGCTTTTACCTTTGTATTGAACTGATCATGACAAAGGACAAGAAATAGCTTTCACATAACAGGATTAGCCATTTAAGGAGCAGCAAGCATTATTTCATCCTAAACTGCACAGTAAATCTGCATATCGCATTATGACTATTGAGGAGCATATTATGTCAGACAAAATGAAGGGTGTTGAACCTGCAAAATCTGAACTTAGCCCAAAACCCCGAGAACAGTGGGGAAGTCGCTTTGGTTTTGTTGTTGCCACGGCAGGGTCGGCTGTTGGATTGGGTAACATCATGAAGTTCCCATACATGACGGGTAAAAACGGCGGAGCTGCCTTTTTACTTGTTTATATTATTGTTATGTGTGCCGTTGGCATACCAATGCTGTTATGCGATTTCTTAATTGGTCGTAACGGTAAAAGCAATCAGGTTGCCAGCTATAGAAAACTTACTGGAAATAATAAATTCACTTGGATGGGATATCTGGGCATTTTCAGCGGTCTGCTTGCATTATCATATTATGCAGTTTTTGGCGGTTGGATGCTCTACTACATGGTGAAGTCCTTTGGTCAATTGTCTCACCTTACGACTTCTGATGAAGTCGGTGCGTTTTTCTCCAGCTTTGTGAGCTCCGTTTGGGGGCCATTATTCGGCACACTCATATTCCTGCTTTTAACCATGTATATCGTTACGGGGGGTGTACAAAAAGGAATTGAAAGAGCAAGTAAAATTATGATGCCAGTTTTACTTGCCATTCTGGTCGTACTGATTTTCAGAGCCCTGACGTTGCCGGGTGCACTGGAGGGGATCAACTTCTATCTAAAACCAGATTTTTCAGCAATTAACTTTAGTGTTGTTGCCGCTGCGGTTGGTCAGGTTTTTTTCTCTTTGAATGTTGGTACTACCGGCATGGTAAACTATGGCAGTTATCTCAGCGATGAAGAAAATGTTCCAAAAGCTACAGCTTATGTTGCTTTAACCGATTTTGCGATTGCCTTCTTTGCGGGCCTCATTGTGATCCCGTCAGCTTTTGCCTTTGGTCTTGATCCAGGTCAAGGGCCGGCTCTGCTTTTTGTGACAATGCCTTCATTGTTTGCAAAAATGCCTGCGGGCGGGTTATTCTGTTTTCTTTTCTTTGTACTATTGCTTTTTGCTTCTCTGACCTCTTCAGTTTCGATCCTGGAAATCTTTGTCCCATTTGTTTCAGAAACTTGGCCGGAAAAATTCACACGCAAAAAAGCTTCCTTACTAGGTACGATTATCTGTATGATTCTCGCCATCCCAGTTTCATTTAGTTTTGGAATTTGGGGAGATGTGCGAATATTCGGCATGGATATCTTCTCGCTTTATGATAACTTTATTTGCATCATCGCTTTCCCGCTGATCGCTCTGAGTACTGCAATTATTGTTGGCTGGATTTGGGGCAAAGAAAATGTTAAAAATGCCATTACGAATCACGGAACTTTATCTAATCGCGTTAACAATCTCTGGTTCATTTTGGTGCGCTTTGTTTGCCCTGTGTTGCTACTGATTGTCTTACTCACTGGCTTTGGTGTTATTAAGTAGAGAATATTGGTAACCCTTTAACTCCTATTACCCCAGAACAGGCCCTTACCTATATTGTGATAAGGGCCTATTCAAACTTATATTCAAACTTATAACAAATTGTTACACTTACTGGAGAAAACATGGAAGTATATAAAGATGTTTATTGCAACATAATTCCGTTACCCGGGAATCCTTTGAAATCCATTAACAATTATATTGTAAAATCTGGCGACGAAACTCTGATAGTTGATACTGCATTTAATACTGCTGTTTCAATTGCAGCAATGCAACAAATTTTAAAATCTCTTGATGTTGATCTACAGAAAACTAAATTATTTATAACCCATTTTCATTCCGATCATTCAGGACAAGCGCATTTATTTGCTGCCCGTGGCGCTAAGATTTTTATGGGTGAAACGGATGGCCATTTGGTAAGTACCATGGCGGATCAACAATCACCTCACTGGAATGAGGTGATGGAAATAGCTAAGCTACAAGGCTTGGGACAAGAGAACTTAACGATCCAGGAGCATCCGGGCTATAAATACAGGCCTCAATCCACATTAGAATTTTTGCCGGTTTCTCCTGGAGATCAGATCGTTGTTGGGCAGTATTCTTTTACTGTGATTGACTTAACAGGACATACACCGGGCATGCTTGGCCTTTACGAGTCAAATCATAAAATCTTATTTTGTGGCGACCATGTTCTTGGGTCTATTACCCCTAATATCACATTTTACGGTTTCCGCTATGGCGATATGCTTGGGAAATATATAGATAATTTAAAAAAGTATCTGAAATGGAAATCAATTTACTTCTCAGCAGTCATAGAGCATTAATCACTAACTATAAAGAAAGAATCGCAGAATTATTAAATCATCACCAAAAGCGACTCGACGAAACCTATGAAATTCTTAACCATGAGTCCCCCATGACAGTACTTGAAGTTACAAAAAAAATGCACTGGAATATCTCTTCTAAAAGCTGGAATGCTTTTCCCAAAAGCCAAAAATGGTTTGCTGCAGGCGAAGCTCATGCACATCTCGAGCACCTCCTGGCCATGAGGAAGATTCAGAGAACCAAGAAAAATGGCATTCTTTATTACTACATTTGATTTTCTGGAGATTATAGACCGACTGCAACTAGGTCCTCTCTTCATACCGTGTTCAAGATTCTGGTGGATAAGGTAGCATAGTCGGAAAAGGGGTTTTGATTAGCCAACCAAGTGTAAGGTTATTCCTCTTTCTAAGATATAATTTTGCCATTCTTTAGATAGGCTTTTATCTGTTATTATGACTTGAATGTCATCAAGATCGCAAAAGTAGGCAGGGTGTACCTGATTAAATTTCCCAGAATCAACCAGCAAAATACGTTGCAGCGATGAACGAATGATCGCTTTTTTAGTGGGAACCTCGTAGGGATTTATACATGTAATACCCATTTTTCTATGTATTCCGGCAGCAGAAAGGAAAACCTTATTTGCACGTATACGGTTTATGAATTGAATCGATTCTGGACTTTCAAACATTTCAGTGTCCTTGTGAAAGACACCGCCACAAAATAATAGTTTAATGCCACTCTTGTAGCGTAGCTCAAAAAGCACATTAGCATTCAAACAGAATGTGTGTCGCTTTTTGTCCTTTGCTGATTTTGTCGGCAAGTGCATCCGGCTTATGACCTGCTTTGATGCGTCTTCCGCCTCGGTTGGTTCCGTCTTTTGCCACGAGGTATTCCTCCTTTCGGTTCGTAAAAATCATCTTTGGGTTTAATAGGGCGTTTGAATTAAAAGTTCTTTACACGACCCTGCCGCACCGTTCCCGACCGGAAGCCCTGTAGAGATTCGACCCGCCCCCGGGTCACAGAATTTTTTATTTGTATTTCGTCGGCTTTTTGTTATGCCAGCGATCTCCCATAAGTGCCGTGATTCTCGAATGGCACTCATGACAAAGCGCTTCAAGGTTGTCTTCCTTGTGCGTTCCGCCCCAAGAGAGTGGAGTGCGGTGATGCACCTCTGTTGCTTTGGTGTAACGTCCTTCTTTCAGGCATTCCTCACATAAAGGATGCGCCGCAATGTAGCGGTCCCGGATTCTTTTCCAAGCATGACCGTATTTTCTCTTGGTGTTTTTGTCGCGGTTATATTTTTCGTAGTCACGGTTATATTTCTTTTCGTGTTCTTCGCAGAACCGGCCGTCCGTGAGATTCGGACAGCCGGGATAAGAACACGGCTTTTTTGGTTTTCTTGGCAATCCGCACCTCCTTTTTGGCATGAAAAAAGCTCCTCGGGGATTTCTCCCTTTGGAGCTTTCGTCTTATATTTTTCCTGACTATATATTACCACGTCAGGGCACGTGGCATGTTGTTGCAAAGTGTTGTAAAACGTGCATTATTCCAGCTCAATCGGACATTTTGGCATCTTAAAGTGCTGCAGGGCACGTCCATGCCATCTCCAGACTGTTGTGCGGTCAGCATGCAGTGTTTCGCCGATTGCTTCCCATGTCATACCGTCCATGTAGCGGTACTGAAGCACGAGTCTCTCGTCGATATTTTTCACCGTTGCAATCGCATCTTTGATCTGTTCTTTAAGGTCATAAAGTATCGACAGCTCATCAGCAATGCGTTCTTCGATCTCCCACGCTTTTTCCAGCACGCGGATAAATGGCGCTTCGATCGAACGAGTGGTTTGAATGGGATCCTCCCGGTAGCGAAGTCCTGAGACGCTTTCGGACATCTCCCGCAGATTTTTGACTTCCTCAATGTTTGCATTAATTCTCTGGTCAAGGCGGTAGGCTTGGCGCAGATATTCTTTTGGTGTCAGCATTTTTATTCCTCCGTGAAAACAAGTGATGGTTTCCCTCGGATTGACGGAGGTCTTAGATTTACTTGGGTTGTCCTAAGGTTGCCTTGACCGCATCAATTAAGGCTGCCTGCGTTTTGTCTTTGTTTTTCAGTACCGTGAGGATATGTTCATCAATGGTGTTCTTACATACGATATGAGAAACCACTACGGTGGCAGATGTTTGCCCTTGCCGCCAGAGCCTTGCGTTGGTTTGACTGTATTGTTCCAAGCTCCAAGGAAGCGAAAACCATACAAGCGTTGAGCCGCCGGCTTGAAGGTTAAGCCCGTGTCCTGCTGATGCGGGGTGAATCAGCCCGACAGCGACCTTGCCTTCATTCCATGCTTGGATGGAGTCTGCCTTATCGAGCTTTCGGTAGTTCACCTTGAGCTTCTTGAGCCTATCTTCGATACGCGTTAGGTCGTGCTTGAAGTTATAGGCGACAAGAAGTGGCTTGCCGTTTGCCGCTTCAACCATGTCTTCCAAAGCGTCGAGCTTATGATCATGGAGATGAACGACTTTCCCATCATCGGCATAGATCGCACCGTTTGCCATCTGAGTGAGCTTTCCGGTGAGAACGGCGGCATTGGCGGCCGTGATTTCATCTTCTTTGACTGACAGCACCAGTTCCTTTTTCAGCTTCTCATAGTCAGCGTATTCACAGTCGGTCATTTCGACTTCGTGCGTGACGCTGATAAGCTCGGGCATCTTCAGGAAGTCTTTTGCCTTCATGGAAATGGTGATATCTGATATTGCTCGATAGATGGCCGCCTCTGCTTCCGGCTTTGGCTTGTAGGAAAAGATGACCTGCCCGTTTCGAGCGTCCGGGACAAAGTAACGCTCCCGGTAGTGAGAGATGAAGCGTCCGAGCCGTTTTCCCATATCGAGGAGCTTGAACTCCGCCCAAAGATCCATGAGCCCGTTTGCCGCAGGCGTACCTGTAAGTCCCACGATGCGTTTTATCTTGGGACGAACTTTCATGAGAGCCTTGAAGCGTTTGGCCTTATGATTCTTGAAAGAAGAGAGTTCATCGACCACAACCGTGTCAAAGGAAAAAGGAAGTTCGGATTCTTCAATGAGCCAGGAGAGGTTCTCCCGGTTGATGATGGTGATGTCTGCGCCCTGAAGAAGCGCGGCTTTTCTCTCTGTTGGCGTTCCGACGGCGACCGCATAAGTCAGCATGGAGAGGTGATCCCATTTCTTGATCTCGGATGGCCACGTTTCTCTTGCGACTCGAAGTGGGGCTACGATTAAAATGCGGTGAGCCTCAAAGCGGTCAAAGAGAAGGTCAAGAATGGCACTAAGGCTGATGACCGTCTTGCCTAAGCCCATATCCAAAAGGATGGCAGAAACATCGTGCTCTTCGATATAGCGGGTGGCGTATTTCTGGTAGTCGTGGGCTATGAACTTCATGTGGCATCACCTCCAATCTTTGTGAGTATTTCTTCGATCAGCTCTTGGTCGCCCAAGACGAAAACCAGAAAGCCTAAATCCCTTAGTTGTCTGTGCCGTATCAGCTGGAGCGGTCTTGGCTTTTTGCCGGGAGCTTTTACCTCGACAAAACCGATATGGCCGTTAGGTAGAAGCACGAGCCGATCCGGCATGCCGTCAAAGCCGGGACAAACAAGTTTTAAACACAATCCACCTTTGGATTTAGCGGCTTTGACAAGTTTTTGTTCGATTGATTTTTCATCCATCACTTTCTCCGTTTCGTTAAACACGTAAGCCGTCAGGCGATAAATCTGATATTTCAAGGCAAGGAGCGATTTTTCCTGCTGCTTCATCAGGGATGGGTATGGAGGGCGATGGAGGCCACGTAACATATCTATATTTTTCAAAATCATCACTACATATAGATGAGTTGATTTTTATTTGTGCGATAGATATAAATGGCTTCCATTGCCTTCCATAAAACCACGAAACTTATTGATATAACTGGGTTTTCTCGTGTTTTTGAATTTAGAATCGTCCTCCATTAAGAACACCGTTTTGTTTCAGATGAAGCCCTATCCATATGTTGCCTTCAGCGGTTTTTTGCCAAGTAAAACCTTGTGCTATCAGAACTCGCTTAAAATCAGCAGAGCTTCTTTTGTATTCACCGATCTCATCACAGTGCTCACGGTACTTCTCATAAAGCTCACCCGCTTTTTGGGTAGCTGTTTTTTCTTCCTCACAGCAATCACTTAAGAAATGGCTGATCCAGTCGTTTTCTTCACGGTAAGCATTCATGGCATCTTTGACGCATTTTGGTGGGACAAGTTTGTAGTCGGCATCAATGTATTTCTTTGCTCCCGCAATCATCCACGAGAGGATTGCCCCGCCGCATCGCTCGGACAGCACCTTGGCATAGTTCTTAATTTCTCCCTTGGCACCCCTGAAATTTGCCTTTAGAGGAATAACGATCAGGCGGTCCCAGGTGCCTTTGTCGATGGTCCCGACTTTGGGCAGATGGTTGGTATAAAGCACCGTCGTATGCGTCGGGATAAAGTTAAAAGGTGCTTCAAATTTTTTCTCAGCATGGATGGGATCTGTGCTGGAGAGATTTTTCAAAGAGCCTGAGTCGAGCCTTTTCCCTTCGGGTAGCTCGGCTGCGAGAATAAGCCTCTTGTTGTGTGTCTCGGCAAGCTCCGCACCTTTGTTCTTGGTCGGCTTTACGGTTAACAGCTCGGCGGAGATGGTACCGGCGTAGTCTCCTAAAACATAGAACTTGGCGTTATTGAAGGTGGATTTACCGTTTCCGCCCTCACCGTACTGGATCACAAGATTCTCATTTAAGACTTCTCCGATGCACTCTACACCGGATTCCAGCTGCAGGTAATCTTCGAGAGCCTTGTCTTTGCAGGTGAAGTCACGAAGGAACCGGAGCCATTCGTCCATACCTTTGTCATTTGGTGATACAGCACAAATTTTGGTGCAGTAGTCCTTCGGATCATGCGTCCGCAGTTTTCCTGTGCGAAGATCCACTGTCCCGTCTGGTGTATTTAAGAGAAAACCGTCTTGATCAAGCCTTTTCACATCGACTTGCACCATCGGTTTCAGTTCGGTGATGGTTGCCTTGATGTTGGAGGATTTCCTGCGGCTTAAGACAAACTTGTAGAAGGCTTCCGCTTTTTCCTGTGCCTCTTCGCTTTCCGCTTCGTTCACCATTTTCCACGCAAGGCAGAGCTGCTTATGGGTAAATCCCTGCAGCGCTTTCTGCACTAAGAGGTCATCGTCTTTCCAGACCTTTCCCGTGAAATAATAGAGACCGAGACCTTTGACATAGATGACCTTGTCAGTTGCCGCTTCGAGAAAGGCTTTTGCCTGTCCGACATCAGTAAAGTCAGACGGGATGAGACTTTCTTCGAATTCCATGCTGTTGTATTCGGCAGGCGAGATATAGTTTTTATCCGCTTTGATGGTGCTGTTGTAAAAACCGACTGCGCTGTTCCAGATGCTGGCGAGCTCTTCTTCGGAAAGGGGCGGTGTGCATTTTTTTGCTTCCTCAAGATAGGCTTCATGCGCTTTATTGTCATCGGTGCCATATTTCTTGAGCACCAGCCCGGCAAAATGGGACATGGTAGTGTTTCGCGCGCCTTCTGTGATCTTGGCATTGGCACGGCTCATAAATTCATCAATGTCAAAAGCACCATCGAAATATTCAACCTGTGGATACTCAACACCGAAGAAGAAACGTGCTGCATCGAGAGCACCATCATCGAAGGCGGGAAACCTTGCCCGCACTTTTTTCTTAAGGCGGTTATATAGCTTCGCATCGCTTATGGAAGTTTTCAGAGGAAAGTAGATGTGAAACTTGGGACGCGCGGCTTTTCCGTCCTTTTCCTTCATGTTATTTCGGGAATAAACCACAAAAAAGCGCACGTCAGGATATGCTGTTTGAACGTCTTTCGGAGTCTTCCACTCAGCAGGCGGAATATCTGAAGCTAATGGATCGGATGAAACATTGTCGCAGTCCAGCGGCAGGCAGTCGGATTCTTGAAACGTTTTATTGCTCCGGTAACCTTTGATAAACTTCTTGCGCTGGTTATAGCCGTCCTTGTAAATCGCACAGACATGATCAAAGGCAGCGACCTTTTTCAGGTCGTCTGCCGTATTGATCTCTGCAGTAAAGGGATAGCTGGTATTTGTTTTCTTGCCGCGAACATTCGAATAGCTGATTCTCATTCTTCAACCTCCTTCAAGTCCTCGGTGAAACAGCGAACGTTTCGCCTGTGGTATTTGGCATATCCGATCTCTTTGGTCATGCCGAGAGAGGGTTTTCCAAATGCCCAAAGCTCGGTGCATTTGTCGATCAGGATTTGTCCGAAGAAAAGAGCCAGCTCACGTTCGCTTTTCTCATCCATAAACTGCGGATACATGAGATGAGGCACGATCGGGATAAAGCCCTGATCAACGGCAAAGCGGGCATAGCGCTTGGCGGCTTCGGTGTTTTTCTCAACATCTCCAGCATAAGGAGAGGCGATATAGACAAGGGGCATATAGGGATAGCGATGCGTCTTAAAGATTGCTTCATAGGCGGTAGGATCCGCGTAGCCTTCTGCGTTTTGATATAGGTTTTCCATCAGCGCACCTCCTGTTCAATCTGCGGATAAATGCCGTTATCTTTCAAAAGTTCGTAGAGGAACAGACGACCTTTTTGTGTCCACTTGGTATGAACCGAGGTATGCTCCTCATTTTTTGAATCCAGGTAGGGATAGGTCTGTGTTTTCGTGTAACCACAGTCCGCATAGTCTTGGTAAAGAAGCCAGATGTTTCCCTGCTTAAACTGCACGCCCAGCTCGTGGAGAAGCTTGTTCATCCGTTTGGCGCTCATGCCGTAGTCTTTGGCAATGACCGATATGTTGACCGCATCCTTGCACCGAAGGACGATGTCACAGTAGCTTGCCTTTGGCTGAAGTTCTGCGATCTGCTGCTTCTGAATCGCTGTGGTTACTTCCAGTGTTTTGGACTTTTCACGCTCTGCTTTAAGCTCAAGCAAAGCCGAGATGAGCATGTCTGGATCTTTGAGCAGTTCCTTGGTGGCATAAACACCATGCTTTCTGATAGCGGGAAGAACCTCGGCGGTTACCCAGCGTTTGAACTTTTTTGCCTTGGGCATGTGGCTTGAAAGAATAAGAGAGTAAAGACCGGACTCGTTGATGAGTTTTGTGTTTTGCTCCCCGCCTAAGGGGTGAACGATTCGTTCAGTCCTTGCGTCCTCATCATCGACATGGTCACGCAGTGCCTTTTGCGGATTGCTGTAACCTAAGATCTCAGCGACATCTTTGCCGACAAAATAGGGCACACCATCAATGTTGGTTGTTCGGATTTCACCGAACTCGTTGTTTTGAAATACCTGTAACTCGTTCATATAAAAACCTCCGTTTCATTCGTTGAGGGAGCACCATTGCCGCCCTCATTACTGCCTGAAGAAACGGAGACGATTTGGACGAACTTTTAGAAAAGTTTTTCTCCGCTCCTTCTACTTCTCTCTGGACGTGAGAAAGCAAAACAGCCGGAGATCTTTGAAAAAATTTTAGAGAAATCAGGACTGTCCGATTTTGAGCAGTCCGAAACGAAGCCTTCGGCTCAGTCTTTCTTGTAAAACTTGCACTCGTAGCCGTCGGCTTTGAGCGGCAAGCCTTCAGCCCACGGCGGCGTGCGGCTCATCTGTTCACAGACTGCCTCAAGCGACATGCGCCTGTCAGCTTCGATCACCACTTCGTCGTGGATGTGCATGACAATGGAGCAGTGCCTGAGTGTCCGCATGGCATAGGCCAAGATGTCACGAGCAGTTGCCTGCACGATGTTTTCCACGAACTTTGGACCGTAGGAGTCAATGCGATCCCATTTCTTTCCGGTGATGACACCCTCATAGGTGACGCAGGGAGATCCGAAGCGGTTCTCACCGAGCTTTGGTTTTACGTAAGCTAAGGCTCTTCCGGAGGGCAGCATGATGAAGAGCATGCCGGAACGGCAGCGAAAGGTAAGACCGTGTGTCTTGGTGACTTTCTTATGGCGGACAGCTTCAAGGACGGCACGATCCATGTCCCACCAGAATTTGACGATGTTCGGATTGGCAGATCTCCACGCATCAACGATGGGTTTTAATTCTTCTTCGGAAAGTCCCATCTCAAGCGCGCCCATCGCTTTTAAGGCTCCGACCGAGCCGCCATAGCCACAGGCCAGTGTTGCTATTTTCCCTTTTTGGTGGAGTTCTCCATTGATACCGTGTTTAACGACGGGTACTCCGAACATGCGGGATGCCGTCTCACAGTAGAGGTCTTTGCCTTCGCGGAAAGCATCAAGCGTGTCGGTTTGCCCGGCATACCATGCGATGACTCTCGCTTCAATGGCGGAATAGTCAGAAACGATGAACTTATGATTTGTCCTTGGGATAAAGGCGGTGCGCACCAGCTGGGATAAGGTATCCGGCACATCGTCATAGAGGAGTTTCACGGCTTCAAAGTCGCCGGACTTTACCAAAGTACGCGCCGCATCCAAGTCGGGCAGGTGGTTTCTGGGGAGATTTTGCATTTGCACGAGTCTTCCTGCCCAGCGCCCTGTGCGGTTAGCCCCGTAAAACTGAAACATGCCACGAACTCTGCCATCTTTACAGGCGGCATTTTGCATCGTCTGATATTTCTTAACCGAGGATTTGGCAAGCTGACTGCGAAGCACAAGAGCATCCCGCAGCTTAGGCGGTGCGGTTTGAATCAGTTCTGCGACTTGCTTTTTGCCGAGCGTCTCCGTGGGCATACCGTTTTGGGCAAGCCAGTCTTTCATCTGAACGACCGAATTCGGATTCTCCAAGTTGGTGATGGCTTTCATCTTGGTGATGAGCTCATCCTTTGAGCACCTGTCCATCTCAACGGCTGCATTCGCTAAAGTAAGATCGACTTTCACGCCGCGGTCGTTAATCTCCTGATCAATGGCGTATTCGCCCCAGAGAAAATCCGGCACTGGGTAATTTTTGAGCCTCTCTTTTATGGAAAGTTCCACCTCGACATCGCGCTTGTTGTAGGCCTTGAAGGTTTTCCACTTGTCCGGTGCATCAGAGGAAAGATGTCGTTTTCCGGTTTGCCTGTCCGGCATGCAGAAATAGCGAATGAGGTCTTTACCTTCTTTCATCTTTTGATTTTGAAGGCCGAGTACTTTACCGACACCTTCCAGTGATAGAGGAAGACCCAAAGTTGCTGCCCAGACCATCGAACAGCGCCAAGAGGCGGGATTAAGAAATCTTGCCATCTCTGTTGAAAGCGGATGATGGTCATGAAAGGGATCAAGGCTCATGCCCATATCTGATAGATAGCGAGATAAACAAACTCTCTCAAAATTCGCGTTATATGCCCATTTAATAACGGTGTCGTCTGTCAATGCATCCAGAATGACGTTGGGGATTTGTTCGCCTTGTGCAAGGTCGATGACCTGAACTTCACCGCCATCGATCGAGCAGCCGAAGAGCAGAATGTTAAAATCAGGCGCTTCGGCGTACTTATATACGCCTGCTTTGGCCAGTTCAACGGACGAAAATGACTCTATATCAATGCTAAGTGTTTTCAAAATTTCACCTCCTAAATAGGCAGAAAGGCAGACTGCATCTCCAGTCTGCCTCTCCGCATCATTTGCTTTTAACGGGTTGTGGTGTCGTTTTTTTTCTTCTCGCGCTTTTCCAGTCTTGCAATGAGCACGTTGGCAAAGGCGGCACCGAAGGTGAATCCGACAGCCATCGATAAGATGAGCTGGCACATGAAATCAAGTACAGTTGTCATGGCGCACCTCTTAGCTCAAGAAGTCATCGTCATCATCGGTTGCAAAATCCTCTGCAGCAGAAGCATGACCGCCGAGCGGCTCGCCGTCACGGATTTTCTGCAGGTTGTTGAGACCACAGGCGATGCCGCGGTTTCCGTTGGAGTTGAACGCATAAAAATTGATAGATGCTCGGCCGTAAACGCCTGAGTAGACCTCTGAGCTGTCGATGATTTCGTTTCGGTCGGCATCGACGATGCCCGGCTTGGTGGTGGAGTTCGCGTTTACAAAGTAGCTGTTTGCATAGGCTTCATCGTCCGGACGTTCAGCATCTCCGTCACGAAGCGGCGTTTTGATTGCCGCAAGCGCAGGTACCGAGCGGCCGTTTCCTTTCAGCTTGGCTTCACCTTCCTTGTAGGCAGCTTCGATGGCAGCTTTGATTTTTCCTAAAGTGATGGTATCGGACTTGGGGATAATGAGCGAAACGCTGTACTTCGGTGTGCCTCCATTGATGGATTTTGGCTGCCACACATTGGCATAGCTCCAGCGAGTGTCTTTTCCTGTGATAACCTTCATCGGGTTTGTAAATTTTGACATTTAATTTTCCTCCTTAAAATCTTCTTTTGCTGAATTCATGGCCGGACGTTTATCGGACTCCGGCACGAGGGTTGGTTTTCCTTGCGGCTTTTCGATAAGAGATGAGAGCAGCTCTTCAAAGCGGTTTTTGCCTAAGAGCTTGGTCATAGCGGTGATGCCGAGGAGCTTTTCCTCATAAGGATTAAAGCCTGCATCGGATACCTTCTTTGCGACGGCATCTTCGTTTACGTATTTACGGTTGCTTCTTCCTGCGACGAGCTTATATCCGTGCCACTCTTTTCCTGCCACTGCACGTGTCAGGGCATAGGCCTTGATGTCTTCCGCCCAGCTTGTAAGTTCATCAAGAAGAGGCAAAATCGCTTCGATGTCCGCATCGGTTAAGGTAGGCGGAAGGGCAAAGTCATATCTTGCCAGCGCGAGATTGGCTTCCGCTCTGGCTCGGCAGTCGGCCTTTGCCTTGCAGAAGCGGCAATGTTCGCCGGCTGTAAAGTCGCCTTTACCTTCGGCGGCAAGTTCCGCCTTTGGTTTGAGTGTGTTCTCCGCCCAGTCCAGCAGATCCGATGCTTTCATCTCAAAGACGGATACGTTGTCACGCCGTGGCTGAAAGATCGTCATCGATACGGTCTCAATGTCATAGAGCGCAGAAAACATCTCATAGGCCCCGAGGGCATAGCACATGAGCTGCGGATTATGATCGGCTTCAACGAGCACGCCCCGTCCATATTTGAGATCTGTGATGGAAAGCTTGTCGTCGGCGATGATGAGGGCATCGGCAGTACCAAAACCATCCGGTACATAGGTGGAAAAGTCCACACGCTGTTCCACCAGAACGATTGGATCAGTTGTTGCCTTTTTAGCTTCGGCGACTTGCTCCAGCACGTAGCCAGCATAGGCATCGGTCGCTTCATCCATTTCCTCGTTAAAATAATCAAGATTCTCCGTCGGATCATCGGCTTTCCTGCCTAACGCTTTCAGCACCTTGTACTCGGCAAGAGCGTGCGCCGCGGTGCCTTCTTGTGCATAAGAGCTTGACGTGTCCTCATACTTTGCCGAAAGCAGAGCTGATGGCGGGCAGGCAAGCCAGCGATAGGCACTCGATGCGGAAAGCAGCGCATGTTTATTTGGCATGGAGCACCTCCGCGTCATGAAGCAGAGCTTCGTAATTTTTCGGATCAACTTTAGAGAGCCTGTCCGCGCCGTACTTTTCGATCAGGGCGCGCACTTCTGCGGTGTGACCCGCACGGGAGATGTCCGCTAAGACGGCCCGCACGTCTTCAAGCTTCAGCTCCGGCTTTGGCGTTGCTGCAGGAACCGCCACTTCTTCCGGTGCCGTGCTGAACATCGCTTCCAGCTCGGCAGCGATATCGCTTAGTTGTTCGCTACAGGAATGTAGGTCGTCTATAACAGCTTTCATCTTTTTCATCTGTCCCATAGGGATTGCCTCCTTTCTTTGTCTGAATCAGTTTTCTTGTCAGGTCTTTGGTGATAATTGATATGGCAGAGAGCACTTCGATGAGTTCTTCTCTTGTCACACCCGGCACATTGCTTTGTGGTCTCATGGCTACCTCCTTTCCTTCGGGGCCTGCCGTTTTGCCCCTCTATCCCTCCCTGAAGAAAGGGAGGGACGTTGGACGAAGGTTTAAGGTTTAGGAATAAGAGATGAGATCCAAAAGAAGGTCACGAAGCTCCGGATGCCGGCTTTTCAGCCGAGCAAAAAGCTGACGTTTTCGGTAGTTCAGTGTGGTGCGTTTGATGCCGAGGATTTCTGCCATGTCGCGCTCGGATTGACCGGCGACAACAAGACGGATGATTTGGCGCTCCTCGTCCGTGAGACCTGCGAAAATACGGCTGAGTTCTTCGCGCAATGTTTTACGCGCAAGGACGCCTTCCGGTGAATAAGCTTCCGATGCGGGAAGCACATCGGCGTAGGTAAGCGCGCTGTCTGTTTGTACGGTGTCATGGATGGAGACAAACTTCCCGGCAGAACGAAATGGACAGCCGACGCATATGCCATCGCAGCGGTTGATGTTTGCCTTGGTGACGTGGCATTCGCCGTGATACTGCATCTTCATGCGGATACGGGCGCATTCGTTCTCGTAGTCTTTCTTGTGTTCAGGGCTTGTCTCGACCAGACCGAGACCGCGAATATAAATCTTTGATACATTTTGAGCTGCCATTTACAGACCTCCTTCATCTCGAATCCGAGACGGAGAAGGGCAAGGCAAAATGGGCGCAGTAAACAGACCACAAGCCCCGCGGAAATCTCCGCTCGGGGTTGTGACTGCGCTTGCGCATAACGAAGTCAGAAATATTTACTTGCCGGATGAGAACCGTGCGCCACCGTTGATCAGACGATGCAGCCACCCATCAGGACTCGGATGTTCCAAGAAGGAAGCATCCAAGATTTGCCAAATTGAGATTTGCAAATACCAATATTCTGTTGTTTAATATGAAGATTTTTGGTATAATTTGCTTGTCTCTCAGTGGTCATACTCAATATACGAAATGGTTCATCTCGTATTTGGACACTCTTGGACAACGTTGGACAGTTTGGACAAAATCGGAAAGAGGGGTGATGAAGATGCTGTTCACAGAACTTTTGCATGCCATTCATCCGCACCTCATGAAAGATGCTGAGGTTCCGGACTTTATGAGAGATTTAATTCAAAGGTTTTGCGATATACCAGAGGAAGAATGGAGCACAAAAAAGGATCCATCTTCAGACTCACGGTATAAAGATGCATCCCTATATAAGTTTTATAAGCGTGGTATTTCAAAGAAACTTGCCAAAGCCATGCTCGGTAGGATGACAAAAGATAATTTTGTAAACTCTTTGGCGTATATCAACGAATATGATGAGGACGAGTCCTTACTCAATGCTTTAGCCGAGGACGTCCAGCCATTCACTGACAAAAAAGTCACAAGGGCTAACGTGGCAGAGGTGATCTTTGACCTCATCAAGGAGTCTTTGGAATTTATCGTTAATCCTGAGCTTGAAAATGACCGCAAGATGGCAAAGGCTAATATGACATCCGAGCGGGCAAAGAAAAAATACGGTGCCACGCTCTTGGAAGACTGCAAGCACACTTGCTCAAAGCCTGGTTGTTCCAAACATCTTCAAACAGTGGCGGATGATCATCAAAGCAAAGATGACTACTGCGTTGCTCATATTTCCGGCAATAAAAACTGCTATGAAAACCTGATTCCGCTTTGCCATGACTGCTTTCAGTCTTACAGTCTAAAACATACTCAAGCCGACGAAAAAGAGCTGCAAAAGATAAAACAGCTGCAGGTCCAGACAAATAATGCCCGCACCACGCTTCGCGGAACGGACATAGAAAAAGGCATCAGGCGTGTATTGGAAAACCTTAGTCGAGCCAAAGTCTCCGATTTTGCGGATTTAAACTATAACGCCATTACGGTGACAAAAAAGATAGATCAGGATGCGGATTATTTTCTTTTAGATGAGGTAATGCGAAATGTCACGCGTTACTACCTTTTCATAGAAAAGAACATGAAACAACTGGTCAAGCAGGAAGTCTTCAGCGACGAGCTACTTAGGGCACAAATCAAAGTGTCCTACCAAAAGCTCGCGAAAAAGAATCTGCCGGCGGAGCTGATTTATCAGTTGTTGGCAGAACGCCTGCAAAGCATTACGAAACAGGATGTTCGCTATTGCTACATCGTGATTTCGTATTTTATACAGTCTTGTGAGGTATTCGATGCTCTTACCAAATAAATTATTTTCATACGAAGAGAGTGCATTGCCACTCATGCCTGAGATTTTGAGGATGCTGGATCATCCGAAATCTCCTCGCGAAATCTATCAAAAGCTTTCGCATAAGCATCAGGACACTGTGCGTCTCATCGAAGCTCTCGACTGCCTTTATGCCATGCAAAAGGTAGAGCTTGATGACGAAGGGAGGATCTTTCTGTGCTCCGAGAAATAAGCTGCGAACTGTTCAAAGAAAATAAAAGACAAAGACCACCTGTTATCTTTCATAAAGGACTGAACGTGGTGCTTGGAAGCATTCCCGGAAAAGCCGCATCCATCGGCAAATCCACCATGCTCCTTATTATTGACTTTGTTTTTGGCGGGAATACCTATCTTAAAAGCGAGCCGGTGAGAGAGCTGGGCAACCACACGATTTACTTTGTCTTTTCATTTGCCGGTAAAGATTATCGCTTTGCCAGAAATACAGCAGACGCAAAGCGAGTTTTCAAGGTAGATGAGAATAACGACCCCATTGATTCGATGGAAATCAAAGAATTCACGGACTGGCTTGCGAAAAAATATGACATGGATTTACCCGGTCTTTCCTTCAGAAATACGGTAAGTCGCTTTTTTAGGATCTATGGCAAGAACAACCTCAATGAGTTCAGACCGCTTCAAATGCGCGGTGGAAATGAATCACAAAAAGATGCCATCCATGTTTTGGTGGCACTCTACAACATGTATTCTTCCATTCTGGCTTTTGAAGAACAGCTTCATCTGGTGGAAGATAAGATTGATGCATTCAAAGCAGCCAGAAAATATGAGTTCATACCCTCTGCCGTAGACGGAATGGGAAAGTATCAAGAAAACATCGTAGCCATTCGTGAACTGGAAGAAAAAAGAGATGAGCTTTGTAATTCAGGGAGTCGTCCCATCAACGAGGCGGAAGTGGAAGAAGCAAATCGTGCCAACGAAATAGAACGTGCATATACCGATATCCGGCGCGTCGTCAAAGGCAAACAAGACGATCTGCATTTGCTTGAACTAAATCTACAGCGCGGTATTTATCCGACAGAAGCGGATCTGAAAAGTCTTGCCGAGTTCTTCCCGGAAGCAAATTTTAATAAGCTCATGGATATCGAGTCTTTCCATAGCAAGATCCAAGGCATTCTTCAAGAGGAATTGGAAAGTGCAAAACAAAAGATTACGGTCGAACTTGCCTCTTTGCAGGAACAGGAAGAAAGCATTCGAAATGCAATGTCTGAAATTCGGCCATCCATGACTTTTACTCAGGAATTCCTGACAGCCTACAGTGTATTGGAACAAAGAATCAATAAACTGCAGGACGAAAATAATGCCTTTGATCAGCGGAACAAACTCCAAGAAGAGAAGAAACAGGCAAATAACCGCTACCAAGAACAAATGAAATTCGTCCTTAAAGAAATTGAAGCCACAATTAACCGGAAGATGGAAGAAATCAATGACTACATAACAGATGATCAGTACAATGCTCCACATCTGACAATCTCAAAGTTTGACAGCTATGACTTTGAGACGCCAAAGGACAGTGGCACAAGTACAAATTATCGCGGGATGATGATCTATGACCTCGCCGTTTTAGATACGACAGTGCTGCCGGCGATTGCGCATGACTCCATCCTCTTTGATCCTATGCCACGTCCTGACATGAGCCGGATGATTGAAATCTATAACAAAGAAAAAGAGAAACAAATCTTTATAGCTATCGATAAGACGTTGAACTGCTCCGAAGAAGCACAAAGCATCATTGCAAAACAGACGGTCATCAAACTTGAGAACAATGAGCAGGCTCTCTTCGGAGACAAATGGAGCAGAAAGGCAAATCGATGAAAATCATATACAACAAGCTGTGGAAACTTTTAATCGATAAGAACATGAACAAAGTCCAGTTAAGAGATGCCGCAGATATCAGTAGTAATTCGGTAGCCAAACTCGGGAAAAACGAGCATGTACGCATGGATGTGCTGCTGAAAATCGCTGAGGCACTGGACTGCAAGGTGGAAGACCTGTTTGAGACCATACGAGAGGAGGATGAACGGTGAGACTGCCTGAAACATTACAAAAACTCATTCGCGCAGGAGAAAACATCAGCGTTGAGTTTAAACGCTCAAGAACGGATATTACAAAAGATGTTTACGAAACCGTCTGCGCTTTTTCCAACCGTGATGGCGGACATATTTTTCTCGGAGTAAAAGACGATGGAACAGTCGCAGGTGTTGAGCCGGATCGTATTATGCAAATCAAAAAAGATTTTGTGACGACGATTAACAATGAGTCGAAAATGTTTCCGCCGCTTTATCTCACGCCGGAAGAGTATGAAGAGGATGGCAAAACGATCCTTTATATTTACGTTCCTTCTGGAAAGACGGTTTATCGCAGTGCCGGGCGTATTTACGACCGCAATAACGACTCCGATATCGATATCACCGACAACGCTGATTTGGTTTTTAAGCTTTATGCGAGAAAGCAAAACACTTATTTCGTGAACAAGGTGTATCCGGCGATTCCTATTACTGCTTTGCGCAAGGATCTTTTGGAGCGAGCAAGACGAATGACTCGTGTTAATACTGAGCATCACGCATGGCTGGATATGAGTGATGAAGAGATGCTTCGAAGCTGCGGACTCATCTTGAAAGATCCGGATACCAATCAAGAAGGTCTGACGCTTGCTGCAATTTTGCTCTTTGGCAGCGATAACCGCATTATGTCGGTGCTCCCCCAGCACAAGACCGACGCTATCTTTCGCGTCTTTAATGTCGATCGCTACGATGACCGCGATGTCGTGATTACAAACCTCATTGAAAGCTATGACCGGCTCATTGCTTTTGGACAGAAACACTTAAACGATCTCTTTGTCATGGAAGGAATTCAGCGTATCAGCGCCAGAGATAAGATTTTACGTGAGATTGTCTCCAACCTCCTCATGCATCGAGATTTTTCCAGCGGCTATGTGGCGAAGCTCGTGATTGAGGCAGATAAGATCACGACGGAAAACGCCAATCTGGCACATGGCCACGGAAACCTCAACCTGAAGACGTTTAAGCCTTTTGCTAAAAACCCGCCGATTGCGAAAGTCTTCCGCGAGATCGGGCTTGCCGACGAATTGGGCAGTGGTATGCGCAATACTTATAAATACACTAAGCTCTATTCCGGCGGGCAGCCTACCTTCACGGAAAGCGATGTCTTTACCATCACCATTCCGCTTTCTGAGGCAGCGACGGCAAGTGTGGGACCGACTTCCAACAAATCAACTACGCAAGTCAGTACGGAAGTTGGTACGCAAGTCAGTACGGAAGTCTATTCTCAGGTGAAACTATCAACAGAAGAAATCCAAAAACTACTGGACTATTGCAAAGAGCCACGCAGCCGGCAAGAAATGCAGACATTCTGCGGTATTAAAACAGCAGAGTACTTTAGAAAAAACATCATTCGACCGCTGGTAGATATCGGGTTATTGCGCTTGACCATTCCGGCGACCAGCAGCAAACAGAGATATGCAACAACAGCTAACGGATTACTGTTTGCAAAGTCTGAAAACAGATCCATCTAAGTGCCCGAGAGGAGGAAATAAAAGTCCATGCCAAGAGAAAAGAACACAGATATTTATGTGGCTGAACTTCTGCGTGAAGCAGAGATCAAAGCGACTGCAGAAATCAGCGGCATTAAAGATATTGATGAAGCGTTAAAAACAGCGTCCAAACGTGGCACGGGAAAACTCGGTAGCCCGGAGTTTATTGCGCAAGTGAAAGACTTTGTGCTGATTATCGAAGATAAACGAGATACCAATTTTCATATCAAATGGAATGAGGATCAGAGTACTTTGGATCGCTCGGTGGATGCGACGGTAAATTACGCTGTCAATGGGGCAGTTCACTATGGCGAACACGTTGCCAAACATACACCTTTTAAGAAGATTTTTGCCGTCGGGGTTTCCGGTGATGAGGTTCACCACCTGATCCAGCCGGTTTTTTGTGATGGAAAAACCATCTCGATTCTCGATCCAGTTGAAACTTTCATCAATTTCAATGAGCAAAACATCGACGCTTATTATAACGAGCAGGTGAAAGGTATTCGTGCCGATGAGGAACTGGAACTGGAAGAGATCGTCAAACTCGCTGCCGAGCTGCATGAATATCTGCGCGACTATGCACAGCTTGGCGAAACCGAAAAGCCCCTGGTAGTCTCGGCGCTTCTTTTGGCATTGCAAGATCCCAGCTTCAAATTGGATGATCTGATCGGCGATGAGGTCAAAACGGATGGAGATATTGTCTGGGAAGCTCTCTCAAACCACTTAAAACGTATCCGGGTAAAACCCGATGTAAAACGTGAGATGATTCTGGATCAATTCACCATTATCAAGAACAGACAGTCACTCAATAAAAAGCGCGATGACTTGGGTATGACACCGCTTAAGTACTTTGGCATTTACCTACAGAAAAATATCCTGCAAGCGCTGCGTGCGAATGTAAAAGAAGATATCCTCGGACGCTTCTATTCTGAGTTTATGAGTTACTCCGGCGGTGACGGGCAGTCTCTCGGCGTTGTACTCACACCGAGCCATATTTGCGAACTCTTTTGTGACTTGCTGGATGTGAAACCGACCGACACTCTATTCGATCCCTGTACGGGAACGTCCAGCTTCCTCATCGCTGGAATGCACAGGATGCTCAAAAACGCGAAGGACGAACACCAGCGAAGCGAAATCAAGGAAAAGCAAATCCACGGCATCGAGTTGCGTGAAGACATGTTCACCATCGCTACAACTAACATGATTTTACGTGGAGACGGCAGATCAAACTTGGAATGCGACGACTTCTTTAATCGCTCCGCAGAAGAAATCCAGCGAACCATTGCGCCCAGCGTCGGCATGATGAATCCGCCGTACTCGCAAGGGAAAAATGATGCCACATCCAAGTTGCGAGAGATCTCCTTTGTGGAACACCTTTTAGATTGCATGGCCGAAGGCGGACGGGTGGCGGTCATCGTTCCGCAATCCACCATGATTGGCAAAAACGGTGAAGATAAAAAGACGAAGCGGCGCATCTTAAAAAATCACACGCTGGAAGCCGTGATTACCTTGAATAAAAACACCTTTTACCGCGTCGGTGTAAATCCCAGTATTGCTGTCTTTACGGCTCATAAACCACAGCCCAAAGATCGGTTGGTGAAGTTTTTTAATTTTGAAGATGACGGTTTCGTGGTACGAAAACACGTCGGACTGGTGGAGACAGAGACCGCCAAGGATAAAAAACAGCGCCTGCTGGATTGCTTCCGGGGAAAACGGGAAGCTCCGACCAAGTTCATGGTGGAAACCACTATTGAAGCGGATGATGAATGGCTGCACTCTTTCTACTACTTTAATGACGAGATCCCGACGGAGAAAGATTTTCAGAAAACCATCGCAGATTACCTGACCTTCGAGTTCGACATGATCACTCACGGAAGAGGCTACCTCTTCGAGGAGGTGAGCACATGCTGAGCTTGCAGGATAGAGAATGGAAGAACTTTTTTATCGAAGATGAGCTTACAATTAAGTCTGGGAAGCGACTCACAAAAGCTGATATGAAACCAGGCAAGATACCGTTTGTTGGCGCGTCTGATTCCAATAATGGAATTACGGCGTTTGTATCTAATGAAAACGAGAGCACTGATCAGAACATCCTTGGCGTTAATTATAACGGCAGTGTTGTAGAAACTTTTTATCATCCTTATAAAGCCACTTTTTCTGATGACGTGAAGCGTATTGGTATCAAAAAAACTGATTCGAACGACAAATATACACTTCTTTTTCTTAAGCAGTGCATTTTGCAACAAAAATCAAAATATGCATACGGATACAAATTCAATGCTGAACGAATGAAAAGACAAAAAATCCTTCTCCCCATCACTCTCGATGGTGTACCCGATTGGCAATTCATGTCTGACTACATGAAGGAGCAGGAAAAACGCATGCTGGAGAAAGTCCTGCCCTACTTCAAGGATCGACTACTGGATGACTTGCTTGCTTTAGGCGCCATGCCTGACACCACATGGGGAGGCGTTAGACTGGGCGATCTTTTTAACATCACTATTGGGAAGACGCTGGACGGCAACAAAATTGACAAAGAGAATGGTCGCATTCCTTATGTCACGCGCAAAGAGACGAACAACGGTGTTGACGGATTTACCGAAGGACATGATGAGGCTTATCTTTGGGATAAAGTACCTGTCATTACCATCGGCAATGAGACGGCAAAACCCTTTGTGCAGACCACACCATTTTATACGGGAACAAAGGTCAACATCTTGTCGCCGAAGCGAGCACTTTCCGCCGGAGCTTTAAAATTTATTGCCCGCTGCTTTGAATCGAATCGCGAGAGGTATTCCTACTCCTATACGGCAAACTCCACGCGTCTTGCCGAACAGCGCATCATGCTTCCTCTTACGGACAGCGGAGCGCTGAACCATGCTTACATGGAGCAGACCATCGCAAAACTTGAATCAGATTCCTTGTCATATGTTACAGAAATTATGCAAAATCGGTATGAAAAACTGGTATCGTGCATAAACATTCAGGGGGGGGGTACTGACCGATAGAGATTGGAAGGCTTTCGGGTACGAAGAGATATTCAAAAACATAGGTCGCGGAAAGCGATTAAAGAAAGACGATCATATAATAGGAAAGATGCCTTACGTTTCCTCTACTGCTCAGAACAACGGTGTTGATGGTTTCGTCGGCAACGATGAAAAAGTGCGTGTGTATCAGAACTGCTTAACAGTAGCAAATAGTGGATCTGTAGGAACAGCTTTTTATCAGCCATTTGAATTTGTAGCAAGTGATCACGTGACAGCATTAGGAAATAGCAAATTGAATGAATATAGCTATCAATTTTTAGCAACATTAGTTTCTCGTTTGCAAGAAAAATACAGCTTTAATCGGGAAATTAATGACGAACGAATTCGTAGAGAGCAAATACTTCTCCCGGTTTCCTTGGACGGTGATCCAGACTGGCAATTTATGTCAGATTATATGCGGGCACAGGAGGCTTTGCAGATTTTGAATGCACTGAAACGATGAGCAATCTGAACCTTTTAACGATTCCTCAAACAATTTAACGATTTCCTAAACCTTTTAACGATTACTCGCTCAGGGGTACGAAAATCGGAAACAGGCACACCAACATGAGGCACAGAAAAACTCTAAAATCATACAAAAACTGCCACGAAAAGCAGCAGAGGAAGTTCTGCAGAAAGGCGAAAATCCCTGTAAATCAAGGGATTTCGAGGATAAACACATGACTTACGCACCAGCGTTAAATTGTATCAAATACAGTGTCGGAATAGACCCCGCCTGCGGTTCCGGCGGCTTTCTTATCGAAAGTTTGCGCCACGTTTGGGCGCAGGTAAAGCAAGAAGGCGAAGAATTGGGCTGGCCTGAACGTGAGATTTTTGCCGATCAACAAGAAGTTGCAATCAAGAATTTCCGAGGGATTGACAAAGAAAGTTTTCTCAGTAAAACCACAAAAGCATATATGGCCATATTGGGCGACGGGCGCGGGGGAATATTCTGCGAAAATAGTCTTGAAGCGCCGTCTAATTGGGGGGCAGATACTCAGAATTCAATTCAATTAGGGGCTTTCGATGTTATTCTGACAAATCCGCCTTACGGTTCTAAACTCAAGATTGATGATAGAACTATTCTTTCCCATTATGATTTAGGATTTCAGTGGAAAGCAAAAAATGGCGTTTATTCTAAAACAACAAAGCAACTTGATTTTCAAACCCCGCAGGTTCTTTTTATTGAACGTTGCTTAGAACTGCTCAAACCCGGCGGACGTTTGGGCATTGTCGCGCCGGAAAGTATGTTTTGCAATCCAAGTCATAAGTATATTATGAATTACGTTGAGAGCAAAGCACAGATTGAAGCAGTTATATCTATGCCGGAAAACCTGTTTCAACCGCACACACACGCGAAAACTTGTGTTGTGTTAATGCGCAAGCTATCCGACGGCGAAACTATCAGTTCTGATAATGAAATATTTATGGCTGTTGCTAAATGGTGCGGGCATGATTCCCGCGGTTTAGCTGTGCCGTTTGATGATGTTCCGGCAATTCAGGAACGGTTTGAAAAGTTCAAAGCGGGGGAAACTCTTGAATACGATCATTTGGGGTTTGCTATTAAGCAATCACAAATCATTGATAGTATTTATTTGCCAATCTATTATAATCCAGAAATTCGTGAAAGCCTGAATTCGCTAAAAGATAGATATGATTTAGTAACTGTCGCTGAATTAGCAGAACGTGGCCTTGTTTCCCTTTCTAATGGTGATGAAGTTGGAAAATTGGCCTATGGAACCGGAAGTATTCCGTTCATTAGAACGTCCGACATTGCTAATTGGGAAATCAAACTTGATCCCAAGCAGGGATTAAGCGAAGAAATTTATGAATCATTACGAGCGAAACAAGACGTAACGGCGTATGATATTCTTATGGTAAAAGACGGCACGTACCTTGTTGGAACCTGTGCAATGATTACCGAAGAAGAAACAAAAATCGTTTATCAAAGCCATTTGTGGAAAATCAGAAGCCTTGACCATGATAAATTGAACCCCTATTTGTTGCTTGCGTTGCTTTCGTCGCCTATTGTCAAACAACAAATCCGGGCAAAGCAGTTCACGCAAGATATTATTGATACAATCGGCAGGCGCGTCTATGAACTTGTGTTGCCATTCCCGAAAGATAAAGAGCAAGAAACCGCTATAATCGAGAAAGTGCAGGAAGTATTCACCAAAAGAACAGAGGCCAAGAACCTAATGCGGAATGTACTTTTGAATGTAACACCTGTTCACGATTATGACGATGACAGTTCTTTTATGACTCTTGTGTAATGCCGTATCGTCAAGCGTCTTTTAATATCGCTTTGTAGATTTAAGCGACAAATAAGCGACAAACGGGCATAGAAAAGCGGCGGAAATCCTTATTTTTCAAGGGTTTCCGCCGTTCTGAATATACTCTTTGACAAAGAAGGCAGGTGCACAACCAATGCCCTCTTGTAAAATTTTATGGAGTGATGTTATTCCTGAAAAGGATCAGAGTTAAATTCCTCGTCGACATGTGAGAGAAATTCTGCAAGAACTTCGATGGTTTCTTCTACATCGTTAAGGGAGCAGACTTCGCTGGGACTGTGCATGTAGCGGAGGGGAATAGAGAAGGTTGTCGAAGGAATACCTTCAAAACTCTGATTGGTTTTGTCAGCATCTGTTCCGCTGACCCCACAGGCAACTTCAATTTGTAATTTGATCTTGAGACGGGCTGCGGCTTCCTCTAACCCTTTATTTATTTTTTCATTAGAAAAGGAACTGTGGCAGAGAACCGGTCCGCCGCCCAGATCGATTTTTCCAAATCGTTCAGGCAAAAAACCAGCATAGTCAGAAGTATGCATGACGTCGACGGCAATGGCGCAGGCGGGTTTGAGTCTGTTGGCGGCATAATAGGCTCCACGCATGGTGGTTTCTTCGCCCACGGTTGTGACCGCAGCAAGGCCGCAGCTTGCTCCCTTTTCGCGGGCACGTGCGAGGGCTTCAATGACGGCAAATGCTCCCAGTCGGTTATCGCACGCTCTAGCGGCAAGTCGATTGTTTTCCAATTCATCAACAGTATAGGAATAAGTTACAAAATCCCCTGGAGTAACAAGTCTCAATGCATCCTCGCGACTCTTAAAACCCGCATCCAAATAGAGTTCGTTTAATTGAGGATCTTTTTTAACTTCCCCCTTTTCCAGGATAAGGCCCATCACTGCCGGAACATCTTTTTTACCCTTGATGATGCAGCGTTTACCCTGGGCAAGTTCAAAACGGACATAACCCGCTTTTCCTACATGAATATAACCTTGATCATCAATATGGGTCACTCTGTAACCGATTTCATCGATATGGCCGCAGAGCATAAATTGCAGCTTTTTTTCGGGATTTAAACGGGCATAGACATTGCCTGAAGGGTCGGTCTGCGCAAGAAAACCCAGTTCTTTTATATGCTCCAGCATCTTTCTTTGCAGCTCGATTTCACCGCCGCTTACAGAATTTGTTTGAAGCATCTTAAATAAAAAGTCCTTGTTCATTGATTTCCCTCAATTCTAATTTGTCGTATATGGTCATATTTTATCGAGATAGGTCCATTTTCCGGATCATTCTCGGTGCAAGTGATTTTGCGCTTATGACCGAGGCCAGGCCAATATTGTTTTTGTCAGAAGTTCTGAGCTTTCTTCACAGATCCGTTTTCAGCCAATTTACGGCCTCTTTTTCCGAAGCTAAAACAAAATGTCCCGGACGTAGCTCTTGCCAGCTTAGTTCTTGCTCTTGTGCATGTACTTTAGGCTGGTAGGTCAGTAACTTTTTTTCTTTTTCCAGCTTGGGATCCGGAAGCGGCACAGCTGATATTAAAGCTTGTGTGTAAGGATGCAGAGGATGATTGAAGAGCTCTTCAGTTTCTGCCAATTCGACAATGTGGCCCCTGTGAATCACCGCGACGCGATCCGAGATAAAGCGTATGACAGAGAGGTCGTGTGCAATAAAGAGATAGGTCAGCCCGTATTTTGCACGCAGATTGTTCATGAGATTGAGCACCTGTGCGCGGATCGAAACATCTAAGGCGGAGATCGGTTCATCGGCAACGATAAATTCCGGCTCCATGATAAGCGCACGGGCAATCCCTATCCTCTGCCTTTGTCCCCCTGAAAACTCGTGAGGAAAGCGAGAGGCAAATTCAGGCAGCAACCCCACATCGCGGAGGGCTTTGGCTACCTTTTCCCGGCGTTCAGCCTCATCTTTGTACATATGGTGATTAAGCAGCCCTTCCGAAACAATATAGTCGACTTTTGCCCGTTCATTGAGAGAGGACATGGGATCCTGAAAGATCATCTGGCAGGAACGAATAAGCTCCAAATCGAGCTCTTTGGAAATTTTGCCGCTTATCCGCTGTCCCTTAAATTTTATTTCCCCCTGACTAAGAGGATTGATCCGCACAAGCGCGCGTCCAATGGTGGTCTTGCCTGAACCGGATTCTCCAACAAGAGCGAAGGTTTCACCCCGGTAGATTTGAAAGTTAATCTGGTCAACTGCGACGAATTTTTTCTTTCCTTTTCCAAAGGCTATTTGCACATTTTTCAGATCGAAAAGGACTTCTTTTTTCCTGTCGGAAACAGGAAGATCGGTTCTTGCTGCTCCTGCATTGGCAATCGCTTTGGCCTTTTCGCTGACGATGATTTGAGTAATGGAAGGGTCATTTGCAGGCTCTGTCAAATGCCTCGGCTCTTTCTTACAGGGATCCTCATGACTTTGTGCCGGTTTATTCATCTGAGCTTTCACTTCGGCTTTTTCGCAGCCTTCTGTTTCAGTGTCTAAGGCCTGGCTTGGCGATAGCTGGCGACGAATCAAAGACGTCAGATTGCGCACATGTTCTGGTTGATAAATTTCCGGAGCACGTGGATCCAACTGCCAGCTTCTGACTTTATGTGTTGGGGAAAGGCTCCAGACTGGAGCTTCGGCTAGAAAATCAATCTTTAAAGCCTGCTTATTGCGCGGAGCAAAGGCATCGCCATTGATTTTGTTGAATAAGTTAGGCGGTGTTCCATCGATGGACGGAAGCAGTTGATTTTTCTGCGCGAGCTGAGGCATCGCTCCCATTAAGGCCCAGGTATAAGGATGCCAGGAATTATAGAAGATCTCGTCTGCAAGGCCTTCTTCAATAATCTGACCAGCATACATGACACAGATACGATCAGCTACATGAGCAACAACGCCGAGATCATGTGTGATGTACAAAATGGTCATATTCATTTGTTTCTGTAAGTCACGGATTAATTCAAGAATCTGAGCCTGAATGGTCACGTCCAAAGCTGTGGTCGGTTCGTCACAGATAAGGATCTGCGGCTGAGCGGCGATGGCAATGGCGATGACAACGCGCTGACGCATACCGCCGGAAAGTTCATGAGGAAGCTGACGGTAGCGCCTCTCCACGTCGTTAATTCCGACGGTCCGCAAAAGCCGCAGGCATTCTTGCTTCGCAGCCAGGCCGTGCTTCCCCTGATGCAGACGGATGGATTCTTCGATTTGTTTGCCGACGCTCATGAGGGGATTAAGTGAAGTCATCGGATCCTGCATGACCATACCGATTTTTTTGCCCCGGATGTTGAGCCATCTCTTACTATTGGAGTCCAGCCTGGCAAGGTCTTCACCTTCAAATTCGATGCTGCCCTTGCTGATTTTGCCGTTTTTGTCCAGCATGCCTACAAAACACTTGGTAAAAACACTTTTACCTGCACCAGACTCTCCCACTATGGCCAGAGTTTCGCCTTCATAGAGGTTCAGGGAGCAGCCGCGGATCGCGGTCAGCAGATCTCCGCGAAGAGAAAACTGTACCTCGATATCACGTGCACTCAGTATCGGCTTGCGGCCATCTACGGAAGACTTGGCTCTTACGTTTGTTTCACTGCCGGTGGAAACGTGTTCTCCGGCATGATCATCTGCTTTGCTGTACTTGGAGTCTTGCCCGGCGGGAGCCACGACAGTCCTATTGTTGGAAATATTGTTCATTCTGTTTGTGCCTCTAGACGTGATTGCGCGGATCGCTGGCATCGGCGAAAGCATTACCTACAAGATAGAAAGTGATCGTAATGAGAGAAACGATCGCAGCGGGATAGATAAGAAGATGGGGGTAATCAATAAAATAGGCTCTGGCATTGCGCAGTAGTATCCCCAGTGAAGGGGTGCTCATATCGAGGCCCAGACCCAGATACGAAAGAGTGGATTCCCAGGCGATGGTTCCAGGAATACTGAGGGCCAGACGCAGAATGATTACACTCACCAGATAAGGGAGAATATTCCGGTAAAGGATACGGCTGACTTTAGTTCCCAGACAGCGGGAGGCGAGATTATATTCACGGTCACGGTAAACCATGACCAGGTTGCGTACATTGCGTGCAGTGTAGAGCCAATCCAGTAAAATCAGGGATATGGCCATGATCCAGAAACTGCGCCCGATCAGGAGGGCGATCAGCGTCATATAGATAATGGTGGGAATGTTATCAATGATGTTGTAAAGTTCAGTGAAAAAGCGGTCGGTGCTGCGGACGTATCCCCAGATCAGACCGATGATCACGCCCAGCACAATTTCACCCAGGCCGACTGTCAAAGCCAGTTTGATGGATGTTTGAGCTGCATACCAGACCTGCGTCCAGTAATCCCGCCCCAGATTGTCCGTGCCGAACCAGTATTCTGAGCTGGAGGGCAGGAAGATCTTGCTGTTGTCGGGGATCAGTTCGTCGTATTGATATTTTCCGATGGGGCCGGCAATAAATGTAAAGACGAAGACGGCAAGAAAAACGATCAGCAGGGCCACCGCTAGTTTATTGTGAAGAAAGGTCGTCCATACCGATTTCCAATAGGAGTAGCCGGAATAACCGCCTATTTCTCCCGCTTCCGGATTGTAGGAAACTTTGCTGAATAAATCCTCTTCCTTTAGCTCTGTGAGATTTTTAAGCTGGGGAACAGGGGTAAGTGCGGTCGCATGTAAATCATGATTACTTAACATCAGCGTGCTCCTTTATCATTTGTCAGTCGAATACGCGGATCGATCATAATCATAAGAAGGTCTCCGAGTAAAACGCCGAGCACGCCAAGAACAGCGTAGAACATGATGACGATTTGTACGACAGACGTATCATAACGGTTGATGGCATCTGTGAGCAAAGTTCCCATTCCAGGGACAGAAAAGAAACGCTCTACGAGGAGAGATCCACCCATAGTGTAGAGAAAAGCGCCGGGAATAAATTGAACCAGCGGAACGAACGCGTTTTTAAGGACGTGCTTAAAGACGATCGCCCGATCGGACAAACCTTTGATTTTGGCCAGACGCACATAGTCTTTGCTGAGTTCATCCACCATGTAACGCCGTGTCCAGATCATATAACTGGCTATCGTGCCGAGAGAAAGGCAAATGACTGGCAGAATACTTGAGCGCACGACATTACGGTAGGTAAACATGGACGGCAGGTTGAAAACACGTGCGCCCAGTACCAGAATAAGCGAATACGATACAAGTTTGGGAACCGCATTGGCAAAAATGGTGTAAGCTGTACCAATTTTATCAAATAGCCTGCCCTTGCGCAGAGCCTGAAAAACCCCGCTGATCACGCCGACGAACAAAGAAATACCAAGGGCAATCAAACCCATTTTCATGGATATAACAAGCTTCTTTCCGATCAATTTGGTCACAGGCTGACCGGCCTTGATGCGCCGTGAGGTGCCCAGATCTCCTTGCAGCAAGTCTTTGTAAAAGCGGCCAAGCTGAATCAGTGGGGGATCCAGAAGACCTTGGGCTTCTAAGATGTCGTGCTTTTGTTCTTCGTTGAGTTTGGTCAGCTCATTTTCGGTGAAATAGTAGTCTGTCGGCAGCATACGTAACATCAAGAAAACGAGCGTCACGATAATCAATACGGTAATGCAAGACTGAAATAGCCTTTTCAAGATATAAATGGCCATACGGTTTCCCTGTTCATTGTTCTGCCACTCCGGGTTCAGGCTAAGAGCATTCTGCCGACTCATGCTGAGCCGGCAGAATGCAAAAGTCGAAGCTTAAGCAAATTTATTTCCCGGGTTTTCCTGCTTCAAAGGCTTCTTTGAAAGTTTCGTATTCTTCAGTTGTATACAAATCTGTGCTGGTCTCCCAGTTGACTCGTCTGTTTACCTGAATACCATAGGGGGAATAAATCTTAGAATAGACGTTGAAATTGGTAATCATCCACGCCACCGATACATAGTAAGGAATGGTAAAAGCGTGTTCGACGAGATAGGCTTCGGCATCCGCGAATTTATGATAGCGGGCGTTCATATCATCGTTGATAGCAGCGGCTTCACGCACCATGCGCGTATATTCTTCGTATTCTTTGACCAGTTCAGTATCTTTGTCAACATTATTGATATTGCTGTACTCAACAGAATAGAAGGCATTGTCTTCGCCTATGGTTTCCTGGGCAACGTTGCTGATCGGATCGCCGTAGTCAGGGCTCCAGCCGTTGAAGCAGAAACCGTAAAGCTGTGGCTCGATCACTTCTTCATTACGGGAGGAGACAAATTCCTTGATTTCCATGACAACAAAGTCATCTCCCAGGGAGTCTTTGATCAATTGTTTCCAGATGGTGGCCGTATCAAATTCGGTCTGATCGCCACTCTTCACGTAGAGAACAGCCTTAACGGGGAAGGTCACGCCTTCGGCACTGAGTTCTTCCATGGCTTGCTTTTTCAGGGCTGAAGCCTTCTCGGCATCATAACGGACGAATTTCTCCGGGTCGGGCTTGATGTTCAGACGTTCTAGAACGAGATCGCGGTAATCGACGCCATTGTCATCATAGACGAGGTTAGGAGAAGAGTAGGTGTAGTTGGCGGAACCAAGTGGGTTGATGGCGTTGATGCGGCTCAAAGCAGGTGTCATGTCAATGCCATAGAGCCAGCACTGACGGAAAGCCAGATTGCCAATGGCCTTATTCCAGTTCTCGTCCTTGCTGCCATCCTCGTTAAGCTTGTCGAAGTTAAAGTGAATCTGCATGGAGGTCACAGAAGGACGATTTTCCACGAGGTAGTCATGGAATTCGTTATCCTTGTTTTTCCAGATCGTCTGCAAATTGGCTTCGGTAAGGAAACAGCGGTTGTTTTCACCCGTTTGCAGAAGCTGGAAGGCCATTTCATCAGACTCTACCATCTTGATGGTGATGGTATCAAAAACTTTGGCTTCCTTGTTCCAGTAGGCCGGGTTCTTGCTCAGAACCTTTTCATTCTGATGGATAAAGCTTGTCACCAGATAAGGGCCGCTGTACCAGATGTTTTCATTGGTCGCCGCGCGGAAACCTTCAACCCCGATCTCTTCCAGCAGCTGTCCGCTTACCGGATAGAGACAGGCATAGGTGGCCAGAGTAGCAAAATAGGGATATTCACTGTTCAGCGTATATTTTAATGTATTTTTATCAACAGCCTCAATGCCAACCATTTCCAGGAATTTATCCAGTTTCAGAGCTTTGGCTTCTTCTGCATCCAGGCCTTTTGTATATTCGTAATACTCCTTAGCGCCCTTGATCATCTCCACTGGCATGGAAGTATTGTAGGAGTCGTTCTTGTGGAAGTTCAACACCCATTCCAGGCCCCAGACCCAGTCTTCAGCGACGACATCTGCCTTAAACTCACCATTCATGTCCACCCAGGTCACCCCATCACGAATATGGAAATTCCAGGTTTTGCCATTATCGGGAGTTTCCCATTTATCGGCAATATTGGGCTGGAGCTGGCCGTAGTTGTTGTGCGTGAGCAGTGCATCGATACCATTCGTGAGAATGTTAAAATCTACGGCTGAGTGCGTGTGGAAAATATTAAAAGTGGTCATTTCGTTGGATTGAAGCTCATATTCAACCCAGTCTGTAATTTCTTCTGCCTTTACGCTTGGAGCAAACAAGCAGGCAGGCGCCAGCATGAGCAGGCAGAGAAGTAAAACGATGATTTTTTTCATATACAACCTCTTTCGACTTTCTCCACAGGTATAAAAGCCCTCTACGCTCAGGATCAAAATTAACCGGCATCTTGAGAAGACCAATATCTGTAAGCGTGACAGAATTTTGAATCATCGCAATGCTTTCTCAAACCTTTTACCACTTACGATATGTGTTCTTTATGCCATTTATTCTTTCCTTTTGAGAGATATTTTTATACCTGTGTTTGATTTTGTATTCTATCGATGAACTTTGTCTCTGTCAATTTGGCTTATCATTTTTTTGCAAGTTACCTTATTGTTTTAAGCAATCTGTATTATTGTTTTTTTGCTTCGAACAATCTGTGTTTTGACGCTTTAACTGCGGTGAGGCTTTTTTCAGTGGTTCGATCTTTCATTCTGAACGTTATTTTGAGCGACCTCACAGTTCAGGTATTTCTAAACTTAAGTCTATTAGCTTCGAAGCTCTTTTATTTAGAGAATGTATAAAAACACTTGTATAAATTGTCCGCGTATGGAGAGGTTCGCTGCCTCTTATGTTTCTCTGTAATCATTTATGACAGTCTCCTCAAAGCTCGGCGTATCGGAATTTTGCACAAAATTTCAAGTAATGGATGGTTACCAATATCTAACTTAGGCCCAAACCACCCATTACTTGGGAACTTGCACGTCTTGCACACCCATCACTTGAAATCTTGCTTGCGGGAGCATCCATTAGTTGAAACGTTGCATGAAAATCAGAAAAACCAAAGGGAAGCCATCCACTAATTGAAACGTTGCATGGAAGTCAGAAAGTCAAATGGTGACGACCTTTAGTAGCGAAATTGCGTAGGATATAAATTGTAGAGATCCTGAGAGGATACCAGAGTCGCGAGAGGAACAATGAGGAATAAGAAAGAAATTTATTATAATAAGTGAGAAATGAGGATAAGGGAGAATAGAGAGACGAGGGAGATAAAGGTTATAAGATAGATAAAGACAAGAAGAGAGTTAAGAGAGGCCAGGAAGGGAACGTATGCCAGAAAGGGAATGGCTTTGAAGCAAAGGGATAAAAAAGGAGGGTCGTTTTTATGTCCAAAAAAGGTTTTGTGAAAACGAACGCCATGCGGCTTCTTGAGCAGGCGGGTCTGGCGTATACGCCTCACAGTTATGAGGGAACGGCGAGCCTCTCTGCTGAGGAGGTCGCGAGGGTCTTAGGCGTTGATCCGGCGCGCGTTTTTAAGACGCTGGTGACGCTGGGAAAAAGTGGCGAGCACTATGTCTTTGTCCTTCCAGCCATAGGGGAGCTTGACCTGAAAAAGGCGGCGCAGGCCTGTGGGGAGAAGTCTGTGGCCATGTTGAAGCAAAAAGATCTGCTGCCGACGACGGGCTATGTTCATGGGGGCTGTTCACCGCTGGGCATGAAAAAGGATTTTCCTACGGTTATTGATGCAAGTGCCGAAGATCAGCCTACGATTCTGGTGAGCGCCGGGAAAATCGGCTTTCAGATGGAGGTGGAACCCAGGGCGCTGGCCGCGGCGTTTGCGTTTCGTTTTGCCGATCTGACGCAGGCCAAAATGTAGACGTCAACTGAGTGCAAAAGAGTTCTTAAGTGTTCAACATAGCATTCTACTCCGCGGGTAAAAACAGCACGTTGAGGCAGGTTGTGCGAAACAGGCGGGTCGGCCAGTTAAATATCTTTAATCGGGCAGACGAGGGTGTCTTCGCTCAGCAAGTAATAACGATCGACCTGGGCCAGGATGGTCTTTAAGCCCAGCCTAAAACCCTGGGCTTTTTCCAGGATGGCCATGTGCCGGGTCATGGCTGGCTGAGGGCTGGCGGATGACTTGATTTCTATGGGATAAAGGGTACCTGATTCTTCAATAATCAAGTCAATTTCCCTTTGATCTTTGTCGCGATAGAAAAACAGGGGATAATGGACGACACCTTGGTTGCTGTAGGATTTGATAATTTCTGAGACACAGTAATTTTCTAAAATAGCGCCCGAATAGGCTCCGTTCTGCAAAGTTTCCGGAGTTTTCCACCGGCCAAGATAGGCGGCGAGACCTGTGTCAAAAAAGTACAGGACAGGAGCTTTGGTGACTCGTTTGAGCTGATTGTTTGAAAAAGTCTGGATAATATAAACAATGCCACTTGCTTCCAGTATGCCTATCCAGGATTTTATCGTTTTCTGGTCGACCCCAACTTCCTGAGCGATGCTGGAATAATTGAGTTCCTGGCTTATTCGTGCAGCCAGAACAGAAATAAAGCGATTAAACAGACTTAAATTCTGAATCGCAGTTATTTGCCGGACGTCTCTTTGAATAAAGGTTGAGACATAGGAAGCGTAATAACTTTCGGCTTGGAGAGACGGCTGGCGATAAAGTTCAGGCAGGGAACCCCGGTGAATGATTTTCCAAAGTTCAGGGTATGAGATCTCAGGTACGATTGAGTTTATTTTTTCCATGGAGGGCTTGAAAGGTTCTTTTTTTCCCTTTCCCAGGATCTCCCGCGTCGATAAGGGCTTAAGTTCGATTAACCCTACACGCCCTGCCAGACTTTCGCTGACATTGGCCATGAGAGAAAAAGTCTGAGAGCCAGTCAGGATAAACTGTCCACTGTTTTCGTTCTGGTCGACGAGGCGTTTGATTTCAGGGAAAAGTTCCGGGCAAAGCTGAACCTCATCAATAATCAGTTTTCCAGGGTGGTTAATGAAAAAGAGCTTAGGATCCAGCCGTGCGCTTTGAACTTCGTTGATGTCGTCTAAACTGACATAGCGATATTGGTCTTGAAATAATTCCTTTAATAAGGTTGATTTGCCAACCTGCCGGGGTCCGGTTACCAATACGACCTTAAAAGAATGAACTAAAGTTTTAACGTGTTCTTCGATTTCGCGTCTGATATATGTCATATCTTGCGTCCTTCAGGGATCTGATTCTACGTTCCGTACATTCAGGAATCTGATTCTACGTTTGGTTCATTTAAGATTCCCATTCAATTTTCCGTCAATTCCGGAATCTGATTCGATTTTAGACGAAATCTAATAGTATTGCTACTGCCTGAGCACCTGTGAAACATAAAATGATGAGTTCTAACCAATATTTGACAGAAAATAATACAATAGAATATAATATTTTTGAAAATTTAATTGTTAAGTATTTCAAAATTTTAGCAAGCATTTTTACATTTTATGAGGAGGGTAAAATGAAAATATTTAGAGCTATTCTCTGTTTTTTGCTCGTTTTAGTCGTATTTGGATCGGGACAACATGTTGTTAGAGCTGCTAATGATAGTTTCAATACAATAAAAATGCCTGTAACTTTTTTACGCTCGAATGAGGTGCCGGAGGAAGTTGAAAAACACGCAAAATTTGTTTTTGATTCTCTCACACCGGGTTTAATGAATGCATTAGGCTTCCCTGCTGTGGATCAAAGTTTGTATCTGTCTCAAGGTACAAAACTAAAGCAAATTGATGCTAAGCATTCGAATGATATCTTTTACTATTTTATATACAGTAATAATGCAATTCGAACCCTCATTGTGATTAGCAAACAGAATAATCAAATGAGTCAAACGATTTTAGACATGCATAATCAGCCAGAGGTTTTTGATTTTCCGTCTGGGCAAAGCGTTGAATTTGTTCGATATAAAGGAAATGTATATGCAATATATAACCATTTTGTCAAGTCTATTTTTGTTGAAAATGATAACGTTAAGGCTGATGAATTACTTTCAGCAGAAGAATTTAAGCATTTTGACAAAGAGAATGGAAAATCCGAAGGAATGAATGATTCGTGTTGTGATTCTCAGCTTTTTTTAGCCAGTAGGTACATTTCTTCTGAAGAATTTCTTAAATATGGGAATAGCCTTGTAGATATGCCTGTTTTAGATCCGGTATTCTATAGCCGTGGCGTTGCTCCAGATAATGAAGTTTATGGTACTTGTTGGTTGAACGGCATTTCCATTTGTCTTGAATACTTGAGGGCTGGAGAAAAAGCATCAGCTTATTCTGCAGCGGGTCTTTACTTAGATCTAGCTAATAAATACAGCTTTTATCCCCGCAACTCTTTTGAATGTGCCGAAATCATGACGAACGAAACCTCGCAACGAAGTGAATATCCAGACCACACTTTTGATTATGTTGCTGGCATTTGGAGTTGGAATCAAATAGAAAATCGAATACTAAGTGGCCAAACAAGCCTCTGTACCTTAGTAAATCAAAGCAACTGGATTTAGGGCATTTTGTTGCTCTCCGAGGATTTTACAATAATTATTACGATCAGGATAATCCTGCTTATTACTATATTGAAATAGTTGATTCAAATTATCCCTCCAAAATTGCTATTAGCTATGCTAATACTTATACGACCCCCAGCGGTATTGTCTATAATTGGGTTGGAAATGTCGCGCAGCTTGATTAATAAAATATATTTTTACGTAATGATATAGGATGCTTTTTTTCGATGAGAGGCAGAAAAAGTTATCAAAATTGACATGGCTATTTTGATATTATCTGAGTTCTTGACCTAAGTCACACAAAAGAATCCGAAACGCATGTTTTAGGTTATTTTGGACATGTTCTTAGCCTAATGCTTACCAAGTAGCAAAATGTGAGGATTTGTACCTTATTGATGTTTTTACTTTAATGTAACTTTTTAAGAAAGCATTATATCCACGAATATAAAATATATATGATAAAACAAGGTTCAAAACGCATCTTATTATTTATATGTTTTCTCATAGCCTTGGGGGCACTCTTTATTTTGTTTGAGGAAATTTGTACATCCTGTCATCATCATTCCGACACCATGCTTTTGTGCGACAAGGATTTGGTACTCCCGTCAGGGATAGGTCCTCTTCATATTGATCATCTTGATGACCTGGAATATCGTGTGGCCACTCGTGAAGATCGACTTCGGTTTAATCTGCCTTTAAGAGAAGAAGATATTTCAATATGTGATAAGGATATCGGGGAATATGTTGGAGATGTCACGAGCGCACCAGGAGGAGCGTGTTGGGAACTAGTAGGAAGTAAAGTATATCGTTATGCAAATTATCCCAGAAGCAATGCCATTCTTATATTGAAAAACCAAGGCTCATATCACCTCATATGCACAAAGGGATATGAGATCAGCATCCCGGAGGGAACCACCATTAATGCTGCATTAATGAAGTACGAATGTCCACAAAAAGTGATAAAAATTGAGGTTCGAGGTCAGGACGGTTCACTGATCCGCCTGATCAAAGAACAAAATACAATTGTGAAAATCATTGAAAATATCAGGGATTGCAAAAATATAGGTTACGACAAACAAAGTCAACGTTTGCAGCAGGTTTTAAATGACTTAAGATGGCAAGATTTACCCAGTAATCATGAAAAAGTCAGCCAGTTGAAACGTGAATCTTACGACTTCAGTAAAGTGACCGAAGAAAGCATTAGGTTACGCTCTGAGATAATAGGCACAGAGGGTGAGATTGAGGTGCTTTCCGAAGATGATAAGACTGCTGCGAACTTGCAAAAAGGGAACCTCCACTTGTTCATTGAAATAGAGGAAGGTTATGAAATAGAAATTCTTTATGTACCCCTTTCACAGACTTATCTGGCTTTTGACGGAGCCTTTGACATGACGCAAGATAAGAGTTCTTCATTGCGAAAACTATTATTACAATAGTGTTTTTTATTTATTGCGTAAGGGTTCAGTCTGAGATTGCTGGGCATAAAAAGAGGACTGCCCCTCAACACTTTCGTGTTTTTGAGAGGCCGTCCTTTTGTTTAGCTTTAAGCAGGCTGGAGGCTTATTTGCTCTTTTTGCTCTGGAGGCTTACTTGCTCTTTTTGCCGAGGATGTCTTCGGCGAGGGCGTCGGCGAGGGCTTCCATGTCGCTGCGGTTGCCTTCGTTGAGGGCAGAGTTGACGGTGACACGGTCACTCATGATGTCCATGGTCTTGCACTGCGTGTTGAGCAGTTCTTCCATGAGGTCGCCGGATTTGGCAGCCCAGGTGCCGTTTTCGATCAGGGCGAAAGTGCGGTTCTGCACGTTGAGGGCAGCCAGATCCATGAGGTAGTTGTGCATGATGGGGTAGATGCCGAGGTTGTAGGTCACTGAGGCTAGGACGACATGGCTGAGACGGAAGGTCTCGGAAACGAGCTGCGACATATGGGTGTTGGAGACGTCGTAAACGGCGACATTGTGCACGCCGCGCTCGTGCAGCAAAGAAGCGAGAACCTGGGCGGTGTAGGCCGTGTGGCCGTACATGGAGGCATAAGCGATCATGACGCCCTTTTCTTCGGGTTCGTATTTGCTCCATTTGTCGTATTTGTCGATGAACCAGCCGAGATTGCTTCTCCAGACCGGGCCGTGCAGCGGGCAGAGCATTTTGATGTCGATGGTGCCGGCTTTGGCGAGAATGGCCTGAACTTGCGGTCCGTACTTGCCAACAATATTGGTGAGGTAACGTCGGGCATCGGGCAGCCAGTCGCGCTCAAAGTTGACTTCGTCGTTGAAGAGCACGCCGTCCAGAGCGCCGAAGGTGCCGAAAGCGTCGGCCGAGAAGAGCACGCCATTGGTCGTGTCAAAGGTCATCATGACCTCAGGCCAGTGAACCATGGGGGCGTAGACAAAGAGCAGATTGTGTTTGCCGAGCGAGAGGGTGTCAAATTCGTTGACAACCTGTTTTTTCGCATCGCCAAAGTCAAACTGGAATTGATCCATCATCTGGAAGGCCTGCTCGGTGGAGACAATGGTGGCTTCCGGATGGGCCTGATGCATCAGGCCGACGGAGGCGCAGTGATCCGGCTCCATATGGTTGACGATGATGTAATCGAGTGGACGGCCGGCAAGGGTCTCTTCAACATTGTGCAGGTACTCATTGCCATAATTCCAGTCGACGGAATCGAAGACCGCGGTTTTTTCGTCCAGCAGCACGTAGGAGTTGTAGGACACGCCGCGGGGGATGGGGAAAATGTTTTCGAAAAGGGCGGTGCGGTGGTCATTAGCACCGACCCAGTAGAGATCGTCACAGACTTTGCGAACGTTATTCATAAAATTTCCTTTCTGAGCATTTCTGCTCATCATCTGATCATTAGTTGAGGTATTCCCGGTGGGTAGGCACGCAGATCCGCCTTCCCATGGGCCGCGTCTTTGAGTTTGCAGCCGGGTACCGGAATCTGCGGACGAGAGACCCAGGTTTAGCTGCGGTTCTTCTGGAACTGAACTTTGATGTAGTGCGATTTTTCCTTATTGCATTCGGGGCAGACCCAGTCGTCCGGGATACGCTCAAATTCGGTACCGGGGGCGACGCCGTTTTCGGGATCGCCGTATTTGGGATCGTACTCATGTCCGCAGCCCATGCAGACCCAGACGCCGACGGGGGCGAGCTTCTTCGGCAGGGCTCTTCTCTTGCGCTTGAAGGCCGGAGCAGGCTTCTTCTCGCCTTCGCCAAAGGCCTTAATGAGCAGCGGCATGATCTCGTGCATATCGCCGACGATGCCGTAATCGCAGTTCTTGAAGATGGGTGCGCCTGCATTGGTGTTGATGGCAACGATCGTGCTGGCGTCCTTAATGCCACGGAGGTGCTGGTTGGCGCCGGAGATTCCGAGGGCAAAGTAGAGGTTGCCGCGGAATTTCTGGCCGGACATGCCGACATAACGGTTGAGCGGAACGTATTTCAGCGTTTCGGCGACGGGACGGGAGGAGCCGAGGGCCGCGCCTGCCGCGTGAGCGAGCTTTCTCGCGACGTCCATATTGGCCTTGTCGCCAATGCCCTTGCCAACAGAGACGACACGTTCGGCATCGACGATGGGGGTATCGACAGGAATGCCGACGCTGAAGTCATAACCGTCTTTTTTCAGAGCGGCGACGAGTTGGTCGACAGCTTCCTGGGGCGTACCTGTGAAAATCTGGTTTTTGCGGATGCCGGTGATGGGCTCAGCTTTTTCGACGACAGCCCTGGCCTTTTTCGGCGGGCGGCCAATGATGTGATTGGCAATGACGAGCCGCATGATTTCGTTGGTGCCCTCATAGATCATCGTGATCTTGGCGTCGCGGTAGAAGCGCTCGACATCAATGCCCTTGATAAAGCCGCTGCCGCCATGAATTTGCAGGGCTTCGTCGACAATTTTGTGGGTGCAGTCGGAGGCATAGAGCTTGGCCATGGCGGCTTCCATGCTGTAAGGCTGGTGATTGCTCTTCAGCTCGGCTGCGGAGTAGATCATCAGGCGGGAAGCGCGCAGCTGGGTGGCCATGTCGGCGAGCTTAAAGCTGAGATTTTGCTGGAAAGCGATGGGCTTGCCGAACTGGACGCGCTCTTTGGCGTAGGCGAGAGCCGCTTCATAGGCGCCCTGGCCGATGCCGAGAGCCTGAGAGGCGATGCCGATACGGCCGCCATCGAGGGTCTCCATGGCAATGCGGAAGCCCTGGCCCTCTTTGCCCAGCAGGTTTTCCTTAGGCACTTTGACGTTGTTGAAGATAAGTTCGGCGGTGGAGGAGGAGCGGATGCCCATCTTGTCGTAGGGATCGCCGAAGCTGAAACCTTCCCAGCCTTTTTCCACAATGAAGGCGGAAATGCCTTTGACGCCGATGCCCGGAGTGGTCACGGCAAAAACGACATAAGTGTCGGCTTTGGGCGCGTTCGTGATGAAAACTTTGCCGCCGTTAAGGATATAGAAGTCCCCGTCGAGTTCGGCAATGGTTTCGGTGCCGCCGGCATCGGAACCGGCATTGGGCTCGGTCAGGCCGAAGGCCCCGAGCTTTTCACCTTTGGCCAGGGGAGTCAGATATTTCTTTTTCTGCTCATCCGTGCCGAAGGCGGCGATAGGATAGCTGCCGAGTGAGGTGTGGGCGGAGCAGATCACGCCTACCCCGCCATCCACGCGGGAGAGTTCTTCAACGGCGATGGCGTAGTAAATGGCATCGAGGCCGGCGCCACCGTATTCCTTCGGATAGGGGATCCCCATCAGGCCAAGCTCCCCCATCTTTTTGACGATCTCGTCCGGAAACTGATCGTTCTGATCCAGGCTGAAAGCGAGTGACTTGATTTCTCCTTCAGCAAAGCTGCGAACCTTCTTCCGGAACGCTTCATGCGCTTCAGTACATTGATACAGCATAGCAATCCTCCTTATCAACTTATCAAAGTGGACATATTTTGTCTAACTTCGTCCATTATACGCTTTTCACGACAAAAAAACAGAACTCTCAAACAATTTTGAAGGTTTTGACAATAATTTTAAAGGTTTTGACGAAGCTTTGAAAGGTTTAATGAAGGTTTAAGACTCTGATGAAGGCTTATAGGCTTTGATGAAAAGGGAGGGGCGCTTATTATTCTTTGATTTCTGCGAGCGGTGATTTCTTCAAACAGAGATTTGCTGCAACGTGAGGTTTGCTATCAGCGCGATTCCTGCGAGCTGTGTTTTTCTGCAAAGTGAACTGGGATTTGCTGCAAAGTGATAGCCTTTTTGCTATTATTTTTTATATTATTATCGTTGCCTTTTAACGACGGCCACAGGTGGCCGCCCTGTGCAATTTTGGGAGGTTTAAGATGGGACTTATTAAAGCATTTGCGGGCGCCGTGGGCGGCAGCCTTGGCGATCAGTGGCTGGAGGCGATCGAGCCTGCCGAGATGGGCGAAGGCGTGGTGTGCTGTGAAGGCGTGCGGGTGCGCAAGGGCGATCGCCGCGACAGCAATACCCGGGGGACAGAGGATGCCATTTCCAACGGCTCGCTGATCCATGTCTACGACATGCAGGCGGCTCTGCTCGTCGATAATGGTAAAATCGTGGACTATGCTGCAGAGCCCGGCGTCTTTAAAGTAGATAATTCCTCTTTGCCCTCGCTTTTCAACGGCTCCCTGAAGGACTCGGTGAAGGAGAGCTGGCAGCGTTTTAAATTTGGCGGCGCAAACCCCACGAAACAGGTGGTGTACTACATCAATCTGCAGGAAATCAAAGGCATTAAATTTGGTACGCCGAACCCCCTGCAATATTTTGATAATTTCTACAATGCAGAACTCTTTCTGCGCTGTTTCGGAACTTATTCGATCCGCGTGGTCGACCCTATTCTCTTTTACCAGCAGGCCCTGCCGCGCAACGCCCGCAATGTCCACATCGATGAGATTAACGAACAGTACCTCGCGGAATTCCTGGAGGCCCTGCAAAGCTCGATGAATCAGATGTCCGTTGATGGCATCCGTATTTCCCAGGTGACCTCTAAAATGCGCGAACTCTCGCGCTATATGGATACGACGCTCGACGAGGACTGGACGAAACTGCGCGGCATTGAGGTCGTTTCAGTCGGCATCAGCAGCATCAGCTACGATGATGAATCCAAAGAACTCATCAATATGCGTAACAAGGGCGCGATGCTGGGCGATCCCAATGTGCGCGAAGGCTATGTGCAGGGTTCCATCGCCCGTGGTCTCGAGGCGGCAGGCTCTAACGAAGCAGGAGCGGGGGCGACCTTTATGGGCATGGGCATCGGCATGAATGCCGGCGGCAACATGATGGGCATGGCCTCCCAGGCCAATCAGGCGCAGATGCAGAGGGAAGCCGGGAATGGAGCCGCTCAGCACGGCGGCGCTGCAGCGAACGCTGCTGCTGCGGATGCCTGGACTTGCCCTCAGTGCCAGGCTCAAAACGGAGGTGGAAAATTCTGCTCCAACTGTGGCGCGAAACGTCCCGAAGCCCAGGCGGGAGAATTCTGTCCGAACTGTGGCCATGCGCTGGGGTCACCCAGGCCTAAATTCTGCCCTGACTGTGGGCAAAAGCTGGATTAAACCTGAGCAAAGCAGATGAAGAGGCAGCGAGCGGAGAACCAGGCTGCAGATATTGACAGGAGATCACGCTATGAGCTCTTTAAGTTACAAATGCCCCAATTGCGGCGCACCCATCGGCTTTTCACCGGAAAGTGCTCAGGTGGAGTGTGATTTCTGCCGCAGCCACTTTACGGTCGAAGAGGTCGAAGCCTTTAATGCCAGGGGACGAGCGGCGGCCACGGCGCGCGAAGCCGAACTAAGCCAGCGGCAGATGGGCAGTGAAGGCACGGAACAGTCTGCTGAGCAGGGTCCTTCCAGTTCTGAAAAGGCGCGTATGCGCAGCTATCACTGCCAGAGTTGTGGGGCCGAGGTGGTGACTGACGATACAACAGCGGCGACGAGCTGCTACTACTGCCATAATCCCATCATTCTCGAGGATAGGGTATCGGGCGAATTTCAGCCGCAGTTCATTCTGCCTTTTAAGATCAGCAGGGAAGAGGCCGAAAAAAAACTGCTCTCCTGGGCCGGTAAAAAGACCTATGTTCCGGCGGCCTTTACCAGCCGTTCTCAGCTCGAAAAGCTCACGGGCATCTACCTGCCTTTCTGGCTGGCAGAGGGTACGGTAGAGCTGGATCTGCAGGGACAGGGTGAAATTTCGGAGAGCAGGCGCCTTTCGCATGAAGAGCGGATAACGACCTCCGTTTATCGTTTCAGCCGTCAGGGCGAGGTAAAACTGCCCAATATGCTGGAAATGGCCTATCTTAAATCGGACAAAGTGAATCCTGAGCTTGTCGAGAGCGTCGCGAGGTATCAGCTGGAAGAGCTCAAGCCCTTTGCCCTGCCCTATCTCAGCGGCTTTTTTGCAGAGACGCGCACGGTCAATGAGGACGAAGTGCGCGCCCGGTTCGAACAGCGCATGGAAGCCTATGGGACAGACATTGCCAGGCAGAGCCTGTCCCGTTTTGACAAAGTAAGTTTGGATAGAGATGAACACATCAATCAGGTGGATAAGCCGCTCACCGTCTTACTGCCTGTCTGGATCATGACCTATAAATTTGCTGGCAAAACGTATGTATACGCACTGAACGGTCAGACCGGCGAGGCCTTTGGCGAGTTGCCTCTGGATCAGAAAAAGCTCGGCCTGAGCAGCCTTGGCATCGGCCTCCTGGTCGTGCTGCTGCTCCTGCTGCTTCTGTACTATTTCTTTTAAGGAGGGGGAAACGATATGAAAGCATTGAAAAAACAATGGCCTGGCCGGATCGTCCGTGCTCTCCTGATGACGGTGCTCCTCCTGCTCAGCATCTCACTGCTGTCTGCCGTAAGGCCTGTTCTGGCGGAAGAAGCCGAGGACGTCACTCAGCGTGTCTTTGACTTCGCCGACAAACTGAGCGAAGAGGAAAGGGCTGAATTTGAAGAGAGAACCGCTCAGATCGCTAAAGAATACCAGCAGGACATCCTCCTCGTGACGACCGAGGATACAGAGGGAAAATCGACGATGGACTATGCGGACGATTTTTTCGATGAGCGAATGGGCCGCATCAATGCGGATGGCGGTGTCATCGTGCTGGATCTCGAACATCGACAGCTTTATTTATCTACTTCAGGCCAATTGATCGACATCCTGCCGGACCTTTGTGTCAAGGAGATTATCGATGCGGGCCTGCCCGATCTGAAAGCGGGTGATGTCGCGGCGATGGCGAGAAAGATGTTCGCGACAACCGAAGGCTATCTTGCGCGCGGTGTTCAGGCCAATCAGTTCAGAGAAGAGGGAACTTACCTCGATTTTGATCCCAACGCGCCACGTCCAGGCACGGAGACAGCTCCCCGTTCACGCGACCTCAACCCTGGAAAACTGGGTCTTGGTGCTCTGGGCGGACTGGGCAGCGGCGGCCTCTTCTTTATGAATAAAAAGAAAAGCTATAAGTCCAAGTTTCGTCCGCTGCACTACAGCGTGGCTGCTAACGGTATCGTTTCCATGCATCAACCGGAGGATGAACTTATTGATACCCGAGTTAAGGTGATTCCTATCGTCAAAGAAAGTTCATCGGATGGTGGTTTTTCGGGTTCTTCCGGCCGCAGCAGTACGCATGTGAGCTCCAGCGGCGGCACGCACGGCGGAGGCGGCGCCAGCTTTTAGACGCAGCACAGCGACGAAGCGTTCCGCGAAGGGATTTCTCAGCTCCCGAAGCTGCAGGAATTTTCTAAGGGTTTCTTGTGGGGTTTCCCCAGCATACGATCCTGCTCTTTAGCTCTTACACGACGGATCATTTCAGTTGTGCCGGAGCTTTTTTACCAAGGGCTAATCGTTATTTAACATTCAGAGTCTAGACTGGATATATAGGGCAAATCTGAACTGATCCGGATCGTTGCGCCTTCCATGGACTGCTTCGACGGGGCGCCGGAAAATTTCAGAAAGTGGATGCAGGGCGAAGGCTTAGCTCTGCGCGCTCGTGGAGGCAGGGCCGAGGCTTAGCCCTGTGCGTTCAAAGCAGAGTTTATTGAGAGTTTTTTTAGAGCCTTTTGGAAGGGACCAAGCATGATTATTGAAGTCAGCCAATGTGTCAAACGATATAAGGAAGTGCTCGCGTTGGATCACTTCGATTTTAAGGTGAAAGAAGGCGAGATTGTGGGCCTTCTCGGGCCAAACGGCTCGGGCAAAACGACCCTGATTAACTGCATCCTTGCCCTGCTTAAATTCGATCAGGGGGAGATAAAGCTTTTTGGTCAGGAAATGCGACCGAACGCCTGGGATATTAAGGCGCGGATCGGCGTTGTGCCTCAGGAGCTGGCGCTGATGGAAAATCTGACCGTACGCGAAAATATCGATTATTTCTGCGGACTTTATGTAGATGATAAAAAACGCAGCAAAGGCCTGATTGAAGAGGCGATTCATGCTACCGGCCTCGCAGGCTATGAAAAATTTTACCCCCGTAAATTATCCGGTGGTCTCAAGCGGCGTCTCAACATCGCCTGCGGCATCGCCCACAAGCCTGAGCTGCTCTTTCTCGACGAACCAACGGTGGCTGTCGATGCCCAAAGCCGCAATTTTATCCTGGAACAGGTTCAGAAAATGAATGCGGAGGGCACTACGGTAGTGTATACAACACACTATCTGGAAGAGGCGCAGCAGATCTGCAGCCGCATCATTATCATGGACAAGGGGAAGAACCTGGTCAGCGGCAGCACCGAAGAACTGCTCAGCAGCATAGAAACTTCGGAGAAGATCCATCTCTCTCTGCTGCACAGCGACGAAGCGTTCCGCGAAGGGATTTCTCAGCTCCCGCAGCTGCTGGAATTTTCTGAGGAAAAGAACCCTGGCAGCAAAGAGACGCATTATGTCCTGAAATTTGCCAAAAGCAGCAATAATCTGCTCCATCTCCTGCATTACATTCAGGAGCAAGGTCTCGAATACACCCAGCTCTACAGTGAACGTCCCACCCTGAATGATGTCTTTCTTGAGCTTACCGGAAAGGAGCTGAGAGACTGATGAAGAGCATTCTGCGCAACTGTGCTTTTTTTCTGAAGGACGCTTACCGGGCGCGCAGCACGATCTTTTGGATGATCTTTTTTCCTCTCCTGTTTATGATCTGCATGAATTTTGCTTTTGCCGGTTTCAGGAATGTTGAGGAACACCATATTGTCCTGGGTGTGGATGCGCAACACCCGCAGCTCAGAGAGCTTCGGTATATGGACGAGGGTCTCGATCTGATCAGCCTGAAGCTGCTCAGCGAAGAAGAGGCAGTGGCCGCTCTCGAAAAAAAGGAGATCACGGCCTTTGTGAGAGAGGATCTCGACCTCGATATCAGCCAGGATGGAATGGAGCAGCAAATCGCCCGCAGTGTTATCAATGAGTATCGGCAAATCTCGCATCTGCTCTCGTCCAGCATTCAGCTGGGAGATGTGCTGAAAGGGCAGGAGGCCATTGAGAACAAAATCCAGGAGCGCCTGCTGGTCATCGCCCAGAGCAGCGAAAATATGCTGCAGACCGAGAAAGCCGAATTGGACGAGTTTCAGCGCATCTTTTACACGGTGCTGGCCTGTTTCTCCCTCTACGGCTATTTTGGCGCCAGCGAAACGACCGGCCTTTTTCAGGCCAATCAGTCGGCACTGGCCCAGCGCAACGTGATTGCCCCACAGCGCAAGGGCCGGGGCATCATCTCCGGTGTCCTGATGGCGCTCGTGGGAACGGCGTTATCCGTCATTCTGCAGCTTCTGCTGGTCGAATATGGGCTTGGGCTGAACTTAATTCATTATCTCCTGCCCAGTGTGCTCATCCTTCTCATGGGCGGGCTCTTTGGCATTGCCCTGGGCATTTTCTTTGGGACATTGAAGATCAGTCCAGGGGCTAAAACCCTGGTCGGCATCGTTGTTTTTAACGCCCTGGCCTTCCTCAGCGGCATGATGGGCATGGCTATTCCTAATTTTTTGCAGAAAAAGCTTCCATGGCTGCTGAAGTTGAATCCTCTCAGCATCATCAGTCAGGGGCTGACGCGGGTCAACCTCACGGGAAAACTGGCGGATGCTCTGCCTGTCGTCCTGCAGATGACACTCTTTTCACTGCTTTTTCTGATACCGGCCGTGATCATACTCGGTAAAAGCCGTTATGAGGAGCTTTAAGAGGTGATGGCATGATTATTTTCAAAACTTTTTTGCGCCTGCTGCGCCGCAGTATCCCCCTTATCCTCTCCTACAGCCTGATCTTTTTTCTTATCAGCGCTCTGAATGCCAGCAGCCCTGCGACAAAACCCGCAAGCCTTGATCCTGATGAACCCTATGCGATTCACATTCACGTACAGGATCTGGATCAGACGGAGGCTTCAAAAGCTTTTGCCGCGTATCTGAATTCTCGCTTCATTGCAGTCAGCTTTGACGGCAGCGATCAAGAACTCTATGAATTTGTGACTTCGTCCGGCATTGAAGCCGCCATCAGGATTCTGCCTGACTTTGAAGAACATGTGAGCCGCAATGAGAAGGCCGTTGAACTGCTGCGCAATCCCCTGGGTCAATCGTCCTGGCAACTTGAACCGGAAATCAGCAAGTATCTCCGCTTTGCCCGGGCCTCGCTGCAGGATGGCAAAATCGACAGCCAGGCGGTCACAAAAATCCTCAGCGATAACAGCACGCTGCACTTTGTGGGCAGGCATCAACGTAACGAAAAATTCCAGCAAACCTGGCTTAAAATTTTTTTCCGCTTTGCGGGCTACATTATTCTCTGCATTGTGATCTCCAGCTTCTCGCTCTGTCTCGCGGATTTTAATGAAAGTAAAAACCGTGCCCGCAGAGTTGTTTCAAGTTTCAGACCCTGGCGCTATCACAGCCAGATCATACTCGGCCTCTCTCTTCTCACATTCTTTCTTTTTTTGCTTTTCAGCTGTGGAAGCTTTATCTTTTTTCCTCATATCGAAGATGGCGCGGCTTTCGCCCATTTCCTGCTTTGCTTTGCCCTGCTCTGCTTCGTGGCCATGGCCGCGGGCTATCTGGTCAACAATCTGAGCAGCAAAGAGTCGCTCAATACGACCATTGGCAGTATGGCCCCTCTGGCCCTGGCCTTTATCTCCGGAACCATGACGGGTTTGGATGTCATCAACCCCTCGGCTTTGAACGTCGCCAAACTCTTCCCGCTGTATTACTACAACCTGGCTCTTGAAGGCATCGACTTCGCCCGCAACGCCATCGTGCTCTTCCTCTTCGCTATACTCTATTTTCTTCTCGCCGTGATCGTGAGCCGCACGCGCAGCAAAGACCAGCTCAGCTGAAATAGAAAAGTGCTTGAAAAACATCGTACTCATCCTCAGAAGATGGCCAGATAAGGCCCTCGCTGTCATTTATGATGACCTTCTTTTTAAGGGATTGACGTGTTGTGAGTGTTTTCTGTTGTTCTTATCATTTTTCAGTGGCAACTGAGTAAAGAATTTGCGAACTGGACTAAGAGAGTTTTGTCCCTTACAATTAATATTTCACCGTCTATTACGCTAAGCAAGTTGTTTGACATCAGCAATCTGTTGGATATGAGAAGAAAGATAAAATCATAAAAATAAACAAGAAAGAAGGCGCATTATGAATATCATAAATGTCATGAATCTTGGAAATAAAAAGAAAAAAGTGCTCATTGCGGTCCTGAGTGTGGCCCTGGCAGCCCGAATGACAGGATCTGTGTCGGCCGTGGCTCAGGCTCCCCCGATTTCCGACCCGCCGGCCATTGAATATCAAATGGAAAGTGAAGAAACAATGCCGGTGGAGGAGCCAGCAAGCGCTCCTGCAGGAAGTGAGAGTCAGGATCTGACTTTTTGGGGCTTGCAGCGCCGCCTGTGGACCCGCATGACACCGGTGGAAGCAAGCATCTGGGGTCGTTTGTGGCGCCCTTTGGCCTGGCTTTGGGCACTTATTTTAACGACCCTTTTTATTTTAGTCTGGCCTCTGCCTCAGTTGTTGGGCAAAGCGAAACATCAATTTTCCCATTTTGCCTCCAAGCCCCAATTCACCCGCCTTTCAACTCTTGCGAAAATTTTCGCAGGGGCGGCTTTAGTCGCGGCTTTTTTCCTTATTCCTTCCGCACGAAGGCCCTGGCTTCTCGTTATTGGCGCCATCTGGCTGATTTTGATGTTCCTGGCTTTCATTTTTTTGCCTCGTAAATCCGGTCAGGACCGGAAAATACCAGCAGAATCGGTCTAGGCTCGAACGGGAAAGAGGGCAAAAAGCCGGAACTTTTTCTCTGTTCCGACTTCTTGCCCTGTTGACTTTGCTTTGTTTTTCCTTATTTTTTATCCGCTTCCAGAGCCTCATCGATGAGAGCTTGCAGCTTTTCCCTTTGAGCTTTGTTGTTGATGCCTCCCACGATGGGATCACCGACAATGTTTCCCTCGCGGTCAACAACATAGGTGGTGGGGTAGGCGAAGACCTTGCCGGTAAATTCACCGGCTTTGCTGTCGGAGTCAAAATATACGTTCTGATAGCTGACGCCCTTTTTGGCTAAAAGTTCCTTCGCCTCTTTAATGGCCTCTTCCTGACCATCCAGGGTAAAGGAGTTGATGCCCACGACCGCACCGCCTTTTTTGGCCAGCTCCTTATTCAATTCCTCCAGATCGCCCAGTTCACCCACGCAGGGGCTGCAGGTGGTAAACCAGAAGTTGACGAGGGTCACGGCATTGCCGGAGAAGAGTTTATCGCTGCTGACATCTTTTCCATCAAGATCCTTGCCCTCAAAGGCAGGGAACTTCTGCGACTCATCTGCAGCCTGATCCCTGGCAATATTCATAGAACTGTCAGCTGGCACACTCATGTCGCTATCCAGAGATTTACGGGCGACCTCGGGGAATTTTTCTTCCAGAAGGGTCAACTGACTTTCAATATCGCGAATTTTTTCGGCGCCTTCCTTCAGCAGTTTCAGCTCGTCCGCTTTAAATTTAGACTTACTGGACTCAATGGTTTTCAGCAGAAAATCTCCGTAGTTTTTGCCGTCCTCCGACATGACCATACCTTTGTCGGCCTCGATGAAAACTTTTTCCCAAAGTTCGGTGTTGATGGAGAGAATCGCGTTTTCCTGGGACATCAGGTCTTTATGCAAGGCTACGGCCTCGTCGAGATTTTTAGGCTCGGCTGTGGTTTCGCTCACTTTCGCGCTTTTTTCGTCCTTTTCTCCGTTCTTTCCACTGCAGGCGCTCAGATTAAAGACCAGCACGAGAGACAGAAGCAGCATGAGGACTTTTTTGATGTTTAGTTTTTTGGTATTCATGTTGAGAACTCCTTTTTCTTTTTTACATGACTTTTCTTTATCAACATTTTTGTACTAGTGATACTTGTCTTTGAGAGGTTGTTTTTCTATGTTTTTGTTATTTTCCGGGTTCCTGTGTTTTACGGGGCCCGGATGATGACGAGAGGCCAGATTTAATAAGGCGCAGGCCCAAAGTCCTTTGTCGAACTCCTGTCTGCCAGGTCCACAGGGTGGATTCTGGTGGCCCGTGCACTTTCTTATTCAGCGCTCTTGCCTGTCAGGCCTGCAGGAGCCTTCGCGGCCGGGAGCTTGTTTTCGGCCTGACCAAAACAGCAGCGAAAACTCACGGCGTTGGTGGGACAGGCGTTGACACACATGCCGCAGCGAATGCACTCGCTGTGATTGGGCGTTTTGGTCACGTCGACATCCATCTTGCAGACCCTGGCGCATTTGCCGCAGGAAATGCAGCGGCCTTTATCGACCTTCATCTGTAAAAGTGAAGCTTTGTTCAGCAGGGCATAAAAGGCGCCCAGCGGGCAGAGCCATTTGCAGAAGGGGCGGTAAAAAAGAACGCTCAGGACAATCACGGTCAGCAGAATGGTGAACTTCCAGGCAAAGAGCGAGCCAAGGGCCGAACGAATGCCCGTATTGGCTAAAGAGAGCGGTATGGCTCCCTCCAGCACGCCCTGAGGACAGAGGTATTTGCAGAAGTAGGGATCGCCCATACCGACATCGTTCACCAGAAGCATGGGCATAAGCACGACCATCAGCAGTAAAATGGCATATTTCAGCCAGGTCAGAGCTTTGAGCTTTTTGGTCGAAAACTTTTTTGTGGGGATTTTGTGCAGCAGCTCCTGAAACCAGCCGAAGGGGCAGAGAAAGCCACAGATAAAACGACCCAGCAAGACGCCGAGCAGGATGAGAAAGCCTGTGACGTAGTAGGAGAAACTGAACTTCGATGATCCGACCACTGCCTGAAAAGCTCCGATAGGACAGGCTCCGGAGGCTGCAGGGCAGGAGTAGCAGTTCAGCCCGGGGACGCAGAGTTTTTTGCCCGGACCCTGATAAAGTTGCCCTTTGAGAAAATTGGGCAGATGCATATTCGTCAGGAACGTTGCTCCTGCCTGGATCCAGGTTCGAGAACGGGATATCGCCTGTGAAAGGCCTGAAAATTTCTTAGCCAATGCCCACACACTCCAAACATAATTTGATGGCTTTGCTCAAAACCGTCGCCGTCTCGCCACGCAGGGCGCCAAGACATAAGAAGGTGACTCCAATGGCCAGGAGAAGCGCTTGCAGCGCCGCTTTTTTTCCGTGCTTCATCGTCGTAATCCTTTCATTTTTTGAGTTTCTGTGCCTATCGTAACGCAATGGGCATAAAATTTCTGTTAAGAAAATGAAGCTTTTACGGGAACGTCGGCAGCTTTGTTATAATAAAGTTTGATTTGAGCTTTAAGAAAACTCATTTGCTGTCAAATTTGGAAGCACGCGGGGAGGCCGATAGCAGACCTGATCTTTTTCACGGGGGCTTCTCTGCGAAGCTTATGAGCATCACCTTTAAGGGCTCAGGTTTTTATCGACGTGGTTCTAAATCTGTGGATTTTCAGGCCCCTGAGTGAAAGTTGATGAGCGAGGTTTTTCATGCATCTCCTGGTTGTTGAAGATGAACGCGAACTTTGTGAGACCATTGTTCGCAGCCTGCGGCGTCTCGCCTACAGTGTGGATTATTGCCATGACGGGGAGGCGGCGCTGGAGCTGCTGGACGTCGAGCACTATGATCTGGTTGTGCTGGATCTCAACCTGCCTCTGAAGGATGGGATGACCGTCCTGCGGACGCTGCGGCAGAGAGACCAGGAGACACGGGTGTTGATCCTTTCCGCCCGAAGCGAGGTGGAAGATAAGGTTGAGGGCTTGGATGCCGGGGCTAATGACTACCTGGCCAAACCCTTTCACCTGGCTGAGCTGGAAGCCCGTATCCGCAGTCTGACCCTGCGGCGTTTTGCTCAGCAGAGTGTGCAGTTGAGCTGCGGGGAACTTTGCTTTGACACCCGGGCCCGTTCGGCCTCAGTCAATGGGCAGCCCCTCACGCTCACCCGCAAGGAAACGGGTATTCTGGAATACCTGCTGGTGCATCAGGGGCGTCCGGTCAGTCAGGAGGAGCTGATCGAGCATGTCTGGGATAACAGCGTGGATAATTTCAGCAACTCCATTCGGGTGCATATTTCCTCTTTGCGCAAGAAGCTGCGTGCGGAGCTGGGCTACGATCCGATTCATAATCGCATTGGCGAGGGTTATCTCATGGAAGGGGAAGAGGCATGAAGCGGCTTTCTTTGCAGTGGCGAATGACCCTGATGACCGCTTTGCTGATCTGCCTGAGCTGCGTGGCGATGCAGCTGCTCTTAGGTTTCTCCGGCATCCGCACTATGGACCGTATTGGCGAATCCATTCAGGGCTACAGTAACACCAATGAAGGGGAGACGGCCTTTTTTGACCCGGAGGCTAAAGGAACGGAAGAAGGGCTGACCATTATTATCCAGGGAGCTCAGACCTCGTTCTTTATGAGTACCTGGCTCATCACGGCTGCAGTGACGGTTCTGAGCGGGATTCTGGCCTGGTTTGTCAGTGGACATGCTTTGAAGCCCCTGCACAGTTTTGTCGCTCAGGTGGAGAAGGTTCAGCTGAATAACCTGTCTGATATGAAGATCAACGAAGATCTCCTGCCTGAATTTCAGCAGCTCGGCCGCTCATTCAACCAGATGCTGGAGCGCCTGAATCACGCTTTTGCCGCCCAGCGTCAGTTTACGGGGAATGCCGCCCATGAACTGCGCACGCCGCTGGCACTGCTGCAGGCTCAGATAGAGCTTTTTTCGGCGGAACACCCCGATCTTTCGGAAGAAAGCAGGGACTTCCTCCGTCTCCTGCGGGAGCAGACCGAGCGGATGAGCCAGATGACGGGTATTCTGCTGGAAATGAGCCATTTTCAGAACGTAGAGCGTAAAGATACGGTCCAGCTCCAGCCCATGATTGAAGAAATATTTACGGATCTCACCCCACTGGCGGAAAAAAACAGGATTCACCTTGAAAGTGAGGGGGATGCCTGTGTCATTGGCAGTGACCCCCTGATCTACCGCCTGCTTTTTAATCTCTGTGAGAATGCCATCAAATACAACCGCCAAGAGGGAATTGTTCGTGTTTCCATCGTCCCGGAGGAAGAGTACATCCTCGTCCGTGTGAGGGACAGCGGCAAGGGTATACCGGCGGAGCTTCAGCAGAGCATTTTTCAGCCTTTTTTCAGGGTGGATCAATCCCGCAGCCGGGACTATGGCGGTGTGGGTCTCGGCCTCTCTCTTGTCTGGGAGATTGCAAGGCTTCATGGCGGATCTGTGCAGGTTGAAACAAGCTCCACAGAGGGGACCTGTATGCTGCTGATTTTGCCACGTGCATAACAACGCCAAAACCGCCGCGCTCGACGAGAATTGACACATGCTCCTCAGTTTGCCACACGCATCAAGAACGTCCTGTTAAGTTTTCGTTTTCAGCACTTCGTGTGAGAAGCTATTCCTAATATCAACATGTCTTCCAGGTGGAGGTACATAGCCCGGCCGTATGGCGTGAGGGCGTCACATTTTTTCTGCCCTCAGGGTGTCCTGGTTTTGAGCAGGGTGCCGTCGCTTTCCTGCGTGCCCTCAGCTTTCTTTTCCTTAGCGGCACGGCGTTCCAGAAGCTCCAGGCTGAAGATGGCGCTGAGCAGTATGCCGCCGCCGAGCAGGAGGTTCAGTCGCAGCGTGTCGAAACCGAAAAGCACAGAGAATAATGACGCGAAAAGACTTTCGGTCGAGAGAATCATCGACGACTGAGAGGGGTGGACATAGCGTTGTGCCATGCTCTGCAGCCAGAAGGCCAGGAGCGTACAGGGCAGAGCCAGCCAGAGAATGAGCAGCATCCCTTTGCTGGGACGGAAGAGTTCCAGACGACCATCGGAAAAGATAAACCAGATGCCGGATAGAAGGCAGGCAAAGAGCATTTGCATGAAATGAATCATGGTCGGGCTGCCGCGCTGGGCAAACCAGGCGATGAGAGCCGAGTGCCAGGCAAAGAGAAAAGCTCCGAGCAGGGTCAGAATTTCCCCAATCCCGAAATGAAACTTCATGGTGTGCAAATCCAGCGTCAGCAGCAAAATGCCGATGAAGGCAATTGCACAGCAGATAAACACGGACCTGGCAGGACGCTGTTTAAAGAGCAGCCAGACCGCAAAGGGAATAAAGAGAATGCTGGTGGCTGTGAGCAGGGCGTTCATGGAAGGCGTGCAACTGCGGATGCCTTCAGTTTGAAAGGCGTAGCCCAAAAAGAGGACCAGGCCGACCAGAAAACCTCCGCCCCAGCTTGTTTTGCTGAGCCCGCGAAACTCTTTGCGAAGAAAGGGAATAAGGACAAGAGCGGAGATCAGAAAGCGAGTCAGCATCATAAAGGATGAGCTGTACCCAACATCGACGGCCATCTTGGTGGCAATAAAACCGGTTCCCCATATGGCCGCCGTGAGAAAGAGCACGCCAAGCCAAAACTTATGTTTTTCCTGCCTCTTCATAAATTCCCTTCCTGAGTTTGTTCATGTTTCAACAGTTTGTGCCGGAGAAGCACAGGGGCTGCCGGGTTTCGTGAAAAAGGGCCGGGGCTTGTCCGTTGACAAGCCCTGGCCCTGAGAATGCACGGTGGAAAGTCCTTGTCCTCACCTGCTGTGAAAAGCTTTGGAGGAGTTCCGACATGAGCCAGCGGCAGCATTTGGGTCAGATTATGCCTGATTTTAAAGGCCTTAGCGCGGGATATGCCGGCAACAGAACGCTATTTTTTCTCGTCCATCTCGGCGAGGACAGCGAGGGCCTCATCCTGCCATTTGGACGTGTCGGGTTCAACGTAGGCGCGGTAAATTTTGCCCTCACCATCCACAAAGAAGGTTGTAGGAATATTAAGCGCACGGATAAAGAGACCATCTTCCAGCTCGTCGGAGTCCAGCATGACGGGCATAGCGTCAGTCAGACCGCGCTCATCGATGACTTTATGGGCCTCAGCCAGCACGTCTTCGTCAATTTCTTCGGCCTTGACATCTTTGACGATGCCGAGCAGCTGAATGTCATGTTCTTTGAGGAAATCCAGCTGTTCTCCGAGGAATTTCAGCTCGTTGTGGCAATCCGGGCACCAGGTCGTCCAGTAGACGACATAGGTCAGTTTGGCATTTTTAAGAATGGCGTCGGTGATCGGCTCGTCGCTCAGATTGTAGTCCGTGCCTTCAAAAGTCCATTTTTCGACTTTGGGAAAACTTTCTTCACTCTTCTCTGCACGGAAGCTCTGCATATTTTTCAGCAGCTCTTCACAGCCCTCACGAACTTTTTTGAAGAGCTCGGCATCCTCCGCTGCAGCCAGAGGCGTTTCGGGATCCTCAAAAATCAGGAGATATTGGCTCAGGCCATCTTCTTCGAGAAGTTTTTTGATCTCTTTGACAGGAGTCTTCGCGAAGTCAGAAGCCTTCTCCAGTTCTTCACGGAAGAGCTTTTCGCGTTCTTCTTCGCTTTCGGGCAGTTTGTCGCTGCGCAGATTCACCACCTTGAACAGCGGCAGATCGAACGGCAGGACTTCTTCGTCCATGCGTTTTTTGTAGTTCTCGCGATTCTCCGTGGCATCGTATTCAAAACGGATGTCTTTAGCGAGATCAAGCCTTGCTTGGGGACGAAAATAGAAGCCACGGCTGGTGTAAAGGCGATCCTCTTCATCCGCATGAATCCCGTCAGTGCGAACTTTGACGTGTTCGTCATTGAGAATCTCGGGGAGCTCATACTTCAGACCGAGAGGCCAGACACAGAGAACGCCTTTTTCGCGTTCTTCTGCACTCAGGGTGCGGGGATCTGTTTTTTCACTCACGTCTTTTTCTCCTTCTTTTTCACTTGAGGAGGTTTCGGCAGCTTCTGTGCTTTGGCTTTCACTCGCTTCGGCTGAAACAACGAGCGTTTTTGTACCGAGAAGCAGACCGCAGCTGAGCACGAAGCTTAAAATTAAGCAAAAAGCGCTTTTCAGGGAAATCTTCTTCATTTTTTCCTCCAATTTAGAAGCAAATCGCTTCATCTTCAAATTCAGGCTGGGTTTCTGTTGCTTTGCAGGTCATACGTATCTAAACGCAACGGTTCAAACAGCGCAGCTTTCAGGCAAAGCGAACGGCTACTGAGAATTTTTTATTTGTTATTCTCAATTATAAGCGAAGACGGCGTCTTTGCCTATGGGCTGGCTCCTGCTGGAAAATCGATCCTTTTTCCACGAACATTCCATGACGACATAAATCTAAGTATCATAATAAGTTTCATTAGAGCAGTTATAAAAAAAGCAGCTATAAAAAGTCAACCCTTTTGAGCAGGTTGAAATACAGAGACAACACGGAAGTCAGCGAAAGGCTGGAAGACAGACGAAACTTGAAAAATGAACAGAGGAGTTTTAGACATTTAGAGCGCTTTCATGTCTCGATTTGCAGTCCTGCCAGCTTAGTCTTAGAATAGTCGAAAATGTCTTTGTGATGAAGACCTTTCAGGAAAGGTTTCAGCATGCAACTCAATATCACCACAGATTACGCCGTCCGGATTATGCTGTACCTCAGTATGAGTGAGGGAGAGAATCTCATTACCTCAAGCGAACTCGCTGAGCAATTGGTTGTCCCGCGGAGCTTTTTATATAAGATCGGCAACAAGCTTTCCGATGCCGGTTTAATCCTCGTTAAACCGGGTGTGAACGGAGGTTACCGCCTCGCTCGACCGGCTGAAACCATTACCCTTTTCGATGTGATTCGGGTCATGGAGCAGAGCAGCTATATTAGCCGCTGTCTGGAGAAAGATGCTTACTGCAGCCGCTGCGCGGCAGATCACTGTCCCGTGCGCCGCTTTTACCAGGGGCTGCAGGGGAAAATTGAAGATCTTTTTTCCTCGATCACTCTGGCTGAGCTGGCTTCTGACCGCGATCACAAAGAGTGGATCAGTTCAACGTGCTCTTCTTCCAAAGACGACATCAGCTAAGCGCTCTTCGAAAAGGCTGCCGCATCAGAAGAGGTTTTTGACCTCGGAAAAGAGTTCGACATTTTCTTTGATCGCTTTTTCGCTGCCGAAAACGGCAAAGTGATTCTGTTGAAGGACTTTTTCCAGGATCTCTGCTTTGCTGCGAATTTTCTGCAAATTACAGCTGAGGACAGCTTCGCGTTCGCGCTGCAGCTGCGCCAGGCTGAGCCCTTTATAATGACGGGCGATGGCCAGATTTCCCTCAAGAGCAGGGGAACAGGGACGGTCAAAATCGGCAATGGTCCCGATGATAAGTCCGCGCAGTTCTTCGCTGGAAAGATGAACATGACGTAGCCATTCAGCGGCCATTCTGAAAGTCTCCAGGCTTTCCCGGCAGTGCGGGTCCCGGTAACTGTAAAAAAGCAGTCCGCCTCTGCGGGAGATCTGACAACCCCCGCCGTAAGCGCCGCCCTCCACACGCAGGCGCGTCCAGAGATAATCTTTCTGCAGAAGATTGCGCACAAGGTGCCAGCAGCCATCGAAAGCTTCCTCTGAAGACTGCGCATCAAAGTGACCGCCCAGGGCAGCGTACTGGACGTGGCCGGGGATGATATAGGCGGGATTCCCGTCTGACCTGCGCTTCGCAGAGGTCGCTTCTTCACATGGATGATTGGCTGCGGCGAGCGGGAAACGGGACAATATGTTTTGCAGGGCGGCGATAAGCGCCGGTTTGGCTTTTTCTTCACCGATGAAATCGACCTGCACGCGGTCTTTACAGAGCACACGATCCAGCAGCTCCTGCAAAGCTCCGCTGAAATCCGGAAGCTGTTTTTCCTGCTCGGCATTCAGCAAACACTGGCGCAGATTTTCATAAAAATAGAGACCGTCGCTCTGTGAATCGGCGAATACGAGCGGATCGTAGTGGGAGGCCACGGCTTCCATGGCGGTGCTGTGGCCGCTGGAAATGAGGCCCAGTCTGCGATCGAGGAGCTCTGTCTGGAGAACCTGGGCGATGCGTTCCCGACTGTCCAGCCTGGAGAAGAGAAGGATCTCTTCCAGAAGATTTAAGGCTGCTTCCAGATTTTCCGGCAGAACTTTCAGAGAAAAACTGAGAAAGGAAGCAGTCGGATAAAAATCGAGGCCACAGCTGAGGCCGCCGCTTTTCAGAAAGAGCTGATTGGTGAGTTCAGCGTAGCTGTGAGAGCGGGTGTCCACACGTCCCAGAACTTCTTTAAGAATGCCAAGATGGAAGAGGTCCTGAGGACTCAGATTCTCCAGGGGAAAGGAGAAATTAAGATAGAGGATACCGGAAGTAAAAATATCGTAGTGCAGCAGTTCAAAACCGCTGTGATCCGGATCTCCGGGGTACAGAATTTTTTCTGCGGAAGCTTCGCGGAAAGCGTTTTCACGGGCTAAATCTGAAAGCTGCAGCAGGGGGATACGGGCCAGAATTTCAGGCTTGTCCTCACTTTCCTGCCAGGCTTTCATAGCCTGATTGGCTTTCATTTCGCGCTTTTGTCCGCTCTTTCCCAGCTTTTCCCAACGGGCTGCTGCAGCGGCCTTTTCTTCCTGTGCAGCGGCCGCAGCAAAGCTTTCGGGATCCACGGGAAGCTGGGTGACCACCGCATAAAAGGGATTATGCAAAAAGAACTCAGAAATCCACGCTTCCATTTTGCCGCTTTCAATCTTTGCTTTGAGCCTTCGCAGACGCTCTTCATAGTGGAGGTGCGCAAAAGGAGAAACTCCATCTGGCCAGGCGAGCATGGGCGAAAGTGAGAGCAGCAGACCTCGTGGAAGGGTCCCGCTGTCGCCTTCGCGCAATTGAAAACTGAGAAGACTGTAAGCGGCGAGGAAGAGTTCCCGGCGCTTTTCCGGAGCTTCCTTCAGGAAGTCGGCCAGCGCCCTGAAAAAGGCTTTCGAGACCTTTTCAGGATCGCTTTCGCGGGTTCCGGAGAGCAAAATGGTGCTGGCCAGGTCGCGTTGACTTTGAGCAGGTCCCTCTGAGACATCCTCACAAAAGCCGCTTTCAATCAAGGCTCTGCGCAGGGGCGAAGATTCCATGGAAAAAAGGGCGAGACTTGCGACTTCCAGAGTGTCTTCATCGTCAAGATCAGGCTCATGTGTCCCCACAAATTGTAAAAGGGCCATGGATTTTCCATCGCTTGAACTGGCGCGAACCGTGCTGCTGAGAGGGGAGTGCAGAGGGCTTGCCAGGGGGACTGGAGGGACAGGGGGAAGGAGAGCCCTTGCTTCACTGGCCTGGAGGCTCTTATCAATGCGCCCGGCTACTTTCTTTAAGTCAATGTCTCCGTAGACCAGAAAACAGGCATTGCCCGGATGATAGTTTTTTCGGTAAAAGGCTTTGAAGTCCTCGTAAGAGAGCTCTCGAATGGCCTTCGGATCACCTCCTGAATTCCAGCGATAGTTGTTGTCATAGAGCAGTTTGGAACTCTCACGCCAGAGCAGAACAGCAGGATCGCTGAGGACGCCTTTCATTTCATTGTAGACGACGCCATTGAATTCAGGCTCGCCCTCTTCGTTGACTTCCAGACGTATGCCTTCCTGACGGAAGATCGCTTCATTTTTCAGGCAAAGCGGGTGAAAGATGGCATCCAGATAAACCTCCACACAGGTGAGAAAATCCTTTTCGTGATAAGAGGCGACAGGATAGAACGTACGATCGGCAAAGGTCATCGCATTCATGAAGCTGTTGAGCGAATTTTTTTCGAGCACGGTGAAAGGCTCACGGAGAGGGTAGTTTTCGGAGCCGTTAAAGACCGAGTGTTCAATGATGTGGGCGACCCCGCTGTCATTGTTGGCCTGCGTGTTAAAGAGGACTCCGAAAACTTTATTTTTATCCTCGCATGCGAGCTGAAGCAGTTTGGCTCCGGTGCTGCTATGACGGTAGATATGGGCCTCGGCCTGCCATTCCTTTATGCTCTCTTCGGCTTCAAGCTCAAAACCGCAAAGGTTTCGGGGAGCGCGTTGAAGCTCGGCTTGTTTCTGCCCTGTTTGTTCCTGCCCTTTTTTCTGTCTGCCCATCGAATTATGGCCTCTCTCCACTGCATTTTTCAGGCCTATTATAGCAAGGGCCACTGTGTTGACAGAAGTCCCGCCTCTTGCCAAGCGGACGTGGGCTTGTCAAAATGAAAAAAGACTATTAATCCAAAAGAAACAGGGGGGCAGAAGATGAGTCTGGCAGGCTTTGCACTAGCCTTTGTGGCCGGGTTGGGCTTTCTGGTGCTGGCGATCGGCAAAGGAAAGATCCACCCTTTTCTGGCTCTTCTGGTTCTTTCTTTGTGTCTGGCTCTGCTCGCTGGACTGCCCCTGTTAGACACCGCGACAGACAGTGGCCCCTTGCCGGGGGTTCTTTCGGTGATCCGTGAGGGCTTTGCTGGCACGCTCCGGGATATTGGTCTGGTCATCATTTTTGGCACTCTGATCGGCGCGATCCTGGAGTTAAGCGGTGCAGCTCTGCGTATTGCAGAAGTCGTCCTGAAGCTTGTGGGGCCGGCACACCCCGAGCTGGCTGCCCTGCTCACGGGCTGGATTGTTTCGATGGCTGTTTTCTGTGACAGCGCTTTTGTCCTCCTGAATCCGGTACGTAAGGCCATGGTCAGGCGCAGCGGCCATTCCTCCGTGGCGATTACCACCTGTCTCTCCTCAGGGCTTTTCACTTCTCACAATCTCATTCCGCCGGCCGCGGGTCCCATCGCTGCGGCTGCGGCGCTGGGAGTCAGCGGACAGCTTCCCCTTCTCTTTCTCCTGGGGGTACTCGTTTCACTCCCGGCACTGGGCCTGGTCTACCTTTTTTCGCTGTACCAGGGTAAAAAAATGTGTGTCGCCGAAGACGAGCCGCAAAATCATGCCGAAGATGCGTCTCAACGAATTCCGGATTGTGAACCTGAAAGCGGACACGAGCGGGCAAACGATGTCCCCTCGGCCTTTCTGAGCTTTTTACCCCTTATCCTGCCGCTCCTGCTGATGTCGCTGGGAGCCTTTGTACGCCTTGCCCAAGCCCCTGCAACAATGGGCAGAAGTCCTTTTATTCTGGAGCTTCTGAGCTTTTTATCTCAGCCTGAAATGGCTCTGGCAGTCGGCCTGCTCGCGGCCTTTGTCCTGACCCTGAGTTGTGGCAGGAGAAAAGAACTTGGTGAACTCACAGAGAAAGGCCTGAGTACAGCCGGTCCCATTCTCTGCATCACCGCGGCTGGCGGCGCATTAGGACACGTCATTGTGGCTTCAGGGGTTGCAGAGAGGCTGGCTCAGTGTGCCCAGACGTTTTCCGGCCTCGGACTCTGCTTTCCCTTCCTGCTTGCGGCTCTGCTCAAGACGGCTCAAGGTTCCTCGACAGTGGCTTTGGTCACGACGGCGGGGATGGTTCAGTCGCTTTTGCCGGCTCTGGGACTGGACAGTCCTCAGCTGCGCTGCCTCACGGTTCTTGCTATCGGCGCAGGCGCGATGACGGTGACACACGCGAATGACTCTTATTTCTGGGTGATTGCCCGTCTGGGAGGCCTCAGTACGGGACAGGCTGCCCGCACAGTGACGCTGGCTTCCCTGCTGGAGGGCCTGGCCGCTCTTGCAACGGTACTTTTGCTCAGCCTGGTTCTGGTCTGAGCTGCCCGGAAAGTCAGGCTTCTCCCTTCTGTTGGCGTAGCGGGTGAGCCTTCCAGTCCGGGACTTCTTTCTCCGGGTCTCTCAGGCCGTCAGGCACGGCGGTTGTAATGGGAGACTCTCTTCAGAAGTTAGCTCTGGCACTTCCTGAGCAAAAAATTTACAATGAACGCGTTCTCAAATATAAGCATGGCCAGTAAAGACCATTTGCTTTTGACGAGGAGAGGATAAGATGAAAAACGTTGATCTTGCGATTATCGGCGCCGGTATTGCCGGCATTTTTGCTGCTTATAAAGTGGTCAGTGAGCGGCCTGATCTCAAAGTTGTCGTGGTGGAGCAAGGCCTGGATATACGTCAGCGCAGCTGCCCTATTATCACGGGCAAGGTCAGCTCCTGCGTGCACTGTAAAATCTGTTCTATCATGCGCGGCTTCGGCGGGGCAGGCGCTTTTTCAGATGGCAAATTTAATTTCACCACCGAGTTTGGTGGCTGGCTTACTGACTATTTACCGGAAAAGCAAGTGATGGAGCTGATCAGCGAAGTGGATAAAATCAATGTCGCTTTTGGCGCCAGTCAGGACGTGCACTCTACCTTTACCCCGGAGGCTGAGCTGATCCGCAAAAAGGCTCTTGGCCTGGATATTCACCTGCTCAATGCCCGCTGCAAACATCTCGGGACAGATCGCAACCGCGAAGTTCTGATCCACCAGTACGATTATTTGAACGAAAGGGCTGAACTTCTTTTTGACACACGTGTCGAAGAAATCATCCCTCTGAAAAACGGTCAACCGCTGGCGGTAAGCGATGCGGGAACAAAGGTGGAAAAGCAGTCCCGGGAAGCCCTCTGCGCCTCCGATGCGGAGCAGGAAAAACCCTCCTCACGTCCAGCGTCGATGCGCTCGACACAAAAACGCGGGGAACAGGACTGTCCCGATCAGTTTTTGCTCAAAACCAATCGGGGAGAGATCTGCGCAAGCAAATTGATTGCCGCGCCGGGTCGCGCCGGCGCTGAATGGTTTTCCGCGCAATGTGCGAAGCTGGGGCTGCCCATGGCGAACAATCAGGTTGACCTGGGGGTGCGTGTTGAGCTTCCCGCCCTCGTTTTCAGGGATATCACGGATGCCATGTACGAGGCCAAGCTGAAGTATCAAACGCGCCAGTATCGCGATATCGTTCGAACCTTCTGCATGAATCCCTACGGTTATGTCGTGGCCGAAAACACGGATGGCATTATCACGGTCAACGGTCACAGCTTTGAAGACCCCCAGAGACGCAGTGAAAATACCAACTTCGCTCTGCTGGTTTCCAACCGTTTTACCGAGCCTTTTAATGAACCCTACCGCTATGGCAAACACATTGCTTCGCTCTCCAATATGCTGGGCGGCGGCGTGATTATGCAGCGCCTGGGCGACCTTCTCGATGGCCGCCGCACCACGGCTCACCGCATGCTCAAAAGTTTTGTAAGGCCGACCCTGCAGGCCACGCCCGGTGACCTCTCTCTGGTTTTGCCCAAGCGGCATATCGACAATATCGTCGAGATGCTGCAGGTCTTGGATAAGCTTGCTCCCGGGACAGCGAATGCGGACACTCTGCTCTATGGGGTGGAGGTCAAATTCTACAGTGCGCGCCTCTCTCTGGATGCCAATTTTGAGACAGAGTTAGCGGGCTTTTATGCCATCGGCGATGGTGCAGGGATTACCCGTGGCCTCTCTCAGGCTGGAGCCTCGGGCCTGAAAGCCGGCATGGCTGTGCTCAGTGAACTGAGTTAGGAGTGAAGCTTAAAGCAGGACGTAAAAACAGGCTGTTCTAAGTTGGGAATGGCCTTTTTCTTATCTTTTGCAGAAGAGGGACGCCCCTTCTCTGCCTTTTCGACAAAGAAAGCGGGATGCTTGCCGCTTTATTAAAACTCTTCTATACTTCTGCTTGGAAAGACTTGAAGTTTTTACTTTTTTCACAAATTTTCAAGTCCTTTTTAGAAAGCCCGCGGCAATTGGCTTTGCGGGTTATAGGAATCAGGAGCGAATGAGCATGAATCAAGCAAAAGACCCTTCTGCCCTGCAGGCGTATAACGAGATCAAAGCCCGCAATCTCAAGCTGAATATGGCGAGAGGCAAGCCCGCACCTGCCCAACTCGATCTCTCTGCAGCTTTTCTGACCTCTGTGGATGGACAGAACTATCTGTCCCGCGAAGGGGTGGATAGCCGCAACTATGGAGAACTCTCCGGCCTCATTGAAGCCCGTGAGCTTATGGCGGCCATGCTTGGCCTGCCCGTTGAAGCGGTGGTCATCGGCGGAACCTCCAGTCTCACCGTCATGTATGACGTTCACAGCCGTCTGCTCCTGACGGCAGCTCCGGGTGCTGAAAAGCCCTGGTTTGAGAAAACAAAACGCAAGTGCCTCTGCCCCTGTCCCGGTTACGACCGGCACTTTCAGATGACGGAGGGCCTGGGCTACGAGCTCATCCCAATCGCCATGAAGGACGATGGTCCCGATATGGACGAGGTTGAACGTTTGGTGCAAAGTGACCCCGACATTCTTTGCATCTGGTGTGTGCCCCGATACAGCAACCCCACGGGAGTGACTTATTCAGAAGAGGTCTGCCGACGTCTGGCCTCCATGAAAACAGCCGCGCCGGATTTCCGTATTTTCTGGGACGACGCCTACAGTGTCCATCACCTTTATCCCGAAGCCGAAAAACAGGGCAAACTCCCCAATATCCTCGAGCTTTGCGCTGAGGCCGGTCATCCCGACCGGGTGTTCTGCTTTGCATCGACCTCGAAAATCACCATGGCGGGCGGCGGCATTGCAGCCTTCGCCGCCTCTCCGGCAAATCTGGAATGGTTCAGACAGCAGCAGAAAATTCAGATGATCTGCTGCGATAAGGTCAATCAACTGCGTCACGCTCACTTTTTCCCTGATTTTGCCGCTCTGCAGGCTCATATGGCCCGCTTGGCAGAGCTGCTGCGTCCGAAATTTGAGGCTTTCGAAGAAATTATGGAGCGTGAACTTGGCGATATTCCTGGGGTATCCTGGACGAAACCTCTGGGGGGCTATTTTATCGGCGTGACGCTGCCCGATGGCACGGCGGCCCGGGCCTGTGAGCTGGCCGCTGAAGCCGGATTAAAGCTGACCCCGGCCGGAAATCCCTTCCCTCATAGCCAGAACCCGCACGATAATTTTCAGCGTATTGCGCCCTCGTATCCGGAGCTTCCGGAGATCCGTGAAGCGGCAGAACTCTATGCCCTCTGCGTGCGTCTGGCCATTGCGGAAGCCACAGAGAAATAATCCGAACCTCTGGCCATTCAGAGTGTAAGGCCATTGACACTGACTTTAAATTCCTGCCCTTGCTGGGGGCATGGGGACATGCTTTTATGCCCCTGGCCGTTACCAGACAGTATCCTGACTGAGAGCACCAACGAAGTGACCCAGGAAGGGCCGCCGATGCAAACAGTCGACGCAAAAATGTAAAGAAGCCAAATAGAAAACAAAAAAATAGAAATTTTTTTCAAAGGAGTCTTATGTCAACCAGAAATCAAAATTCCCGCAGTGAAATCACCCTTGAAAATCCCATGGCCAGCGCCCTGCGCACGATTGTACGCACTCCCTTCTACGGCAACAATGTCGTGGAAATTAAAAGCCTTGCCGAAGCATACTATCTCGCGATGGAGTCTCCCGGCACCATCGTCACGGACCTTCCTGTGCATAATCCGGGCTTTATGGGTCTGCCCTCCGATGCCAAAGTCCTGCTCTTCAACGATGGCTCAGTGACCGGACGCTGTGCGGCAGCCCGGCGCATTATCGGCCAGCAGGGTGTGGATCCTGCCGATCTCAATAAAAAGGTGATGGACGCCGTCTATGACTGCCGCTATCAAACGCTCTATCACGCCACCTGCATCATCGGTCTGGATGAAGACTTTATGCTTCGGGCGCATCTTCTGATCCCGGAAGGGGAGGAGAACATTCTCTACAACTGGATGCTCAATTTCCAGCCGCTGAACGCGGAATACGAAAAACGCTACAAGCAGTCAAGACCCATCGAAAATGAGGGTGACATCTACGTTTTCTCGGATCCCCAGTGGAAGCATCCCGAACATCCCCTCGGGCTGACCTATTTCGACCCCGAACACAACTGCGCCGCTCTGCTCGGCATGCGTTACTTCGGCGAGCACAAAAAAGGCACGTTGACCCTGGGCTGGGCCGTTGCCGCCCGTCACGGCTTTGCCTCCTGCCACGGCGGTCAGAAGGAAATCACCCGAAAAGACGGTTCAAAATATGTGCTCTCTGTCTTCGGTCTTTCCGGTTCCGGAAAATCCTCGATTACCCATGCGAAACACAACGGCAAATACGGCATTAAAGTCCTGCACGATGATGCCTTTGTCATCAATATCAAGGATAAATACTCCGTGGCGATGGAGCCGACCTACTTCGACAAAACACAGGATTATCCCTGCGCCAGCCCGGACAATACCTACCTGCTTACTCTGCAGAACTGCGGTGTGACCCTGGACGATGAAGGCAAAATCGTCCCGGTGACCCAGGACCTGCGCAATGGCAATGGCCGCGCGATCAAATCCAAGCTCTGGAGCCCCAACCGCGTTGATAAGATTGATGCTGAGGTCAATGGCATCTGCTGGATCATGAAGGATCCGACGTTGCCGCCCCTGCTGCACATCAAAAAGAGCGATCTGGGCTCCCTCTTCGGCGCTACTCTGGCGACCAAGCGCAGCTCGGCCGAACGTCTGGCCAAAGGCGTCGACCCCAACGCTCTGGTCATTGAGCCCTACGCCAACCCCTTCCGCACCTACGCGCTGAAGATGGACTATGAGCGTTTTAAGGCGCTGATGGACAACGGCGTGGACTGCTACATTCTCAACACCGGCTTCTTCCTCGACAAGAAAGTCAAAAAAGAAGACACCCTCGCCGCTGTGGAGAGCATTGTCGATGGCAGCGTCAGCTGGAAGCCCTTTGGCGATTTAAAAGACATCGACTACGCGGATATTCCCGGTTTCGAGCCTCCGTTCGATGACGCCGCTTATCGCAGTGCGCTCAAGGCGGCCCTGGAGAGCCGCCAGAGCTTTGTTGCGGCGCTGAACGACTTCAACCAGCTCCCCGAAGAGTGCCAGAACATCTTTGCCGATCTGGCGAAGCAAATGAAATAAGAAGCAGTTGAAATAAATTTAACAGGAACCCACGCTGGCGGAGAGCTGTCAGCGTGGGTTCCCGTTTTTTATCATCTGGAAAAAGAATGGCGATACTTTTCTAAGCAAGGTTTACGATATCCTTGAAGAAAGTCCTTATCTGTCCACTATAGCTGCCTTTGCTGTGATTCCACGCTATCAGACAGACTATCTTTCCCTGAATTATGCTCTGTCTTAAGGCTGCCAATACTCATTCGCTGAATAAGAAGAATAATATTTTCAATCCCAGCTTTACAGAGCCTGGAATATGCTAGAATAAACGCGCCTTAAGAGGACGCTAATTTCGGGCTTAAGAGGACGCTAATTTCAGGGGAGAGAGATGGAAAATAAAATACTGAGGAGAAAAACGGCTCCTAAGCAAGTGCTCAAGGAGCGATATCGCCTTGATCAGAGCAAAGCGCCACTTTTAAAAGCGCTGCAGCGCTATAAAAAAATGCGCATGGTTTCCTTTGATGTGCCAGGACATAAAAAAGGCCCGGGCAATCCCGAGCTTACGGAGTTCCTGGGTTCAGACTGCCTCGCGGTGGATGCCAACTCAATGAAGATGCTGGATAATCTCATCCATCCGGTGAGTGTCATCAAAGAAGCCGAAGAGCTGGCAGCAGACGCTTTTGGCGCCGAAGCCGCCTATTTTATCGTTAACGGAACCTCCATGGCTGTTCAGGCCATGATTATGACGGTAACCCGCCCGGGTGACTCGGTCATTCTTCCCCGCAATGTCCACCGCAGCGCCATCAATGCTCTGATTCTCGCCCATGCCATTCCGGTTTATGTCGATCCGGGTCTGGATGAAGAACTGGGCATTCCCCTTGCCATGAGTGTGGAAAAATTGAGCGAGGCCATTGCAGCGCATCCTGAAGCCAAAGCAGTGCTCATCAATAATCCGACATATTACGGCGTCTGTGGCCATTTGAAGGAAATGGTCAAGGTTGCTCATAAGGCGGGGATCAAAGTCCTCGTCGATGAGGCTCACGGCACGCACTTCTATTTTTCCCCTGAACTGCCGGTGTCTGCTATGGCTGCGGGAGCGGATATGGCGGCGGTCAGCCTGCATAAAACCGGAGGGTCGCTGACCCAGAGTTCGATTCTCCTGGCCGGTAAGGGCATGAAACATGATCTCGGCTACATTCGCATGATCCTCAACCTGAGCCAGACCACCTCCGCCTCTTATCTGCTCATGTCGTCGCTCGATATTTCCCGCCGCAATCTGGCTTTACGCGGTGAAGACACCTTTCACCGCCTCAACGAATATGCGGCCTATGCCAGGGGTGAAATCAATTCGATCGGCGGTTACAATGCTTTCGGCAAAGAGTGCTGCAATGGGGATGACTTCTATGATTTTGATTTGACCAAGCTCTCCATTCATACCCGAGCCATGGGCCTGGCCGGCATTGAGGTCTATGATATTCTACGCGACGACTACAACATTCAGATCGAATTTGGAGACCTCGGCAATATTCTCGCTATCCTTTCCATGGGCGACCGCCCCCTGGCGATTGAGCGTCTGATTGCAGCTCTCTCGGAAATCAAGCGCCTTTACGGTAAGGGACCGGAGGGCCTTCTGGCCAGCGAATATGTCGAGCCAGAGGTGATGTTGTCACCGGCCGACGCCTTTTATTCGCCAAGTATTCAGCTTCCCTTCAAAGAATGTGAGGGACGCATCTGTACGGAATTTGTTATGTGCTATCCTCCGGGCATTCCCATTTTGGCTCCCGGCGAGCTGGTGACGCGCAAGGCGCTTGACTATATTGCCTACGCCAAGGAGAAGGGCAGCCAGATGAGCGGGACGGAAGATATCGAACTGAAAAAACTCAATGTCATGGCAGAAACACGCGCGGAATTTGCGGCTTCCGACGTCGCTCACCAGGAAAGCAACCCCGAACTGCGCGAGGAAGAGGCCCGCGACTGGGAAGAGAGTCTGCGTGAGATCGAAGAAAGCCGCCGTGAGGAGGAATAAGCGTTGAACTTCTGGTTTTCTGAACCCCATACCAAGCATGTCCGCTTTCAGGTCGAAGTGGAAAAACAAATGTTTTCGCGCGAGACGGACTATCAGCGCATCGACCTTTATACAAGCCCGGAATTCGGCAAAGTTCTTGTGCTGGACGGCAGCATTCTGCTCACTGAAAAAGATGAATTTATCTATCACGAGATGATCGCCCATGTCCCCATGGCCGTGCATCCGAATGTCCGCCGTGTGCTCATCATCGGCGGAGGAGATGGAGGCACCCTGCGCGAAATCTGCCGATATCCTGAAATTGAGCGGATCGACCTCGTGGAAATGAACGAAGTGCTTGTCAAGGTGGCTCAGAAATACCTGCCCAAAATGGCCACGGGCTTTTCCGACCCCCGTCTGCACCTGATTATCGAAAATGGCCTGCGCTATGTGCGCAGTACCAGCGAGCTTTATGACCTCATCATTGTGGACTCCTCTGACCCCTTCGGCTCAAACGAGAGCCTGTTTACGCGTGAGTTTTATGGCAACTGTTTTAAGGCTCTGAATGAGGGCGGGATTCTCGTCAACCAGCATGAAAGCCCTTATTACAAGCAGGATGCGCGCGTTGTCCGGGAAATCCACCGCAACACCAAAGCCGTGTTCCCGATCAATCGCATCTATCAGGTGCATATTCCCACCTATCCCTCGGGCCACTGGCTTTTTGGCTTTATTTCCAAGCAGCTGGATCCCATTGCCAATCTCGACGCCGCCCGCTGGAATGCCCGTGGCCTCAAGACCCGCTACTATAACACCGAACTGCACGTCGGCTGTTTTGCTCTGCCAAATTATGTAAAAAAACTTCTGGGAGATCTCGGATCATGAACGAATTATTGGATGAGATGACACGGCCTCATTTTCTGGGCTGCGATGCCAGCTACGAAGAAGCTGATACGGTGATCTTCGGGGCGCCTTTTGACAGCACGGCGTCCTTTCGGCCGGGTACACGTTTTGCTCCTAACGCGCTGAGAGCGGATTCCCTCATCGGCTTTGAAACCTACAGCCCCTATCTCGACCGCGATATGAGTGAGCTGAAAGTTTGCGACCTGGGGGATGTCTTTGCCCCGCTGGGCAATCCTCAGGAGATGTTGGATATCCTCGAGCGCCGGACGGCTAAGATTCTGGCCGATGGCAAGCGTCCGGTGATGATCGGGGGAGAGCACCTGCTCACTCAGGGGACGGTTAAGGCCGTCCTGCAAAAAGCTCCGGATCTGCATATCTTTCACTTTGACGCCCATACTGACCTGCGCGAACGCTTTCTCGGCCAGGAGCTTTCTCATGCCAATGTCATCCGCAAATGTCAGGATATGATCGGGGAGGACGGGCGCATTCATTCCTTCGGCATTCGCTCAGGCGGTGGGGATGAATTTGTCTACGGCCGCCAGCACCTGGATTTTCACTGCTTTGATGTTGACGCCTGTCCTGCAAGTGTTGCCGCTCTCATGAAAAAGCAGCCTGACGTGCCAGTTTATGTGACCATCGACGTGGATGTTCTCGACCCCTCGGTCATGCCGGGAACCGGCACCCCAGAAGCCGGAGGCGTTAGCTTTAAGGAGCTCCTGGAGGCGCTCTTCTCGCTCGCACCGCTGAACATTATCGCTTTCGATATCATGGAACTTTCGCCGCCCTGTGACACCAGCGGTATCTCCAATGCGGCGACCTGGAAGATTTTAAGGGAGATGCTCCTGCTCTCTGATAAATCCCGCTGAGCAGTCAAAGTTCCAATCGACATTTTCCGCTGTTGAAGCAGGGGGGATTTTGTTGCCCTCTTTTAAGCCCGTCCTTTTTAAGACAGCGGTAAAATGCCGCGCGAGTTTTGTCTGTGTTTGCTGTACTCAACTGGCTCATTGGGGACATTGCTTCCCGTAGTCACGTGGCTATAAGAACAGGAGATCATCCTTCAGGATCTTCAGGGCGGCTTCCGCATCCACGGTACTGAGCAGGCCCATGGCTGAAATAAGATAGAGCTTGTCGATGGCATAGCGAGGCGCATGGGGAAGTAGAGGAGCGGCTTCGACCTGCAGAATTTTCTGCGGATCCGGAGAGTGGACCAGCACGCCGCCAGTGCCAATCATCAGTCCGAAGCGGGAAAGATCTTTGCCCTGTTGAACGGTGACATTGGATTTTTTCCGGAATTCGCTCCGCAGACTGCCGCCGTGCCGCTGTAACGCTTTCATGGCGCAGTAGTGAGCGAGCGCCTGATCAACGGCGATTTCTTCGGCTGTGTCTGGAATAAAATCCACGTGCTGCGCCCGAAAAGCGCAGGCCTCAGCAAAGTCGCAGGAGAAGGCTGTGCGCAGGCTGTTTTCACCAAGACTTTCATAGAGACTCAGCGCGGAATAGCGCAGGCCTAAATCGCCTTCCACCGTGCGCTTGGCCAGCGGCTCTCGCAGACCTTCAAAACGGATCAGGTTTTTTCTCAGCAAATCCGGATCCGGCAGTCCTTCGCCAATGCTGTGCACATCGGTGGTGGCCCCGCCGATGTCGATCAGGAGGAGATCGCCCAGGCCTGAAGTCTTCTCCGTACCCCGTGAAAGAAGTTTGGCCGCCTCAAGCACGGCATCGGGCGTGGGCATGAGGACAGGCCCGACTTTTCTGCTCAGTTCGGAAAGGCCTTTCGCTTTCGTGATGGTGGACATGAAAACCTGACGAATCACTCGACGCACAGGATCCGGGTTGATCTCATTCACAGCGGGCATGACATTTTCACTCAGATAAACCGGGATTTTGGCGGAGAGAATGCGGGAGACTTCCTCAGCAACTTCGACATTACCGGCGACGACTACGGGCGGAGAGGACTCAAGCTCCAGCAGTTTTTTCGCATTGCTGAGGATATTGTCTGTATTGCCGTAGTCGGTTCTCCCGGCGAGCAGGATGATATCGGCTTTCAGACGATTGATCTCGGCTAGATCGTCGTCGCTGAGAAAATAGTGAAAGGTTTTGAGTATCCTCGCACCAGCTCCCAGAGCTGAGCGTTTTGCTGCTTCTGCCGTGAGCCCCTTGCTGAGACCGATGGCGACCATTTTCAGACCACCGGCCGCAGAAGAACAAAAGAGAGCCTGTTGGTAAAGCGGCTCGGGCGGCTGCGGCAAAAGTCTTGCGCGCAACTGAGATAAGGCGAGCTGAACGCCCTCCATAACCGAGCTTTCAATGCTTGTGCAGGCTGAGGCCTGGGCCAGCACCTGCTGCTTCTCCAGATCGACCAGGGTCAATTTACTGTATGTAGAGCCAATATCTCCAAGTAAAATACGCATGCGAGCGAACAGCCTCTCCCATTTTCTATCCTTGTTTTCCTCTTTGATTAATGCTTTGATTAGCGTAAGATGCAAAGAGAATCAAGCTCGTTTAGATACTTTGAATGATTTTCGTTTTAAAAGTATCTTATTTTTTCCGGAGGTGAAATTCAATGATGACCAATCAGCAAAGTGAAGCAGCCATGAGAATCTGTCTCGATTTCGATGAGCTTCCCCCTATGCCAGCCTTTATCCCTGGTATTCGCAGGGCGCCGGACCGTGGTTTCAGGCTCAACCAGCAGCAGACAGAGATTGCCCTGAAAAACGCCCTCAGATATATTCCGGAAAAATTTCACAGGGAACTCATTCCTGAGTTTCTGGAAGAACTCAAAACGCTGGGACGTATCTATGGCTACCGTTTCCGCCCGGAGGGCCGCATTTACGGCAAACCGCTCGATGAATACAAAGGCAAGTGCCTGGCCGGTAAAGCCATTCAGGTGATGATCGACAATAACCTCGATTTTGAGGTGGCGCTTTATCCTTACGAGCTGGTCACCTACGGTGAGACCGGCTCAGTCTGCCATGACTGGATGCAGTACCGCCTGATCAAAAAATACTTGGAAAACATGACGGACGAGCAAACCCTGGTCATGGAATCCGGTCATCCCCTCGGCCTTTTCAGATCCAGAAAGAACTCACCGCGTGTCATCATGACCAACGGCATCCTCATCGGGGAATATGATAATCACGAAGATTGGGAAATTGCCGAACAGATGGGCGTGACCAACTATGGTCAGATGACGGCCGGCGGCTGGATGTATATCGGACCCCAGGGCATTGTGCACGGCACTTTCAACACGATTCTCAACGCCGGGCGTCTGAAACTTGGCCTGGGACCGAAGGAAGATCTGAGCGGCAAACTCTTTGTGACCTCTGGTCTGGGCGGCATGAGCGGTGCCCAGGGAAAAGCGGCCGAGATTGCCCATGCGGTGGGCATTGTGGCCGAAGTGGACCGCTCCCGCATTGAGACCCGCCTGGAGCAGGGCTGGATTTCGCGGGTCACCGATTCGCTGGACGAGGTGTTTGCGATCGCCAGGGAATATCTGGCGAAAAAAGAACCCATGTCCATCGCTTATCACGGCAATATCGTCGATCTTCTCGACTACATCGTCAAAAATCAGATTCACGTCGACCTGCTCTCCGATCAGACCTCCTGCCACAACGTCTATGATGGCGGCTATTGCCCGGAGGGCCTGAGCTTCGCGGAGAGGACCAGAATGCTGGCGGAAGATCACGAAGGCTTCAAAAAACGTGTCGACTCGACCCTGCGGCATCACTTTGAACTGATCCGGGAGCTGGTCAGCCGCGGAACTTATTTCTTCGACTATGGCAACTCCTTCATGAAGGCCATTTTTGACAGCGGCGTCAGGGAAATTTCGCGCAACGGAGTGGACGACAAAGACGGCTTTATCTGGCCGAGCTATGTGGAAGACATCATGGGTCCGCTGCTCTTTGACTATGGTTATGGACCTTTCAGATGGGTCTGCCTCTCCGGCAGGCATGAGGATCTGATCGCCACCGACCAGGCCGCCATGGCTGCGATCGATCCGAATCGCCGCTATCAGGATCGCGATAACTATATCTGGATTCGCGATGCAGAAAAGAATAAGCTCGTCGTCGGCACTCAGGCACGTATTCTTTATCAGGATGAAGAAGGGCGCATGAATATTGCCCTGGCCTTCAACAAGCTGGTGCGCGAAGGCAAGATCGGTCCTGTGATGATCGGCCGCGACCACCACGATGTGGCCGGAACCGACTCGCCTTTCCGTGAAACCTCCAATATCTACGATGGCTCGCGTGTCTGTGCGGATATGGCGACACAGTGCTATGCCGGCAATGCGGCTCGAGGCATGACCTACTGCACCATTCATAACGGCGGTGGCGTCGGCATCGGCAAAGTCATCAACAGCGGCTTCGGCCTCCTGCTCGACGGCTCGGAGCGGGTCGATGAAATTATCCGCCTCTCAATGTCCTGGGATGTTATGGGAGGCGTAGCCAGACGCAGCTGGGCCCGCAACGAGCATGCCATGGAAGTGGCCATCGAATTCAACAAAAAGCATACAGACGGCACCATTACGCTGCCCTGGCTGGCCGACGACAAGCTGGTTAAGGAAGCGGTCGCCAGGCTTTTTTAAGAAAATGGTACCCGTTAAAGCTTTGATGGCTTTTCGGCCTTGCTGACTGTCAACGAGATGGTCGGGGAAACCGAGGCGCCTGGCCTTGAAGAAGTCAGCAAATACGGTCTCGCCTGGATCAAACTCTGGGTCGAGAGCTATCACCCTGTGACCGATGACGGCCCGATCTGTAATACGCAGGTCGATCCATCTGCCAAGTGGAGAATCCCAGGCTTTTAAGCTCTTTCTTGCTCATAGGCCCGCTCAGTTTTTCTGAGCGGGCCGTTTTTTACAAATCCTTAACAGCTCCATCCAACACCTCTTATTTTGTTTGTGAAATACATTGAAAAAACACAGGCTTTAACGTAAAATCACTCTACAAATAGAACAAAGGAAGGTATTTCTATGAAAAAGACCCTGTCACTATTCTTAACATTAGCCCTCGCTCTGTCGTTCCTGCTGCTTCCCGCTCCTGCGGTTCAGGCTGAGGAGTCGGAGGTCGACAAAATCATCGCTGAAGCCCAGGGCATGAGCCTTGAAGAGCTGGCCAAAAAGGCGATTGAGGAATCCAATGGCGCGACCTTCTATGGCGTGGGTAACTCCAGCCGCGGCAAAACGGCCCTGCCGCTTTTTGTCGAATATCTCCAGACGATCGACCCGTCTTACAAAATGGATTTCGAATGGCAGCAGCCGAAGAACAATAAGATCTTCGATCAGCTGACGGCGGATTCCCTTAAAAAGACCGGCACTTTTACCATGACGCTGATTCAGGATGGCAACCAGATCCAGAGCAAAATGGTCGAACCCGGCATCCTGAAAACCTTTATCCCCAAAGACTGGGCTGACGCCAACGAGACGACGGCCGAGGAATACAAGGGCTTCCTGCCTCTGCAGACCCTGAATAAAGTTTTCATGTACAACACGACCGGCGAGAAAAAATACATGAACTGCTGGGACTTTGTCGCTGAAGGCGAACATGGCCTTTACATGGATATTGATTCCGAAATCGTCGGTAAGAATTTCCTCTACATGCTCACGCGTGAAGATTACAGCACCTGGCTGAAAGAAGCGTTCGACGAACTCTCCGATGAACAAAAGGCTTATATCCAGCCGACGATCGACGAGATGGCCGGAGAAACTGATGCTCTTGGCCTCGAAGAAGTCAGCAAATACGGCCTCGCCTGGATTAAACTCTGGGTGGAGAGCTACAACCCTGTCACCGACGACGGCCCGATCTGCAATACGCTGGTTGATAAATCCGCCACAGATCAGTTCGGCCTCCTGGTTTACTCCAAACTGCGCTCAGTCGAAGAATCCGATTCCGTCTCCCGCAACAACGTCCAGGTTGCCGCTTATAACGACGGCTACAAGGGCATTGGCGGCTACGGCTACAAGCACTACCTCTTTGTGACCAAAAACAGCCCGCTGCCCTGGACGGCCTGCGCTTTCATCGCCTACATGACCTGCACGAAAGACGGTTTCTCCGCCTGGGGCAAGGATATGGGCGGTTATTCGGCCAATCCTGTCGTCGCAAAAGAGACCGAGGAAGAATACCAGCACGCCAAAGGCGGTTATGAAGGTGATGAGAACGTCTATGATGTCATGAACGACCGCGGTTATGACTGGTGGGTCGATCAGGGCAAGCTCGTTCTCGAAGATCCTGAATACTGCGCTTCCGTCGCCTTCACCGTAGGCAGCTGGATTGAACTGCTGGATAAGTACAGTGGCAAATAAGCGATCAATTTATCCCACAAGGGTGAAGGGCCTCGCCTCTTTCTGTTTCTATTGCTTTATCTGAGACCCTCGCCCGGAAGAGAGCCCGGTCTGTAACAGGCCGGGCTCACATGAATCTCGGAGATGTGGTCGTCCACAGGCGACCTCTCCGAAGATTTTTTATGAGAGGGGAGAAGGAGAGGACAACGATGAATCAAGAATACGCAGCTCCGATTTCGGTTTTCCGGGTCAGACTGAATAAACTCAAAACATTTTTTTCGCTTCCCCATAACGTTATCCTGGTTCTGATGTCCGTGATTCTGACGATCACCACGGTTTTGCCGATTGTGGCCATTGTCCAGGACACCTTCAAGATTCATCAGGGAACCATCGACCAGTTTCTCACCAAGAAAACGTCGGGATACACGCTGGTGAACTACGTGGATCTCTTTACCAGCCGTCTGGCCAAAACCAACCTCTGGATTCCTCTGGCCAACACCCTCCTGCTGGCGGTGGGAACTTGCGTGGTGGCCCTGCTCTTTGGTGGAATCGTGGCTTTCCTGATCACGCGGACCAATCTGGCCTGTAAGCGTTATATCAGTTCCATCTTCATTTTCCCCTACATCATGCCGCAGTGGACCCTTGCCGTGGTCTGGCAGAACCTCTTTAACTCCAATGCGGTGACAGGGACCTCCAACGGTCTTCTCGCCTCGCTTTTCGGCCTGCAGATGCCGGCCTGGTGGTGTCGCGGACTTTTCCCCAGTGTGATGGTACTGGGCCTGCACTATGCGCCCTTCGCCTTTACGCTGATTGGCAGTATCTTCCGCAATATGGATGCCAACCTGGAGGAAGCGGCCACCATTCTCGATACGCCGCGCTGGAAAATTCTCACCCGTATCACGCTTCCGATGGTGAGACCCGCCATTCTCTCGACGATCCTCCTGGTTTTTGGCAGCGCCATGGGCAGCTATCCTGTTCCGCACTACCTCAACTTCACCACTTTGGCCACAAAATACGTCACGATGAACTCCAAATATACCGGCGAAGCCAGCATCCTCGCCGTGATTATGATGGCTTTCGGCGTGAGCATTATGATTGTGAACCAGTCGGCCCTCAAGAGCCGTAAAAATTACACCACCGTCAGCGGTAAGTCCGGCCAGATTTCCAAAATCAATCTGGGCAAAGTGGGCCGCCATGTTGTTGCCTGGATTTTGATTTTCCTCACCTTTTTTGTGAGCCTTTTCCCCATCGTCTCCTTCGCCTTTGAGACTTTCCTGCCGAACCCGGGCGATTACTCGTTCCTTTATACGGGTAATACAAAGAATCTGACTTTGAAGTGGTGGATGACGAACGAGAACATTACGGAAAACGGCATGTATGGTCAACAGGGTATTCTCTACAACGATACCATCTGGCGGGCTTTTGTCGGCACTATGGTCGTTTCGGTCGCCTGCGCGCTTCTGGCGGGGAGCATCGGCACAATCGTCGGATACGCGGTGTCCAAACGCCGCCGCACGCGTTTAGCCAATTATGTCAACAACATGGCTTTTCTGCCCTATCTCATGCCCTCGATCGCCGTCGGCGCTGCCTTGTTTGTGCTCTTTTCCAACGAGCGCATCAACTTGTTTAACACCTTTACGCTCCTGATTATTGCCGGCACCATTAAGTACATTCCCTTTGCCAGTCGTAACGTACTGAATTCCATGCTGCAGATTTCGCCGGAGATTGAGGAATCCGCGATGATCCACAATATTTCCTGGTTTAAACGCATGGGCAGGATTATCATTCCGCTGCAGAAAAACTCCATCATCAGCGGCTATATGCTGCCCTTTATGACCTGTCTACGCGAGCTTTCCCTCTTTATGCTGCTCTGCGTTCAGGGCTTTATCCTCTCAACAACGCTCGATTATTTCGATGAAATGGGGCTGTACGCTTTCTCCAGCGGCATCAACCTCATTCTGATTGTGACCCTTTTGATCACCAATACCGTGGTCAATGTCCTGACCGGCGCAAGCCTGGATAAAACTGCAGGAGACTGATCCACAGTATCGCCGGTGGCCTCAGGCGCGGCGGCGATATCTTCTGCTCAGCAGTGCAACACGGTCGTCAGCGCCCGAAGCGGCGCAAAGTTAAAGAATTCGCAGGAGACGGATATGTCGAAAATTATTCTGGAAAATGTGACGAAACGCTGGGGAGATTTCTACTCCATTGATCATTTGAATCTCGTTATCGAAGATAATTCTTTTGTGACCTTACTCGGACCTTCAGGCTGCGGAAAAACCACAACGCTGCGTATGATTGCGGGTCTGGAAACACCTACGGAGGGTCGCATCACCATCGGTGACCGCGTGGTCTTTGATAGTGCTTCCGGCATCAATATCGGTGCCAACAAGCGTCAGGTCGGTTTTCTCTTCCAAAATTACGCGCTCTGGCCCAATATGACGGTTTATCAGAACATCGCCTTTGGCCTCAGCAATATTCGTGTCAACGGAAAAAAACTGAGCAAAGAGGAGATTGACCAGCGCGTCGAAGAAGTCTCCAGGATTGTTAAAATCAGCATGTTTATGAAGCGCTATCCGGCTGAGCTTTCCGGTGGTCAGCAGCAGCGTGTGGCTATCGCCAGAACTCTCGCGCCGCGTCCCTCCGTTTTCTTCATGGACGAGCCTCTCTCCAACCTTGACGCCAAGCTGCGCCTGGAAATGCGCTACGAACTCCAGCGCCTCCACGTTGAAACGGGGGCGACCTTCGTTTATGTCACGCATGACCAGATGGAAGCCATGACGCTGGCGACAAAAATTGCCTTAATCAATAACGGTACCCTGCAGCAATACGCCAGACCGCTGGAACTCTACCACAAGCCGGTCAATCTCTTTGTGGCGGACTTCGTCGGCAACCCCTCCATCAATTTTATCGAAGCAAAAAATATCAGCGACGGGTCTGCGGTCAGCGACAAGACTGTTAAAAAAACTGACGGCGAGCAGCGTCGTTTTACTCAGAATGCCGATCAATCCATCGATCTTCAAGTTTTCGATGATGTAAAGCTGCGCTTTATCCCAAAGGAACCGCTCGACCTCATGGCCTGGGAAGAGCAGCGGGCCGCAGACGCTGAAGCTGCAGAAAAAGAAAAGATACTTCGGTCCCAGAAAAAAGGCTATGTGGAAAAATCCAACAAAGATTTGCCCTTTGTCTATCCTCTCGAACGTCTTGACGACGAAGCTTTCGCAGAAGGTGAAAAAGTTGAGGCTCCGGACTTTGTCCTCGGCATTCGTCCGGAAATGATCCGCGAGCAGCGGCATCACGTCGAGTCCACAGAGGTAAGAGCGACAATAGAAAACTGTTTGGAGCCTTCTAAGAAGGCTGCGCAGACAGAAAAGTCTGCCTTGAACTCAGCCGGGCGGATTCAGCAGGCAAACGCCGATGGGGCAGAAATGGATAAAGAGGGTCTGAAAATGAAAGCCCTCCGCGGCGAAATCCACGGATCCATGCCCAGCGGCCGTGAAAATACCCTGAAAATTCGTTACGGTTCCTACCTGCTGACTGCCGTCATCTTCGGCTCCGATGATTTCGCCATCGGCGACGACATCGACTTCCGCTTCAGCGGCGAAAACCTCCTGCTCTTTGATCGCGCCAGCGGCCAGCTCATCAGCGAGGGCAGTCTGGAAATCCTCTGAGCGAGACCATATATCCTCTATAATCGCAGAGAGATTTATGAGAATCAGTTTCATCTTGAGCACAAACAGCAAAATACCATCTGAAACAGATGTCTGTTTGTCAGGGTGCTTAAATGAAACGCAAAGCACCGCGTTCACAAAATCGCACTTGCACGCTTCGCTGAGTTGTGATATCTTAATGAACGCTGATTTGAAAAACTAACAGGAGGTGGAAATAATGGCCAAATGTGATATTTGCGAAAAGGATATGTTTTTTGGCAGAAAGATTCGCATCACTCGTTCTCAGATTTCACGCCGCGCGAAAGTGGAGCAGAAAGCCAATGTCAAGCGTGTCCGTGTGCTGGTCGATGGAGTTCCTCAGACGATGCATGTCTGCACTCGCTGCCTCCGTTCCGGTGCGGTAAAACGCGCGTAAACTGCAGCTCGCAGCGGTGCGCCTCTTAGCGCAGTGCCTCTCAGCTTTAAGGCAGAAATTCAGGACGTCCTCACGGGCGTCCTTTTTCTTGCATTGAACGACTTGACCAAAATCCCAGGAAACCATGGGTTTGAACTAAAATCAGGAAAGTGATTTGCTCAAACAAGCAAGAAAAAAGGTCTCCTACACTGGTGTAAGGAGACCTCGCTGGCGCCCCAGACAGGAATTGAACCCGTATCAGCAGCTCCGGAAACTGCTGCCTTATCCATTAGGCCACTGGGGCAAGGCGCTTTTGTATTGTAGTTGAATTTATGCCGTGAGTAAAGTGAGCGAAGCCTGTGCGGCTTATGTTACAATAGATGAAGTTTTAAGGCCTGCCTTTATCAAGCCCCGGAAGGCAGGAATCTCTGTGGGGTCAGAAGCCTGAACAGGGAGCAGAAGTCTGCACTGGGGCCGGGGCAGTAATCTGTGCAGGCCTGGTGCCTATGAGGATAGACCGAAGCTCAGGAATCTGCGTAGCTGCGTGAGTATTATTGGAGTGAGGAAAGTTAAGGAGGCTGCTCATGGGTGCAAAAGTTTTAGTTGTCGACGACGAAAGTAATATTGTCGATATTCTGACCGCGAATCTGGAACGAAATGGTTACGAGGTCATTGCCGCCTATGATGGTCATCAGGCCCTGCAGCTGGCTCTGAATGAGAATCCTGATCTGATTTTACTGGATTGTATGCTGCCCGGGATGGACGGCTTTGATGTTTGCCGTAAAGTCCGCCTACATAGTTCTGTTCCCATTATCATGCTGACGGCCAAGTCGGAAGAAATCGACAAGGTTCTGGGCCTGGAACTTGGTGCAGACGACTACATTACAAAGCCCTTCAGTGTGCGTGAGGTCATGGCGCGCGTCAAGGCGCAAATTCGCCGCATCAATTATGCGGAATCGGATCATAGTGATGATCACCAGTTGGTCTTTGGTGACCTGGTCATTGATCAGGAAGCCTATGAAGTGACCCGCGGCGGCGAGCCGCTCCCCCTGACCCTGCGTGAATTTGAATTGCTGCGTTTTCTGGCCCGTTATGCCGGTCAGGTTTTTTCTCGCGAAACCTTGCTGGAAAAAGTCTGGGGCTATGAGTATTACGGCGATGTCCGCACGGTGGATGTGACTGTACGCCGCACACGCGAAAAGGTTGAACCTGATCAGAACAATTACCGCTATCTCCTGACAAAACGCGGAGTGGGATACTACTTCAATAAGGATTGTGCTGAGGCTTAGTCCGCATGGATATTGTAATCGCGGTTCTGGCCAGTTTTGTGGTGGTCTCCATTCTGGCCTGGTTTCTCTGCAAAAACGAAATTAAACATCTGCGCCGTCAAATGGAACAAGAGGTGGCGGAAAAAAATCAGAGCCTGACACGACAGGAAGGCCAGGCGAAGATGATTCTTTCTTCCATTGATCTGGGTGTGCTCTACTACGATCATAAGGACCAGCTGGCGATTTCGAATAATGCCGCTCATGAGCTCCTCACAGATATCCCCCAGGATTTTCTTCAGTTTCTCGATCGCTACGGTGAGGAAAATGGCCTGCGCTCACAGCTTTTTCTCGGTAAGTCCGCTGCCGATGCCATTTTGCGCGAAGGCGGCAACATGATTTATCTTAAAGTTCTTGCCGTGCGTGAACAACAATCGACTGCCGACAGCCACATTGCCATGCTGCGCGATGTGACGCGCCAATTTGGCGAGGAGCGGCAGCGCAAGGAATTTGTCTCCAACGTTTCCCACGAGCTGCGGACGCCGCTCACCACGATAAAATCGTACTCTGAATCGCTTATTGACTGGGGCATTGCAGAGAAATCACCGTCCCAGATCAAAAAAGATGTCAGCAAAATTTACGATGACTCCATTCTCATGGAGAAACTGATCGATGATCTTTACCTCCTTTCCAGCCTGGATGAAAACAGCATCAACCGGAGCCTGCATGTCGAAGCGCTGGATTTTGCCAGGCTCATCAAGCTGATTGTGGAGCGTATGCAGGACCAGACGAAGGCCAAAAAAATTCGCATGAGCTGTCACGTGGTGTCTCAGGTGCCGCCTGTTTATGCCGACCGCACGCAGCTCGACCGCATTGTCGTCAATCTGATTTCAAATGCCATCAAATATGGACGTGAGATGGGCGAGATTCAGGTCTATGTTGGCTTTCTGCGGGATGAAGTGTATGTCAAGGTCAAGGACAATGGCTGTGGCATTTCAGAAGAAGATCAGAAGCACATCTTCGAACGTTTTTATCGCGTCGACGACTCCCGTTCACGCCATAATGGGGGACGGGGCCTGGGCCTGGCCATTGTTCGCGAACTTGTGGAGCTGCATCAGGGGACGATCAGCGTCAGCTCGACCCTGACCCGTGGCAGTGAATTTACCGTCATGTTCCCCAGCGCTGCCAAGATGATGCGCAGCACCCTCTTTGATCTCATGCATAATGGCAGTGACGGATCCCGCCTGGCTGAAGCAGCGACCCGAGATCTCGAGGAACTTGCCCATAGACTCGGAATTGTGGCAAAATGGGCAAGCTTAAGTGAAGAAGATAAACACACACTATTGGCTAAGCTTGAACAGATGAACAAGCTTAAGGCCACAACTACAAGCACGGGAGAGTAGGGTACAGACCAAGCTGGTGGCACTCCACTGCCTCCCGGATAAAGCAGTGACATCGCAGGCCAGGTCAGCCCCAAAGGTGGGGGAGACCGCCTTTTTGGCGTTTCGGACTTTGGGGCTGTGGCAAAATGAAGGAGACTTAACCCGTGAGCTCATATATCATCCGCGGCGGTAACAGACTGGAAGGCAAAGTGCGTATCGGCGGCTCGAAAAATGCTGCTCTCGGCATTATTGCTGCAGCCATGGCGGCTGACGGCCCCAGCGTTATTGAGAACCTTCCTGATGTCAGTGACATCAAGCTGCTCCTCAGTATCTGCAGCGAATTGGGCGCAGAGGTGGAAATGCTCGGCCCGGGGGAGGTCCGCATTGACCCGCGCAGTGTCCTGACCCATGAGGCCTGTATTGATCTTGTGCGCAAATTCCGTGGCTCTTACTATCTTCTGGGCGCTTTTCTCGGCCGCTTTAATGCCGCACGCATGTATCTGCCCGGTGGCTGTGATCTGGGTTCTCGCCCCATTGACCTGCACATTAAGGGTTTTGAGGCTCTGGGAGCCCATTTTGAGATGGAACAGGATGGGATTATATCGCTGAGTGCAGATAAACTCGAGGGGGCGGGTATTTTCCTCGATCAGGTTTCTGTCGGTGCGACCATTAACATCATGCTCGCGGCGGTGCACGTGCCCGGGATGACCGTCATTGACAACGCGGCGCGTGAGCCGCATATCGTCGATGTGGCCAACTTTCTTAATGCGATGGGTGCGAATATCCGCGGCGCCGGTACGGATGTGATCCGCATTGAAGGGCGGCCTGTACTGCCCGGAAACATCAGTTATGCGATTATTCCCGATCAGATTGAGGCGGGAACTTATATGATGATGGCCCCGCTGACCGGCGGCGATTTGCTCGTGGAGAATATCATTCCCAAGCATATGGAGACCCTCTCGGCCAAACTGGAGGAAATGGGCGCTGTCATCGAAGAGGGCGGCGACTATATCCGCTGCACGATGCCGGAAGGCGTGCCGCTTCGTGCGGCCAGCTTTAAGACGCTGCCTTACCCGGGCTTTCCCACGGATCTCCAACCCCAGGCTGTGACCTTGCTCTGCAAGGCTCAGGGGACGGGGCGCATGATTGAGAATATCTATGAAAATCGCTTTCAATACATCAGCTACCTGCGCCTCATGGGAGCCAACATCATCACCTCGGGTAAACTGGCTGTGGTTCAGGGCGGATCCGTCTTACACGGCGCTCCCGTAGAGGCTCGTGACCTGCGCGCAGGAGCAGCGATGGTGATGGCCGGCCTCATGGCCGAAGGCGAGACGACAGTGCAGAATATTTATCCCATCCAGCGTGGTTACGAGAACTTTCTTGATAAACTGCATGCCATCGGAGCAGACATTGAGGAAGTCGGGGCTGCGGGCGTCAGGCCTGTCTGGTAAGCGATGAGTGGACTTTCCTGCTGTGCCCTGCGTTCCGGTTCGAGTGGCAACTCCACACTTTTTTGCAGCCCTGATGGCCGTGTGCTTGTGGATCTGGGCATCAATGGCCGGAGCTTCGTATCGGCTCTGCAGGAGATTTCTTTTCCCGAAGATCTGATTCACACGATCAACGGCATTCTCGTCACCCACGAGCATCGCGACCACATCGCCGGCCTTGGGGTCATTATGCGCCGTTACAAGCTGCCGGTTTATATGAACCGCAAAACCTTTGAGGCGGCTGCCCAAAGCCTGGGCAAGGTGGATTTAAACCTGATCCATCTGATATATCCCGAAGAAGCCTTCGAACTCGGCGGCTTCCATATCACGCCCTTTCGCACTTCACACGATGCAGCGGATCCCATGGCCTATACGCTCGAAAACGAGCAAGGCAAGGTAGCGATATGTACGGATCTGGGTATCATGCAGGAGCACATCATGAGTCACCTCAGAGGCTCACGTCTGGTTTATATTGAAGCGAATTTCGAGCCGCAGCTGCTCGCCGGCGGCCCTTACCCCGCCGCCTTGAAAGCGCGCATCCGTGGAGAGCGTGGACATCTCTCCAACGAGGATTGTGCGCGGGTTTGCGCCGATCTCATTCAGGGAGGGACGGAGCAGTTCATGCTCTCTCATCTCTCCCGGGAAAACAATTATCCGGATATGGCGCGTCTGGTGGTGCGACAGGGTCTGGAAGCTGTCGGCGCTCTTGAGGATCGTGATTATCGCCTGGACGTTTCGCGGCGCTACAAGGCTTCAGAGCCTGTGCAGCTGGATTGAGGATCGGAGCGGGAGAGAACGAATGCCTTTGGAAATCAGTATTGTCTGCGCAGGAAAACTTAAAGAGAAGTGGCTCCGTGAAGCTTGCGCTGAATATATGAAGCGCCTTACGCCCTATGCCCAGATCGAGCTGCGCGAAGTCGCTGATGCGCCGGATTCTCTGGGCCCTTCTGAAGCCAGAGAGCAGGAAGCCGAGCGACTGGAAAAACAAATCCCTGCTCATGCATTGCTGATCGCTCTGGCCATAGAAGGGGAGATGGCATCTTCGGAGGAATTCGCGCGTCATCTCGATGCCGCTTTTACCAAAGGAGGCAGCCGTATCTGCTTTCTTATCGGCGGATCGAATGGCCTCGCCCCGCGTCTCCTTGAGCGGGCTGATCAGCGCTGGTCCTTGTCGCGGCTGACGTTTACCCACCTCATGAGCCGTCTTATTCTTCTGGAGCAGCTCTATCGCGCGTTCAGAATTCTGCGAAACGAGCCTTATCACAAGTAGCGAGCTGCAGCCGCTGGATCTTCACAGCAGACACGCAATGGCAGCATGAAGAAGGAGTCACCATGGCCTTTTGGGAAAAATTCAAAAATCGTCAGCAGGGTCTGCGTCAAAGTAAAGAGCGTGGAAGCGAGAGCGGTCGATCGCTCAGGAATGACGAGGGGGCTGAGGCTCCCTGGCTTGTTGTCGGTCTGGGCAATCCCGGACGCGAGTATGAAAAAACCTGGCACAACCTCGGCTTCATGGTGATGGAAATTCTCTGTCAGCGCCACCATTTTCGCTGTGACCGTCTGAAATTCAAGGGCCTTGGATGTAAAGTTTGCCTCTATGGACAGGAGGTTATTTTTCTCCTGCCACAGACTTACATGAATCTTTCGGGCGAATGTGTGCGGGAATGGGCACGTTTCTATAAAGTTCCCCTGAATCGTATTCTTATCATCGTTGATGATTTTGATCTTCCTCTGGGAACTCTGCGCATCCGCGAACATGGCAGTGCAGGAACGCATAACGGCCTTCGTTCTCTTGTGGCCTGCCTGGGCAGTGAGCAATTCCCGCGTGTCCGCATTGGCTACGGCCCAAAACCGGAGCATATCGACATTGTCGACTTTGTCCTGCAGCGCATCCCTGAGGAGAAGGCTGAGGTCGCCTTTGCCGCGATGTCAGCTGCAGCCGATGCTGTAGAACTTATCCTCAATGAAGGCCCGGCACGGGCTATGAGCCGCATGAATGGCGAAGCGCAGAGGGCGAAGGCCCGTCAGAAGTCTGACAGGCTGGAGAAAAAGACGGCTGAGCTTGAAGACCAGGCAGAGGGTCAAAAGGGTGAAAGCCATCAGGTCGAGGAGAGCTTCAGCATAAAGGAGAGCCAGGCAGGCCAGAGGGGCAGCGTTGAAGGCGGAAATGAAAAGCTCTGATCAGTCACAGGAAAATCTGCAGACACGTCTGCAGCAAGCTCTTCTCAGGGATGAGCGCCTGGCCGGGGCGGCCGGGCATTTGCACGCTCAAAATAAGGGCCCCGTCAACCTCTCAGGACTGGATGACAGCGCCAAAATTCTGGCTGCTCTGACCCTTGCAGGCGAAGCCCCTCTGCTTTATGTGGTTCCGGATATTCTCCGGGCACGTCGTGCTCTCGAAGATTTCACTGCCTTGACGCAGAAAGGCGCGGCCATTTTTTACAGTCTGCCGCACGACTTTGTCGCCGCAGGCATCAAGAGCCGTGAGGCGGAGATGGAGCGGCTGATGCTGCTCTCCAGCTTTCTGCAGGGAAAGACGGGAGTGCTGATCGTCCCTGCCCCGGCTCTGGTGGAACTTCTGCCTCCTGTTTCGGCTTTCCGGGCTGCTGAAATTGAGCTGAATAAAGGTCAGGATCTGAATCGTGAGGCCTTCCTTGAGCAGCTCAGCGAACTCGCTTATGAACGCTGCCGCAGCATAGAGACGGCCGGTCAGTTCGCCGTGCGTGGAGAACTCATCGACATCGGCCTGCCCCTGCTCGGCAGGGGCGAAGAAGGGATGGCTGAGGGCCATGCTGAGACTGAGCTGAGCGGCAAATGTTTCGGCGTCCGGCTCTCCTTTTTCGATACGGAAATTGAGGATATTCGCCTTTTTGACACGGCCAGCCAGCGCAGCGTTCGCTCGGTCGAGGCTATTAAGCTGCCACCGCTGCGGGAGTGGCGTGTCGCTGCAGAGGAACAGCGTTCTCTGGCCGCACGTATGCGGGAAGAAGGAGAAAAGGCCGTCCAGGAGATCCTCCGGCAGGGCGGAAGCCGCGCGGATGGGACGGAGCTCATGCGCTGGGTTGAAGAAGATGCCTCAGCTGTAGAAGAAGGCCTGCCACTCGCCGGTGCTGCACGCTGGGAGCCTCTGCTCTTCAAGGAAGAGGCCTCTTTGCTGGACTATGGCAAACAGCTCGGAGCACTGCTGGTGCTGGACGAGGCTTTCGCTCTGCGCAGCCGTCTGGATGAGTTTGAAGCGCAGTTTCATATGGAGGCCGAAGAACTCCTGCTCAAACATAAAATTATGCCCTTTTCGCTTTCCCGCCACCGCGGACCAGCAGATGTGGCCAGAGCGTTTGATCGCTATGGTCATACGCTCACCCTCGCGCAGATTCCTTCTTCGGGCAACGGGCTCCCCGGAGGTATCACGCTGCAGGTGCAAAGCCACGCGGCCGATCAATATCGCGGACACGAAAAGCTGCTTTTTCAGGATCTCCGGCGCTGGCGTGACGATGGCTGGAGCCTGGTGCTCTGTGCAAGCGGTGAAAAACGGCGTCAGCGTCTGCGGGAAGTGCTCAACGAGGAATCCCTTACTCTGCCGGTGGCTGATCTTGCCCTCAGTGACGGCTTTATCTGGCGAGATGCGCGCCTGGCCATTCTCGGCAATCGCAACCTCTTCGGCAGTGAGAAAAAAGCCCGCCGCAGGCAGCGTGACGGCGCTCCGATCACCCTTTTCAGCGACCTTGTGCCCGGGGAGTATGTGGTCCACGACATTCATGGGATCGGCCGCTATCTCGGACTGGAGAGCCTGGTCAACGAAGGGGTTCGCCGCGACTATCTGCACATTGCTTATGACGGAGAAGATTCACTCTATATTCCTGTCGATAAACTCGACGAGATTCAAAAATATATCGCGGTAGATGGTAAGAAGCCGAGGCTCAGCAAACTGGGCAGTCCGGAATGGGAAAAGAAGAAGGCTCGTGCCCGTGAATCCATCAAAAAGCTGGCCACGGATCTGGTTAAGGTCTATGCCAGTCGGCGCAAAGAGGTCGGTCACAGCTTCAGCCCGGATACGGTCTGGCAGGAAGAGTTTGAAGAAGCTTTTCCCTATACGGAGACGGAAGATCAGCTGCGGGCAATCGGCGAGATCAAGGCCGATATGGAGTCGCCCAAGGTTATGGATCGCCTGCTCTGCGGGGATGTTGGCTTTGGCAAAACAGAAGTGGCCTTCCGGGCGCTCTTCAAGTGCGTTATGGATGGCCTGCAGGGGGCCATGCTCGTCCCCACCACCGTGCTGGCCCAGCAGCACCTGGAAAGTTTCACTCAGCGCCTGGAACACTTCCCCGTGCGCGTGCGCCTGCTGACGCGCTTTGTCAGTGGACAGAAACGGAAGGAGATTCTGCGCGATGTGAAAAACGGTGCGGTCGACATACTCATCGGTACCCATAGCGTGCTTTCCAAAGAACTGCAGTTCCGCAATCTTGGCCTGCTCGTGGTCGACGAAGAGCAGCGTTTTGGGGTCGACCATAAGGAGATGCTCAAAGCGCGCTACCCCCACGTCGATGTGCTCACATTGACGGCGACCCCCATTCCGAGAACTTTGCACATGTCGCTCTCAGGCATTCGCGATATTTCTTTGCTCGAGGAAGGACCTGAGGATCGACGCCCGGTTCAGACCTACGTCATGGAGTATGACGAGGGGATTATCAATGAGGCCATCCTTCGCGAAATATCCCGTGGCGGCCAGGTTTTTTATCTCTACAACGACACACGTAAACTGGCCGGAAAGGCGGCAGAACTGGCCGAACGACTGCCCGGCGCGCGTATCGCCTACGCTCACGGGCAGATGTCTGAGCGTCGGCTGGAAGAAGCGGTGAACGGCTTCGCCCGCGGAGACTTCGACCTTCTGGTCTGTACCACCATCATCGAGTCCGGCATCGACATGCCCAATGTCAACACGATTATTGTGGAGAATGCCGACCGGCTCGGCCTCGCTCAACTTTACCAGATCCGCGGCCGCGTGGGCCGCAGTGAGCGTCAGGCTTACGCCTACATCAGCTACCGCCCGGATCGCATGCTCAACGAAGACGCACGCAAGCGTCTTGCGGCTATCCGCGACTTTACCGAACTCGGCTCCGGCTTTCGCATTGCCCTGCGCGACCTGGAAGTCCGCGGCGCCGGCAATCTTCTCGGAGGCGAACAGTCTGGGCATCTTGAGGCTATTGGCTATGATCTCTACTGCCGCATGCTGGATGAAGAAATTAAGGAGGCTCAGGGTCAGGCGGAAACATCTCGCCTGCCTGAGGAAGCCCTCATCGATCTGCAGGTCGATGCCTGGATTCCCGCGGACTTTATTGAGGACGAAGGTCAGCGCATGGATCTCTACCGCCGTGCCCTGGCCCTGCGCACGGATGAAGACTGGCACGAGTTTGTGGATGAACTGATTGACCGCTTTGGAGATCCGCCCCAGGCTGTGATGAACCTGCTGGATATTGCCCTCACCCGCGTTAAAGCGGCTGCTGCCGGTATCGAGCGGGTCGGACGTCAGGGGGATGACCTGATCTTCCAGTTAAAAGAGGATCAGGCCGCCAACAACGCCTTCCTGCATCTTCTGCAAAATGAGCGCGTTGCCGGACGTCTGCGCTTCTCTGCCGGGCGCAAACCCTTCCTCCTGCTCAAAGACGGGGCAAAGCCTCCGGAAAATATGGCGCTGGAGCTGCGCAAACTTTTTCTCGAAAGTTGATGCGCGTCAGAGGCAGGCTTCGCAGAAACTCAGGATATCCTGATAAACCTCAGCTTTGATTTTACTTTCATGAAAGATTTCGTGACGTCCTTCATCATAGATTTTAAGCTTGAGCTGACGGCAGCCGTGCTTTTCCAGGTCCTTGTGGCAGCGCTTTGGGGCATAGCCGAAAAGGCCAAAGGGATCGTGTTTTCCGGAGATCACAAAAACAGGAAGATTCACGTCAATCGCGTCGGCCCAGCTTTTGCGGCAGGCTTGCATGACAATGCTGCGGGTCGTTGCATTCAGCCCACTGGACACTCTGTGGCTGACCGAAGGGTCAGCGGCATAGGCTTTTTGATTTTCCCGATCAAAACTTAACCACGAAAGCGGAATACTGTTCCCGACAATCTTCGTATCTCCGCTGTGTTTTTTCTCGTGAGGTGTGAGCAGCTGTCCGAAGGCCGGAACATGAACCGTGCCGCAGAGAATGAGGCCGGCAAGTTCTAAAGCGTTTTCTGCCGCCATAATCCGCGCGATCGCTGATCCCAGTGAATGGCCAAAGAGAATAAAGGGCAGGGCTTGCTCTCCCTGGGCAGGCGCAAACCTGGCCTTCATCAGCAGAGCGAGCTGGATACTGTCCCTGGGAATAAAATCGTCCGCCCCCTGCGGGGTCTGAGCAAAGATCCCGCTCTTGCCATGCCCGAGGTGATCTTCCCCGAAGACGATAAAACCCTGCTCCGCCAGAAATCGGGCTAGGGGATTATAGCGGCCGATGTACTCATTAACTCCGTGAACCAGCTGAATCAGGCCGCGGGCGTGGCTTGCGGAAGCTTCCGCCTCTTCTTTCATCTCAGCTGTTACAGCTTGCTGCCAGAGCATGGCGTGGATTTGGGACTTCCCATCAGAAGAGGGGTAAAAAAATTCACTCATTTGAACCGGCATAGTGATCCTTCCTCATACTTTTTCAAGAAAAGCCAAAATCCGGCGATAAAAGCGCGTGATGACGGCATCGCTATCGCTGTAGAGTTCATGCTTGCTTGCGGGAAAAGAAACAAACTCAATCTGGCTTTGTTCTTTGACTTTCTGAATAAAGGCCTCATGGGCTTTGTTGTCGACCATCCTGTCCAGCCCGGCCTGCAGCAGCAAGATAGGTGTTCTGATTCTGCCGGCCTCTCGCAGAGCCTTCCGCGTTGCCCGGATGCTGGCATAGACCCAGGCGCTTGTCCCCACCTGGGTGCGATAGGCTGGATCCTCGACTCTCATCTTAAAATAGGTGATATAGCGTTCGTAGGAGAGGCAGTTGCTGTTCTCAAAAACGGGGACTTCATCAAAGGGCTTTAGCGTAGGGGCAAGCGATTTACCGCCCCGGAAAAGCTTTCTCAGGCTCAGCCAGAAAAGAATGGGCAGTTCCTTATTCCCCAGCTTCATCTTCAGCATGGGGGCGCAGAGAATGGCTTTTTTGAAATCTTCCGGATAACGTTCCAGATAGAGGGCGGTAATCGCGCCACCCATGGAGTGGGAGAAAATATAAGCTGGCACCGAGAGACGTGAAGAGAGCGGTTTGACCAGGCGCTCAACCAGGGCCTTAATGTCTTCTACATAAAGATCATAGCTCTCAATATGGACCAGGTCAGGATTGTCAACTTCGCGACCGGAAAGGCCGTGTCCGCGAAGCTCGGGGAAGACAAAGGCGTAGCCGGAGTGGGTGAGCAGCGCGCAAAATTCATAATATTTGGCAAAAAATTCGCCAAAGCCATGAATAAAGAAGACAATCCCCCGGGGTTTATCCGGGCAGGCTGTGTAAACGTGCAGTTTCATGCCGTCAAAGCTTTGAAAATCAAAGCTCTCCACCTTATTGAGCCAGCTTTTCAGCTCGCTTCCGAGAACCTTTTCGTAATCCTCTGCCGGGATAGGAATGGTGAGATCACCAAAGTTAAAGACTGATTCAGAATCCTCTTTGCGCTGCATCACTTTTTCCTGCCTGTTTTCAACGGTTGAAAGCCCTCTGTTCATTCACTATTATGATATTTAGTGTTCAGAGAGATGTAAAGCTGCAAAGAGTAAAAACAGCTGGATTTCACTCTGTCCAATTCAGAGCAGCGAAGAAGAGGTGTTTTATGCAGAAAAAAATGGCAGGAGCAAAAGTCGGCTATGGTGCAGGCCGACGCCTGATGTATGGTATGGCCGAGTTTTTTGGCGGCGGTGCTTTCGTGGTCATCAACACCTTTTTTACGGTTTTTCTCATCAAAGCCCTGGGTGTTCCGGCAGCTCTTGCCGGACTTGTCCCGCTTCTCGGCCATTTCTGGGATGCTGTGACCGATCCCATGATGGGCAATATCACGGATCGCAGCCAGCATCGCTGGGGTCCTAAACGCTTCTATATTCTGATCGGTGGCTTTGCTTCGGTACTCACCTTTATCCTCATGTGGGTCCCTCTGCCCACGCATAACAACACAGGACTTTTTCTCTATTATGCTCTGGCCTGCGTGCTCTTCTCGACCGCCTTTACCATCCTCATGGTGCCCTACAATGGCCTTTTGCCCGATATGATCGACGACTATGGCCGGCGGGCACGTTTTTCCAATGCCCGGACGATCTGGTCAACCATTGGGGCCATGGTCTGCGGCATTATCCCTACGCTGATGATCAAAGATACGACCCAGGCCGCCGCTTATCTGAAGGTTGCCATGGTCTTAGGGGCTTTCTTCCTCCTCAGCACCCTGGTGACGTTTTTCAGCACCTGGGAGGAACTCAAAGAGCCGGTCCAAAGCAAGCTGAGCGAGAGCTTTGTGCAGGCCGGGAGTACCTTGCACAACAAGTCCTTCAGGCTCTTCGTGGGCATTTACCTGGGCGGCCAGTGCGGCATGGATTTCGTCTCCGGCCTGGCCCTCTATTATGTCGATGACGTGCTCAACGGCTATGGCAACGGCTATTTTATGTATCTGATGGGCGTCCTCCTGCTTTCGCAGCTCATCGGTATGATCTGCTGGGGCCCCGTCATGGTTAAAAAATCCAAGAAATTTACCGTTCTTGTGGGCGGGCCGATCCGCATTGTGGGGACCCTGGCGCTGCTGGCCTTTTCCTATGAAGGTGCGCCCCTTGTGCCCGTACTCCTCTGCACCGGGCTGATTGGCATCGGTAATGCGGCTACCCTCACCAGCATTTTTGCCATTCTCTCCGACATGGCAGATGTGGACGAGTTGATCACCTCAGAAAGGCGGCCCGGGGTGGTTTCCGGCATGGCCACCTTTGCCCGGAAAATCTCTTCCGGCCTTTCCGCCTCGGCCATCGGCTTTCTCCTGAGCGCCGTGGGCTACGATGAAGTTCTGGCCTCCACCGGTGCAAGACAGGCCTTGTCGACCCAGCGCGGCATCGTAGGCATTTTCATCCTCGTCCCCACGATCCTGGTGCTCGTCATGTTGGTCTGCGGGATTTATTTCCCGATCACCGGCAGGGAATTTAAAGTTGTGCAAACCGAAATCGCCCGCCGCAAAGGCGAAAATTCAAGCCCGACCAGCGAGGAAGAAAAACGCATCTGTGAAAAAGTCTGTGGCCTGCCCTATGACAACCTGTGGAACAAAGCCAACACCCGCCTGAAAAAATAGCGCTTCCTTATTCATTTGCCCCAGACAAGGTGGCCAGGATTTCTTCGTAGCCGACGAGGGTGACGTTCCCCAGCTGATGGGCTTTATCTTGACACCCATTGGTAAAGCCATTTTTGGCGAAGAGAAAATAATGAGTCCTGGGGATAGGAAAAAGGTGACTTCGCCGGATTAAGGTTTCCAAAACTTTCAGATCAACTTTTTCGTGAGTCCATTTACATTCTGCGAATATGGCGGTCGATTTATTCTCAAGTCCCATGATATCAATCTCTTCTTGCTGTCGCGTTGTGGAGTTTGTTCCCCACCAACGTCCCAGAGAGTGAAAGAGGATAGGGGTTTTTCCGGATAAAAGGAGTTTCCAGAGGTATTCCTTACAAATTTCTTCGAACACAGAACCCATGTAGTCGGGCAGGTATGGAGCAATACGTTGATAAGCGGGATCGACAGCGCCGCGGGATATCAATGAACTGTTATTCAAAATAAAACGATACCAGAATCGAAAAAGAGGATCGATAATGGAATAAAGCGATTTTCGGGAGGACTTTTCCCCGTACGGCGTTTCCTTCTGAATAAGGTCTAAATCGATGAGCTGGCGAAGATAGGCGGCGCAAACACTACTGCTCTCACCGATTTTTCCGGCGATTTCGCTTAAGCGAGTTGCTCCTCCTGCGATTGCGGACATGATGGCAGTGTAAAGGGCAGGTTCTCTGACCTCCTGTTTGAATAAATTTACGGGCTCATCAAATAGCAGGGCTGTCGGATTTAAAAAATTGCTTTTGATATTTTCTTCCAGACTGCGCAGGGGGTCTATTTGCAGAAGGTATTGTGGGGTTCCTCCCACCATTCCGTAGGCGATGGCCCGATCTTCAGGCGGCATGGGTCGCAGATAGTGACAGCATTCTTCAAAGTTCAAAGGAAGAAGCTTCTTTTGCCATGTTCGGCGTCCGTAGAGGGGAGATTTGTAAGCTAAGACCTGGTCTTCCATATAGGCCATGGATGACCCGCAAAGAATAAAAAACAACTTTGAACGCTGATGGTATTCATCAATCAAACGCTGCAAGGTGGAGGCCAGACTTTTGTCTGCTCTGGCGACATAAGGATATTCATCAATGACCAATATCAGGCGATCTTTTACTGAAAGAGAGAAGAGATATTCCAGCGCATCCTGAAACGTCGAGAACTGGCTTCCGGCAGGAAAGTTTGGCAGCGAGTCACGAATGCAGCGATTGAAATTATCCAGATTCTGTTTGGCATTAGACTCAACACCCATGAAATAGATGGCTTTTTTATCCAGGATAAATTCGCGGATCAATGACGTTTTTCCAATGCGGCGCCGGCCATATAAAACCAGGAACTCAAAATTTTCTGAAGTAAAATGTTGGTTTAGCTCCTGAAGCTCCTGCTCACGACCAATAAACATAAGGCACTCCTTATAGCTAAGATATACTTTACTAAAGTATATCTTAGCAAAAAACAACCTGCAAGGAGCCATGTACGGACCAAAACTTACCTGAACAATAACGTCTTTTTACTGCTATCTCCGAGTTTAATCCTCGCCTGTTTCGGTCAGCAGCTTCACAAACTCTGCGGGTGTATATACAGGGATAGACGCTTTTCTATAATCCTTAGTATTCCGCGTCACGATGCAGTCCATGCTGTAGCGCACCGCTGTTTCCATCATGACGGCATCCTCAAAATCGGAAAGCTCTGCAGAAATAGCCTTGCGGATATCCAGCGCAGCGGTGTCCAGTAAATTAAACAATGTGCAGAGCTTGCTTAAAATGTCACGGCTTTCCCTGTCACTGTGCGTATGCCGGTGCGTCAGATAGTAAATGTCCGTGATAGCTTTTGCCGTCAGAAAGCCCCTGAACTGACGGTTGGCGCAGAGCAGCAAAATCGACTGCGCATCCTTGCAGAATGGTTCACGACTTTGCAGCACGTCCACGATGACACAGGTGTCAATGACCGCCCTCATATTTGATTAAGCCTTTCATCCCTCGCTTCCTCCAAGGTCACATCCGCCGGAAGAATACCGAACAGGGATTTGGCCAGAGCTAATCTGTCCTGATGTGGATTGGAGAGTTTGGCAACAACCTTGCCGTTTCGGGTGATGAAGATATCCTCAGTCGCTGCAAGCAGAAGATACTTTCCGAGATTGCTTTTCAGTTCGGTCGCAGTAATCGACATGATCTGCTTCCTCCTCTCATGATTGAGTTTATCTTTATTATAGCTAATTTGGTCGAAATATTAAAATATTTCGTTCTTAATAATTTTTAAATCGTCCGATTTTTGATATGCACCCCTCTGTAGTCACTTTTCTGTGTCCTGCAAGATGAGAGTGTAGCAAAAATGCTGGCCCCTTTTTGCTTTTACCTGACCCTGCGGCTCCAATTACTTTACAGGCTTCACTTAGGGCTCTTACTCTGAAGAAAGGACAGAGGCTGCTATACTATGAGATAAGAAAAACAGAAAAAAGAAAGCAAAGAAAAAAGGAGCGAAAAATAAGATTTATGAAAATTGTACTTGGCGCTGATCATGGCGGTGTATTTCTTAAAAATGAGATCGCAGAAAGACTTAAAGCCGAAGGACACGAACTCTACGACGTAGGCGTTCATGAGGAAACTCGTGTGGATTACCCGGATAAAGCTGTCGAAGCCTGCCGTATGATGCAGGAAAAGCAGGCGGATTTTGTGATCCTCTGCTGCGGCACAGGTCTGGGGATGAGTATGGCCGCGAATAAGCTTCCGGGGATTCGCGCAGCCTTACTGGCGGATAGTTATTCTGCCCGTATGGCTAAAGAACACAACAATGCCAATTGCCTTTGCCTGGGTGGACGCACGGTGGGTATCGAAAAAGCCATGGATATGCTGAAAGCCTATATGGGAGCATCTTTCCAGGGTGACCGTCATGCCCGGCGTGTCGCGAAGATCGACGCCCTTGCGGCAAAGTAAAATAGAAAATCGGATAAGCCTCAAAACTTTCCGCCAGGTGAGTCTATGCCCTCTAAAGAACAAAAGGAAAAAAATAACTCCGTCCAGGAGCAAATTCAAGGTGAAAAAAGGAAGCCGGCACGACGCATGCCCTTAATTGTGATGCGGGGGAACGTCTTTTTTCCAGGCACTCATATGGGCTTTGAAGTGCAGCGCAAGGCCTCTGTGGCTGCGGCCAAAGCAGCCATGCGCAGTAAAAACCAGCTGGTCTTTCTCTGCACACAGAAAGATGAGCAAGAGGAAGAAATCGTTCCCACGGAGCTCTACGAAGTCGGTGTCGTTGTTCGCCTCGCCCAGATCGTCGAGGAGGGTGACGGCGTCCTCAAGATTATGGCTGAAGGGCTCTATCGCGGACGTACCCGCACGATCAAAAAGGAACACAGTTATTATCTTGCCACGGTCGAGCGCGAAGACAATCTGCCTGTTCCCCCGAAGGACAAGCTGGAGCTTGAAGCGCTGCGCCGCCAGACGCTGGAACTCTTCGAAGAATATGCTGTACTGAGCAGCCTCGTTTCGCCGGAAACGGTTGCCCTGGCGAAAAACACGAAAGATCTGGATGAGCTTGCCGACATGGTGATTCTCTCGCTGCTTCTGAAAGTGGAAGAACGGCAAAAACAGCTGGAGTTTCTCAACATCAGGGAGCGCATGCAGGATCTGGTGCAGCTTCTGGCTCGTGAAACAAAGCTGGCCGGCCTGTCCCGCAACATTGCCATGAAAGTTCACGAGACGATGGATAAAAATCAACGGGAGTATTTTCTCCGAGAGCAAATCCATCAGCTCCAGGCGGAACTTGGTGAGGACGAAAACAGCGATGTGGCCGAACTCAGTAAGAAACTCAGGGAGAAAAAACTGCCGGAAGAAGCCCGGAAAAAGCTGGAAAAAGAGATTGAGCGTTTTTCACGTATGCCGGAAAACTACCCGGAAAGCACGGTTCAGCGCAACTGGATCGAATGTGTTCTGGAACTTCCCTGGGGCAAGATGGATGAAGAAGATCTGACGCTCGACCGGGCCAGGAAAATTCTGGATCGCGATCACTATGGGCTGAAAAAAGTCAAAGAGCGTATTCTCGAATATCTTGCGGTACGTGCGCTGCAGGTCAAAAGTGGAGACGGTACGCTGAAAGGCCCTATTCTTTGCCTGGTCGGTCCTCCTGGTGTCGGCAAAACCTCCATCGCTCTTTCCATCGCCGAAGCCCTGGGACGCCGCTATGTCCGTATGTCGCTTGGCGGTATCCGCGATGAGGCGGAAATCCGCGGCCACCGGCGCACTTACATCGGCGCCATGCCCGGTCGGATTCTACAGGCGATGCGCCAGACCGGCTGTGATAACCCGCTTTTCCTCCTCGATGAGGTGGATAAACTGGGTTCGGATTACAATGGAGACCCCTCTTCGGCTTTGCTTGAAGTTCTTGATCCTGAGCAGAACAATAATTTCCGCGATCATTATGTCGAGTTTGCCTACGATCTTTCGCACGTGCTCTTTATCACAACGGCCAACGTGCCCTGGGATATCCCGCAGCCTCTGCTTGACCGCATGGAATTGATTGAGGTTTCGGGGTATACCGAAGAGGAAAAAATCGAAATTGCCCGCCGCCATCTTTTGCCCAAAGTCATGAAGCAGCATGCCCTCAAAACTTCTCAGCTCAGTATGACGCGCGCTGCTATAGGCCGGGTGATCAGCTGGTACACGGCGGAGGCCGGCGTGCGCCAGCTGGAACGTGAGCTTGCCCATGTCTGCCGACGTGTGGCGGTCAGGATTGCTGAGGGAGAAATCGAAAAAATCAGACTGGGAGTTGGCGATATCGAAGGCTTGCTCGGCAAACGCAAGTTCCATTATGAACATGCGGACCGAGTTGACCAGGTGGGAGCCGTTACCGGCCTGGCCTGGACAGCTGCCGGCGGCGATACCCTGAGCGTCGAGGTCAATGTTGCTCCCGGCAAGGGCAAGGTGGAGCTTACCGGTCAACTCGGCGAAGTCATGCGGGAATCGGCCCTGGCTGCGCTGACTTTCCTGCGCACCAGAACCAGGGAGCTGAAGATACGCGAAGATTTCTATGAGTGCTGCGATGTGCACATTCATGTTCCTGAAGGCGCTGTACCCAAGGACGGGCCTTCGGCAGGTATTACCATGGCCACGGCTCTTGCATCGGCATTGTCGGGCCGTCCTGTGCGCCATGACATCGCGATGACAGGGGAGATCACCCTGCGCGGACGTGTGCTGCCCATCGGCGGACTAAAAGAAAAATCCGTTGCGGCCAGGCGTGCCGGAATCAAGCATATCCTTATTCCCAGGGACAATCTTCGCGATCTGGATGATGTGCCGGCAAGTGTTCTGAAAACTGTTAAATTTACCGCTGTGCAAACGATGGATGAGGTTTTGAAACTGGCGCTTCTCCCGGAAGCAAAGGTTAAAACGCCGGCGGCCCTGAGCGCTGAAAAAGAGACGGAGCAAAGTAAGGCAACGCTTGCTGAAAAAAAGAAGTCGGAGGAAATTTCCTCAGATAGAACAGCTGTTAAAGATCAGCATTGACCAGAAAGGAGCAAAACATGGAGAACTTCGAGAAGCTAGGCTATTTTTATCTGGGCCAGGAACAGACCGGCGACGGGAGGGAGGGAGCCCCGCTGCTCATGTACCCGTCGTCTCATCTCACCACGCATGGTTTTTGCGTCGGCATGACGGGTTCAGGCAAAACCGGCCTGTGTATCGACTTGCTGGAAGAAGCGGCGATTGACGAAATTCCCGCCCTGATTATCGATCCCAAAGGGGATATGGGCAATCTCTGTCTCAGTTTTCCTGAACTCTCCCCCGCGGACTTTCGCCCCTGGGTCAATGCGGATCAGGCGCGCAGTGAAAGCCTCAGTGTGGAAGAAAAGGCGGGTGCTCTGGCTGCTCAGTGGCGGCAGGGTCTGGAAGCCTCCGGTCAAAGCGGCGAACGCATCCGCCTGTTGCGCGAGAAAGCCGATATCACGATCTTTACTCCCGGCAGTAACAGTGGTGAACCCCTTTCCATCCTCAGCCTGCTTTCGGCGCCTCCAGAGGCGACGCGCGAGGACATCGAAGTGATGTCTGATCTTGTGCAGGGCGCTGCTTCGGGGCTGCTGGGTCTGCTGGGGCAGGAAGCCGATCCTCTGAACTCCCGCGAACACATCCTGATCGCCAATATTTTGATGAAGCTCTGGCAGGAGGGAAAGGATGTGACCCTTGCTGACCTCATCGGGCTAATGATCAAACCTCCCTTTGACCGCCTGGGTGTGCTGGATCTTAACAGCTTTTACCCGGAAAAAGAACGCACGGCTCTGGCCATGAACTTCAACCGTCTGCTCGCTTCTCCCGGCTTTGCCCAGTGGCTCGTGGGTCAACCCCTTGATGTGGAAAGCCTGCTCTACACGCGCGAGGGCAAACCCCGCCTGGCCATCCTCAGCATCGCCCATCTCAGCGAAAGTGAACGCATGTTTTTTGTCACGCTGCTGCTCAACCAGGTGCTTGCCTGGATGCGCCGGCAGAGCGGTTCTGAAAGTTTGCACGCCATTCTCTACATGGACGAAATTTACGGTTATTTTCCACCCGTTAAAAATCCGCCTTCCAAAGAAGCGCTTCTGCGCCTGCTTAAACAGGGTCGCGCCTATGGCCTGGGGGTTTTACTTTGCACTCAGAACAGTATGGATCTTGATTACAAAGGTCTGGCGAACATCGGCAGTTGGTTTATCGGTCGCCTGCAGACAGAAAATGACCGCAGACGCCTGATAGAAGGTCTGCAGGGTGCCGCCCTCAGCTCAGGAGAAACTCTCTCGGCCAGCGAGCTTGAAGGCGTTTTGAGCGGACTGGATAAACGCTGTTTCCTGCTCCATGATGTGCATGCTGCGCACAGTGTTGTCTTTAAGACCCGGCACTGCCTCTCTTATCTCAAAGGGCCGATGAGCCGGGCCGATATCGTTCAGTTAAAAGAGCTTGGCCTCAGTGACCCGCTTGTGCCTGCCCGCAAACTCAGCCTGGGTTCAGTTGCGGATAGTGGGCCAGCTGCAGATGCCGGTTTCCCCGTGCTGTCCTCGCAGGAGACCGCAGCCCGGCTCAATCCTGTCACCACATTTAAGGCCGGGCAGAGCGTGGAGGGCAGCTTTCATGCAGGGGAGGCGATAAGCCCGGCGGCTTCTGCTCTGTCCCCCACGACGCAAGATGCGGGCAACGCTCAGATGATTCTTGCGGGTCTGCCCACTGAACTTTCCTCTTTCGTCCTGCCTGCCAAAGGAACAGGGCGTTTTGTCCCCATGCTGGGAGCCCTTACAGAAATTGCCTATAAAGAGGACGACAAAAGCATGACCGTTGAGCGGGAATTTCGGGTGACCGAGATCAGCAACGGTATTCTCCCGGTGGACTGGTCGCGCAGTGAGGTCCTTGACCTGAGTCCCGAGCGTCTGAGCCAAAACTTCCCTGCGGGAGCTCAGCTGCAGGCGCCGCCCCAGGCAGCTTACGATAAGGCGAATCTTAAAACCTGGTCGAATCAACTTCAGGATTACCTCTATCAGCATGCTTCTCTGAGCCGCTTCAGCAGCCCTGACTACAAATGTTCTTCAGAAGCAGGAGAGTCTGAGCGGGATTTCCGTATCCGCCTGCAACGCGAAACACGTGAGCAGCGTGATGCCGAACTGGCTAAATTGGAAAGCCGATATCAAAAACGTCTGGCGTCGCTCGAGGAGAAGGTTCGCAAGGCTGAGCAGACGGTAGCCCGTGAAGAATCCCAGGCGGTAGACTCCAAACGCCAGGCCGCCATTTCCGTCGGAGCAACCATTCTCTCCGCTGTTATGGGCCGGAAAATGCTTTCCAGCACCACCTTTAATCGTGCGACCACAGCCAGCCGGGCTGCCTCCCGGGCGAACCGTGACAGCCATGACATTGGCAGGGCGGAGGAGACCCTGGAAGTCCGCCGTCAGGAACTTGAAGCGCTTCAGGAAGAGATGGCCGATGAGTTGCAGAAGCTTGGAGATCAGCTTGAGGCCAGAGCCAATAGAATCGAAGAAAAGAAGCTGAAACCTCTCAAACGGGATATTCAGATTCGTCTTTTCGGCCTTTTCTGGGAACAACGCTGAAAATAAATTTTTATTCGTTTGGGCGCGGGGCTTGTGCAGCTCCGCGCTCTTTTTTTTTGAAGCGCAGCAATAATATACACAGCCCGGAATAAAACGCGCAAAAGCCCTGAAGCTCTTCATTGCTAAGCGTGTACGCATCTGCTAAAGTTCATCTATAAACAGAAAAAGAAGGGGAGCTTATCGACAAAAACAGACGTTTGCACAGATTTTGATCGTTTGATGGAAATTCTGTTGAGTCAAGCTTCGGCTTTCTTTTTTCTTGTCACCGGTTTTCCTTATCACCGGGATGGGGAGCAAACAGGAGGGATTCAGTGGTGGAGATATCAAAGCTGCACGTCTATTCTGAAATTGGAAAACTGCGTACGGTGCTCTTACATAAGCCGTCACGTGAGTTGGAGAATCTGACGCCCGATATCATGAAGCGCCTGCTTTTTGATGATATCCCTGATTTCGTCAGGGCAGGAGAGGAGTACGACGCCTATCTGGACATTTTTAAAAACGCCGGGGTTCAGACCATTTTTGTCGAAGATTTGCTGGCGGATACGCTCGATCAGGCGGGGTGCCGTGAAGATTTTCTGGAACAGTACCTGGGGAGCGGAACGTACAGTGCCAGACAGCTGGAAAAGCTCAAGCGCCATTATCTGGATTATGCGGACAGTCGTCAAATGGTGGAAGCCCTTATCCGCGGCCTGCGCAAAGAAGAAGCGCCAGATCGAAACCTGGCACTCTTTGAGGATCTGGGGGGCAAAGATAATCCGCTGATTCTGGACCCCCTGCCCAATCTCTATTTTACCCGCGATCCCTTTATTGTTCTTGGGAACGGTGTTTCCATCAGCAGTATGTTTTATCCGGCAAGACGTCGTGAGACGATTATTGCGGAAACGATCTTCCGCAGGCACCCGGACTTTGCCGGGAAAATTCCGCTCTACAGCCGTAACGAAGCCGACAGCTACATCGAGGGCGGAGATATTCTCATCCTGGGAGAAAATGTCCTCGCCATCGGACTGTCTCAGCGCACCTCTCAAACAGCCATCACACGGCTTGCAGAAGAATTGCTGCAGGCCGATGGCGATCGCAGACTGGAACATGTGCTCGCTTTTAAGATTCCGTCGACCCGGGCTTTTATGCATCTGGATACGGTCTTTACCCAGCTTGACCGGGATCTCTTCGTCGTTCATCCTGGCATTACCCAAACCCTTGAGGTGACGGATATTCGCCTGGAGAATGGGCAGGTCTTCAGCGAAGATCTGGAGGGCAGTCTTGAAGATATCCTCAAGCGCTTCCTTGGGCTGGAAAAAGTTCGCCTCATTCCCTGCGGCGGAGGCAGTCCCATTGACGCCCAGCGTGAGCAGTGGAATGACGGTTCCAATACCCTGGCTCTCGCCCCCGGAGAAATTATCGTCTATGATCGCAATCGCGTCACCAATCGCCTCTTTGAAGAAGTGGGGTTAACGCTTCACAAGTTGCCCTCGTCGGAGATATCCCGGGGCAGAGGGGGCCCTCACTGCATGTCGATGCCCTTCTATCGGGATTTCCTCGACTAAAGACCTCTTTTACTCACAAAAATCAGGCTTGGCTGCTCTTTTGCGAAAAAATAGCAGCCAGGCCCCATTTCGTTTATAATATTAGAGTGGCCTTAGAAAAGGCCGTTTCAACTCTGTATCAGCAGAAAAAAAGATGAGCTGTGCTCGCTTTTTTCTCTGAAATTATCCATACATTTAATGAAACAAGATTACTAAAAAAGAACAACAAAGGAGAACACCATGCCTGTCAATCTCAAAGGAAGAAACTTCCTCACCCTCAAAGACTTTACCCCCGAAGAAATTCATTACCTGCTGGATCTGGCTCACGACCTCAAAGCAAAAAAACGCGCTGGAATCAAAGGCGATTTGCTTGAGGGCAAAAACATTGTTCTGCTCTTCGAAAAAACCTCGACGAGGACGCGCTGCTCTTTTGAAGTAGGCGCTCACGATGAAGGCGCCAACGTCACCTTCCTGGGTATGAAAGATTCTCAGTTCGGCAAAAAAGAATCCGTAGAAGACTCTGCCCGTGTCTTTGGCCGCATGTTTGACGGCATCGAATTCCGTGGTTTCAAGCAGGAAACGGTGCAGTGCCTCGCTGACTACTCCGGCGTCCCCGTGTGGAACGGCCTCACCGACCTCTATCACCCCACGCAGATTCTCGCGGATGTCATGACCATTCAGGAATGTGTCCACAAGCCCCTCAATCAGGTCAAGCTCGTCTTTGTCGGCGATGCCCGCAATAACATGGGCAACTCCCTGATGATCGGTTCGGCCAAACTCGGCATGCACTACGTCGCCCTCGCCCCCAAAGAACTCTGGCCCTCTCAGGATCTGGTCAAAGAGATGGAAGCCGTCGCAAAAGAAACCGGAGCCAAAATTGAGTTCTCAGACAAGATTGACGAAGCCGTGAAGGGCGCTGACGCCATTTACACCGACGTCTGGGTTTCCATGGGCGAAGAAGACAAGTTTGAAGAGCGCATCAATCTCCTGAAAGACTACCAGGTCAATCAGCAGATGATGGATATGACGGGCAACCCCGATGTGATTTTCCTGCATTGCCTGCCTTCCTTCCACGATCTCAATACGACGATTGGCATGGACGTTTATAAACGCTTTGGCCTCAAGGAGATGGAAGTGACCGACGAAGTGTTCCGCGGCAAACATTCGCGTGTCTTTGACGAAGCCGAAAACCGCATGCACACGATTAAAGCCGTCATGGTCGCCACCATTGGCCGATAAAAGGAGAATAGTTTCTCATGAAACCTCAGAAAATTGTCGTTGCCCTGGGTGGGAATGCCCTCGGCAAAAGTGTAGAAGAACAAAAAGCTCTTGTCGCTAAAACTGCGGTTCCCATTGTTGACCTTATCGAAGCAGGCTGCGATGTCATCGTCGCGCACGGTAACGGTCCTCAGGTGGGGATGATTCGCCTCGCTTTTGAAAAAAGCAGTGATCAGCCGGTTCCTTTTGCGGAATGTGGCGCCATGAGTCAGGGTTATATCGGTTATCACCTGCAGAACGCTCTGCGCAATGAACTGGTGCGTCGCGGGCTTAGCAAAGCCGTGGGTACAGTGGTCACACAGGTCGAAGTCGATGAGCAGGATCCCGCTTTTGCGGATCCCAGCAAGCCCATCGGCAGCTTTTACAGCGAAGCTGAGGCTGAACAGCTGAGAAAAGCCAATCCCGACTGGGTCATGAAGGAGGATGCCGGCCGCGGCTGGCGCCGTGTTGTGCCCTCGCCCAAGCCCGTTGATATTGTGGAAAAAGAGCTGATTTCTGATCTGGTCAAGGCCGGTCATCTGGTGATTGCCACCGGCGGCGGCGGAATTCCCGTGGTTCGCCGTGAAGGTAAACTTGTGGGCGTCGATGCGGTCATCGACAAAGATTTTGCCAGCGCCAAACTGGCTGAGCTTGTCCAGGCCGACAAACTGATCATCCTGACCGCCGTAGAAAAAGTGGCCATCAACTTCGGCAAGCCGGAGGAAAAGGGCCTCGGTCGTGAAACAGTCTCCGCCATGGAAGCCTATGCCGCTGAGGGCATGTTCGCCAAAGGCTCCATGCTGCCCAAAGTTCAAGCCGCCATTTCTTTTGTGAAGAGCGGCAAAGGGCACGAAGCGCTCATCACTTCGCTGGAAAAAGCCAAAGAAGGCATGGAAGGAAAGACCGGCACGACCATCGTCGAGGGTTAAACGGTCGAAGCTTAAACGTGAGAAACGGCTTCAATCGCTAAAAAGCTTTGGAGCTCTTTCTTTTGAACTTTCCATAAAATGGGTCGAATGATTCATCCATCTCGTCGCGAGTAAAAATGGAGCTGTTTCTTTTGAAGCAGCTCCATTTTCATGCGTATTTGGCTGACAGATGTTTTTTCTTAGCGAGGGATTTCAATATGCATCGGCGAAGATTCAGGCAGGCGAATACCGTCGGCCTCCTGAATGGAGAGGCCTCTCAGAGCCAGATCTTCGGCAATGCGGCGGCGCTCCACATTGCGGCGTACCTTGAGGGTTGTGGTCATTTCCAGAGGTTCTTCGGTCCAGATAAAGGCTGTGACCGCCTTGTAAACAGGCATCTTGTGATTGACCTTGATCAGTTCTTCACGCAGATAGCGGGAAATCTCGTCGTCGTCGCCACTTCTCAGCTCGGGAAGTTCGTGGCGCAGAATTTTTAATTTGGCACAGATGATCACACTGCCGCGCTTGCTCTCCTCATCCCAGACAAAGGCTTCGTCGACGCCGGGAATCTTTTTGAGCAGCGTTTCAATTTCCTCAGGAAAGGCTTTTTTGCCATTCGAGAGAACCAGCATGCTTTTCTTGCGTCCTGTGATGGTGAGACTGCCGTCTTTCGCGATAAAGCCGATGTCTCCCGTGTGCAGCCAGCCGTCGCTGTCGATGGTCTCTGCCGTGAGTTCCGGGGCATCCAGATAGCCGAGCATGACATTGGGGCCTTTGACAAGGATTTCACCGCCGTTCTCCCGGTCTTCGTCGCCACCTTCGTCGCTTGTGTCGATACAGATGGACACGCCGGGCAAAGCCCAGCCCACTGTTTTTATTTTATTGCGCTGCAGGGTATTGCAGGAGACCACCGGAGAAGCCTCCGTCAGGCCGTAGCCCTGCAGGCACTTAATGCCGATATCGCGGAAAAACTCGTTCACTTTGGGGTCAAGAGCCGCGCCTCCAACGACAGTAAAGAGAAATTCACCTCCCAATTGTTCGTGGATGGTGCGAAAGATCAGGCGGCGTTTGTTGACGCCGAAAAACTGAAGAAAATTCGCAAGAGCAATGCCCCGCCGCAGCTTATCTTCCTTTTTTTGTTTGCGCACGGAGCGAAGAATCTGTCCGTAGATATTTTCGATAAGCAGGGGCACGCTCATCATCAGTTGGATATGCCAATCTTTCATATTTGCGCCGATGTAGCGTAAACCGTCGTTGATGCAGATGGTCAGGCCGAGATACCAGAAGGCGAACATGCCCACGGTATTTTCAAAGCAGTGATGAAGGGGCAGAACGGAAAGGGCGCGCATTCCCGGTGTGGTGTTAAAGCTTTCGGCCGAAGCATGGGCGTTGCTGGAAATATTCCGCTGACTGAACATCACGCCTTTGGCGCTGGAAAGAGTTCCGGAAGTAAAGACAATGCTGGCCAGATCGTCAGGCTTCGGGCGCAAAGCGTCGAGAGCAGGCAAGTCTTCAGTAAAATTGTGACGTCCCAGCTCGAGAAGCTCATCAATACTGCACCAGAGCACTTCGTTTTTATGGATATGAAGCTCTGAAGATTTCTCCATCTGGCCGTGAGCCTCCGTTTCGCTTCCGGAAAGCTGAGCGGCATGAGTTTGATCGGCACTGAGGGAAGCGGTGGAACTTGCAGGGCGACCTGTCCGTGCAGAGGAAAATGCCTGTCCTTCATGTCCGGAGGGCGTCAACGGAGATCTGGCGGAAGCAGCGGCTTTATCGTCCGCCTTATGGTCGGGGCTGAGGACCGTGACCAGCTTGCCAGCGGCTGCGCTCAGAGCGACCATGGGTGCCTTGACTGTCCTGACCAGCGTGTTTTGCCAGCTCTTATCGCTTTCCGCATTGGCGAAGGGATCCTCTTCTGAGCCATTTTCCTCCTGTTTCAGACTGACACAGAGTTCCAGTGAAGGCAGAGCTGAAACAGCGGCCTCAGCCAGATCTTTATGCCGTTCAGAATAGCAGAGCACGTTAACCTTACCGCGCCGCATAAGCTTGAGGGCCTCTTCATTCGGCAGCTGGTGATCCAGGGGAACCACGACACCGATCCCTGTGACAGCAGCATTGTAGGCCAGGATCCAGGGATAGGAATTTTCACCGATCACAGCCAGGCGCAGCGGCCGCTGTCTGAGATTCAGGTGCTGCAGCCCTATGGCCAGAGAAAGCACATCGTGTCTCAGTCCCGCATAGGTCACATAGGAGTTGCGGCCACGTACTTTTTTTCTGTAGATATAGGCAGGAATATTTTCATAGCGACTGCCGACCTGATCCAGCAAATCCCGCAGGGTCTCCGCATAGGGCTGGGGAAAATGGCTTTTGCCGCTGTAAATCTTTGTTTTACTCATGAATTTCCTCGCTGATAAGCTTTTTTCTGGAGGGGCCTCCCGTGGATCACTCTGCGTTGAAGCGGCCTTTCCGGCAGCAGTCGATCAGAATGCCCTGTTCCGTGCCTCCCGTACCGCTCAGTTCAAGTCTCATTCGCCTGATCACCCCTGGCCGCCGACACACTCATACCGCAAGCCAGACACGGCGGCGCTTGAGGCTTCAGGGAATTATTTCAGCAGTTCGTAAAGTTCTTCGGCCTCTTCCTTGCGAACGCTTTCGCGGACGTCCTTTACGCGAATTCTACTCGTGCCCTGGCCGAAAGAAATCTCCAGAATATCGCCCGGCTTAACCTCCGACCCTGCTTTGGCCACGCGATCATTGATCTTAATGCGGCCAAGCCCGGCCATTTCATTCGCGACAGTTCGCCGCTTGATCAGGCGCGATACCTTTAAGTATTTATCGAGACGCATTTTTTTCTTCCTTTTTGACTTCCTGGTAGAAAGCTTCCACCTCGTCCAGATTTAAATCACGCAAGGGCTGACCTGCTGCCAGAGCCTTACTCTCCATCCTCTCAAAGCGCCGAATAAACTTTTCATTGCTTTTTTGCAGGGCAATTTCCGGATCGATTTTGGCTTTGCGCAACGTGTTGACCACGGCAAAGAGCAGGTCGCCAGCCTCTTCTTCGCAGTGTTCATCCTCACCGGCGGCACGATGACCCAGTTCTTCTCTGAATTCCGCCAGTTCCTCGTCAATTTTCGCATCGGCTCCGGAGATGTCGGGCCAGTCGAAACCACAGTTGGCAGCCTTTTTCTGAACTTTGGCAGCGCGGGCCAGGGCAGGAAGGCTGGAGGGGACATCTTTTAAGGCGTCACTTTCACTTTGCAGTCCCTTTTCCTTCATTTTGTTTTTCTCCCAGGTCGCCAGCACTTCCTCGGGGCTGTCGGCATGATCCTTGCCAAAAAGATGAGTATGGCGCGAGACCAGCTTGCGGCAAAGATGGGCGATGACATCATCGATCGTGAATTCCCCAGCTTCCGCTGCCATCTGTGCGTGAAAGATCACCTGTAAGAGAAGGTCGCCAAGTTCGTCAGCAAAACGCTCCGGAATACCGCTGTCGAGCGCATCCAGGCATTCCCAGGCTTCCTCGATGAGATTGCTGCGCAGACTCGCGTGGGTTTGATTGCGATCCCAGGGGCAGCCCTGAGGACTGCGCAGAAAACGCATGATTTTCAGGAGTTCATCGAAACGGTATTGATCCTTGATGGTAAAACTGCTGTCTTTTAAATCGCACACCTCTTGCGCGAGGCTTTCAGACTTCATTTCCTCAGTTGCCCCCATTTTGTTCGTATCCTCAGCTGCCGCAGCCATTTCAGCCGCCTCAGTCGTTTTAGTTTTGCCAGATGCCGCAGTCATTTTTTCTCCTTTGAATTTGCGGATGACACAGTTCCCCTGGTCATCAAAGGCTCTTTCAGGTCCCTGCCTTCGTCAGTCTCTCAGTTATTATCCAGGCCCTATTTTGCTGGCTCCTTCTGTTCCCGTCCTATAGCCACCCAACACTTTCGGTCTGCTCAGGGGCAGCCTGAGTTCTATCTTGCCGCAGATCAGCTTCCCTGGTTTTCATCATAGAGACGTATGGAAAAGCGATCAAAATGGCATTCCTCAGCAAATTGTTCGGGAAAAAAGCAGGTCTGGTGAAAATGAGCAAATTCGCGCGTGTTCTTACTGAGCCAGATGGGAAGAGGAACATTCATCTCCTTGCAGAGGCTAAGTAAGGCCGTGTCCAGCCGCTTGCTAAAGGGAGGTCCTCCGCTTCGCTCGGGCTCCAGTTCTATGGAGCGGATACCGATGCGCCGGTTGCCTGAGATGATACAGCCCTCCAATTTCACACCCTGCTGCTTCCTTTCTATTTCGATCGTTTCTTTTTTTTGCAGACAAAAAGTACTCAGCTCATTTTAACACAAGCCTACAAAGGAACTTTGAGTATAACGGCTGCGAGAATATTTCTCAAAAAGCTCGATCTGAATGGGAAGCCCGATCAGAATGAGCGGCAGGCCAGGGCTTCTCCCGTCTGCTCATCAAAGAAATGGATATTCGCCCTCTCCGTGGAAAGGCGAACATTTTCACCGGGAAGCAGATCTTCGCGGGAAGGGGTCAGAACGACACATTTTTGTTCGTCATTTCCGACATAGATAAGCTCGTCATCGCCTAACATTTCCTTAAGCTTTATATGCCCGCGCATAAGGGGAACTTGTTCAGCCTGCTCAACTTGTTCAGTTTGTTCCGTCCTGGACGTTGCTGGGGTGATGTGGATATGCTCAGGACGAACGCCCAGGATTATTTTGCGGCCCGTATAAGCTGCAGCTGACGAAGCTGCGAGTGAAGCTTCCAAAGGCATAAAATTCATCTCGGGTTTGCCAATAAAACCAGCGACAAACACGTTCGCAGGCTTTTCGTAAAGTTCCTGGGGAGCGCCGCTCTGGCGGATATCCCCGTGATCCATCACGACCACGCGGGTGCCCAGGGTCATGGCTTCTATCTGATCGTGGGTGACATAAATAAAGGTGGTCTTCAGCTTTCGGTAGAGCCTGGAGATTTCTTCACGCATCTCTACCCTGAGTTTGGCATCCAGGTTGGATAAAGGCTCATCCATGAGAAAGACTTTGGGATGACGCACGATAGCTCTGCCCATGGCCACGCGCTGGCGCTGACCGCCGGACAATTCGCCGGGCTTACGATCCAGGAGGTTTTCCAGACCAAGGATTTCGGCGGCATCTTCCACCTGTTCCCTGATGAGAGACTTGCGAACCCGGCGCATCCTGAGGCTGAAGGCCATATTCTGAAAAACCGTAAGATGCGGGTAAAGAGCATAGTTTTGAAAGACCATAGCGATGTCTCTGTCCCGGGCCTCAACATTATTCATCACCCTTCCATCCATTTTTAGAAGTCCGGAACTTGCTTCTTCCAGGCCGGCAATCAGGCGCAGCAGGGTGGTCTTGCCACATCCGGAAGGGCCGACCAGAACGAGAAATTCCTGATCCTGGATTTCCAGGGAAAGGTCATGAATAGCGGTGAAACCGTTGGGATACTGTTTCTTAATATGTTCTAGCTGAATAGTGGTCATGGGATTCCTTAAAAAATGAGAAAGACCCCTGTGGTCTTGCCACAGGGGTTGAGGGGAAAACTTATTTGTTGAGCAGGTTGTACTCTTCAATGGCCTTGTTGATTTTTTCAGCCATGGTGTTCAGCACTTTTTCCGGATCGATATTGTTGTTCAGCATATTCTCGATTTCGCCTTCGATAATCTGGCGAGCTTCGGGGAAAACGGAGATCAGAGCGCCCTGAGACTCCGGTGAGGAATCGTGTAGCTGGTCGATAGCGGTCATAAACTGCGGGAACTCTTTGATGTTTTCTTTGAAAACGTCTTCTTCATGAGCTTTTACGGTGATAGGGAAGTAGCCGGTTTGGGCATTCCAGTAAGCTTGAGAAGCGGGGCTGATCAGGAAGCTGATGAAATCCCACACGGCCTTTTCCTTAGCTTCGTCTTCGTTGTTGAGGGCCCAGAGAGAGGCACCGCCAATGGAGACGCCGCCGTCGGTTTTATCGGTCACGCTGGGGAGATAAGCCGTTCCGACTTCAAAGCGCTTGTCGACGTTTTCAAGGATTTCTTTCAGAGAGGCGGTAGAGGCGATGGTGAAGGCCGATTTACCAGCCACGAAGTCAGCGATGCCGGCATCAACGCGGCCAACGACAGGCGCATAGCCCTGGTCATGCAGATCCTTCCAGGCTTTGAGGATGTTGAGGGCGCCGCCGTTTTCATCAAAGACGACTTTGCTGGCCTTGCCTTCGCGGCCATTGCCGTTATCGACATAGTCGAGACCCTGTTTGCAGAGGAACTGTTCGAAGAACCAGCCATAGATGGAGAGGGAGATAGGTTCACCGGCGCCGCCTTTTTCGCAGAGATCTTTAGCCGTGCTGGCGATTTCAGCAAAAGATTTCGGAGCTTCCTTGATCCCTGCCTTATCCAGAATGTCTTTATTGTAATAGAGGATAGGGGTGGAGGAGTTGAAGGGCATGGAGTAAAGCTTCTTATCAACGGTATAGTAGGCCGCGATGTTCGGCTCAATCTGGCTGACATCATATTCGTAACGGTCGATGAGGTCCTGCATGGGAATAACCCAGCCGGAATCGATCATGAAGCGGGTGCCGATATCGTAAACCTGAACCAGATCGGCGGCCATGTTGCCGATAGAGGCCGATTTCAGTTTGTTAATGGCATCGTCATAAGAGCCTTGGAATTCTGTGGTGACATGAATGTTTTTGTCATTTTCTTCGTTGTACTTCTTGACCAGAGCGTCGATCGCTTCGCCGTTCACGCCGCCCATTGAATGCCAGAAAACGATTTCTGTTTTAGCTTCTTCAGCGGCTACAGGAGCTACGCTGCAGAGCGTCAGGCCGAGCACGATCACGAGGACCGCGCTGAGAAGAGAAAGAAATTTGTTTTTCATCATTTTTTCCTTTCATCTGTTCTTTTACAGAGATGTGATCTATGTCAGGCGCTTTGTGCGCTTAACACCTTACTTGGCTTAACCCTTCACGGCACCGTTAAACATGCCTTTTATCAATTGCTTCTGTCCCAGAATGAAAATGGAGATGGAGGGCAGGATAATCAGAACGACCCCGGCGATCATCATGGTGAGGGACTTGGAATCCACACTGTCGAGCATGCTGATGCCGATTTGCACCGTGCGCATTTTTTCGGAACTGGTGACCAGAAGCGGCCACATAAACATATTCCAGGCATTGATAAAGGTATAAACGGCCATGGCTCCAATGGCCGGCTTACTTAAGGGGAGGAGAATCGTGACAATGAAGCGAAGGTTACTGCAGCCATCCATACGGGCCGCTTCGTAGAGGGAGATGGGGAAGTTCTGGTAAAACTGGCGAAAAAGGAAGATGCCCATGGCGGAAGTGAGGTAAGGCACAATCAGGACTTTATAACTTTCCAGCCATTGCCAGGAGCTTACGGTCAGGTAATTGGAAATGATGGTGGCTTCGCCGGGAATCATCATGGTGGCCATAATCAGCATGAACAGGCCATCTTTGCCTTTAAAGTCAAGAAAGGAGAAGGCGAAAGCCGCCAATGAGCAGGAGATGATCTGTCCACCCGTGATGGCCAGTGAGACAATAAAAGAATTGAGGATAAAGCGGCCCAGGGGCATCTTAGACAGAGCTGACGCGAAGTTCTCCAGAGTCGGCTGCTTCGGCAGCAAATTGAGATCCATGTTGAACAACTCACTTGAGGGCATAAAAGCAATGGATACGGCGTAAAGAAGAGGAAAGAGCATAAATAAACCGCAAATGAGATTAAGGATCAGGAGCGGAAAGGAGTGCCGTGCTTTCCTTTTCTGGAGCTGTGGGATATTTTTTTTTGCTTGCGACATGACGTTCAAGTCCTTTTCTCGGGTTATTTCGATTCTTTTTTAGGGCTGTTATTCTTGTTTTCCGAGCGGAACATCAGCAGGGTGAGAATAAAAATGATAAAAAAGAGAATCACTGATTCTGTGGCGGCTGTGCCGAAACGGAAATTGAAGAAAGCATTGCGGTAAATCGAGAAAACGATGAGGTTGGTGCTTTCGCCGGGGCCTCCGGAGGTCAGGATCTTCACCTGGCCAAAAGACTGGAAGGCAAGAATAATGTTCACGACCAGCGTGTAAAAGAGGATGGGACGCAGACTGGGCAGGGTGATACGGAAGAGCTTCTGCCATTCGTTCGCCCCATCGACTGAAGCTCGCTCATATAAGGTTTCATCAATGGTGGTCAGACCGGCGGAGAAATAGAGAAAGTTAATGCCAGAATTGAGCCAGGCGGTGAGCAGAGCTACGCTGAGCAGAGCGTAGTGGGGATTCTGAATCCAGCTGATATTCAGACCGAGGAGCTTATTGACGATACCGATGGTGGGATCCAGCATGAGACGGAAAATCATCGCTGCCGAGGCCGAAGCAATCGACATGGGCAGGGCGTAAGCCGTAGAAAAAAAGCGAATTCCGGGGAAGGATTTCTGGCAGAGCAGGGCGTTGAACAGACCCATCAGCATGCTGACCAGGACGACAATAAAGACAAATATGAGCGTGACTTTGAGGCTGTTGTGGAAAGAGGCAGATTGTAATACTTCTCGGTAATTGTCCAGGCCCACATAGATTTGCGCCTGACCCAGATTGTTCGTTTTATAGAGACTGAGATAGATCGTCTTAGCGAAAGGATAAAAGAGAAAGACGCCGAAGAGTGCCAGACAGGGCAGGACGAAGAAATAAGCAGAAACTCTTTTCCAGGTTCTCATGCTAGACCGACGCTTTCTCTTGATTATGGCTCGTTTCAGCGGGACTGGAGCTAAGTGAGGAAAACAGATTTTCCTCGCTTTGGGAATCGAACGCCAAAGCTTTGACCAAGTCGAAACGCAGGCCAATTTCCTGGCCGCTGAAAAGCTTATAGTTCACAGGACTCAGCACGGTGAGCCGGGAGTGCTTATTTTCGGTGTAAAGAACCATCTTGGATCCGAGAAGCTCACGGGAGATGATTTTCACGCGCATGTCTTCCTGTCCGTTCGTGGGCACAAGACTTATGTCTCCCGGGCGAACGCCCAGAATAAAAGGAGCTTCGGAAAAACCGCGTTGAGCGAGCCGCTCTCCCTGCTGATTTGTGAGGCGAAGGATTGATGGCCCCGAGATAAGCTGGTAGGCGTCGGGACGTTTCAACATATTCACTTCAAGAAAATTGATGGAGGGACTGCCAATAAAGGAAGCAGTAAACATGTTGGCAGGATGTTGATAAAGCTGAGAAGGACTGTCCACTTGCTGCACTTTTCCCCTGTTCATGACGACAATTTTGCTCCCCAGGGTCATGGCTTCCACCTGGTCGTGGGTGACATAGACCACCGTTGTCCCCAGACTTTGATGGAGGCTTGCGATGACCCTGCGCATCTGTTCCCGCAATTTGGCATCGAGATTAGAGAGGGGCTCATCCATAAGAAATAAATGGGGATCGCGCACAATGGCGCTGCCAATGGCAACCCTCTGTTTCTGTCCTCCGGAAAGCTCGGCAGGACGTCGGCTGAGCAGGCCGGAAAGCTCTAAAAGTTCGGCCGCTTGCCGCACTTTGGCGTCCAGTTCCGTCTTCTTCAGCTTGCGAATGCGCAGGGGAAAAGCGATATTTTCATATACTGTCAGATGAGGATAAAGCGCATAATTTTGAAAAACCATGGCAAAGCCACGCTGCTGTGGACTGAGCTGATTGTAGAGCTGTCCTTCAAAATAAAATTCACCGTCAGTGATTTCTTCCAGCCCTGCCAACATGCGCAAGGTCGTCGATTTGCCACAGCCGGATGGTCCGACGAGAACCACAAAATCTCCCTTATCAATCGTCAGATTGACGTCGCTGACGGCTTTGCTCCTCTGTTTGTCATAGCTTTTACCTAAGTTTTTCAGTTCAATAAACGACATGCTTGATCTCCGAGGCTCTCTTCTGAATGATCAAAGCCAGTGTAGCAAGCAGAGATTAGCGGCAAGTTTGATGCAGGTAAAAGATTGCAGCTGAGGGGAAATCCTTAACGACCAGGAACAAACCTTTGCTGGAAAAGGGAAAAAGAAGCCAACAGGCCACGGATCAGCCCTTTGTCAGGGTCTTTCCTGCGATGCATGAAACATGCCAGTACAATGCTGTCAACAGGTTTTGCGTTAAATGGATGTGAGAGCTACCGTGTATTGGTGCAGAAGGCATCGTGTGGTTTAAGCAAAATGATTCTCTCTCGATTTGACAAGAATTGAACCTTCTGTCAGGATAAAAAAAGGAATGGTACGTTGTTGGATGGCGTGCCGCCTATAAGTTTTATCTGCAGATCACCATCGAACAGAGAGCTTGTGTTTCGCCTGATGTGACGTTTCAGAGGCTGAAAAGAGAGGTCTTCCTGCAGAGTTTTATAGCAAAATCCCAAACAAAAAGCATCACAACCATCGAATTTACGAAAGCGGAGGCTTAGTTAACTATGGGATTTTTTCATAAATTTCATAAAAAAGAAAACAAAAGCGTCCAAACTCGCGATGTCTTGTGTCAACCTTCGGCGATCTCCAGACTTCTTGCGTTTTTTGGACTACAGCCCATCGAACTTGGACGTATTCTCCTGGGCAGTATGATCATGGCTTTTGCTCTGGTCAATATTCATGCGCAGTCGAGGATAACAGAAGGCGGCGTCATTGGCCTTGTCCTTTTTGCGGATCGCGTTTTTGCTCTCGAACCCTCTATTGTCGCGCCCATCCTGGACGCCTTATGTTACGCTCTGGGCTTTGGTCTTATGGGGGCGGGCTTCATTAAAAAATCAGCTATCGCGACCTGTTCAATGGCTCTTTTCCTCAGGCTTTTCGATTTCATCGGGCCCGTACTTCCCAGCCTCTATGAATTTCCGCTGCTTGCCGCGATATGCGGCGGCCTGCTCATCGGTCTGGGCTGCGGTCTTGTGGTCACACAGGGAGGTGCTTCCGGCGGGGACGATGCCCTTTCCATGTTTATCAGCCGCAAGTTTCAGCTTTCCCTCTCTGTCTCTTATGTGTTGGGAGACTTTTTGGTTCTCCTGCTCTCGCTTGTTTACATTCCCTTTAACCGCATCATCTATTCGCTCTTAACCACCATTGTGTCCTCCCTCATGGTTGGACAGGTTGAGCTTCATTTTTCCCGACCGGCTTATGCTCCGGGGGAATCCTAGCTCCGACAAAGAATAGTTAGCTGACGGGTGACCTTTGCATAATAGCGATGGATCTTATCGTCTATCTCCTGTAGCTTAAGTAAATTACAGGTAGAATGACAAAGTTCTGCTTGACAAAAAGTGAAGCATTTAGTTAATTTATATAAAAGAGCGTGCAAATGCTCAAAAAATGAAGGAGGAGCGTGTAAACATGAAAAAGTGCACAAGCCTCTTGGCTTATGGACTTTTCATTCACACGACACAGCTATGAAAAAACACTTGAGTCTTCTTTTGGCCCTGCTTGTTTGCCTCAGTTTCCTTGTTGTGGCTCGCCCGGTGCAAGCCGAAGGCCATGACACCCTGACCGTCGCAACAGCTTACGACGCCATTACCCTGGACCCCGTGGCCAACAACGACAGCCCATCCAGCCATGCTATGCATCAGATCTATCAAGGCCTGATCGATCTCGACAAAGAATCAAACCCCATCCCGGTTTTGGCTGAGAGTTGGGAACTCCCCGATGATGTCACCTATGTTTTCCACCTGCGCAAAGGTGTGAAGTTCCACAATGGTGAAGAAATGAAAGCTGAAGATGTGGCCTTTTCCTTTGAACGGGCCCGCAAAGCTCCGGCTGTTGCACATATCTTTGGTGATATTAAAGAGGGCAGCTTTGAAATGCCTGATGACTACACCATCAAGTTCCAGCTGAATAAGCCCAACACCGGCTTCTTCAAATGTCTGGCCCATGCTTCCGGCTTTATTGTCAGCAAGAAAGCCGTTGAAGAAGAGGGTGAAAAGAAATTCGGTCAGAACCCTGTCGGCACCGGTCCCTTCAAATTCGTGGAGTGGAAAAAGAACGACCACATGACTTTCGAGCGTTTCGAGGATTTCTGGGGCGATCCTAAACCAGCCTATAAGACCATGATCCTCCGCGTTATCCCCGAAGCCACTAACCGTACCATTGAGCTGGAATCCGGCGCAGTGGACATCGCCTATGAGCTTACGCCGCAGGATATCGAGCGTGTCGAGAGCAATCCCGATCTGCAGGTTCTCCGCGTTCCTGAATACAGCACGCAGTATCTCGGTCTGAACCTCAGTCAGAAGCCCCTGGATGACATTCGTGTTCGTCAGGCCATTGCTTATGGTCTTGACATGAAAGCCATTGACGCCGCTGTGTGGCGTGGCGTTGGCAAAGCGGCTACAGGCCCCTTTGAAGGCAGCATGCAGTATTCTATTGCTAATGATATGGAGCCTTTCGCCCGCGATGTTGAAAAAGCTAAAGAGCTTTTGAAAGAAGCAGGCTATCCTGATGGTCTCGAGCTGACGCTTTCCACCAACGAAAAAACCGAACGTGTTGATATGGCCGGCTGGATCAAGAACATGCTGGCTGAATGTGGAATTTCCGTGAAGATCGAAGTCCTTGAGTGGGCGGCTTACATTGAGAAGCTGGAATCTGGCGAACAGCAGATGTTCCAGATTGGCTGGACCCCGGATGCTCCTGATGCAGATATGGCCCTCTGGCCCTGCTTCCACTCCAGCGCCAAAGGCGCCGGCGGCAACTATGTCTTCCTCGAGGACGAAAAAGTTGACAAGCTGCTCGAAGATGGCCGCAAAACGCCGGATGGCGAAGAACGCGCCAAGATCTACAAAGAATTCCAGGAATACATCGATGAGCTGAAGCCCTGGATCTATGAGCACAACGGTGAAGTCGTCATCGGTGCGGCCAAGTATATCCAGAATCTCGAACCCTCACCCTATGCCTGGCATCCCATCTGGAAGGTCACCTTTGCTGACTAAGCCCGGATTTTGAACAAGCTGCGCCGGGCCTGCTGGCAGAGACTTATTTTGCCAAACGCAGCAGCGGGGCCTGGAGCTTAATAAACTGCGGACGAGTCCGCCTCTTCATCGGGGCGGACTTGTTCTGTGAAATGCGGAGACCCTATGATTAAATACATCATCAAGCGTTTACTGCTGCTCATCCCTGTCATGCTGGGAGTAAGCCTCGCGGTTTTTACTCTGCTGCATTTTTCCAACGGGGATCCGGCGCGTGCTTCCCTGGGGCAGAATGCCTCTGAAGAAGCGGTGCAGGCTGAGCGTGAACGCTTGGGCTTAAATGATCCTTTTTTCGTTCAATACGGACATTATCTGGAAAATATCGTTTTCCATTTTGACCTTGGTGAAAGCTACCGCTCGCACAAGCCAGTGACCAAAGAAATCCTCGATGCGGCGCCTGCAACCTTTAAGCTGGCTTCCCTCGCTGTCACCCTTGCCGTCGTTGTGGGGGTTCCCATAGGAATAGTATCGGCCATTCACCAATATTCTTTTTTTGATAATATCATGATGATCTTTGCGCTCATCGGCATTTCCATGCCGGTCTTCTGGCTGGGTCTCCTGCTGATTATCTTTTTCTCAGTCCAGCTTGGCTGGCTGCCTTCCTCGGGTTTTACGCATTTCAATCAGATGATTTTGCCGTCTATTGCCCTGGGTGCACAGAGCGTTGCTGTGATCACCCGTATGACCCGCTCCAATATGCTCGAGGTCATTCATAAGGACTATATCCGCACGGCCGAAGCTAAGGGGCAGAAGCATAGTGTCATTATATGGAAACATGCGCTTGGCAATGCCCTGATCCCGATTATTACCATCATCGGTATTCAGTTTGGCCAGCTCCTTGGTGGCGCGCTCATGACAGAGGTCATTTTCTCTATTCCCGGGATTGGCCGTCTCATGGTCGATGCCATTAAAGCTCGTGATATCCCCATCGTTCTTGGCGGCGTGCTCTTTGTCGCCGTGGCCTTTGCCTGTGTCAACCTGATCGTCGACTTGCTTTACGCCTTCGTTGACCCGCGCATTAAGTCGCAATACACGTAAGGAGGACGAGCATGAACTCTAAGATTTCTGTTAAAGCGCTGTCGCAGAATGCCCCGAATGTACAGCCGACAGGCGTGCCTGATGAGAGCATTTATAATGATCCCCATATTTATGACCCGCTGACTCTGGAACATGCTGAAGAAGACGGTAATGATCGCAGAAAGCGTCGGTTCCGCCGTCTTGCAGAAATATGGCGACGCCTGCGCCGCAATAAACTCGCCATGGTTGGCCTCGTCATTCTTGCTGTGCTCATCCTCTGTGCCATTTTTGCGGACTATGTAGCCCCATACAAAGCCAATCAGTTTGATATGGGAGCTCTTTTTGCCAAACCCTCACGTCAGCATATTTTTGGCTGCGATAACTTTGGCGCAGATATCTTCAGTCGCCTGATCTATGGCTCAAGGATTTCATTGCGTATCGGCTTTATCTGTGTCGGTATTGCTCTGGTCATCGGTGTGAGCATCGGTGCGCTCTGCGGTTTCTTCGGCGGCGTGGTGGATATTGTCTTCATGCGCCTGATTGATATTTTTCAGGCCATTCCTGATATTCTTCTGGCCATCGCCATTATTGCGGCCATGGGTCCCGGCCTCGCCAACCTCATGATCGCCGTGGGTATCGCCGCAATTCCGGCTTATGCCCGTATTGTGCGCGCCTCCGTGCTTTCACTGCGGGAGATGGAATTTGTTGAGGCGGCCAGAGCGACCGGCTCTAATCCGGCCCGTATCATTTTTAAACACATCCTGCCGAACTGCCTCGCCCCGATCATTGTTCAGGCAACCTTGGGTTTTGCCTATGCTATTCTGAACGCTGCCGGCATGAGCTTTATCGGCCTCGGACTTGAACCTCCGACACCGGAATGGGGCGCCATGCTTTCTACGGCCCGCGGCTACATCCGCGATTACCCGCACATGACCCTCTTCCCGGGTCTCGTCATTGTGCTCACGATCTTCGCCCTGAACGTGGTGGGCGATGGTCTGCGCGATGCGCTTGACCCGCGTATGAAACGCTGAGGAGGGAGACAAAGATGAATCCAGAAACGAAAAATGAAAAGTACCTGCTCAATATTCAGGATTTGAGCATTGAATATCGTACCGATGATGGCATCACCAAAGCCGTCAATGGGCTGAACCTGCGCGTGCGCGAGGGTGAAACGCTCGGCTTCGTCGGTGAGACGGGCGCCGGAAAGACGACAACGGCGCTGGGCATCATGGGGCAAGTTCCGGATCCGCCAGGAGTTGTGACCCACGGCGCCATTGAGTTTGAGGGCGAAGATCTTCTGAAAAAAAGTAAAAATGAGATGCGCTCCATTCGCGGAGATAAAATCTCCATGATTTTCCAGGATCCGATGACCTCGCTAAACCCCATTATGCGTGTCGGCGCTCAGATTGAAGAAGTTGTGCGCCTGCATCAGAACCTTGATAAATCCCAGGTGCGTCAGCGCTCCATCGAGATGCTGGAAACGGTGGGTATCCGTAAAGAGCGTGTGGACGATTATCCTCATGAGTTCTCCGGCGGTATGAAACAGCGTGTGGTCATTGCCATGGCCCTGGCCTGCAATCCCAAGCTCCTCATCGCAGATGAGCCAACCACTGCCCTCGATGTCACAATTCAGGCTCAGGTTCTGGAACTGATGAAGGATCTGAAGAAAGATTTCAACACTTCCATGATCCTCATTACCCATGACCTGGGTGTTGTGGCGGAGATCTGCGACTATGTGGCCATTATGTATGCTGGCCGCGTTGTGGAGTACGCGGATGTCAGCAAAATATATAATGAGCCGCTCCACCCCTATACGCTTGGCCTCTTTAATTCCATCCCTTCTCTGGATGAAGACAAGAAGCTGAAGGCCATTGCGGGCATGCCGCCGGATCCCACAAATCTGCCCTCTGGCTGTCCCTTCCATCCTCGCTGCCCCTATGCGACGGTGCTCTGTTCCAAATACGAGCCACCTGTTTACAAGCGTGAGGATGGGCACGAGGTATCCTGCTTCCTCTTTGACCCCAGGCACCCCATGCCCCGTCGTCAGCTGAAGGAAGAGCAAGAAAGTGAGGAAGCCTAGATGGCAGAGCTTAATCAGGAAAAAGGCCGTCTGCAGAACGCAGCAGAGTTTTCGCAGGAACGCCCGCTACTCGAAGTACGTGGCCTCAAAAAATTCTTCAAGGTGAAGTCAGGGATTCTTCACGCCGTGGATGGCATTGACTTTGACGTCAGACGCGGTGAGACGCTGGGCTTGGTCGGCGAATCGGGCTGCGGCAAGTCGACGACGGGTCGCGCTATCCTGCGTCTGCACGAACCCACGGCAGGATCAGTGGTCTTTGAGGGTGAAGATATCCTCAAATACAGTGGTGCGGAAAAGAAAAAGATGCGTCAGAATATGCAGATCGTCTTTCAGGATCCCTATTCATCGCTGAACCCCCGTCTGACCACCTACCAGCTGATTGCCGATCCGCTGCGCGTCAACAAGGAAGTGCTGCAGGGTGAAAGCCTTGAGAGCCGTGTCCGTACGACCATGGAACTCGTCGGTCTGGAGCGCCGTCTTCTTGACGCCTATCCGCATGAGCTTGACGGCGGCCGTCGTCAGCGTATCGGCATTGCCCGTGCTCTGGCTCTGAAGCCCAAGTTCATTGTGCTGGACGAACCTGTATCGGCCCTGGACGTGTCCATTCAGGCTCAGATCTTAAACCTTCTCGAGGATCTGCAGGAGCAAATCGGTCTGACCTACCTCTTCATCGCTCACAATCTATCGGTGGTGAAACATATTTCGGACCGCATTGCCGTCATGTACCTCGGCTCCATCGTGGAGATAACGGATCATAACCTGATCTTCCGTCGGCCCATGCACCCTTATACGCAGGCCCTGCTTTCTGCAATTCCCATTCCCAAGGTCGGCCTGCAGCGCGAGCGCATCATCCTGAAAGGCGATGTCCCCAGCCCAGTGAATCCAAAGCCGGGTTGCCCCTTTGCCGGTCGCTGCCCCTATAAGCAGGAAATCTGTGAGAAGGAGAAGCCCGCACTCGAGTTGAAGGAGCCTGGACATGAAGTGGCCTGCCATTTTGTGAAAAAGCTTGCGGATGGCTCTGTCGACGTACCCGGCATGGGCACGCTGAAAGCCGAGTAAGCTCCTGCTCAAACTTAGCCTGAACTTAACGAACTCGGAGATGTGAATTTCCGGGTTCGTTCTTCTTTATACCTTTTCTCACGCTTTTCAGGGCTCTTTTGCGTGGAAGTCTTTAGGGAAAGAGTGAAGAATATTGCCTCAAAAGAGAACGTATATGCACATCATT